>NZ_JAJNJL010000001.1:0-704010 GCF_022386055.1 Mammaliicoccus sp. Q-M61
ATGAGTCTGATCCATCTTCAGATCAACCAACGGACAAAGATGGTGATGGTAAACCTGATATTGAAACTCCGAAGGATACTGATGGCGATGGTACACCTGATAAAGATGACAAAGACATCGACGGCGATGGTGTAAGTAATGAAGATGAAAAACTGATTGGTACGGATCCAAACAACCCTGATACTGACGGTAATGGTGTGAGCGATGGTGACGAAGATCACGATAGCGATGGTATTCCTAATAAAGATGAGTCTGATCCATCTTCAGATCAACCAACGGACAATGATGGTGACGGTAAACCTGATATCACAACTCCGAAGGATAATGGTTCTGATATGAACTCTGATTCTAACAATAACTCAGATTCTAATACAGACAGCAGCTCTGATAGTCAATCTGATAAAGATTCTAACTCTGCTAATGACAGCAACTCAGATTCTAACTCAAACAGTGGATCTAACATGAACTCTGATTCTAACAATAACTCAGGTTCTAATACAGACAGCAGTTCTGATTCTAACAATGATTCTGGTTCTACCACTGATAGTAGTTCTGATAGTAACTCAACTTCAGATGCTAACAACACATCTGATTCAGACTCTAACTCAAATAGTGGTTCTGATAGTAACTCAACTTCAGATGCTAACAACACATCTGATTCAGACTCTAACTCAAATAGTGGATCTGACATGAACTCTGACTCAAACAACAACTCAGGTTCTAACACTGATAGCAGTTCTGATAGTCAATCTGATAAAGATTCTAACTCTGCTAATGACAGTAGCTCTGACTCTAATGCGAACAGTGGTTCTGATTCTGCTACAGATAGCAATTCAGCTACTGACAGTTCTTCTGATTCAGATTTGAACTCTAATAGCGGTTCTAATACAGATAGCAGTTCTGATAGTGACAGTAATTCGAACTCAACATCAGATAGCAACACTGATAGTAGTTCTGACTCTAACAGTACTTCAAATTCTGGCTCTGATTCTGATTCAGACAAAGATACTGACGGAGATGGTACACCTGACAAAGATGACAATGACATCGACGGTGATGGTGTAAGCAACGAAGATGAAAAACTTATCGGTACTGATCCTACAAATCCTGATACTGACGGTAATGGTGTAAGTGACGGTGACGAAGACTACGATAGCGATGGTGTTCTGAACAAAGATGAATCTGATCCTAAATCTGATACACCAACGGATAAAGACGGTGACGGTAAACCTGATATCTCAACTCCGAAGGATACTGATGGCGATGGCATCACAGATAAAGATGACACTGACATCGATGGTGACGGTATAAGTAACGAAGATGAAAAACTTATCGGTACTGATCCTACAAATCCTGATACTGATCACGATGGTATTTCTGATGGTGATGAAGATCATGATGGTGATGGTATTCCGAACAAAGAAGAATCTGATCCAAATTCTGATAAACCAACGGATAAAGATGGTGACGGTAAACCTGACATTGAAACACCGAAAGATACTGATGGTGATGGCATACCAGATAAAGATGACACTGACATCGATGGCGATGGTGTAAACAATGAGGATGAAAAACTTATCGGCACTGATCCTACAAATCCTGACACTGACGGTAATGGTAAGAATGATGGAGAGGAAGACTTTGATAATGATGGCGTAACAAACCAAAATGAATCTGATCCTGAATCTAATAAACCAACAGATGAAAATGGTGACGGTAAACCTGATATTACTACTCCAGATGATACTGATGGTGATGGCATTCTTGACAAAGATGACACTGATAAGGATGGCGACGGCATTAACGATGAAGATGAAATCCTTATTGGCACAGATCCGTTAGATCCAGATACTAATGGTGATGGCGTAAATGATGGAGACGAAGATCATGATGGTGACGGTATACCTAATAAAGATGAATCTGATCCATCTTCAGATAAACCAACTGATAAAGATGGTGATGGTAAACCTGATATCACGACTCCTCATGATACTGATAGTGATGGAATCCCTGATATTGATGATGAAGACATCGATGGTGACGGTGTTAACAATGAAGATGAAAAACTTATCGGTACTGACCCAACTAACCCTGACACTGACGGTAATGGTGTAAGTGATGGAGATGAGGATTATGATAGTGATGGTATACCAAACAAAGACGAATCTAATCCAAATAAAGATAAAGTAACTGATAAAGATGGTAATGGTAAACCGGATATCACGACTCCACAAGATACTGATGGTGACGGTATCCCTGATAAAGATGATACTGACATCGACGGTGATGGTATCAACAATGAAGATGAAAAATTAATTGGTACTAATCCTAATAATCCAGACACTGACCATGATGGTATCCCAGATGGCGATGAAGACCATGATGGCGATGGTATTCCAAATAAAGATGAATCTAATCCAAATTCAGATAAACCAACTGATAAAGATTATGATGGAAAACCAGATGTATCTACGCCAACTGATTCTAATAAAGATACTGACGGCGACGGTAAACCTGACAGAAATGATAATGACATCGATGGTGACGGTATCAACAATGAAGATGAAAAACTTATTGGTACTGATCCATTAAATCCTGATACTGACGGTAATGGTGTGAATGATGGTGATGAGGATTACGATAATGATGGTTACTCAAACAAACACGAATCTAATCCTAAATCTGACAAACCAACTGATAAAGATGGTGATGGTAAGCCTGACATCTCAACACCTACTGATACAGATGGAGATGGTATTATTGACTTAGATGATCCTGATATCGATGGTGATGGTATCAATGATTACGATGAGATAGAAATTGGTACTGATCCATTAAATCCTGATACTAATGGTAATGGTATCCCTGATGGTGACGAAGATCACGATGGCGATGGTATTCCAAATAAAGATGAATCTGATCCAAACTCATTTGATGTCACTGATAAAGATGGCGACGGTAAACCTGACATCTCAACTCCGAAGGATACTGATGGCGATGGCATCCCTGATAAAGATGACAATGATATTGATGGCGATGGTGTTAATAACGAAGATGAAAAACTAATTGGTACTGATCCAACTAAAGTTGATACTGACGGTAATGGTATCGATGATGGTGATGAAGATTACGATGGTGACGGTTACTCAAATAAAACTGAATCTAATCGTAAATCCGATAAACCAACGGACAAAGATGGTGACGGCAAACCTGATATCACGACTCCAGCTGATACTGATGGCGATGGTATTATCGACAAAGATGATACTGATGTTGATGGTGATGGTATCAACGACTATGATGAGATTGAAATTGGCACTGATCCATTAAATCCAGACACTAATGGTAATGGTATCAATGACGGTGACGAGGATTACGACGGTGATGGTATTCCAAATAAAGACGAATCTAATCCAAATTCATTTGATGTAACAGATAAAGACGGCGACGGTAAACCTGACATCTCAACTCCGAAGGATACTGACGGTGATGGAACACCTGACAAAGATGACAATGACATCGATGGTGATGGTGTAAGCAATAAAGACGAAGAATTGATTGGTACTGACCCAACTAAAGCTGATACTGATGGTAATGGCATTCCTGATGGTGACGAAGACCACGACAAAGATGGTATTCCAAACAAAGATGAATCTGATCCTAAATCAGATACGCCAACTGATAAAGATGGCGACGGTAAACCTGACATCTCAACTCCGAAGGATACTGATGGCGATGGTACACCTGACAAAGATGACAACGACATCGATGGTGATGGTGTAAGCAATAAAGACGAAGAACTTATTGGTACTGACCCAACTAAAGCTGATACTGATGGTAATGGCATTCCTGATGGTGACGAAGACCACGATAAAGATGGTATTCCAAACAAAGATGAATCTGATCCTAAATCTGATTCACCAACAGATAAAGACGGTGATGGTAAACCTGATATTACTACACCTAGTCAATCTGCATCGAATACACCTGGATATGATTCTAAAGACCAAGCTCCAACTCCAGTTAAACCTGGTTCTGAAACTAAAGTTCCACAAACTGGTGATAAAGAATTACCACCTGGTACGAAGTTTGACGTTCCAGCTGACAAAGTTCCAAGTGGATGGACTGTAGAAGTTGATCCTAACACTGGTGATTTAACAATCGTTCCACCGAAGGATGTTACACCTGGTACTGAAGTTGATATTCCAGTTACAGTGACTTACCCAGACGGTTCTACTGAAGAACTTCCGGTTAAAGTTGTCGTTGAAAAAGCTACTGAAAAATCACATGCTGATGACAATACACCTGGATATGATTCTAAAGACCAAGCTCCAACTCCAGTTAAACCTGGTTCTGAAACTAAAGTTCCACAAACTGGTGATAAAGAGTTACCACCTGGTACGAAGTTTGATGTTCCAGCGGACAAAGTTCCAAGTGGTTGGACTGTAGAAGTTGATCCTAACACTGGTGATTTAACAATCGTTCCACCGAAAGATGTTACACCTGGTACTGAAGTTGATATTCCAGTTACAGTGACTTACCCAGACGGTTCTACTGAAGAACTTCCTGTTAAAGTTGTTGTTGAAAAATCAACTGACAAACCAGCTGATAAGTCTAACGCTGACGACAATACACCTGGATATGGTTCTAAAGATCAAGGTCCTACACAGGTTAAACCTGGTTCTGAAACTAAAGTTCCACAAACTGGTGATAAAGAATTACCACCTGGTACGAAGTTTGACGTTCCTGCGGACAAAGTTCCAAGTGGATGGACTGTAGAAGTTGATCCTAACACTGGTGATTTAACAATCGTTCCACCGAAGGATGTTACACCTGGTACTGAAGTTGATATTCCAGTTACAGTGACTTACCCAGACGGTTCTACTGAAGAACTTCCGGTTAAAGTTGTCGTTGAAAAAGCTACTGAAAAATCACATGCTGATGACAATACACCTGGATATGATTCTAAAGACCAAGCTCCAACTCCAGTTAAACCTGGTTCTGAAACTAAAGTTCCACAAACTGGTGATAAAGAGTTACCACCTGGTACGAAGTTTGATGTTCCAGCGGACAAAGTTCCAAGTGGTTGGACTGTAGAAGTTGATCCTAACACTGGTGATTTAACAATCGTTCCACCGAAAGATGTTACACCTGGTACTGAAGTTGATATCCCAGTTACGGTTACTTACCCAGATGGTTCTACTGAAGAACTTCCGGTTAAAGTTATCGTTGAAAAATCAACTGATCAACCAGCTGATAAGTCTAACGCTGACGACAATTCACCTGGTTATGGTTCTAAAGATCAAGGTCCTACACCGGTTAAACCTGGTTCTGAAACTAAAGTGCCACAAACTGGTGATAAAGAGTTACCACCTGGTACGAAGTTTGACGTTCCTGCGGACAAAGTTCCAAGTGGTTGGACTGTAGAAGTTGACCCTAACACTGGTGACTTAACAATCGTTCCACCGAAAGATGTTACACCTGGTACTGAAGTTGAAATTCCAGTTACAGTGACTTACCCAGACGGTTCTACTGAAGAACTTCCGGTTAAAGTTGTCGTTGAAAAAGCTACTGATAAATCACATGCTGACGACAATACACCTGGTTATGGTTCTAAAGATCAAGGTCCTACACCAGTTAAACCTGGTTCTGAAACTAAAGTGCCACAAACTGGTGATAAAGAATTACCACCTGGTACGAAGTTTGATGTTCCTGCGGACAAAGTTCCAAGTGGATGGACAGTAACTGTTGATCCTAATACTGGTGACGTTACAGTTGTTCCACCTAAGGATGTAACACCTGGTACTATGGTTGATATACCAGTTACGGTTACTTACCCAGACGGTTCTACTGAAATCGTTCCTGTTAAAGTTGTAGTCGAAAAACCTGCTGACAAACCTGCTGGTAAGACTCAAGCTGATGACAATACACCTGGATATGGTTCTAAAGATCAAGGTCCAACTCCAGTTAAACCTGGTACATCAACTCATATCCCACAAACTGGCGATAAAGAGTTACCACCTGGTACAAAGTTTGACGTTCCTTCAGACAAAGTTCCAAGTGGATGGACTGTAACTGTAGATCCTAACACTGGTGACATTACAGTTGTTCCACCTAAGGATGTAACACCTGGTACAAAAGTTGATATTCCAGTAACCGTTACTTACCCTGATGGTTCTAAACAAACTGTAACTGTTGGTGTTGTAGTTGAAAAAGCTTCTGATAACACAGATGCTGGTTCTAGCAATATGAATGGTATGGATAGCAAAGCTGCTGATCATGCTGGACATATGGCACAAAATGAACAACAACAAAGCACTAATGGTATGGAAAGTTCTAAAGATAACATGATGAATAAAGATAACAAAGAACAAGCAAAAGTATTACCAGACACTGGTGAAACACCTGCTGAAAATGCTACTTTATTCGGAAGCTTATTCGCAGGACTTGGCTCATTATTCTTATTCGGTCGTCGTAAAAAAGAAGAAGAAGAACAATAAAATATAATGAGTAATGAGGGTCTGGAACATTAATGTTCCAGACTCTTCATTTTTAATTTTATTTAAAATAAAATGATTATTTTCATTTTTGTCTATACATATTTGAATTCAGATTAAAAAAGTTTTATATACATATATTGAAATTGAAAGGACTGAAAGAGCGTGAATGCTAAACAGCAAATTAAAAGTATTATAAATGAACATTCTGATTGTGAAAGGTTGTTTATAAGTATTGGACATCCTAAAGTTAAAGCCGTTGTTAAAAGCTTTAAATTATCGAACAGTAATCAAATGATTAAATTTGTCGAAACATATCGTAAGAAGAGTGGTAAAGCAGCTAAATGGATTAAAATTGATATTGTGACATCTGTTGAAGATATCCCATTTGATGATTTAAAAGAAGACTTAGTTCATACAACTAGAAATCATGTTGAGTATGGTTTTGTATTAGATTCCAATTGGCACCTAGCATTTTTACTAGAAGAAATAAACAGCAATGCTTTTATTAGACCAACAAACGAGAAAGGGATATTCATACTTTCTGAGAAAAATATCAATCATTATTTAAGAAAGTATAAGAAGAATTACAATTTATATTTACACAAAGATTATGAAGGCAAAGTAGTTCAGAGATTCTATACGAAAAGTTATTTTATTGAAGATGAACAGGTTATCAATTTAGAACAAGAAGGCTATATGAAAAGGTTAAGACCAGTAGATAATCTTCCAGTTGAAATTGATTGTATGATTCAAACGAATACAGATTATTTGATGAATCTTATACAAGATAATGGTAAGTATCATTATGGTTATTTTCCACACTTTGATATCAATATCAATGCTTATAACAATTTATGTCATAGTTCAACAACTTATGCATTTATCAAGTCATTATCATATTTGAAAAAGAATGTGAGTATTGCTAAGAAACCGATAGATTACATTATCAATCATTATTTATATAAACACGACGGTGCAACATATGTATTTGACGATACACACTATATTAATGAAATTAAATTAGGTCAGAATGCTGCATTTATACTAGCTGTATGTGGTTATATACAATACGGTCGTTCGAATAAGAAGTATTTAAAAGCAGCTCAAAGTGTTGCGAAAGGCTTATTAAACATGATTGATGAGAACGGAGAAACAACACATGTGTTGAATTATCCAGATTTAACAGTTAAAGATTCATTTAGAGTCATTTATTATGAAGGTCAAGCAGCTTTAGCGTTATTAAAATTATATCAACTGGATCAAAATGAAGAATGGTTGAATACTGCAAAATTACTTTATGAAAAATTTATTCAAAAATCATATTGGAAACACCATGACTATTGGTTAAGTTATAGTACAGAAGTATTGATTCAAATAGAACCAGCAGAAAAATATTATCAATTTGCTTTTCAAAATTTAGGAGAACATTTGAATAACGTACAAAATCGTCAATCAACAGATCCATTATTACTAGGCATGTTAATGGCTACATATAATATAGTAGAAAGTGCGAAACAACATGACCAATCTGAGTTGATTAAACAATATTTTGACGTTGATTTATTAGTTGATACGATTCATAGAAGAGCTGATTATATGAGATCAGGTTATTTTTATCCTGAAGTTGCAATGTATTTCCAAAATCCAGAGCGCATATTAGAGGCATTCTATATTAAACATGAAGGTTATCGTGTAGAGATAGATGATATCGAACATTACTTAACAAGTTATGTAGAGTATTTGAAAGTATTCAATCAATAAGAAAATCCTACCTTTTCCATTGAAATGGAGTAGGTAGGATTTTTATTGAATTTGTATGAAATTATTCGCTAATCTTACCATTTCTATACATTGATTTAGCAATGTAACCAAATGGTACGTTAGATAATGTTGTGAGCAGTTTTAAGAAGTATGTCGTAAAGAATATTTCAAATACAACATTGTTTGGCAAGTTACCATAGAACGCAATCAATACAAAGATCGCAGTATCAACTATTGAACTGACAACTGTACTTCCGTAAGCTCTTATATAAAAAGTTCTATCTGAAGAGAATTTCTTCTTAATTAATGTGAATAATAATACATCTAAATGTTGACCAATGATATATGCAATGATGGATCCAAGTGCAATTCTTGGTACAATATTAAAGATTGTTTCAAGTGCTTCTTGAGAGATATCTTCCTGTGCAGGAATAAACGCTAGAGAGCACTGTAATAATATAACCATGACGATTACTGAAGAAAATCCAAGCCAAACTGCTTTTCGTGCTTGTTTTCTACCATAGATATCGTTTAATATATCTGTTGCAAGATATATTGATGCGAACATAACATTTCCAAGTGTTGCACTAACTGAAAAGAGTTCTACTGTTTTAATAACCTGTATATTTGCTATAATAGTACCTATAGCAACCCAAACGAACAGGCCTGTTTTTCCAAAAAATCGGTATAGAACGAGCATCAATATAAACGTAACGAAGAAAGTTCCAATACCTATTAATTCATTATACATAACTTTGTTCCTCCTAAATTTTGATATAGCGGGTGTTTAGAAACCGCGATAATCGAACTTATCTATTATACGGCTCAAAGTTATAAAAATCAATAAGCTTTATCGTAAACAATTTGTATGATGAATGTTATAATAACGGTCTAGTAAGGGAGTGACACTCATTTTAGCTCAAGAAGAGAAACAAGCAATTAAACAAATAGATCAATTGATGGAAACATACTGTAAAGGGTGTTTATTAAAGACACACTATAGAGAAACAAAGGGTAAACACCAAGCACATCAGTATTGTATATCGGAATGTTCTATCGGTATACGCATTAAACAATTAGGTAACAAGTTGCAATAAGGAGGATATTATGGAAATTGTTAGAGTTGAACCGACACCAAGCCCAAATACGATGAAAATCGTTTTATCATTTAAGAAAGAAGATAGGTCTTCAAATACTTATACTGAAGTGAATGATCATAATCCAGAATTCATTAACCGTATTCTTCAATTAGATGGTATTAAATCTGTATTCCATGTTATGGACTTTATCGCTGTAGATAAACGCCCAAAAGAAAACTGGGATACTTTACTTAAAGACGTTACAGCAGCCATCTCAGGTTCAGATCAAGAAGGGGACTTTGCTGAAAATCAAGTAAATGAACATTTCGGTGAAGTAAAAGCTGAAGTCTTAAAGTTTAAAGGTATACCTTATCAAATTAAATTAACAACACAAGATGAAGAGAAACGTAAACAACTTCCTGAAATTTATATTGATAGTATGCTAAAAGCAACGAAAGACTCAGATAACGTTGTCTTTTTAAGAAAATGGGAAGATTTAGGTGTACGTTACGGCGAAGTAGAGGAAGTATTAGCAACCGTTCAAGAAGAAATATTAGCATTGTACCCTAAAGAGAAATTAGAGGCTTTAGTTGAAGAAGCTTTAACAAGTGACATTACCATTCCTGAAAAGCAATTTGTACATGTTGATAAAGAAACTTTTGAACAAGAAGAGGATTGGAAAGTAAAATTAAGAATGTTAAATGACTTTCCAACACCAACAGAAGACGATTATCCATTGTTAGATGTAGCGTTAAATGATGAAAAGCCACAAGTACGCAGAATGGCAATCGTACTATTAGGTATGATCGAATCAAAAGAAACATTACCTTATTTATACAAAGGTATGAAAGATAAAGTTGTTTCTGTAAGAAGAACAGCTGGTGACTGTTTAAGTGATTTAGGATTTAAAGAAGCGTTACCAGTGATGATAGAAGCATTAGAAGACCCTCAGAAAATTGTAAGATGGCGTGCAGCTATGTTTATATTCGATGAAGGTGATGAAACTGCTTTAGAAGCATTGAAAAAAAGACAAGACGACCCAGCTTTCGATGTTAAATTACAAGTACAAATGGCAATTGAAAGAATTGAAAATGGTGAAGAAGCATTAGGTTCTGTTTGGAAACAAATGGCTAATAGAAAGAAAGAGGGATAAAATATGAATGCATATGAACAATATATGAAAGAACTTGCTCAACCAATGAGAAGTGAATTAACTGGACAAGGCTTTGAAAGTTTAGAATCAGCAGAGTCAGTTAAAGAATATATGGAGAACGCACAACCGAATGAAACAACATTTATCGTCGTAAACTCTGTATGTGGATGTGCAGCTGGTTTAGCACGTCCTGCAGCTGTTACAGTAGCTCAACAAAATGATAAAAAACCTTCTAGAATCGCTACAGTATTTGCTGGACAAGATAAAGAAGCAACTGAAACAATGAGAGAATATATCGCACAAGTACCATCAAGTCCATCAATGGCATTATTTAAAGGTAATGAGCTTAAATACTTTATGCCACGTGAACATATTGAAGGAAGAGATATCCAAGAAATCTGTTTGGATATTAAAGACGCTTTTGATGAATACTGTGACTAATATTCGTATCACAACTGCCGTTAAATCAAATGCATCTCTCTACAAACAAGTAGAAGATGCATTTTCTATGTTATCTCAATTAGAATCCATTCAGAATGTTCAAATCATTAAACGAAGAAAATTAACGATTAATCAATTATTTCAACGAGATCCGGCACCATTAATTGTGTTTGAAAGTAGTGGACCAAAACTCTATTTCACGCCAGATACACCGATATATTTTCATTTAGATACTGTCAAAGTTAAATTGCACATGATGAAACAACATAAGATGCCTGTACTAATTGAAATGTTAGATGAAATAACAACAGATTTTACAACATTTAATTTTATAGATGGCACGATGGGCTTTGGGCGAGATACTTATTTAATATTAAAGCATTATCAGAAAGCACATGTGTATGCAATAGAACAAAATCCACTTATCTATTATGTTATTTCTGAAGGCATGAAACGCTATTTAACAGAAGAAGAATTGAGACGAATTCATTATATAAACGATGATTATCACCATTGGATAGAACAACATCCAGAATTGGTCGATATCTTATATTTAGATCATATGTTTGAACAGACACTTGATGAAGACGATAGAATGGGGGAACTTTCACGTAATATTGAAATACCTTCAGAAATCAAAAGTGTATCTCATTTCGAATATTTAATCGTAAAAGCACATTATAAAAGCGAGATTTTCAAAAAGTTTAATACAATACAATGTATAAGGAAAAGCACTAAAACACATTATGGACTGAGAATAAATCAGGGTTATAAATTTGAGTGATGGACGTAATCATTTAAAAATACAAAAACTGGGACAATCTCTTGTCCCAGTTTTTGTATATTAACCCTTATTGATACTATTCTGTAATGCACATACTAATCATATAGCATAATAATAAGAAGAACCCTAAAGTAGCAAAAATTTCATTCATTGAAATAGCCTCCTTCGTTTTGTTAGCACTTTGTTAATTTATATCCATTATACCTAATAATCTGGAAATTTTCTATATTATATCAGTAGTAAATTACCGATAATTTCGTTAATATAGTAACAGGAGAATATGAAAAAGAGGTGCTCAAATGAATAACTTTGATAAAGCGTATCACGATTTATGTAAAAGGGTATTAGAAGAAGGCGAGAATAAGGACGATAGAACGGGTACGGGTACGATTTCTATATTTGGTCACCAAATGAGATTTGATTTATCTGAAGGTTTTCCGTTATTAACAACTAAAAAGGTTTCTTTTAAATTAATTGCAACTGAGCTTTTATGGTTTATTAAAGGCGATACAAATATAAGATATTTATTACAATATAAGAATAACATTTGGAACGAGTGGGCTTTCAAGAAATGGGTTGAAAGTAATGACTATGATGGTCCTGATATGACAGACTTTGGTCGTCGTTCGTTAGTAGATGATGAATTTAATGAACAATATAAAGCACAACTTGCGATATTCAAAGATAAGATTCTAAATGATGATGATTTTATGATAAAATACGGTGACTTAGGCAATGTTTATGGTAAACAATGGAGAGATTGGAAAGATCAAGATGGTAAACGATTTGACCAACTTAAGACTTTAATTGAAAACATTAAACACAATCCTAATTCAAGACGCCATATTATTTCTGCTTGGAATCCAACTGAAATAGATACAATGGCATTACCACCTTGTCATACATTATTCCAATTTTATGTGAAAGACGGAAAATTAAGCTGTCAATTATATCAGCGAAGTGCGGATATATTCTTAGGTGTGCCTTTTAATATTGCAAGTTATAGTTTATTAACACATTTAATTGCGAAAGAATGTGGATTAGAAGTAGGCGAGTTTGTCCATACGTTTGGAGACGCGCATATTTATAAAAACCATATAGACGCAATAAATGAACAACTTTCAAGAGATTCTTACGATGCACCTAAACTTAATATCAACACAGATAAATCATTATTTGATATTGAATACGAAGATTTAGAAATTGACGGTTACGAATCACATCCAAGTATTAAAGCACCTATTGCAGTTTAAAAAGGAGTAATTTAAATGAAATCAATAATAGTTTGTCATGATCAAAATCGCGTAATTGGCTTAGACAACAAGATGCCATGGCATTTACCAAATGACTTAAAAAGAGTTAAAGCATTGACGACTGGAAATACGATCGTTATGGGAAGAAAAACATTTGATTCTTTAGGAAAGCCATTACCGAATAGACGTAATGTTGTATTAACGACAAATCCATCTTTTGAACATGAAGGTGTCGATGTGATTCATTCTTTAGATGAAATCGATCAACTTGATGGACATATCTTTATCTTTGGTGGTCAAGGACTTTATGAACAAATGATGGACCGCGTTGACGATATGTATGTAACAGTAATAGAAGATAAGTTTCAAGGCGATGCCTTTTTCCCTCCATACGACTTCAAAGATTGGACGGTTCTTTCATCTGAATCAGGCGAACTCGATGATAAAAACACTTTACCACACACTTATATGCATTTGGAAAGGAAAAAATAGTATGTTAAGAACGACGAAAACAATCGGTTATATTATAGGTTATGCAGCACTTGTGTCTTCACAATTAAACAAAGTTAAGCATAAGAAGACATTGATTAATGATGTCCGTAAACAAGATGAAATGATCTTTTTATATGCAAAAAGATGGGCTTCACGCATTCTAGATTCAGCTGGTGTTACAACACACTTGTCTGGCAATACAGAACCATTTGATGAGCCTGTATTATACATTTCAAATCATGAAGGTAATTTTGATATTCCTGTATTAATTAATCATTTACCACAACCATTTGGATTTATTTCAAAGACTGAAGTTCAAAAAATTCCGTTTTTAAGTCCATGGATGGAAGAAATGAATTGTATATATTTAGATCGTTCAAATAGACGCGCAAGTTTACAAATGATAAAAGATGGTATTAACAAATTAAAAGAACAGCATTCTTTATTAATTTTTCCTGAAGGTAGTAGAAGTAAAGGCGGAGAAATGAAAGAATTTAAAGCAGGTTCTTTTAAATTAGCTAAATCAGCTAAAGTTAAAATTGTACCTATTGCGATTTATGGGACATCTAAAATCATGGAAGCTCAAGATTCTAAAAAAATGGTCCCTGGTGATGTTTATGTACACATTCTAGACCCAATTGAGCCTTCTATTTTTGAAGATAAGACCATGCAAGAAGTAAGTCAATTTGTACAAGGAAAAATTAGTAATACTGTTCAATCATTAAAGGAGAATCATTATGTCAAAAATTAAAATAGTTGTTGATTCGACGACAGATTTATCAGCAGACTTTTTAGAAGAAAATAACATTACTGTCGTACCCCTAAATATACTAATCGATGGTGTTACGTACGTAGACCAAGAGGATATTAGCTCAACAGAATTTCTAGAAAAAATGAAAGACGCTAAAGAACTACCTAAAACAAGTCAGCCACCAATTGGTAAAATTGTTGAAACATATGACGCATTAGGAGCAGATGGTTCTGAAATTATTAGTATTCATATGACTTCTGAGTTATCTGGTACATTTAGTGCAGCGCAACAAGCAGCACAAATGACAGAAAGTAAAGTTACAGTTGTGGATAGTCAATTCATTTCATTAGCATATGGATTCCAAATTGAAGAAGTCGTGAAGATGATCAACGCAGGTAAGACTGTTGAAGAAATCGTTGAAGAAATTGAAGTGATTAAAAATAATTTAAGACTATTTGTTGTCATTGGTAATATCGACAACTTAATTAAAGGTGGTAGAATCGGTAAAGCGAAAGGCTTACTTGGTTCATTGATGAATATTAAACCAATTGGCGAATTGATTAACGGAAAAATCGAAATGATGCATAACGCAAGAACGCAAAATGCTATCGTTAAATATTTAATGAAAGAATTAGATGTCTTCTTAGAGAAGAAAGAACTTATTAAAATTGGTATTGCAGATGCGAATGCAGAACAATTGATGACGAAATTGATAAATACAATTAAAGAAAAGAAAAATTTCCACTTGTTTGATACTGCAGTAACGACACCAGTCGTTTCAACACATACTGGTGAAGGTGCTATTGGCGTGTTCTTCTATGGAAAATAAACATTGGATGAATCATAGAGCTTGGTTTTATGCTTTTATTATATTAATTATTCTAATACTTGGTGCTCTAGCTTATGTATGGTCTCAAATTTCAGACGGTACAAACCATCCAACCATAAATACAGAACAAACTAAGAAAGATTTCACCATTTCTTTTGATAATGCACAATTAGAATCGTTAATGAATGCTTCTATGAAAGATTATGATATTCAATCACGCATCACTAAGAAATCATTGTCATTTGATACTCGTACTAAAATTTTAGGCAAAGATATTGATATAACACTTCAAACGAAACCTAAAAAGTTAAATAACGATACAATCTATTTCAAAATTCAATCGATAGATATTGGTAAATTAAATATTTCAAATCCATTTATTCTATCTCAAATCAAAAAATATAGTGAACTTCCACCATATATTCATGTAAATCCTAAAGATGAATCCTTCAATTTATCTTTAAATCAGTTGGAGATTGATAATGTTGAGTCTATACAAATTCAAACATTAGATATTTCAGACAAAAAATGGTACTTTGATATTAAGTTAAAGTAACTTAACATCATTAAAGGAGGTACAACTATGGCATATGCAACGTTAGCTGGGGGATGTTTTTGGTGTTTAGTTAAACCTTTCAATGAATTCCCTGGTATTATTGAAGTGACTTCCGGATATAGTGGTGGTCATGTTGAAAATCCAACTTATGAAGAAGTTTGTACAAATCAAACTGGTCATGTTGAAGCTGTTCAAATTGAATACAATGAAGATGAAACAGACTTTGAAGCTATTTTAGATATATACTTTAAGACTTTTGATCCAACAGATAACAAAGGTCAGTTCTTTGATAGAGGCGAAAGTTACGAACCAGTTATTTTCTACCACGACAAAGAACAAGAAGAAATAGCGCATAACAAAATCAATCAATTAAATGAACAAAATATTTTTGATAAACCAGTCATTACGCCAGTTAAACCGTACAAGAACTTTTACCCTGCGGAAGAATATCATCAAGATTATTACTTGAAGAATCCCGCACATTATCAAGGGTATCAACAAGGTTCTGGACGTAAAGCATTTATAGAAAAGTATTGGGGGCGTTAAGATGCTTAAAAAAAGTAAAGATGAATTAAATGAAATGGAATATCTCGTAACACAACAAAATGGTACAGAACCACCTTTTCAAAATGAATATTGGAATCACTTTGAAAAAGGGATTTATGTAGATAAATTATCTGGTAAACCTTTATTCACTTCAGAAGAAAAATTTGAGTCTGATTGTGGTTGGCCAAGTTTTTCAAAAGCATTAGATGATGAAGAAATCATCGAACTTGTTGATAAAACACATGGTATGATTAGAACTGAAGTACGCTCTGAAGATTCAGATAGTCATTTAGGTCATGTCTTTAATGACGGTCCTAAAGAATCTGGTGGCTTAAGATATTGTATTAATTCAGCTGCTGTACAATTTATTCCATATGATAAATTAGAAGATTTAGGGTATGGAGAATTAGTAAATCATTTTAAAAATTAGAGGAGTCGATTGTAATGTTTAAAAAATTATTTGGCGGTAACAAATCAAAAGATACAAATGTTGAAGTATTTGCACCAATTTCAGGTGAATATGTAGCAATTGAAGATATTCCAGATCCAGTATTTGCTCAAAAAATGATGGGTGAAGGATTCGGTATTAAACCAACAGAAGGTGTTGTAGTAGCACCATTTGATGGAGAAGTTGTGAATGTATTCAAACCTTCAAATCACGCTGTAGGTATTAAAGCAGCTAACGGATTAGAAGTATTGGTACACGTAGGTTTAGAAACTGTTCAATTAGGTGGAGAAGGCTTCGAAGCACTTGTTAACACTGGTGATACAGTAAAACAAGGCGATGAGTTATTAAAATTCGACATCGAAACAATCGAATCAAAAGTAAAATCAGTAATCAGCCCTGTAATTATTACAAACACAGATGACGCTGAAGAAATTAATATCGAAAAATTAGAAAGTCTAGTTAAAGGTGAAACTAAGGCTATTGATGTGAAAATGAATAAATGAAACAATATTCTTTCTATCAGTACGCACTAACAAAGCGAAGTGAAAAAAGCGAAGTAGGTAAGTTGGCAGATTTAATCTTCCAAGACTTATCATTCCCTAAATTCACAAACGATTACCACACACTTTCAGATTACTTAGAAACAGAAGCCATGTTCACACAACCAATGAGCGTCTTCGATGACTTATTCGAATCATACGAAGAGTGGTTGAAATTCTAAGGTAAGGTAAAACACCTCATTTTCAAGCGGAAATGAGGTGTTTTTTTCATTTGTAGAGTTAGATGATGGGGGGCTAATTACCACAATTCGGGATTGTGGTAATTAGAGACCGCTAAATTCCATTATTCTGAATTCTGGTAATTAGAATGCTGTAACTTCCATTATTCTGAATTGTGGTTGTTAGAACGCGCTAACTATCATTATTTCGAATTCTGGTAATTAGAATGCGCTAACTATCATTATTTCAAATTCTGGTAATTAGACGGGCCATTCTTACGGACATTTCTCGGAATTCTGTCCCTAACGACACCCGTTACACTCACGATATGAACATTTTTCCTTATTAATTCGTTCACTTTGCTGTTTCCCACACCAAAGTGTTTTTATTTATATGATTTAACTGTTAAAATAAATTATATTTGACAAGAAAGTTGTGAGTAAATGAAACCTTTTAAAAAGAAACAAAGTCGGCAAATAACGCTTCCTTTATATAAGTTATTCATTATATTATTTGTTACGGTCTTATTAACGGCTGTTGTATCGTTTGCTTCGTATAAATTCGGTTTATACTTTGGCAATGACCAACAAAAAGAACTTAACAAAATTGAAGAGGCTTATAAACAAATTAATAACGACTATTACAAAGATGTTGATGACGACAAATTAACGCAAGGCGCTATTGATGGTATGATCAAATCTTTAGATGACCCTTATAGTGAATACATATCCGCTAAAGATACAACAAGCTATAACGAAGAAATTTCTGGTGATTTTGTTGGAATTGGTGCAGAAATGGAAATGCACGATGGCTACGTTAGAATTACGAGTCCTATGAAAGATTCTCCTGCTGAAAAAGCTGGCGTGAAATCTTTAGACGTTATTACGAAAGTTGACGATGAATCGATTAAAAATAAATCTTTAAATGAAATCGTCAAAAAAGTAAGAGGTAAAAAAGGTACTACTGTTACGTTAACAATTAAACGAGAAGGTAAAGAACCTTTCGATGTGAAAATTAAACGTGACAAAATCCATCTTACAAGTGTCGATTATACGAAGAAAAATGACACTGGCGTCATTGCAATTTCTAAGTTCCAAAATAAAACAACAAAAGAATTACAATCTGCATTGAAACAAGCTAAAAAAGACAAAGTGAAACATGTCGTTTTAGATTTAAGAAACAATCCAGGTGGCCTATTAGATGAAGTTGTGACAAGCGTTAACTTGTTTGTTGATAAAAATAAACCTGTTATATATCTAGAAACGAAAGGTGATAAGCCACAAGCAGTTGAAACTGAAAACGACAAAATGTCTGGTATTGACGATATGGACTATACGGTACTCGTTAATAAAGGTTCTGCAAGTGCTGCCGAAATATTCGCTGGTGCTTTACAAGATTATAAAATTGCAGACGTACTAGGAACAACGACTTTTGGTAAAGGTATCGGTCAAGTTCATAAAGAATTTAGCGATTCTAGTATTTTAAAATATACAAACATGAGATGGTTAACACCTAATAAATCTTATATTCATAAAAAAGGTATTCAACCAGATAAAACCATTAAAGCACCTAAATATGAAGAAATTGAAATAATCGATCCAAGTAAAACTTACCAAGAAGGCGATCAATCTAAAGAAATTAAATCAATTAAGATTGGTTTGAACGCTTTAGGGTATAATATTAACAATGAAAATGACAAATTTGATGCCCAACTGACATCACAAGTTAAATCATTCCAAAGTGACCATGATTTAACAGCAAATGGTATTTTCACAGATGATACAACTAAGAAATTTATTGAACTTTTACGCAAGAAAATCCGCAGTGAAGATAAACAACTTGATGAAGCAATACAATATATGCATAAGTAAATGGGGGAAACTAGTTTGAGAAAAGCAACAAGATCAGATATTCAACATATTAATCAATTAACAGAAATGGCTAAATCGATTATGGAGAACGACCAGAATCCTCAATGGGATCATCGTTATCCTTTAGAGAAGCATTTCTACGAAGATATAGATAACGGAGACTTATATCTATATGAAGAAAACAATGACATTGCAGGTTATATATGTGTCAATCAAGTACAAGCTGAATGGTATAAACAATTCGACTGGCCAGCTAATACTAACGGCGCATATGTCATTCATAGAATGGCTACAAATCCTGAATATAAAGGTATCGCAATGAAGATGATGCAATTTGCTATTGATATTGCTACTGAAGCAGGCACGCCTATTATCATAACGGATACATTTTCACTCAATAAACGTGCACAAAGACTTTTTGAAAAATTTGATTTTATTAAAATAGGTGAATATGAAACAGATGAGTTTCCATTTGATAAGAACGCACCATTTTATGCATATTATAAATTGATAGAGAACGAGGAGAAATAAACATGAAGAAGATAGCATTTACCGGTGGCGGTACGATAGGACATGTTGCAGTAAATTTAGCACTGATTCCTGAAGCACAAAAACGTGATATCGAAACAATATATATTGGATCTAAA
Source organism: Mammaliicoccus sp. Q-M61 (assembly GCF_022386055.1). Classification (NCBI taxonomy): domain Bacteria; kingdom Bacillati; phylum Bacillota; class Bacilli; order Caryophanales; family Staphylococcaceae; genus Mammaliicoccus; species Mammaliicoccus sp. Q-M61. Next base: position 19,831 of record NZ_JAJNJL010000001.1, read on the forward strand.
AACGGTATAGAAAAAGAAATGATTACTGACTCTGCCAAAGATACGAAATATATTCCGATATCAAGTGGTAAGTTACGTCGATATTTATCTTTTGAGAATTTAAAAGATGTCTTTAAAGTATTAAAAGGTGTATTAGACGCTAGAAAAGTATTAAAAAAAGAAAAACCAGATTTAGTCTTTTCTAAAGGTGGATTTGTCAGTGTTCCAGTTATTATCGCTGCCAAATCATTAAAAATTCCATCAATTGTACATGAATCAGATGTTACACCTGGTTTAGCAAATAAAATATCAATGAAATTTGCTAATAAAATGTATACAACTTTTGAAGAAACTTTAAAATATGTACCTAAAGAAAAATCAGATTATATTGGTGCGATTATTAGAGAAGATTTAAGAGATGGCTCTAAAGAAGAAGGTTATCAATTAACGGGCTTTAATGATCAATTACCTGTATTACTCGTAATGGGTGGTAGCTTAGGTTCTAAAGCTTTAAATAAAGCGATTAGAGATAACTTAGACTATTTAACAAAGAAATATCAAATTATTCATTTAACTGGTAAAGGTCATGTAGATCATAGTATTAAAAACGACAACTATGTCCAATATGAGTTTGTTTCAAATGAATTAATGCACTTCTATGCGATTACAGACACTGTCATCAGTAGAGCAGGGGCTAACGCTATATATGAATTTGCGACATTGAAATTACCTATGTTATTAATCCCACTTGGTTTAGATCAATCTAGAGGAGACCAAATTGATAACGCTAAAATTTTCGAGAAAAATGGATATGCTAAAGTATTACAAGAAAAAGATGTCGACCAATCTAATCTGATCAGTCAACTTGATAAATTAGAAAACGAACGTGAAGCTATTATTGACAAAATGTCACATTTCAAAGAAAGTTATACTAAAGAAACACTATTTAACAAAATCGAATCAGACATAAAGTAAAGGGGGCAATCGAATGAGCCAAGCAAACCGTACTTTACTCATACTAATATTTAGTTTGATATTTGGAGTCATTGCATTTTTCCATGAATCAAGACTCGGTAAATGGATTGATAATGAAGTTTATAACTTTATATATTCAACTGAAAGCTTTATAACGACTTCTATAATGCTTGGTTTCACAAAACTAGGAGAAGTTTGGGCAATGATTGCCTTATCACTCATTGTGATTTGTTACTTAAAACTTAAAAAATATAACATTGAAACATTATTTTTTGCAGTTACGATGATTTTATCAGGTACATTAAATCCACTTCTTAAAAATATATTCGACAGAGAAAGACCAACTTTACTTAGACTGATAGATATATCTGGATTTAGTTTTCCAAGCGGACATGCAATGGGATCCACGGCATTTTTCGGATCACTAATATTCATTATATTTAGAGTGGCGAACAAATCTATTCGACCTTATTTGATGGGGTTATGTGTCATTTGTATCGCAATGATATCATCATCACGCGTATATTTAGGCGTACATTATCCAACTGATATCATTGCTGGTATAATCGGTGGCGTCATTTGCATAATGCTAACTCAAAGTATGTTACGAAAGAAATTATAGATGAGTATGGAACAGGTGAGCTGTTCCATACTTTTTTTGGATTAAATAGGGGATGTGCGGATGTTATTTCGGGCGAGGTGAATATAGTAGCGTCGTTACGAACAAGTTTGTCCAGAAGTGTTCATAAGACACCCGTTATGAACAAGTTTGGCCGAAAGTGTTCATAAGGCACTCGTTACGAACAAGTTTGGCCAGAAGTGTTCATAAGAACCGCGTTATTTGCAGTTCTTACCAAAAGTGCTAATACTGGTACCGTTATTTGCAGTTCTGGCCAAAAGTGCTAATACTGATACCGTTATTTGCAGTTCTCGCCAAAAGTGCTAATACTGATACCGTTATTTGCAGTTCTCACCAGAACTGCTCATAACGCTTCTATTCCTCTATTAAATCCAAACAAAAAACAGCCACAGTGATTTGGACAGAATCACTGCGGCTGTTTTACTTTTATGGGCATAAAAGGGGGTTATAGAAAATGTTCAATCCATACTTAGAGGGGGAACTCTTTTATTTGATTGATAATCATTTTCAATTACTATTATAACCAATTGAGAATGAATGTCAATTAGTTATTTAAATTTTTTACTATTTTAAATGATAAAATAGTAATGCTCATATATAATGAACATGTTAAACTCGAAAATGTTATCTTTTACTAGAGGGGGAACTCTTTCATTGATAATCATTTTCAATTACTATTATAACTAACTGAGAATCATTGTCAATTAAAAATTGAAAACTTTTATAATTTTATTACGAGGTGGCACTATGAAAAAGATACTCATCATAGAAGATGAACAAAATTTAGCAAGATTTATAGAATTAGAACTTAAGCATGAGGACTATGAAGTGGAAATATGTAATGATGGTGAGAGTGGATTAAACCAAGCTCTAGCTGAAGATTACAATTGTATATTATTAGATCTCATGTTACCAAAAATGAATGGTCTTGAAGTATGTAGACGTGTTCGTCGTGAGAAAGATACGCCGATTATTATGATAACGGCTAAGGGCGATACATATGATAAAGTTATTGGTCTTGATTATGGCGCAGATGATTATATCGTTAAACCATTTGATATTGAAGAATTATTAGCGAGAATTCGCGTTATTATTAGAAGAAATGTAACAGTTGAACCAGTAAGTCACACAATTACTGTTAATGATTTAACAATTGATAAAAATGCTTTTTCTGTATCTATCCATGGTGAATCTGTTGATTTAACGAAGACTGAATACGAATTGTTATTATTATTGGCTGAAAATCAAAATTTCGTCTTACAAAGAGAGCAGATTTTAAATCATGTATGGGGTTATGAGTCAGAAGTTGAGACAAATGTTGTGGACGTATATATTCGTTATTTACGTAACAAACTAAAACCATTCAAGAAAGAGAATATTATCGAAACTGTTAGAGGAGTGGGATACGTGATTAGATCATGAAACAACAATCATTAAAGACTAAATGGATGATGCTCACTACGACGATTACGTTTATTATATTTGCTTTGTTCAGTATGTTTATCATTTATTTCATTAGTTTATATTTGAAAGACCAAGAAACAAGCACAGCAACAAGAAGTACATACGACACTATTAATTTATTGAAGACGAAGACACTTGGTCAAATTACTTCAACTGATATTAATGCGACGATAACGGATAATCAAAAGCTTGTGCTATATGATAGATTTGGTAAACCAATTTTTGAAGAAACACATAATAATGATTTAGATTATACGCCTAAATTTGAACGTGTGAGTCAACTTAAAGTTTATGAAACGAAACAAAATAATAAATCATATATTGTCGTTTATACACCTGTAAACACAAGTTATTTCAGTGGTTATGAAGCTGTTGTCCATCCACTAGCAAATTATGATGCCATTATTAAATTTATGATTATACTAGCAACTGTATTTGGATTAACGGCATTGTTCTTAATTGCATTAATCAGTTATGTATTCTCGTCACAAATCACAAAACCTATTACGATATTATCCGATAAAATGAAACAAATTCGTAGAGACGGTTTCCAAGAAAAGCTTGAAGTACCCACAAACTATGAAGAAACAGACGATATGATCCAAACATTTAATAGAATGATGGAACAATTGGAAAGTTCTTTCGACCAACAGAAACAATTCGTCGAAGATGCTTCACATGAATTGAGAACACCGCTGCAAATTATACAAGGGCATTTAAACCTCATTCAAAGATGGGGTAAAAACAATCCAGAAGTATTAGAAGAATCTCTAGATATTTCTATAGAAGAAATGACACGCATTACGAAACTCGTCGAAGAACTTCTATTATTATCAAAAGACGCTCGATCTAGTACAGGTGATGAGATTGATATTGTCGATATCAACTATGAAATAAATTCTAGAATTAAATCATTAAAGAAATTACATCCAGATTATACATTCAATTTCGAATCAAATTACAACGCTATTAGAATGAATATCAATCGATTTCATTTTGAACAAATGTTATTAATCTTTATTGATAACGCTATGAAATATGATAAGAAAAATAAAAACATTGAAATTGTGACGAATTTAAAAAATAGAAATATTACAATTGATATTATTGACCATGGTGTGGGCATACCTCAAAAAGACTTAGAATTCATATTTGACCGCTTTTATAGAGTTGATAAATCACGTTCTAGAAAAGAAGGCGGCAATGGACTCGGCCTTTCAATTGCTAAGAAATTAGTTAATTCTTATGATGGAATTGTAAAAGTTGAAAGTGTTGTGAATGAGTACACAAAAATATCAGTTGTATTCAAAGAATCTTTTATAAACAAATAAGTTCAATATTGTCAAATTAGCCTTTAACTCAATACTGTTAAGTGCTAAAATGGAAATGTAAACGGTTTATAATTTTCTTGGAGGGTGGAACATGAAGAATGATAATCATGTCGAAGCACCTGTAAGATTTGGAACTAACTTAGGGTTAATGTTAGAAATGTATGATAATTACGTTAATGATCCAGAGTCAGTACCGGAAGACTTGCAAGTGTTATTCGATGAATTAACAAGTAACAACACAGGCGCTGGCCTACAATCAAGTACTGGGGTGGACAACTCAAGTGTAAAACGTGTAATGCGTTTAATTGATAATATCAGACAGTATGGACATTTAACTGCAGATATTTATCCAGTGTACCGTCCAGAAAGAAAAAACGTACCAAAATTAACACATCAAGACTTTGGACTTTCAAAAGAAACTTTGGAAAAACTTCCAGCAGTTATCGTATCAGATCACTTTGATGGAGAATTTAACAATGCATATGAAGCAATAGAATATATGACTTCTTGTTACCAAGGTCCTATCGCTTTTGAGTACACGCATATTAATAATAATGAAGAACGCGTATGGTTGAAGAGATATATCGAATCAACACATACAATTGAAATTTCTAAAGAAGAAAAAATCGAATTATTAAAAAGTTTAGCTGAAGTAGAAGGCTTTGAAAAATATATCCATAAGAATTTCGTAGGTGCTAAACGCTTCTCAATCGAGGGTGTAGATAGTTTAGTACCAATGTTACAAAGAGTCTTAAAACGTACGAATGCTGCAAATATACCAAACATCCAAATTGGTATGGCGCATAGGGGTAGATTAAACGTTTTAACTCATGTATTAGAAAAGCCATATGAAATGATGATTTCTGAATTTATGCATAAGAACCCACTTATTTTCTTACCGAAAGATGGTTCTTTAGAAATCACAGCTGGTTGGACAGGCGATGTTAAATATCACTTAGGTGGTACGAAGACAACAAGTAAATACGGTATCGAACAATCGATTACTTTAGCAAACAACCCAAGTCACCTAGAAATCGTTTCTCCAGTCGTTCTTGGTAAAGCGAGAGCTAATCAAGATACAACAATTGATACTGGAAGACCAAGTCAAGATGTTAATAAATCACTTGCAGTCTTAATTCATGGTGATGCTGCATTCCCTGGACAAGGTATTAACTTTGAATCTATGAACTTGAGTAACTTAGATGGTTACACAACTGGTGGTTCATTACACATTATTACGAATAACAGAATTGGTTTCACTACTGAAGCAGAAGATGGACGCTCAACAACATACTCAACTGATGTTGCAAAAGGTTATGACTTACCAATTATCCATGTAAATGCAGATGATGTTGAAGCTACTGTTAAAGCAATTGAAATGGCAATGGACTTCAGAGAGAAATTCAATAAAGATTTCGTCATCGATTTAGTTGGTTATAGACGTTATGGACATAACGAAATGGACGAACCATCTATTACAAATCCAATGATGTATAAAGCGATTAAAGAACATCCATCTATTGAACATATTTATGGTAAAAAGCTTGTCGAAGAAGGCATTATTACAAAAGCTGAAATGAATGAAATTTTTGAAGATGTAACGAAACGCCTAAGAGCTGCTCATGACAAGATTGATAAAGATGCTGAAATGGATAATCCAGAAATGACTTTACCTGATAACATCAGTGAAGGACAAGATTATGAGTTAGCAAACGCTACTTATGAAGAATTAAAAGCGATCAATGATGCAATGTTTGATTATCCAGAAGATTTCACAGTCTTCAAGAAGTTAAACAAAGTATTAGATAGACGTCGTGAACCATTTGAAAAAGACGGTCTTGTAGACTGGGCACATGCTGAACAACTTGCATTTGCGACAATTTTACAAAATGGTACACCAATTCGATTAACTGGACAAGATTCAGAACGTGGAACATTCGCGCATAGACATGCTGTGTTACATGATGAGAAAGATGGTAAGTTATTTATTCCATTACATCACGTACCGAATGGTAAAGCATCATTCGATATTCATAACTCACCATTATCTGAAGCTGCAGTAGTTGGTTTTGAATATGGTTATAATGTTGATCATCCACAATCATTTAATATTTGGGAAGCGCAATACGGTGACTTTGCAAATATGGCACAAATGATATTCGATAACTTCTTATCTAACAGCAATGCTAAATGGGGAGAAAAGAGTGGTTTAGCTTTATTCTTACCACATAGTAATGAAGGACAAGGTCCTGAACATTCATCAGCAAGATTGGAAAGATTTTTACAATTAGCTGGCGAAAACAACATGACAATCGCTAACTTAACAAGTGCTTCTAACTATTATCACTTATTAAGAAGACATGCAAAATATCTTAACACAGATAAAATGAGACCATTAGTCTTAATGTCACCAAAAAGCTTATTAAGAAATAAAATTGTTTCTCGTCCAATTGAAGAATTCACTAAAGGACAATTTGAACCAATTTTAGTTGAACCATATAAGAAGACTAAAGTTAAGAAAGTTATTATTTCATCAGGAAAAATGTTTATTGACTTAAAAACTGAATTACAAAAAAATCCTAACGATGAACTTTGTCTAATTGCACTTGAACAACTTTATCCATTCCCTAAAGAAGAGATAAAGAACGTTCTTTCTGAATTCAGAAATCTAGAAACAGTTCGCTGGGTTCAAGAAGAAGCGAAAAACCAAGGTGCTTGGTCATTCGTTAGCTTAAAACTTCAAGACATTCTAGAAGATCGCAAAGTAGAGCTTGAATATCACGGTCGTAAAGTACGTTCTTCAACTGCAGAAGGCGACGGCGAAATATACAAACTTATACAAAGTAAAGTAATCCAAGAAGCTTTAAAACATAATTAGGGGGAAAAGAATCATGTCAGAGGTAAAAGTACCAGAATTAGCAGAATCAATTACAGAAGGAACAATTTCAGAATGGCTCAAATCAGTTGGTGACCAAGTTGAAAAAGGCGAAAATATCGTCGAACTTGAAACTGACAAAGTAAATGTTGAAGTCATTTCAGAAGTTGCAGGTGTTCTAACTGAAATCAAAGCTGAAGAAGGCGATACTGTTGAAGTAGGTTCAGTCATTGCAGTTGTTTCAGATGGAGAAGCACAACCAGCTTCAAACGATGCTAAACCTGAAAAGCAAGAAGAACCATCTAAAGAAGATGCAGGTAAACCAGAAGCTACAGAAACTAAAGAAGAAACAGCATCTTCAAATGAAAGAATTCAAGCAACACCATCAGCACGTCGTTTAGCACGTGAAAAAGGTATCGACTTAAGCAAGGTTAAGACACAAGCAGGCGACGTTATTCGTCCAGAAGACGTTGAAAGTGCAGCTAAACCTCAACCACAAGCTAAACCAGCTGAGAAAAGCCAACCAGCACAAGCTAAATCTAATGACAATCCTTCTAAACCTGTTGTTCGTGAGAAATTATCACGTAGACGTCAAACAATAGCTAAGAAATTATTAGAAGTATCTAATAATACAGCTATGTTAACAACATTTAATGAAGTTGATATGACTAACGTAATGGAATTACGTAAACGTAAGAAAGAAAAATTCCAAGAAGACCATAACGGTACACGTTTAGGATTCATGTCATTCTTCACTAAAGCAGCAGTAGCAGCATTGAAGAAATATCCTGATGTAAATGCTGAAATTGATGGTACTGATTTAGTACTTAAACAATTCTATGATATCGGTATTGCCGTTTCTACAGAAGAAGGTTTAGTAGTACCAATCGTTAAAGATTGTGACAAGAAAAACTTCGCTGAAATCGAACAAGATATCGTAGACTTAGCTGTTAAAGCTAAAGACAAAAAATTAGGCTTAGATGACATGATGGGTGGATCATTCACTATAACTAATGGTGGTGTATTTGGTTCATTAATGTCTACACCAATTATCAATGGTACACAAGCTGCTATTTTAGGTATGCACTCAATTGTTACAAGACCAATTGCAATTGATAAAGATCGTATGGAAAATAGACCGATGATGTACATCGCGTTAAGCTATGACCACAGAATTATTGATGGAAAACAAGCAGTAGGATTCTTAAAAACAATTAAAGATTTAATTGAAAATCCAGAAGATTTATTATTGGAATCTTAATATCGGATTAAGGGAAAATACAACGACGGAAATCGTCGTTGTATTTTTTCGTTTTATGAATCATCTCAATTCTGAGTTGGGGTTTTATTTTTAGTTAAAAATGGCTTACTATAAAGAAAGTATTTAATTAAAACAATAATTTTAAATGGGGGATAATATGGGTAAATCGATACATGAACGTTGGAAAGAAGACGCGTATTACTATGAAAAACGTGCTGCAGAAGATGAGGGCAGCAGGGAACGAGCAAAGAAGAAAATGGAACAAATCAAAGCAAACTTGAAAGTCAATCAGGATAAAATTAAACAAATGGAAGAACGATTGAGTAAGAAAAATAGATAAAGGATTTTGCCACCAATTTCATGGGGGATTGGTGGCTTTTATTATATAAAAGTTAATATGGATTGAGGTTATTTGCACTTTTAGCCAGAACTGCTAATAACGCGGGCAGTATTTACACTTTGAGCTAGAACTGCTAATAATGGGGCAGTATTTGCACCTTGGGCCAGAACTGCTAATAACGACATCAGTATTTGCACCTTGGGCTAGAACTGCTAATAATGGGGGCAGTATTTGCACCTTGGGCCAGAACTGCTAATAACGATACTAGTATTTGCACTTTGAGCTAGAACTGCTAATAACGGTATCAGTATTTGCACTTTGAGCCAGAACTGCTAATAACAGTATCAGTATTTGCACTTTGGGCCAGAACTGCTAATAACAGTATCAGTATTTGCACTTTGGGCCAGAACTGCTAATAACGGGGTCTTTATTTACAAAACTCGTAAGAAGTGTAAATACTAGGGCTCTTATGAACACTTTCGACTAAACTTGTTCGTAACGCGGATCTTATGAACACTTTCAGCCAAACTTGTTCGTAACGACACCCATACAACCCAAAAATATATTTTTCATTATTCTCAATTTGATTGATTTGTCATACTTTGAATTTATTTGATATAATTTATAGGAATTCATATATAGGAGAGATATTCATGAATGGACTAAGAAGTGTTACATTATGGACTTTTGATATTAAAGAAACAGAGTCATTTTATAAAGATATTTTAGGGCTTAATACCTTGATGAACCATGAAAAGAATATCTTACATATTGGTGATGCAAATCTTGCTCCTGGTACGAGACTGATTTTCAAGCAATATTCTGGTGATTCAGAAGAACTAGATACGCATTTTCACGGGATTGCTTTACGTGTACCGACTGATTACGCATTATATGAATATAAACAACAATTTGATGATCATCAAGTTAAATATGAGTCTGTACAACAATTAAATGGCAAGCATCTATTTAAATTTTATGATAATAATGGACATGCGTTACATCTAATTTCTGATGAACAAAATTCTGGTGTACCACTTGGAACTGCATATGATGGTGGTCCAATTAGTCCTATTCATCAAATTCAAGGAATAGGGCCGGTCATGGTTAAATCACCTGAGACTCAAGCAACTGGCTCATTATTAAATAATATTTTTGAGTTGCAATTGTTTGCTGAATACAAGACAATAGATGATGAGTCAGCTATCGTATTTAAAGTCGGTGCTGGTGGAAATGGCGGAGAGTTACATTTGATTGATTATCCAGATGCGATTGAGTCATTGAATCCACCTATCGAAAGAGTAGCAATCTCCATTGATGATATCGATCATTTTGAAAAAATTGTTAATCACGTTAAAGGAATTGAAATGGAACATCATATTATTCAACATGAAGCCGGCTTAATTTCGTTATATGTGCGTGACTTAACTGGCATCATCATTACAATTACATATGACACAGTGAATTAAAGGAGCGGTTTATTTATGTTACATGAAACTTGGAAAGAAAATCACGTTATTAAACAAGTAGAAGTTACACATACAGATGCACAAAAATTTAAAGTATCTGATATGTTAACAGTAGGTAAAACATATGATGTCGTTAATGAAACAGAAGAATATTATCAAATCATTGATAATTCTGGTCATGTTGGCGGCTACTACAAAACATACTTTAAAGAAGTATAAATATACGATAAGAGTCTGATACATCTATATGTTCCGGACTCTTTTTTAAGTTTATAAAATGTACTAAAGGAGAACACAATGGCTAATTTTAATAAATATTTAAACAACGATGAAACAATATATGATGACGCTTTGTCTATGATAAAGCTTAATAAGAATATACTTTTAAAAGGACCGACTGGTTCAGGAAAAACGAAACTTGCTGAAACACTTGCGAGAGATTTAAACAAACCGATGCATTCTGTAAACTGTTCTGTAGATTTAGATGCCGAAAGTTTATTAGGTTTCAAAACAATTGAAACAAACGAACAAGGTCATCAACAAATCGTATTTATCGATGGACCTGTTATTAAAGCGATGAAGAATGGCGACATTTTATATATCGATGAAATCAATATGGCGAAACCAGAAACGTTACCTATTTTAAATGGTGTATTAGACTTTAGAAGAGCATTAACGAATCCATTTACTGGTGAAGTCGTACAAGCTAAAGAAGGATTTTCAGTTATTGCCGCAATCAATGTAGGCTATATCGGAACATTACCAATGAACGAAGCATTAAAAAACAGATTCGTTGTCTTGGATATTGATTATATAGATGGCGAAACATTAAAAATGATTATTAAAGAACAAAGTGCATTACAAGATGATGAAATCATCGATTCAATCGTTCAATTTAATAAGGATTTACGCATTATGTCGAGCCAAGGTCAAATTTCAGAAGAGTCAGCGAGTATAAGAGCATTGATTGACTTAGCTGATTTAGCAACTGTCATTCCAGTAAGACGTGCAATTAAACGCGCTATTATAGACAAAATAGACGACGAAAGAGAACAACAAGCTATACAAAATGCAATTGAATTAATTTTCGAGTAAGGAGAATATCATGAGTGATCGTTTTATATTATTTAATGACGAACAAATCGATGCACAACAAATAATGATGTTAACTGATTTAGCAAAATTATTACTTGAAGATCCAAACGTTAAAGTTTCTTTCCAAAAATTCCAACACTATGATCCTATCAACAATACATGTAATGTAAGTTTCACATGGTTACATCGACCTGAACACATTATAAATGCAGGGTTAAAATCCGACATCATGTTAGATACTTTAGGATTTAAACATACAGATCCAGCTATATATAAAGAAGTATTAGATGAGTCATTTGATCATATGAGCTTTTTCAAACAATTATTTATGCTTATTGAAGAATACCGTCTTTCAAATTTGATTATGTCTAAACGTCCAGTCACTAAAAAGTTGTTTAAGCATAGATTGAACGTCAAAATCAAACAAAATAATAGTCAAATTCATGTTTATCAAACGAAGACAACTTATACAGACTTATTATTTTTAGCAATAGAACATGCTATTTTAAATGAAAATTTCATCAACAATATTTCAATAAATGATGATTTTGATGATGCACTCGTACAAGTGTTTAATCGATTAACGCAAATATTCAACTTGCAATCATCAGAAGACAGTTATGATTTAGCTGTAAGTATTATGATTTTAGTAGATTATTTATTAAAAGAAGATATGCTTAACCAGTATTATCATATTCCAGAGCGTATTTATCGTTCTTATGAAGAAGAGTGGACTTTAGAAGATTTAAAACGTCAAGATGCGGCTAACACTGATCAAAGTCATGAACAAGATCATGATCCAGACGACATTGAATCTGCAGATGCTGAAACAAAGACGAACGATAGTCAAACTGACAGCAAATCTTATTTAGAAATGGAACTTCACGAAGGTGAAAATAGCGACATTTTGACAGATAATGATAGAGAAGGTGACGCTGGCGATGATATGACGGATATGATGGAGAAAAAAGGTAAGGGCTCTAACAATACTTTAGATGATGAAGAGGGCGGCGCACAAGGTCTTAATCAGCAATATCAACTTAAAGGTATTAACCAAAATGTTTCTCTTACTTTCAATCGACCAGATATTTTACCAACACATATGGAAGCATATAAAGAAGCTGTCGATAGTGTTCAGTTTGAAATAAAAGATTTAACAAGCATAATCCAAAAATCTATGAATCATCAATATAGTGATATAAGAGAAAACTTAACTAAAGGTCGCTTACAAAAAAATCTTCTAAATTGGTTTATCGATGATCAATATAAACTATTCTTCAAAAAAGACGCATTTAGTAGAAAATTAGATGCAACATTCACATTATTAGTTGATGCATCAGCAAGTATGCACGACAAAATGGAAGAAACTAAAAAAGGTGTCGTCCTATTCCATGAAACACTGAAAAATTTAGATATAAAACATGAAATTCTTGGTTTTAGTGAGGATGCTTTTGAAGCTGATAAATTAAATCAACCTAATACTATTGAAGAACTTATCTTATATAATGAATCAACACTTAAACAGAACGATGCAAGAATTATGACGCTAGAACCTCAAGATGATAATAGAGATGGTGTCGCTTTAAGAGTTGCAACTCAACATTTACTTCAAAGATCTGAGTCTCAAAAATTCTTAATTGTATTTTCTGACGGGGAACCTTCAGCTTTTGATTATGCAGAAGATGGCATTATAGATACTCATGAAGCAGTGATAGAAGCAGATAAACAAGGGATTTATGTCTTTAATGTATTCCTTAATCAAGATGTAATTGATGAAGCCACGAAAAAGACTGTTCATAACATCTATGGTAAACAAAGTTTATTTGTAGAAGGTGTTGAAAATTTACCATACCAGTTGGCACCGTTATTGAAAAAATTACTGTTGCAATCTATATAATTAACAAACCTAAATAATAACATTCTTTTTTAAATTTTCAGAAATTTCATATAGACGAAAACAAACTCCAATGATAAAATATAAATTATTGTTAGACGCAAAAGGAGTAAAATATATGAACAAGAATATTTTTGTAGTAGGGTTTATGTTATTCGCGATATTCTTTGGTGCCGGGAACCTAATATTCCCACCAGCATTAGGATTATCGAGCGGTCATTTCTTCTGGCCAGCTATATTTGGTTTTGTCATTACGGGAATCGGTTTGCCACTTATTGGTGTAATCGCAGGTTCAATTGAGGACAAGGGATACAGAGTTTCATTAAGCAAAATTCATCCAGTCTTTGCAATTGTATTATTAGTTGCAATTTCTTTAACAATAGGACCATTATTCGCAATACCACGTACAGCAGCAACATCTTTCGAGATGGGTATTACACCAATTTTTGATACAAATAGTTCAATGGCTTTATTTATTTTCTCACTGATTTACTTTGTCATTGTCTTTTACTTAAGTTTCAACTCAAGTAAGATGGTCGATAAAGTCGGTGCGATTTTAACACCATTACTATTAATTTCAATTACAGCATTAATTATTAAAGCATTCTTCTCATTAGGTGGAGAAGCACCTGTTGCAGGTGATACTGCTGTATATAGTAGTGCTGGAACAAGCTTTGGTAAAGGTTTCGTTGAAGGTTACTTAACAATGGATGCTATCGCAGCTATTGCTTTCTCACTAATTGTTATTACAGCAATTAAGAGTAAAGGTGTAACGAGAGAAACAGGATTATTCAAACAAACAATTTATGCAGGTGTTATTGCAGCACTTGCACTTGGATTTATTTACATCTCATTAGGTTGGATCGGAAATCACATGAACGTTTCAGCTGAGACACTTAAAGAATTAAACGATAACGGTCAAAATATCGGTACTTATCTCTTAACAACAGCCGCTCAATTAGCATTCGGTGAGTTTGGTAAATATTTAATCGGTATTATCGTTGCATTAGCTTGTTTAACAACAGCTACAGGTTTAATCGTATCAGTGAGTGAATTCTTCCACGAGATTATACCTAAAATTTCTTACAAATGGTTTGTAACAATCTTTACATTAGTTAGTTTCATCCTTTCAAACCAAGGTTTAACTACAGTAATTAAAGGTTCACTACCAGTATTATTAGTGTTATATCCAATCGCAATTACAGCTGTATTATTAATTGTTCTTGCTAAGTATGTTGGTACACCACCAATCGCACAGCAATTATCAGTAGCACTTGTAACAATTATTTCATTAATATCAGTTGTAAACCAAATGGGTTGGGCTAAAATTGGATTTATTCAACAATTACCATTATCAACTTACCAAATGGAATGGATTCCATTTGCAATCGTTGGATTCATTATTGGATTTATAATTGGTAAAGTTAAGAATCAAGCACCAATCACATATTCGTAAGTTGTATAAGAATCTTCAAAATTATTTTGAAGATTCTTATTTTTTATGTCATCATATTGATAACAAGATAAAAAGGGGTTGGTTTTCATGATTTTAAATGCATTTATAAACAAAGATGAAACATGGTTATTATGGGCAATTCTAGTAGGTATTGCAGCGCTAAGTATCTTTTTAGAACAAAGGTATCAATTTGCAGCAAAACTAACAGGCGCTATCATTGCATTAATTGGTGCGATGATATTATCCAATCTCAATATCATTCCGATTGAATCGCCAGTTTATGATCAAGTATGGGAATATGTTATTCCGTTAGCAATTCCTTTACTTTTATTTAGATCAAACATATTTAAAATCTGGAAAGAAAGTAGAAGACTTTTATTTATATTCCTAATCAGTTCAGTAGGTACTGTAGTAGGTGTTGCAGTAGGATTTTTATTACTTCACCAATTTATACCTGAACTAGATAAAATAGGTGCTATGATGACTGGTAGTTACATAGGTGGTGGTGTAAATTTTGCAGCACTTAGCACGAAATTCCAAACACCAGGAGAATTAGTTTCCGCAACAGTTGTAGCCGATAATAGCGTAATGGCGTTCTACTTCATTGTACTGATTACACTTCCAAATATGAAATTTGTAAAAAAATATTTTAAAAGACTTTATACGTCAAGTGATGATGGAAACGGTAATCAAGCAGAAGCATATTGGAAACGAAATGAAATAAGCTTAAAAGATATTGCTTATTCGATTTCTATAGCATTTGCGTTAGTTGCGATAAGTTTTAAAATTTCAGAACTCGTTAATGAATACATTCCTAAAAACAATCACTTTATGGAAATATTAGTGAGTATTATAGGTGACCAATTTTTATTATTAACAACATTAACACTTGTTACAGTAGCTATGTTTAGTAAATTCTTTGAGAATTTAAACGCTTCTGATGAACTCGGTACATTTTTAATATATATTTTCTTTGTGGTAATAGGTGTACCAGCATCTATACCAATCATAATCAAAACAGCACCATTATTATTTATTTTCGTTGCCGTTATTTTGATTTTCAATTTATCTATAACACTATTCTTCGGAAAATTGTTCAAATTCAATATAGAGGAAATGTTACTAGCTAGTAACGCTAATGCCGGAGGACCAACAACAGCAGCAGCGTTAGCAATATCTAAAGGTTGGCAAGGATTAGTCGGACCCATTTTAATCATCGGTACTTTAGGTTATGTAATCGGAAATTACGTCGGAACATTAATGGGGTATTTCTTAGGCCAATTTATGTAAGAGGAGTGTATGAATGAGTAGGGGGTCTAGGAGATGTGAGTTTGTTTGGGAGGAACTCAGATGTATAACCAAGTCATGGCTTTATTCAGTACTTAAGCCATGACTTGAGCCATCTCTTGGCTTTATTCAACACTTAAGCTATAACTTGGTCCATCTCTTGGCTTTATTCAATACTTAAGCCATGACTTGGTCCATCTCTTGGCTTTATTCAATACTTAAGCCATGACTTGGTCCATCTCTTGGCTTTATTCAGTACTTAAGCCATGACTTCGCTCATTTCTTGGCTTTATTCAACACTTAAGCCATGACATAAGCAATCTCTTGGCTTTATTCAACACTTAAGCCATAACTTGGACAATCTCTTGGCTTTATTGAGGACTTAAGTCAAGACATAAGCAATCTCTTGGCTTTATTCAGCACTTAAGCCATGACTTGGATAATCTCTTGGCTTTATTCAATACTTAAGCCAAGACTTCAGTAATCCATTCACTCAACCACAACTCACATCCTCACATCCACAAAACCACACAACAAAAATCCCACCAACAAATGCAACGTTTGTTGGTGGGTCTATTATTTATGATTTAAATGTGTTTCTCAATTGCTGCTGTTCGTCTTTGAGTTGTAATAACTTTGTTTTTAAGTCTTGTTCTAAGCTTTGTAATTCTTGTTCTGCTTGCTGACGTTTGCGTGTGCCATCTTCTTGTATGCGCAATGTTTCTTGAATTGTATCTACTATATTAGTTTGAGTCGTCTTCAATGTTTCAATATCAACGATGCCTCGTTCATTTTCTTCAGCTGTTCTAATCGCATTCTGTTTCAACATTTCAGAGTTCTTCAGCAATAATTCATTAGTTGTATCTGTTACTTTTTTCTGAGCTTCTGAAGCACCTTGTTGTCTTAAAAGTGTTAACGCGATTGCCATTTGGTTTTTCCATAATGGGATACTCGTTAAAATAGAACTTTGAATTTTTTCTGCTAAAGTTTGATTAATATTTTGTATCATTCTGATTTGTGGGGCAGATTGTAATGTGATTTGTCTAGAAAGTTGTAAGTCATAAATTCTTTTTTCTAGTCTATTAATATATTGTTGTAAATCTGCCAATTCTTGTACATCCATTTGGTTATTAGATGCTTTAACTTTTTGTTCTAATTCTACAAGATTATGTTGCTTCAACTCGTCGCGTTTCTTTTCTGCAGCGGCGATATAAATATTTAATGCATCAAAGTAAGCTTTATTTTCTTCATATAATTGATCTAATAAACCAACATCTTTCATCAGCATATTTTGTGATTTCTGCAATTCTACAGATATACGATCGACTTGTGCACCAACTGATTGATATTTACTAAACATTTCATTTACAGAACGTTCAGCTCTTCTAAAAATACGTTTCAATCTAGATTGATTTTGTTTTTGTAATTCATCTGGATTTACTTCTTTTAATTTATTCATTAAATTTCTTAATGAATTACCAATAGGTCCTACATCTTTAGATTGCACTTGTGTAAGCATTTGATGTGAGAACTGTGATAATTTATTTTGAGCTTGTTGACCATAGAGTAGAAGACCATCATTATCTAATGGTTTAATCTGCTTAGCAATTTCGTCAATTCTTCTTTGATCTTCATCTGAGAATGTCTTTTCGTAAGTTGATGTGACATCAGAAGGGGTTTGCTGTTCTGTAATTTCTGAAGTTTGTGGTGTTAACGCTTCTGATGAATCTTTAAATGGGTCATCAATAAGGTCGTCAAATAAGTTCTTATTCGTTTCAGTCATTGTTACGCTCCATTTCATATTCATATTTTTTATGAGTTTTTGTTAAATTTACTTTTTCTTTCGTTGATTCTGGAATGCCTTTTCTATAGCTATTTCTTTGTTTAGCAATATCAGCAAGTTCCATTTCAATATCTAATTGATGATAACTTGATTCATTTAACTCTTTTAAATCGGCAACGAGTGTTCGTTTATTTTCATCAATCGTGAGCTTTGTTTGTTTAAGTTTAGCTTTTTCTTCTTTAGATTTATTTGGCATACGTTGTAATAGCGTGTAATTATCAATTAAATTCACAGTATTATCTAAGTGAGAGTAGAAGAAGCTTTCTACTTTATAAAATTTCTCAGGTGACTGTTTAACTGTGTTATAAATTGTACGTGCCAATTTAGCGACTTCGTTTAAGTTCTTGAATTCTTTATATGATCTTATTCGCATATAATTTTTATAAAGTCTTTTCAATTTAGGCTGCGCTTCGTTTAATTGTTTTCTAATAAAATGGAATTCTCGACGCGTTAAACCCATTTCTTGTAAATAACGTCGTGAACTATACCATTGTATGGGTAAAAAGCTAATAACGTAAGTGCCTGCAAATACAGCCATATCTATAAGAAAATTTAAATCTAGTTGAAAAACACTAAATAAAAAAGCAATAAATGATATAGGTACTGCTAATAACGCACCTAATACATATGATAAATTATATTTCATTGTCATCTTCCTAATTTATAACGTTTTGAAATGCTTTGTTTTTTCGTCTAAAGTGGTATCTTCGATTGTATAATTTTCTACAACTGAAGCTGGTGCTACTCCCTGGATAACACCATTAATAAATTGTTCTAATTGATCTTCTTCACCACTTGCGTATATTTCTACATAATCGCTGACATTTTCAACGGTACCAACTATTTTATGTTTCTTAGCGAGTTGAGCAGTGAAAAATCGAAACCCAACACCTTGTACGCGTCCAAAAACTTTAATATGTTTTCCGTTCATATTTATCACCTCATATCTTTATTATAAAGGGTTCAGTGTAAAAAAACTAATAATTAGAAACAAATCCACAAGCTATTTTCTTGATTTAATATTCAATAAGATTTAAATTAACTCTAGGGCAATTTTCTAAATAGGGGAGATTTTAAGATGTATAAAATCGTAACAATCCGAACAGATTATGAGGGATGGTGGCTGTTTGACGATTGGAAAGACTATATCATTAAAGAAATTGAATGTCAGGACTATGATGAAATGGTCACTCAATATCAGAATTTACTTAATCAATATCAAACGAAGTTTACGAATGAACTTGTAGGTAAACATAATATACATGCTTTCTATAATAATTGTGATCTTTCGTATTGCGAAGACTGCGAAGAAGATATGCAAATATTTTATAGTATTCTTATATTAAATGACAATTCAATTTATACGCCATTACCAAAATAATAAATTCTGAAAATATCTTAAATGGTATTGCATTTGAATATTCTGTGACGTATAATAAGAAATAGCAATATCGTTATTCCATATTGCAAATAACATTATTAATTAATTGTGTTTTTTGTAATATGCGAATATCGCATATTGAATTTTAGTCTTGGAGGTTTCACAATTATGAAACAAGGTACAGTTAAATGGTTTAACGCAGAAAAAGGATTTGGCTTCATCGAAATTGAAGGAGAAAATGACGTATTCGTACATTTCTCAGCAATTAACCAAGAAGGTTACAAATCTTTAGAAGAAGGTCAAGCAGTAGAATTCGAAGTAGTTGAAGGCGACCGTGGCCCACAAGCTGCAAACGTTGTAAAACTATAATATATATGAATTTGAACGACTAAAAAGAAACCCTAACGATGTTAGGGTTTCTTTTTGCGTTATCATATTGTTATTATTTAATAATAAATTTCATAATTTCAGCTTATTATTTTACGTCATTCATAATCAATTGTTTTAAAGTTTGTCTTTTTATAACTTCTCTCGCTTTTCCATCTTTAACAAATAGAACTGAAGGTTTAAGCATTTGATTATAATTTGAACTCATAGAGTAGTGGTAAGCACCTGTAGATAATACAGCAATATAATCACCGATTTTTGTAGATTTAGGTAGTTTCATATCTCTACCAATTAAATCACCTGATTCACATAACTTACCAGCAATTGTGACTTCATGTGTGTCTTCATCATTTCTATTCACTAACAACGCTTCATATTGTGCATCATAAAGTGCCGTTCTAATATGATCACTCATACCGCCATCAATTGACACATACGTATTAACATTAGGAATCTCTTTAATTGTTCCTACTTGATACAACGTAACACCCGCTTCACCAACAATTGAACGTCCTGGCTCTATAGAAATCTCTGGAATAGCCATATCATATTTTTGACTATTTTCTTTGATCGCATCTGTAATCAATTTAATACCATCTTCAATAGGGTAACTTTTATCCGCTTCAGTATATTTAATACTAAAACCGCCACCTAAATTTAAAATATCAATCTCAATATCATGTTCTTTTAACCATTCAAATACAATTTGGATTGTGTTAATTGTACCATCAGCTTCAAAAATTTGTGATCCAATATGGAAGTGGATACCTTTAAAGTCAATTTTATCTGATGCTTGTAAAGTACGAACACCTTCAAGTGCAGTACCATGTTTAATAGATAAGCCGAATTTACTATCTTCTTGACCTGTTTGGATAAATTCATGTGTATGTGCTTCAACACCAGGATTCACTCTTAATACAGCTTTAATAGGCTTAGAAGCTAATCGATTAATACGTGTGATTTCATCTAATGAATCAATGACGAAATATTCAACGCCGCTTTCAATCGCATATTCAATTTCTTCATTCGTCTTATTGTTACCGTGAAAATGAATTTTACTTGGATCAAATCCACTTGCTAAAGCTGTATATAATTCACCTTCAGATACGACATCTAGACCCATTTCTTCTTCTGCCATCAATTTAAACAATTGAATACTACTAAATGCTTTAGAAGCATACGAAATATTATATGATAAACCACTTTCTTTAAATGCTTCATGGAATCTTCTACATTGTGTTCTAATTTGTTCCTCATCATATACGATAGTAGGGGTACCAAAACTTGCAGCTATCGTTTGTAATGATACATTGCCCATTGTAAGAACACCTTGGTCATTATATTTAACTGTCATTATCTAATCTCCTTTATTAATGAATGATGGTTTAATGCACTGATTTGCTCAGAATTTGCACCAACACCTTTAAATGTAAATTCATCAATCCTTATATCGTTACTATACATCACGACTTGATCACCACTTTGGATTGTATCATCTACTTCAACGAACATGTGACTCATCATCAATCCTCTAATTGGATAGCGTTGCTGATTAATAAGTGCATCATGTTTCGCTCTTGTCTTAAGTATACCGTCTCCATAACCAATATCAACTACAGCAATGTTACAATCTTTATCAGCCGTATATTGGAAACTATAACCACAAGTTTCTCCTTTTTTAATAGGGCGAACTTGGATCACATTAGCTGTGACTGTAAAGTTTTGTTCAGTAAGTGTAGTAGGGAGCGTACTATAAGGTCTTGAACCATAAAGTATAATACCAAGACGCGCATGCGTATGTTGATTGAACAATCCATCTTCTCTTACATAACTTGCACTATTTTGTGCGTGAATAAATTTGAAGGCATAACCTTGGTCTAATATAAATGATAAGCAATCAATCCAAGCTTGTCTTTCTGTTTCATATTCATCGCCACCAAATTCATCTGCATATCCAAAATGTGTCCAAATACCTTCGATAATCGCTTGCTCTGCAATAGGTAAGTTTTCATTATGTTTAAGTACTTGCAACATTTCATCTTGATCTTTCAAACCAGAACGGTGTAGTAGATTTTCAAGTTCTAAATGTAATTTAACGCCTGCTAAATCTTCTAAATGTTTATGATAGAACGTCAATGAAGGTAACGTCATCGCAATGTTATGTGCCTTTAATGTTTCAAATTCGATAGAAGGATTCATCAAAAAGATATTTACTTGTTTATCTATTTCACGAATTCTTACCGCTTCATGAAGTGATGTTGTACTGAATGTTTGAATACCTGCTTGAATAAAGGATTTAACTGCGAATTCTAATCCAAAATGATAAGCATCGTTTTTCACGACAGCCATAACTTTGTTATCTTTAATAACATTCTTAGCATTTTTTATAAAATTTTGTTCATCAATCGTAATACGTGCTACCATTATTTGTCCGCTCCTTGATTTAATAGTGCTGTATAGTAATCAGCGACACTGATCAATACTTCTTCATCGAAATTGAGTCTATTTGTATGTAGACCATAAATATAATCTTTTTCAACATTGCGTGTTCCAAAAAAGACAAAATAACTTGGTGCTAATTGACGATAGAAACTAAAGTCTTCACCAAATAAATAAGGCTTTTCAAGTTCATGTAATGTTAAGTCGAGGCTTGTTAAAGCTTCTTTAACGCCATCATATAATTGTGCATCATTTGTAGTAGGTGGATATCCTTCTGCAAAATCAACTGTACATGTAACACCAAATAACAATTCAACACTTTCTGCGATTTTTTGCATTTGATTTTTAACAATTTCAAGATCATTTGTATCATATGTGCGAATCGTACCTTCTAAGTATCCATTCTCTGGCACGGTATTAATGGCTTCACCAACATTGAATTGTCCAACATGAACAATATTGCGATTTAAACCATTTAAATGAAATTGCTGAATTTGTGTAACTTGAGATAGTACATGTATCATCGCTTCTGATGCTGCTTTACCATCTTCTTTGCTGGCAACATGACTTGAACTTCCTTTTAAGTAAAATCGATACTCTGTTGCACTAGCTGTAATTTCATCATTTTTAAAGGCTACTGTGCCGACATCTTCAAATGGCATAATATGTACGCCATAAATTTTCTCGATGTTATATTTATCAAACACGTTTGATTGGATTAATTGATTCGCACCAGCTTCAGTTTCTTCTGAAGGTTGGAATATAAACACGACATTATGCGGTAATTCACCTTTATCATATAAAGCTTTACAACGTTGTGTAAAAAGCATTAACGCTGTCGTATGACCATCATGACCGCATGCATGCATAACTTGATCAACCGTACTTTTATAAGGTACATCGTTTACTTCTTGAATAGGTAAGGCATCGATATCTGCTCGATACGCAATTGTATGATTCGAATTGCCTTCTAAATAACCAATGACACCCGTTTGAATAGGGCGTTCGTATGGAATATTTAATTGTTTTAAGAAGTCTTCAATATATGTAGTTGTTTCATATTCTTGCATACTTAACTCTGGGTGTTGATGTAAGTATCTTCTTGTATTTTTCACAAATTCTAATTCAGACATTTAACTCAGTCCTTTGTATTATGTATAGAAAGAGGGAGCGGGATAGAAATTTCATTTAAGGAAAATGATATCGCAGTCCCGCCCCGACTAAAATGATATTATTGATTTAAATTACGTAATGCAGATACAATTTCTTTTTTACCATCTTGAACATCTGCTGATTGTTTAATAACTTTAGCAGGTGTACCCGCTACTACTGCACCAGCTGGTACATCTTTAGTTACGATAGCGCCAGCTGCAACGATTGCACCTTTGCCGACTCTAACGCCTTCAAGGATAACAGCATTTGCACCGATTAATACGTCATCTTCAATCACAACAGGTGATGCACTTGGTGGTTCGATCACACCCGCTAATACTGATCCAGCACCAACGTGTACATTTTTACCAGTTGTTGCACGTCCACCTAAAGTAGCATTCATATCTACCATTGTACCTTCACCAACAACAGCACCGATATTGATTGTAGCACCCATCATCACAACCGCACCGTCTTCAATAACTGCATGTTCTCTAATGAAAGCACCTGGTTCGATTCTTGCATTTGTATTTGTTAAGTCTTTTAATGGAATTGCTGAATTACGACGATCATGTTCAATTTCTAAATCCGTAATAGCTGATTGATTCGCTTCATAAAAACTCTTCCAATCTTTAGCATCACAGAAAATTGTTTTAGATGTTTCAGAACCAAATACTTTAAATGACTCTGGGAATTCAACATTTTCAAATGTGCCGTTTACATAAACCTTTAAAGGCGTTACTTTCTCTGCCTCACTAATATATTGAATAATTTCTTCTGCCGTAAAATCTTTAACCATGTTAAATTCTCTCCTCATTTAAATTATTGTATGTGTAATATCCGTTTTCTTTATTGACTAGAACATCTGCTACATTAATTGCGCCATTAGCGAAGATATCTTTAGACTGCGCACGATGTGTAATTTCAATCGTTTCGTCATGACCAGCAAATAGTACTTGATGTTCTCCAACAATTGTACCACCACGTTGTGAACTAATGCCAATTTCTGCAGGTTCACGTTTAGTAGTTGATTCATGTCTGTCATAAACTGGTACAGATTGTGCTCTTTTTTCTTTAATCGCGTCATATAGTTGAACGAGTGTACCACTTGGTGCATCGACTTTCTTATTATGATGCTTTTCTAACATTTCAATATCAAAGTCTTCCAATAATGGTACTGCATATTGAATAATTTCTTTGAGTATATGCACGCCATAGCTCATATTTGCGCTGAAAAATACAGGCATGTTCTGAGATTTTTCTTTTAACTTTTCTATGATTTGTTCTTTTTCACCAGTCGTTGCGATAACTAAAGGTAATGTGAAGTCTTCTTCTAATAAAGGCAATAATAATTCAGGATTTGAAAAGTCTATTGCCACATCCGCTTCTGGTGCTTCTGAAATAGATTCAAAAGCAGGGTAGGGATAAGATTTCGTTGAATCCTTTACGACAACACCAACAATTTCATTGTCTCTTTCTTCTGCTAATCTTGCGACGCGTTCATTCATTGCGCCATATCCGATTAATAATATCTTCATTGTTTTACACCATCTTTAAACTTAGTAAATGCTTCACTTAAAACGTTTCTTTCTTGTTCTTCTAATGTAACAAGCGGTAATCTTACTTCATAACGACCGAAACCTAATTCAGACGTTAATAACTTAATCGGCACTGGATTAACATCTACACTTAAGTGATCAAGTAATTCTGTAATATCACGATTTAAAGTGTTTGCTTGTTCTAATTGATCATTAACGACATAATCATATAATTGTTGTGTTTCTTGTGGTATAGCATTTGCTACAACTGAAATTAATCCCGCTCCGCCTAGTTGATAGTAATCTAACATATTGTCATCATTACCACTATATAATGCAAAGTCACTTGGTAATTGTTGTCTTAAAGTTTTTGCATATTCTAAATCTCCAGTCGCATCTTTTAAAGCTACGATGTATGGATTTTCACTTAGTTTAAGCACCGTTTCAATATCTATCGTCATATTTGTTCTTGATGGGACATTATAAAGTACAACAGGTAATGCAACTTCATCCGCAATTTTTGTAAAATGCGCGATTAATCCACGTTGACTCGTCTTGTTGTAATAAGGTGTGATTAACATAATTGCATCAGCACCTAATTCTTTAGCTTTTATGGAAGCATCGATAGAAGCTTGTGTATTGTTTGTACCTGTACCTGCTATAACTGGAACACGACCATTTACTTTTTTAATCCCACATTCTAATAATGTATTTCTTTCTTCTGTTGTAAGAGTAGGATTCTCTGCTGTTGTTCCGTTAATAATAATACTTTTAACACCATTATCTATTAAAAATTCTATATGATTTTCAAAGGCTTCGTAGTCTACATCCTCATTTGTGAATGGTGTCGTAAGGGCAACGCCCACACCGTTAAAAATATGTGACATACTGAACACTCCTCGTTATTTTTTATTTAATTCTAATACTTGTTCTAGCACTTGAACGGCATTTAAACTTGCACCTTTTAATAAATTATCTGAAGTACACCAGATGTGGAATGTATTGTCTAAAGAATCATCTTTACGAATTCTTCCAACGAATACTTCATCTTTACCAGTAGAATGAATCGCTAATGGATATTCATTATTTTCTACGTTATCTACTAAGACAACACGGTCATCTTCATTAAATAAGTTACGAATATCTTCAACAGTCGCTTCTTTATCTAAAGTTACGTTTATATGCACACTGTGGCTGTCTTGAACAGGTACACGTACACAAGTTGCTGTTACATTTAAAGAAGGTTGATCTAAGATTTTTCTAGTTTCGTCGATCATTTTTTGTTCTTCTTTTGTATATCCATCTTCTAAAAATACATCTATATGTGGTAACACATTATTATAAATTGGGTGAGGGTAGTTCTTTGGTGCTTCTCCTTTTTCACCATTAGCTAAATCTTCACGACCAGCTAAACCAGATCCTGATACAGCTTGATATGTTGTATAAGCAACACGTTTCAATCCGAATTGATCTAATAAAGGTTTTAAAGGTACAACTGATTGAATTGTTGAACAGTTAGGGTTTGCAATAATTTTACGATTTAATTTAGGTACATTCACTTCCGGAACGATTAAATCAATATCTTCATGCATACGCCATTGACTTGAATTATCGATTACAATTGCACCATGTTTTTCAAATAGTGGGGCGAATTTCTCACTTGTACCACCACCAGCACTCATAATAACGTAATCGAATTTGCCATCTGTTTTCTCTTCTGTCAATGCTTCAACAGTATAAGTTTTCCCTTGGAATTCGATTTGTTTACCTGCTGATCTAGGTGATGAAAATAATACAAGTTCATCAAATGGTACATTTCTTCTATCTAATACTTCTAATACTTTTTCTCCTACTAAACCTGTTGCGCCTACAACTGCTAATTTTGTCATTTTGTTCACTCCATCATTCATTATATATTAAATGCTTCACTTAAAGTTCGAACGGCAGTTTCTCCTAATTCACGATCAACAACGTAAGAAATACTAATCTCAGAAGTTGTTGTTTGATAGAAGTTAATGTCATGACTAATTAAAGTGCGGAATGCTTTTGAAGCTATTCCTGACATATCTCTCATGCCTGTTCCAATTACTGAAAGTTTAGCGTAGTTATCTCTCATTTTGTAACGTAAGTGAGGGTATTCCTCAGTAAGTTGTTCAATGATTTGTTCGATTTGATATACGTCTGAATCTTTAATCGTAAACGAAAGCTGTAATCCTTGTTGATTTTCAATTTGAGATATCATATCAACATTCATTGATTGTTCTTCTAATGAATCAAATAATTTCTGTAATAATGCAAAATTTTGCATCGGATAAGTTAAAGTAACATGAATCATATGTGTATCAAGTGCGACTCCTGTAACTGCTTTTTTCTCTAATATCTCTGTTTGTGGCATAATCCATGTTCCTTTCACGTTTGATAATGTTCTACCAAGATATAATGGTATGTTATAATTTTTTGCAATTTCGACACTTCTAGATTCTAATACGCCAGCACCTAAAGCACTCATTTCCATCATTTCTTCATATGAAACTTCATTGAGTAACTTTGCTTCTTTATAAATTCTAGGGTCTGTTCCATATACACCATCAACATCTGTATATATTTCACAAGATGTATCTATACTTGCTGCAATAGCTACTGCAGTTGTATCAGAACCGCCGCGTCCTAAAGTTGTAATTTCTAGATGATCATTTACACCTTGAAATCCTGCAACGACAAGAATGTCATTTGTTTCAAAAGCTTCTTCAAAACGTAGTGCATCAATTTCTGCAATTTTACTTTTCAGATGATGACCAATCGTCTTGATACCAGCTTGATAACCTGTCATTGCTTTCGTTTGAACACCAATATCATTCAATACCATTGATAAGTATGAAATGGTTTGTTGTTCACCCGTCGTTAAAAGCATCGCTAAATGCTCATCTTTAGGTTGCGTCGTAAGTGAGCTAATATTTTCAAGTAAAGAATCTGTCGTCTTACCCATAGCACTTACAACCACTACTAATTGTTCTCCATTATCAACACGTGATTTCAACATATGTGCGATATTTTTAATTTTGTCAAAATCACCGACGGACGTACCGCCAAATTTTAAAACACTCTGACTCAAAATAATTCCTCCTATAAATCGGAGACGAACGCTGTAATATAAATAAAAAAACAAGTTCGGCATTCGAACTTGTTTTAATTTATATATACAAGTGATGCACTCCATTATTCTTAAGATAATGACAGACAACTAGCTCTTAACCTAAATGTCCAACACCATATTTCTGCAAAAATATAATGTTTCGGCATCGCACCCTTTCACTCCTTTAAGATTGCAGTCCAATAGGGGGAGTTACTAATGATTGATGCGCCTCATCAAAAACATATTCAATTGGTATGCATTCATTATACATACAAAGAATATTGATGTAAAGAGAGAAAACCGATAATTTCAAAAAGTTCTTACTATTTGGATGATCATTTTAGAATATTATTATTCATTCATATTCATTTTAGATGAGTGTGGAGGAGATGGAGGGCGTTTTTAGGAATGGGGGAGGTTGGTAAGAAAAGGGGGCAATGTTAGTAAGAAATGGGTGGTGTATTTATAAAAAGTGGAGATGTATTTATCTTGTTTGGGCTGTCTTGATAAATAGAGGGGCTGTATTTATCTTGTTTGGCATGTCTTGATAAATAGAGGGGGTGTATTTATCTTGTTTCGCATGTCTTGATAAATAGAAAGGCTGGATTTATCTTGTTTGGCATGTCTTGATAAATAGAGGGGCTGTATTTATCTTGTTTGGGCTGTCTTGATAAATAGAACGGCTGGATTTATCTTGTTTGGGCTGTCTTGATAAATAGAAGGGCTGTATTTATCTTGTTTGGTTAGTCTTGATAAATAGAGGGACTGTATTTATCTTGTTTAGTCAGTCTTGATAATTAGAGGGGCTGTATTTATCTTGTTTGGTCAGTCTTGATAAATAGAGGGGCTGGATTTATCTTGTTTACTCTGTCTTGCAATATACAACGACTCTATGTTGCTTGTTTACTCTCACTTGCAACATACAACGGCTCTATGTTGCTTGTTTGCCCTGTCTTGCAATATCCAACGACTCAATGTTGCTTGTTTACTCTCACTTGCAATATTGAACGGCTGAACATTGCTAGTCGACGCTCACTTGCAATATTGAACGCCTGAACATTGCTAGTCGACCCTCACTTGCAACATTGAACACCAAAAACAACTCATCACCCCCTCATTTTCCACAAAAACAAAAAAACTGAGACATGTCCTCATGTCTCAGTTCCATATATGCTAATTAGTTATAAACACCTTGATCTCTCAAGTATTCTTCATAACTGATTTCTTTAGAAATTGCGCCGTCTTCTTTAATTTCAATTACGCGGTTAGCGATTGTATTGATAAATTCAAAGTCATATGAAGTAAAGATTAATGATCCTTTGAAATTCTTCAATCCATCATTGACTGCAGTGATACTTTCTAAGTCTAAGTGGTTTGTTGGTTCATCTAGTAATAATACGTTAGAGTTTGATAACATCATTTTACTTAACATACATCTTACTTTCTCTCCACCTGAAAGGACGCTTGCTTTTTTCTTAACTTCTTCACCACTAAATAACATACGTCCAAGGAATCCTCTTAAGAATGTTTCTGTTTGTTCTTCTGGTGGTGCATACTGTCTTAACCAGTCAACTAAGTTCATTTCAATACCTTCAAAATAATCTGAGTTATCTTTTGGCAAGTATGATTGTGTTGTTGTAACGCCCCATTTAACTGTTCCTTCATCTGGTTCAAGTTCACCAGCTAAAATACGAAGTAGGGTAGTTTTTGCAATCTCACTTTCTCCGATTAATACAGCTTTATCATTTGGATTCATTGTAAATGAAACGTTATTTAATACTTTTTGACCGTCAATTGTTTTTGAAACACCTTGAACTTGTAATAAGTCGTTACCGATTTCTCGTTCAATCGTGAAATTAACGAATGGATAACGTCTTGATGATGGTTGAATGTCATCGAGTTCAATTTTTTCAAGCATTTTCTTACGGCTTGTTGCTTGTTTAGATTTAGAAGCGTTCGCACTAAATCTTGCGATAAAGTCTTGTAATTCTTTAATACGTTCTTCTTTTTTCTTGTTTTGATCTTGAGCCATTTGAGTAGCAAGTTGACTTGATTGGTACCAGAAGTCATAGTTTCCGACAAATAGTTTAATTTTACCGTAGTCTAAGTCAGCTATATGTGTACAGACATTGTTTAAGAAATGTCTATCATGTGATACGACGATAACTGTATTCTCAAAATTAATTAAGAAATCTTCTAACCAAGCAATCGCTTTAATATCTAAACCGTTTGTAGGCTCATCGAGTAATAGAACATCTGGCTCACCAAATAAACTTTGAGCAAGAAGTACTTTTACTTTTTGGTTGTTTTCTAATTCGGACATCATTTTGTCATGTAATTCGTCTTTAATACCTAAACCTGAAAGTAATACAGATGCATCCGCTTCTGCATTCCATCCGTTCATTTCAGCAAACTCACCTTCAAGTTCTGCTGCACGCATACCATCTTCATCTGAGAAATCTGGTTTCATATAAATTTCGTTTTTCTCAGTCATAACTTGCCATAATTTTTCATGACCTTTTAATACAACATCAATCACTTTTTCATCTTCGTGCGCAAAGTGATCCTGTTTTAATACTGCTAAACGTTCATCTTTACCAAGTGAAACGTGACCTGATTGAGAATCTAATTCGCCTGATAATACTTTTAAGAACGTTGATTTCCCAGCTCCATTAGCACCGATAAGTCCGTAACAGTTACCTGGTGTGAACTTAATATTTACATCTTCAAAAAGCTTACGATCACCGAAACGTAAACTTACATTCGTAACTTGTAACATTAAATGACTCCTTTTCATTAATACTTCTACCGATGAATTATATCATAAATAAAACAAAAATGGGCAAGAGTTTGAACAGTCGTTACACGAAGCAAAATGCATGTTATAATGAATAAACGAAAAACATATGAATGGAGAATGACATGGCACACGAAAAAGATACGCTTGTAGGTCGCATAGACTTTTTAAAAGTGGATAGATTGGAAGGTTCAACTTATCATTTACTTGGACCAAATAGCGAACCTATTAAAATGAATGCTTCAGAAGTCGAAGATGACGATCAATTAGAAATCGGTGAAGATTATAGTTTCTTTGTATATCCAAGCCGATCTGGAGAATTATTTGCTACACAAAACATGCCAACTATTACAAAAGACCGTTATGATTGGGTAAAAGTATTGAGAGTAGACCGTGATGGTGCTGCAGTTGATGTAGGATTACCTAGAGAAGTACTCATTCCATGGGAAGATCTACCTAAAGTTAAAGAACTATGGCCACAAAACGGTGACATGATATTCTGTACACTTAGAATAGATAGTAATAGTCAAATGTTTGCGAGATTAGCAACAGAAA
This sequence comes from Mammaliicoccus sp. Q-M61, assembly GCF_022386055.1. Classification (NCBI taxonomy): domain Bacteria; kingdom Bacillati; phylum Bacillota; class Bacilli; order Caryophanales; family Staphylococcaceae; genus Mammaliicoccus; species Mammaliicoccus sp. Q-M61. The sequence goes on from NZ_JAJNJL010000001.1 coordinate 51,122, forward strand.
CAATCGTCGACACAATGTACAAAACTGCTGAAGAATCTTTATTACATCAACATGTAACAGCAAGACCATATCGCTTATTAAGAGTAGGTACTTTCCTATTATCTGAAGAAGGTTATAAAATATTTGTACACGAATCAGAACGTAAACATGAACCAAGACTAGGTGAAGAAATGGACGTTAGAATCATCGGCGTAAAAGAAAACGGTGAATTAAATGGGTCATTCTTACCATTGGCACATGAAAGACTTGATGAAGATGGTCAAGTAATATTTGATTTACTTGTAGAATATGACGGAGAATTACCATTCTGGGATAAATCAAACCCAGAAGCGATTAAAGAAGTCTTTAATATGAGTAAAGCAAGTTTCAAACGTGCTATCGGTAGATTATATAAACAAAAATTGATCACAATCGAGACTGGTAAAATTACCATCACTAAAAAAGGTTGGGCTCAAGTTAAAAAAGAAGACTAATTATAATACCAAACTGACACTTCTAAATGAAGTTAAGTTTGGTTTTTTTATTACGATTATATTCCATTTAATTACAATATTGACATAATTTAAAAAGCGTTGTAAATTATAAATGTAACAATATCGAACATTAATAAACAATTAAATATTTGGATCGTGACTATTCAATTAGGCGAAAACCACAATTCTTGAGGTGCATCAATCACCTCTAAGTCTTGTGGTATTTTTTATTTCAAATGATTGGAGGTATTGCTGCCTATGATAATCAAACAAGTCCTTAACAATAATGTTGCTATTGCCATCACTGAAAATGGTGAAGAAGTTATCGCTATGGGGAAAGGAATTGTGTTCTCAAAAAAGAAAGGTGATTTCTTATCTCATCAAACACCCGAGAAAATCTTTAGACTCGATAATCAAGAAGTGAGATTTCATTTACAGTCTTTAGTTAATGATGTACCCGTACCTATTATTACGACATGTTGTGAAATCATAAATGATGTTCATCATAAATTTGATTTTACGTTTCAAGATTATATTTATGTCACGTTAACACACCATTTACATCACGCTGTCAACATTCATCAAAACAATCAAAAGATACAGACATTTTCTATTGATGTTAAAAGCATTCATCCTCGTGCATTTGAATCTAGTTTATACGCATTGACGATTATTAAACGAAATTTAAATATTTCTTTCCCAGCATATGAAGCAAATAATCTAGCATTACACTTTATCAATGCTGAGCAGCCTGAGGGTATCGAAAATCAAACGGCTTATAAGAATAAAAATATTCAACTGAACGATTTAATCAATTGCTTAAATCAAATAGGTATCACTCGGAATAAGTCCAATGAATATTATTATGATAGATTCATCCAGCACTTAAAGTATTTAACAGAACACATTCTTGATTATTCTGAAGACTTATCTCAACAAGTTGATATATCATTCCAACAGCATTTAAAAACACACTATCCAAATTCTTATTTGTACGCAAAAGACTTATATCATGCCATATCAAGAAAGTTCAATATTGTTATTAATCAACATCACTTGTTCTATTTTCAATTGCATATAGAACGCATATTATCATCACAAAAAGGAGGCACAACAAGAGATGAGTAGAGAAGAAAATATGATGGTAGGTTTCACTATTGTTGCGATAGCTGGGGATGCAAGAAGAGAAGTTATGGCGGCTATGGAAAAAGCTAAAAATGGACTATTCGAAGAAGCGCGTAGTCATATTGAAAGTGCAAATACATATATAACGGAAGCACATAAAGAACAAACCCAATGTTTAGCTCAAGAAGCAAGTGGTGAATCATCTGAATTAAGTTTTATTATGGTACACGGTCAAGATCACTTAATGACAACGATGGCACTACGTGATTCTGTAAATTACATCATTGATATTTATGAACAACTTCAAACTTTAAAACAAAATGGGTGATACATGTGAATAAGATAATTAAATTTATTGAAAAGATGAAACCATTTTTTGAAAAAGTGGCTTCTAATCCATACTTAACAGCAATTAGAGATGGCTTCGTTGCATTAATGCCAGTTATTTTATTTTCATCATTATTTATTTTAGTTGCTTACGTACCGAACGTGTGGGGATTCCATTGGCCTAAAAATATCGAAACAACCATTATGAAAGTTTATCAATTCACGATGGGTATGTTAGCACTTTATATGGCAGGAACCGTTACGAAATCATTAACTGACAATAAAAACTTAAAATTACCTAAAACGAACCAAATCAATGTCATTTCAACATTCGTAGCTGCTGAATCTTCATTACTAATTGTAGCGATGAACCCCGTTAAAGACGGGATAAACATTGATATGCTTGGTACTAAAGGACTTATCGCATCATTTATCGTGGCATTTGTAATACCAAATATTTATAAATTCTTTATAGGTCGAAATATCACAATCAAAATGCCACCTCAAGTACCAGGTAATATCGCACAAGCGTTTAAAGATATGATCCCGTTTGCCGTTTCTGTCGGTTTATTCTGGATTATCGATATCGTGATTCGTCATATTGCTAATGGTAACTTAGCAGAATTGGCAACAATTCTACTGTCACCACTATTTACTGCTGCAAATGGTTACTTAGGGTTTGCGATTATATTCGGATTTATTGCATTCTTCTGGTTTATAGGTGTACATGGACCATCTGTAGTAGGTCCTGCTGTTATTGCGATTATGTATAACAACCAAGTTGAAAACTTAAGATTATTTAGAGAAGGTCAACATGCACATATTGCATTAACACAAAGTACGCAAGACTTTGTAGCACTGATTGGAGGTACTGGTGCCACATTCTTAGTTCCATATATATTTATATTCTTGTGTAAGTCTAAAGAACTAAAAGCTGTTGGTAAAGCATCATTTATTCCTACAACGTTTGCTGTAAATGAACCTTTACTATTTGGTGCACCAATTATTTTAAATCCAGTATTCATGATACCGTTTATTGTTACACCAATTCTTAATTCATGGGTATTGAAATTCTTCGTAGAGAATTTAGGCATGAATGGTTTCATGCACTTCTTACCGTGGCCGACACCAGGACCTATAGGTATTTATATGGCATCTAACTTCGCGCCATTATCATTATTATTAATTGCCGTTATCATGATACTCGACTTTGTGATTTGGATGCCATTTATTAAAGCATATGATCGCATTAAAGTGAGTGAAGAACGCGGTACGATTGAAAGTCAAAATATTGTACAGCCTCAATCAAACGTAGAGTCAAACGAAAATAGTCAGGTAGAAACTACTGATACTAAAGTTCAATATGACATTAAGGATCACGTCAATGTATTAGTCGTATGTGCTGGTGGTGGTACAAGTGGTATACTCGCTAATTCGTTAAACAAAGCTGCTAAAGAACAAAACATTCATTTAAATGCTACTGCGAGAGCATATGGTCAAGATATGGATTTAATTAAAGATATGAACATTGTTATATTAGCCCCTCAAATGGATTCAATGAAAAACGAAATGAAGAAATATACTGACCAACATAATGCTCTTCTTATGACAACAACAGGTAAAGAATATATTGCACTTACAAGAGATGGAGAAGCGGCAATAGAGAAGATATACAAACTACTATCAGAAGAAAAATAAACTAAAGGAGTATAGGCATGTTAGAATTACCAAAAACTTTTGTACTAGGCGCTGCAACTGCAGCATATCAAGTAGAAGGGTCAAGCAAAGTAGATGGAAAGGGACGTGTGCTTTGGGATGAATTTTTAGAGAAACAAGGAAGATTCAGCCCAGATCCAGCAAGCGATTTTTACAATCGATATGAAGAAGATATTAAATTAGCTTCAGAACATGGTATTAAAGCGTTAAGAATTTCTATTACTTGGTCTCGCATATTTCCAAAAGGGTATGGGGATGTTAATCAAAAAGGGGTAACATATTATAAAAATGTATTTGCGACGTGTCGAAAATATAATATTGAACCATATGTGACATTACATCATTTTGATACGCCTGAAGAACTATTCAAACAAGGGGATTGGTTATGTAAGGAGAACATCACGCATTTTGTGAACTATGCAGCATATTGCTTTGAGACATTTAAAGATGATGTTCAATATTGGATGACGATTAATGAACCTATCGCATATACTTTAGGTCAATATGTAACAGGTGCGTTTCCACCTGGTGAACAATATCAAGTCGTCAAATGTCTCCAAGCTCAACATAATCTTATTGTTGCGCATAGTAAAGTAGTTAAACTCTATAAAGAGAAAGGTTATGACGGAGAAATCGGTATTATACATGCTTTAACTCAAATTTATCCAATTGATCAACAACCTGAAAATGTGAACGCTGCTAAAGTACAAGATACATTTATCAACGGATTTTTATTAGATGGTACATTTTTAGGAGCATATTCTAGTGAGAAAATGGATGTAATTAATCATTTACTTAATAAATATGATGGTTCATTAGATATGCCGGAAGAGGAAATGGCAATCATTAAAGAAGCTAGTCAATTACAAGATTTCTTAGGCATCAATTATTATCAAAGTAATTGGGTGAAAGCAAACGAAGCGGATAGCTTAATACATCATAATGGTACAGGGGACAAAGGTAGTTCGATTTTTAGACTTAAACAAATAGCTGAAATTGTTAAAAACCATGACGTTCCAACGACTGACTGGGATTGGTATATTTATCCTAAAGGTTTATATGATATGATTATGCGTATTAAAGCAGACTATTCAAATTATAAAAAGCTGCTAATCACTGAGAATGGACTAGGGTATAAAGATCAATTTATAGATGAACAAACAATCATCGATGATCAACCACGTATAGACTATATAGCTACACATTTAGAAAGCATTAGTGATGCGATTAAAGATGGTGCTAATGTAACAGGTTATTTTGTTTGGTCATTGCAAGATATGTTTAGTTGGTCTAATGGTTATAATAAGCGATACGGATTATTCTATATCGACTTTGAAACTCAGAAAAGGTATATCAAGAAAAGTGCACTATGGTATAAAGCACTATCTGATTCATTAGAGAATAAAGCAGAATAAAAGCAAACTAAACCCCGCTTCTAGAATATATAGAAGCGGGGTATTTATAATTAATTTATAGCTGTTGCATATTGTTCAATCACTTTATTTAAATTTTGTATATTACTAATACCTTCATCATTTAACCAAGCTTTGCATCCTTGTTCGCCATCTTTAACAAATGCTTGAGTAGCGCCTGCCCATGTTGCTCTTCCACATAATACACCGTTAAATTTAGATTCTGATTCATAAGCAAATTTCAACGTTTCTTGGAATAAAGTAGGTGATACGCCTGCACTTAAAAAGATAAATGGTAAATGTGTTGCATCTGATTGTTCTAAGAAAAACTGCCTAGCTTGTGCTTTCGTATATACTGGATGATCGCCAAATCCTTCTACAAAATTCATATTAACTGGCACTTCCACTTTTAATACATCTACTTTAAATCGATCTTCTGAGAATAATTTCATCGCTTCAATAACTTTATGAGGTTTAACTTTTGCGTATGCTTCGCTTAAATTATCATCATTTGTTGCGTCATATGACACGATTTCTAAGAAAAATGGAATATCCAATGCGACACACTCAGCACCGACTCTTTCTACAAAGGCTTCTTTTTGTGAATTGATTTCTTGTGATTCATCAATATCAAAATATACGAGTAATTTAATGGCGTCTGCACCTTGTTCTTTCAGTGCGTGTACAGACCATGTATTTAATAAATCAGGTAATCGACCTGGTGTTGCTTTATCATAGCCTGTCTTTTCGTAAGCTAAGATTAAACCGCAGTTAGGATGTCTTTCTTTTGAAGCGGGTAATCCATACTCAGGATCTAATAATATACTTGAAGAAAATTTCGTTAATGTCTTAGAAATTTGGACTTTAAAATCTTCTATCGTTTCTGATGCTACATTTTCACCAAGCATTTTCTTTAATGCACCGCGTTGATCAATGGCAAGTGCAGCAATTTGTCCTAAATCGTTTGTGAGCTTTGATAAATTTTTAACCATTTAAAAACACTCCAATTGTTCAATTTTTATTTTTGATAAATAATACTCAAAATTCTCTTTCGTTAAGAATCCTGTTTTCTGTTCTAAAGCATTCGCAATTCCAGCAGCCATGGCTGATTTAACAGCATAGTGAACATCTTGTTTATGTATGAGTCCATAACTAAAGCCTGCTATAGAACTATCACCAGAACCAACTGCGTTAACAGCTTTAATTTTAGGAATATTTACTTTATAAATTTGATGCTGATATTTATAAAGTGCACCATTAGAACCAAGTGAAATCATCACACATGGAATTTGGCTTAAAAGAGGGGATTTCAATGCTTCGATAATCTCTTGATGATTATCATGATCTTTCACATTAAATAGCTGATTTAGTTCCTCGATATTAGGTTTAATTAAATAAGGTAAGCTTTGACCTTCATGATTTAGTAAATCTTTTAAAGTATGACCATTAACATCCAACAATACTTTCTTACCGTATCTAGCAGCAATATCAATAAGCATTTGATAAGTTTCAACATTCATGCCTGGTAAAGCACTACCTGATATCGCAATAATGTCGTGCGCTTGAATAAGTTCAGTCACATGTTGAATAAATGCCTGAATATCTTCTTGCGTAATTGGATCTCCTGGTTCAAGTAATTCTGTTTGATGTGCTCCATTTAAAATCGCTATACACTGTCTCGATTCAATATTTGTTTCATAAAAATCATGTTTAATATGATCTTTATCTAAATCACGCTTAATAAAAGTGCCCGTAGTTCCGCCGATAATGCCAGTAGCTAAATGATCAATACCTAAAATGTTTGCCACTCTCGTAACATTCAATCCTTTGCCACCAGCTGTTTTAATAACATTTTTAACCCGGTTCGTTTGGTTCAATTCAAAATAATCTAGTTGATAGGCGATATCCACTGAAGTATTTAATGTAATTGTTAATAATTTCAATGTTTCACCTCATCCACATATTCTCCTTTATTCCATTTATCAATATATTTGTTAAACTGATTGGAATCATAATGAGCTTGGTCGTCTGTTAACAATTGATTCATGCGTTCTATTAATTGATCTGATTCCGTTGTTTGGATATACTCAGCATTTATAAAGGTTTCAACGATATCAGTTATTAAATCAATGCCTGAAATTGTTCCACCAACACCAATAATATTGCAATTATATTTCTCTTTCGCTAAACGAGCACTTGTAATGTCTCGTACGAGTGCAACTCTCGCATTAGGCACTTTATTTGCTGAAACACTAATACCTACACCTGTACCACAAAGTACAACACCTAAGGCAGCTTTTCCTTCTGTAACAGCTTTTGCGACATTTACACCATAAATAGGGTAGTGTGTTCTTTGATGATCATAAGTTCCAACATCTATCACTTCATGACCAATACTTTTAATAAAATCTGATACTTTGATTTTTTCATCCGTAACGATATGATCGCATCCAATAGCTATCTTCATTTAACTTCCTCCTTAACACAAACTATTTAACATATCTATTCTGATTTGATGTCGGCCAGCATCATAAGATGATTCTCCAAATGCTTTAGCACAGTTAACCGCTAGAGTAGGGCCAACAATTTCAGAAGCAAGAATCATAATTTTTGTATTGTTGTGACGTGCTGTCATATAAGCAGAACGGTCATCTGAAACTGAAGCAGCGATTATATTTTTATGTTTGTTCGCGATAATGAATGGTGCAATACCATAATCATCAATGATTAATGCCTTAGCATCTTCATTATTTTTAACTGCTTCTATTGTATTTACAGTTACAGCAAACACATCATCTTCAAGTGTTTCATCATACAAATCGATCCATTCAATGTTAGAATGAGATAGTTCCTGAATAATCTTGTCTTTTAAAGGGCTGGATTTACGAATACAATTAATAAAAACTTTCATATACATCCTCCTATGTTTGTAATTGTTCGTTTTTGTTAATTATAATATAAAATCAAACATGTTTTCTGTCAATAAAAAAAGCAATATAAAATAGCGATATGCTATTCTATATTGCGTTTCTTTTAATATTCATTTTGATAACTATTTAATCTTGTTTGGATATGTGTTTAATATTTCTTCACTTACATCATCATCTGATATAACAGCATCGACATCGTTAATATTATAGAAGTTATATAATGCTTGAACACCGAATTTTGTACTGTCTGCTGTGATGTATTTAAGCTTTGCATTTTCTAAAATGATATGAATACCTTTACCTTCTTCTTCATTAGCAGTTGTTAATTTTTGACCATATATACCGTTAACTCCGACAAATGCTTTTGCTACATGAAAGTCTTCCATCATTTTATTCGCAAAGTGTCCGATAAATGTACCCGTTTTAGATCTGAATCGACCACCTACGAGTAATACATCAATGTTTGATAAATCTTTATATTGTAAGAATATATCAAGCGAATTCGTAAATATGCTTAAGTTCTTGTCTTTTATAAAATCAAATATAAGTTCATTTGTAGAACCTGAACCGATAAATATAATATCTTCATTATGAATGAGTTCGCCACACTTTTGAGCAATTTTCATTTTATTAGATACATTAATAGTTTGCTTTTCTTTATGTGACTTTTCATTATATAAATTATCTTCAATTAATTTAGCGCCACCATGAATTCTATTTAACAAACCATTGTTTTCTAGTTCTTGTAAATCTCTTCTAATTGTCATTTCAGCAACGTTCATCTTCTCTGAAAGGGAAGATACTTTCACAGACATATTATTTTTAAGTTCATCCATTATAAAACGGTGCCTATCAACTTTTAATTTCACTTGTGATCCTCCTATATATAACTTTTTAATAAGTTCGAATTTGTTTGATTATATTGTAACACAAATAATATTAAAATTAGAATAATATATAATGCGGTTATTTAATAAGGTATGTTTATATAAAAATATAGAGACTCACACACCATAAGATGTACCAGTCTCTACATTAATAATAGAAAAGATATTATTCAATTTCGTTTGTGAGTGATTCTAACTCGTCAATTAAGTGACCGATATACGCGATTGTTTCTTTAAGTGGTTTATCTGTCGTAATATCAATTCCTGCCATTTGAGCAAGTTCAACAGGAGATTTAGAACCACCAGCTTTTAAGACATTTAACCAATCTTCAACAGCAGGTTGTCCTTCTTTTTCAATTCTTTGACTCATAGCAGTTCCGATCGTTAAACCTGCTGAATACGTATAAGGATATAAGCCCATATAATAATGCGGTTGGCGCATCCATGTTAATTCTGCACCTTCAGTTATTTCAACTTCGTCTCCCCAGAAATCAGAAATAACTTGTTTCTTAATACTATTTAAAAGTGGGGCAGTGAGTGCTTCACCTTTATCAACGTGTCTATAAACTTCTCTTTGATATTTAGCTTCTAATAAATGTGTCACCATATTATGATAATACGTTCTTGAAATAATTGAACTAATAACCCAACGTTTAAATTTCGGATCATCTGATTTTTTCAATAAACTATTAGCCATTAACATTTCGTTCATTGTTGATGGTGCTTCAACAAAGTACATTGAACAATCAGCTTGATATACATTTTGATGTGCATTTGCTAAATTAAAGTGTCCTGCATGACCTAGTTCATGTGCTAATACAAATACTTCAGTCATCTTACTTGTCCATGAAATAAATATGAATGGGTTAACACCGTATGGACTTGCACAATAAGCACCTGTTTGTTTCCCTTTATTTTGAGGGAAGTCAATCCAGCGTTTATCATAACTATCATTGACCATTTGCATATAATCTTCACCAAGTACACTTAATGCTTCTTTAATATATTCTTTAGAACCTTCAATTGATACATCTGGTTCATAAGTAGGGTCTAATGATATACGTAAATCTTCAAATTTCAATTTATCTAGATTATTTGTACGTTTAAGTAATTGCGCATATCTTCTCATATGTGGTGCTAATTCTTCTGAAATAACATCTATTTGACGATCGTACATTTCTCTCGTTACATCTTGTGATTCTAATAAGAAATCAATAACAGAATCGTAACCACGTAATTCAGATTCAATTTTTTCTTTTTGAACGTGAGCGTTATATGTTGCTGCAGTTGTATTCTCATAACGTCGTAACGCATCGCTAAATTTCTTAAATGCATTGCGTCTAACTTCTGTATTAGAGTCTACTTCATAATCACCTTCAAATGATACATAATCTAAAGGTATTTCTTCTCCATTCGCTTCAAAAGTACCAAACTCAATATCTAACATCTTCGTAATACCATATAATTCATACGGCGCACCAAAAGTAGGTGAGAAGGTTGCTAACGCTTTTTCTACTTCAGGATGTAATGTATGTTCTTTTTGACGTTTTAACAATGTTAAATATTTAGGATACTCAGATTGTTTAATTAAAGCATCGAATGCTTCATCATCTAATTGCAAAATTTCTGACTCTACAAATGATAATAAACCAGCAACTTTTCCATATGTAGTAGAAAATTGTGCAGCTACTTTTTGACTTTGTTCATCTGTCGTATCAGTCGAATAAAGTAATTCTGCATATGTACTTAAGTGAATAATACTTACAATAAGATCAGCTTGTTCGCGTAAAGCAGATTCAATCGTTGATATTTCATTTAACTGATTTACATATTTTTCATTAAATGCTGTCACATTCTCAACTAATTCTTTTAATGCACTGTAAAATGCATCATTGTCTTGATACAAACTTGAAAGATCCCATGTTTCTTGAACAGGAACTTCGCTTCTTAATAATTGTCCCATCAAATCACCCTTTTTTTAAAATTTACTTATTTATGTACTTATGTACATATTATACATATAAACATCTTCTACGTCATATGATACAACGCACTATTCGAACAATTTATCTGGCGCATCATGGTCACATTTGTGCGCTTATGTCCGTAAAATTTAAACAAAATTGCAAATGTACATTTAAATTTATATAAATAAATCAAATTTCTATCTATATCGTAATTAAACATAAATAAAAGGGGTATAGACCAGTACAACTAGATAAAGGAGGCGTGCATCTTGAACATTTTTGATTTCCCAAACTACTTATGGATTTCATTTGTCGTCGTTATTGTTTTTTCTGTATTATCATCATTAATACTTAAAAAACACGTCATCAGTGCAATTTTGACATTTGTCGTATTAGGTATGATCGCATTTATATTACCTAATTTTTATGATATTACATACGAACCATTATTAGGCTATGCCGCATTTATGGCAATCGTAAGTTTATTTGTATGCTTATTAACATGGTACTTAATGAGAAAGAATCAAAAAAGATTAGCTGAAAAACATAGTCAAGATGAAACAATAGAAGATGAACGTCAATTTAATGAATTAAAAAGACGTAATAAATAGGGAGCGGGACAGAAATCTAATTTAGATAAAAAGATTTCGTAGTCCCGCCCCGGCAAGGATGACTAGAGTTGAAAAAAGCTTGGTACAAGCGCATTTTCAATTCAGACATCTACTGCCAAGATACTAGAAGAGTCTGAGACATTACATTATGTCTCAGACTTTTTTGATTGAATGGTCGGGCGTTAGGAACACTTCTGACCAAACTTGTTCGTAACGACGGTCTTGTGAACACTTCTCGCCAAACTTGTTCGTAACGACGGCGTTATTTACAAAACTCGGCTGAACTGTTACTAACACACTCGTTATTTGCACCTTCACCCAAAACTGCTAATAACGACCTCAGTATTTGCACTTCTTGCCAAACTTGCTAATAACGACTGAGATATTTCTATATATATCAGTCGCTTTTTCTTTCTTTATTTAAAAATATACAGGTGTCGTGATTGCATAGAGTGCTTCGTTAATAATACTTTGTTGGTCTGCGCTTAGATCTGAGTTCTTTAATGTTCCTTCTCGTTCATACCCACATCTTTCAATGGTGTTAATACTTCTTGTATTTTTAACATCTATGTATGCTTCTACTCTTACAAAGCCGTGGTTTTCTATAACATGTTGTGTAATATATTGAATGGCTTCTGTTATATAACCTTTGCCTAATCCTGAATTGACTGCCCAATAACCAATTTCACATGATGGTAATCTTAAATCGATATCTTGAAGAACAACTGATCCTACAAATTGCATCGTATCTTTTTCAAAGATAAAGTATCTAAAATATTCTTTGTTATACTGTGTGTCAGTTGATTTATTAAGAAAATCAGTCACTTTATATTCGTCAAATTGATAGTTGAAGAATGCTACCCAATCTTTTAACGTATCTACTGAGTTCAGCATTTCGTCCTTTATTGTTTCTTTGTATGAAAAAACTTGTTCTCCAGCTAGTAGTATTAAACGAGATGTTTCTAATTTTAATTCAAGTTGTATCTCTTTATTCATTATAAAACTCCTGACTTACGTGTTATTCTAAATGTATTATAACATGTACGAAATTGACTTTATTTATTTTTTTGATTATATTGTTGACTCTAACGTAACGTAAGACTTTATAGTAGGGTTATGAGGAGGTTAAGTAAATGGAAATGACTGTTAAAGAAATTGCTCAATTAGTCGGTATAAGTGTGCGCACGCTTCACCATTATGATGAAATTAATTTACTGAATCCGTCTAATGTATCATCTTCTGGTTATCGATTGTATTCAGACGAGAATGTAGACAGATTACAGCAAATTTTATTTTTTAAAGAGCTTGATTTTCCTCTAAAAAAGATAAAAGAAATTCTTGATGATCCTTCGTTTGATAAAGAAGAAGCATTAAATATGCATAAAAAGATGCTCATCAATAAAAGAACAAGAATTGATCAAATGATTCAAACGATAGATCAAACGACGAAACATATGAAAGGAGAAATTAACATGACGAATGAAGATAAATTTATAGGTTTTGAGTTTAATCAGAATGAATATGAAGCTGAAGCACGTGAAAAGTGGGGGAATAAGACTGTAGATAAAGCGAACAATCGCATTAATAGTTGGTCTAAAGAAGAAAAAGCTTCAAAAGAAGAAGAAATGAATGATATCTTTAGAGCATTTGCAGCAAACAGAAATGAATCTCCAGACTCAGAAATTGCTCAATCAATTGTACAAAGATGGTACACGTATTTAAATTCTAATATTGATTGCGAGTATAGTTTAGAAATGTTTGGTAGTATTGGTGATATGTATGTAAGTGATGAAAGATTTACTAAAAATATCAATAAATTTGGTGACGGTACCGCACAATTTGCTAGTAAAGCAATTGCAAGTTATGTCAAAATGAATCAATAGCATAAACTACTATAAATCGTATTTATTTCGATTTATAGTAGTTTTTATTTATCATAATGTATGATATGCTTTTTTAAAATCTATTTGGAGTGATTTAATGATTTATGTATTAAGACATTGCAAAGCTACTGGACAAGACTTTGATGCTGCTTTAACGACAGATGGCATTAAGTCAGCACAACAATTAGTACCTGTATTAGCTAAACTCAATATTGACCATATATATGTCAGTGAAATGAATCGTACTTATGAATCAATCAAACCATATATAACAAAATACCAAACACCGTTAACTTATGATAGCCGTTTAAATGAGCGCATTTTAAGTGACTTACCAATAGATAATTGGCTAACTGAGCTTAAAATGACTTTCAGTGACTTTAATTATCGTATACATAATGGCGAATCAAGTTTAGAAGCTCAACAGCGAATTTTAGAAGTATTTAAGTCGATACCAGTAAATGAACAAGCATTAATTGTTACACATGGTAACATCATGTCATTATTACTAAATCATTTCGACAAACAATTTGGCTTTGATGAATGGAAAGCTTTAAAGAATCCAGATCTATATGCAATTGATGAAGCGTTACAAGTTAAACATGTAACAATATAAAATAGTTAGATATATATGTAGAATAGGCGTCCCCTAAGTCAATATACTTAACTTCCTATAATATATATTATGTAAACTAATTAATCGAATAAATATGATATATGCTATTAACCCCATATTTAACACAAAAAAAGCTGAAATATGAATTTCAGCTTTTTTTGATTACTTTTTAATTTTAGATCGTACTTTTTGAATTACATTGTGTAAGAAATATTTTTTCTTATTGATTGGTTTATAGAAATCTCCGATTAATTCTTCGATTTGAACGTTAAATCCTCGTTTAAATCGATATACACCGTAATCTTCGCTATCTTCAGTGAAATCTCCTGATAATCCATAGAAATTGTATCTATCGAATCCATTTTCGAAACAATAATTAATCATATGCCAGTGCATCATATATGGTCCCATAAAGTGATTGTATTTTTCACTTGAGCCACCTGAGAAATAATTGATTTCATATGCATTTTCAAAGAATACACCTGAAGCTAAGTTTAAGATTTCACCATCTGTTTTAATAAGTTCGCTAGTTTCTAATAATTCTTTCTGTGCATGGTCGATTAAACGATCTGTTTCAGCAATTTTCTTTAATTGTTTTTCAGATTTGTTTTCTTTCGCCATCATTTGATCGCGTTTTGTTTCTAATTCATTTAAATTCTCTTGTGTTGATTGAATATATTCATTTAAATCGATATATGCTAATGGTACTAATGCTTTAGAACCATATGTATCGATAAAGTTTAAGAAATATTCATCTGTCTTAGAAATAAAGCCAGCTCTTTCTTCTGTTTCTCTATATAATTTAAAGAATATATCTAATTCATCGCGTTCTAAGAAACGTACTTTAACACCGTAATTATGCGCTTTATTGACGTTACGTTTTCTTTGGCTGTCGAATCCTTTTTTAACTTCTGCTAATGTTTTATCTTTTAAGTTCAAGACACCCATCCATCTTACTTGGCTTGATGGATCATATTTAGTCGTAAAGCCGTGATGGTCATAGCCTAGTGATTTAATCAGATCAACGATTTGGTCATTAGCGCCATCTTCTTTAATTTGTTTAATATCTTTATCGTATATATTGTAAATCCAGTATGGATCGACTTTAACATATAGACATTGATGCTGTTTTAAGTACTTTTCAAGTGCTTTGAAGTAATATGTCACTAAATCTAGATTGCTATAATCCATTACCGGACCACGATTTGAATAATACACATAACTACCTAATGTTGGTATTTTAGAGAATAGACTTGCTGCAACGACTTGATTATTCTCATCTTTAACACCTAATAATACAACTTGAAAACCATCATTTTCCCTCGTCTTGATGTTTTCTTTTACTTGAAAGTAGTGACTTTCATATCGACTATCAGATACGAACTCATCATATTCAGTAACCGTTAATTCTGTAAATTTCATATTATCTAAATTCCTCTCTTACTGAAAATCATTTATTTTTTTAATACTTTTTTTAGTGTTGTATATGCTTTGTACGCTGGTTTATTAATTGGTTTAACGAAATCACCAATATATTCATAAACATCTGCATTGTAACCTTTTTTAAATTTAATAACGCCAACATCAGGTGCATCTTCTGAGAAGTCTCCGCTGATTCCATAGAAGTTATAACGGTCAATATTGTGATCTAACGCGTATTTAATCATTTCCCACTGAATTGCATAACTACCTGCAAAGTGACGATATTCATTAGATGAACCACCTGCATAATATACAACTTCAAATGGATTAATAATGAAGAAACCTGCTGCAATTGGTAATGTATCACCATGTTCTTGTTGTAATTGACGTGCTTCTTCTAATTTAGCTTCATTTGCTTCTCTTTGCTGTTTTAAATTGTCTATTTTATTAATCGTTTTTTGATTATCTGGTTTCTTTTCTAAATCTTTTTCAGCTTTCGCAATATCTTTGTTGTATTGTTCATGGTCTTTTTCTAATTGTGGAATGTAAGTTTCAAAGTCTATATAAGCTAAAGGAATCTTTACATTTTCAAAGTATTTTAATCTGTTGTAATAGAAGTCATCGCCGCGATCGTTGAAATCTTTCTTCTCTGTTGTATCTTCCATAAATTGACGGAATATCGGCATTTCATCTTTAGATAAGTAACGTACTTTAACACCATTTTTTTGAACTTTTTTAGTATTTCTTTTTCTCAAACTATCCATGTTCTTGATGAGTGTCTTTTCGTCCATACCTTCTAAATCAAGTACAGAATGCCATCTAATTTGATGTATTGGGTGGAAACCAGTTGTGAAGCCTTGGTGTTCATAGCCTAATGATTCAAATTGTTTAATTAAACCATCACGGTTGAATGATTTTTTAATATTGCCATCATGATCTCTTAGTTGATATGGCAAGTAAGGATCGATTCTAAAGAATAATCCTTTATAACTTTTTAAATAGCTCACGATTTCTTTAAAGAAAAAGTCAACAAGTTCTTTGTTGTCATAATCCATTACTGGTCCTCTATTTGAGTAAAAGTAATTAAACTTCTTCATAACTGGTACACTTGTTAACAAGCATGCAGCTAATACTTCACCTTGATTATCTTTGACCCCTACTAAATGTGTTGAAGTGCCTTCAGAAGTTTTTAATTCATAATTACCTACTGCTTGTGTAAAATGCGCGTACGGCATTTTATTTGTAAAAGCTTCAAATTCACCAGTTGTTAAATTTGTAAATTTCATTTATACAATACTCCCAATCTCATTTTTATGTATTTGTTACAATTATACAATATTTTGTCTTTATTCTAAAATAATACTCATTACTATACCATTATTTCATAAATAAAAACCTACCAAATGGCAGGTTTTTATTTATATTGCTAAACTATTTTAATACATTTACAAATTTTTCGGCAACCTCTTCACTAGAATTTGGATTTTGTCCTGTGACAAATTTACCGTCTGCAACTGTATGCGATTCAAAGTCAGCACCTTTAACGAATCGAGCACCTTGCTTTTCAAGTTGTGTTTGTAGCAAGAATGGTACATCATTCTCTAAATTCATTGCTTTTTCTTCACTATCAGTAAAAGCAGTTAATTTAACACCATCCACTAAATAGTTCCCATTTGGAAGCTTAGCGCCAACAAATGCACTTGGACCGTGGCAAACTGCACCAATCACCTTATCGTTATTTCTATAATATGCTAGCATATCTTCCAAGTCTTCATTATTTGGGAAGTCGAATACTGTTCCGTGACCACCAGGTAAGAATATGCCATCATAACTCTCAAACACGATGTCTCTAATACTATATGTTTGTTGTAACTTTTCTAATACGTCATGATATTCTTTAGCTTCGTCATTTTGAGTTGAATTTGGATCTATCGGAACACTACCACCTTTTACAGATGCAATATCCACTTCTAATCCATTTTTAATAAATACTTTATAAGGAATTGCTGCTTCTTCTAGCCATAACCCAGTTGGTTTTCCATCTTTAAATTGAGATGCATTTGTAACAACTATGAGAACTTTTTTGCTCATTAGAAACACTCCTTTTCATTTGTTAATGTCGATTATACATGAAGTGTGTTTCTTTTTCTTCTATTAAGGGTTATGCTTTTTTAATCTTCATCTAAAGCTTTTCTAATACTTTGCAAATATGCTTGAGTTTGTTCTATTGAATCATTTTTTAATCTTTTAACAATTTCACTACCAATCACAATGCCGTCACTAAATGACTTTATTTCTTTAGCATGTTCTTCAGTTCTAATACCAAATCCACAAACAACAGGTACATTAGCGTGTTGTTGTATAAATTTAATTTTATCTTTTAAAGATTCATGGAAACCTCTGCCATCACCAGTCGTCGCATTCATTGTCACTGTGTAAATGAATCCTTCCGCGTGCTCAGCTATTTGCTTAATTCGTTCATCACTAGAAGTCATCGCAATTAAAGAAATTAATTTAATGTTTTTAGGCTGTAAATGTTTTTTAAATCTTTGTCCAAGTTCAAATGGTAAATCTGGAATGATTAACCCATAAACATTCGCTTCAGCAATTCGTTCTATAAAAGCGTCGACACCGTATGCATCAATTAAATTATAATAAGTCATAAATAAGTAAGGTGTATTGATTTCATCTTTATGTTCGATTAGTTGATCAATGATTTTATTAACAGACATACCTTGCTTAATCGCTTCTTGACCGGCTGCCATAATCGTTGGACCATCAGCTACAGGATCTGAGAAAGGTAAGCCAATTTCAATATAATCTGCACCATTTTCGTCCATAAGTTTGACTGAATCTATAAAATCTTTGTTTCCCATGACATATGGTATAAATAATTTACGCATGATGATCCCCCTTCTCTTGCATATACTTTCTAATTGTTTCCATGTCTTTATCTCCTCTACCAGAAACCGTCACAACAATAATTTCGTCTTTATCCATTGTTGGCGCTAGTTTCTCGACGTAACTCAATGCATGCGCGCTTTCTATAGCTGGAATAATACCTTCTAATTGTGTAAATTTAATAAGCGCATCCATCGCTTCAGTATCACTTGCATTCGGATATTGAACACGACCTATATTGTTATAATAACTATGTTCCGGACCTACACCTGGATAATCTAATCCTGCTGAAATTGAGTGCGCAAGTTCGACTTGTCCATTTTCATCTTGAATTAAATACATTCTAGAACCATGCAACACGCCAGGTTTCCCTTTTTCTATAGCTAAAGCATGTTTAGTAGTATCTACACCTTCACCTGCAGCTTCAACGCCGTATAATTTAACAGATTCATCATTTACAAACGGATAGAATGTACCAATTGCGTTTGAACCGCCACCTATACATGCAACAACTGCATCTGGTAATCGGGATTCTTTTTCTAATATTTGTTTCTTAATTTCTTTACCAATCACACTTTGTAAATCTCTTACGATAGTTGGGAATGGATGAGGACCTAGCGCTGATCCAAGTAAATAATGTGTATCTTCAACATGTGAAACCCAATATTGTAATGCTTTATTTACGGCATCTGATAATGTACCTTGTCCGTCTGTTACAGGTACAACTTTAGCGCCTAACAATTCCATTCTGAACACATTTAATGCTTGTCTTTCAATATCTTCTTCACCCATAAATACTATAAGTTCCATATCAAACAACGCTGCAATTGTTGCACTCGCTACACCATGTTGACCAGCACCAGTTTCAGCAACGAGCTTCCTTTTACCCATTTTCTTTGCAATTAGTGCTTGTCCCAATGCGTTATTAATTTTGTGAGCACCAGTATGATTTAAATCTTCTCTTTTTAAGTATATTTTTGCGCCGCCAAGTGCTTCTGTATAACGCTCAGCATATGTTAAAGGTGTCTCTCTACCTACATAATCTTTTAAATAAGCATTTAATGTTTTATGAAATTCCGGATCATTTTTTAATTGTTGATACGTATCGTTTAATTCTTGTATAGCTGGCATTAATGTTTCTGGTACATATTGGCCACCAAATTCACCGAAAAATCCTAATTCATCTGCTTCTAATTGTATATTTTTATTCAATTCAATCATTCCTTTACATATGTTAGTAATGCTTTAATTTTCTCTTTATCTTTTTGACCGTTCGTTTCAATTCCACTTGATATGTCATAACCATTATGATTAAAGTTTAATGATTCGATTTGTTTAATTTTATCTATATTAATACCACCGGCAATTAAATACGGAATATTGGATAATTCATTTAATATGGACCAGTCATAAGATACCCCTGTACCACCATAATCTTTTGAAGGCGTATCAATTAAAAATAAATCTACATCATTTTTAAAAGCTTCTATATTAGCAAGTAATTGATCATTAGCGGGTAAAGCTTTATAAATCTTAATATGCGGATATTTTTCTTTAACCTCTTGTATAAATGATACAGATTCATCACCATGAAATTGAAGTGTATTAATAGAAGTTTCTTGAATAAGTTGATCAATTTCTACCATTGTTAAATTCACAACAACAGCTACGATATCAATCGTTTGGGGAATTTCTTTACTTAATGACTTTATTTCTTCAACAGATACATATCGTTTACTTTTGGGATACGTGATAAATCCAATTGCATCGACATGATTTAAGACAGCTGTTTCGATAGCCTCTTTATCTTGAAAGCCACAACATTTAATAAACATGTTGCTCACCTTGTTTTTCTAGTCGTAAACTTGGTAGAAATTCATCTAAGTGTGGATGTTTCATTAGCGACTCCCCAATTAATGCGCCATCTATACCACTACCGATAATACTTTTCACATCATCTAAAGTACGAATACCACTTTCAGAAATGTATGTCACACCTGGTTTAATTTGTGTTAAAATCTCATTCGTATGTTTAACGTCTGTGACAAATCTTTTTAAATCACGATTATTAACGCCAATTAATTGTGCACCAATTTCATGTGCAATATCGAGTTCTTCTTTATCATGTACTTCTACAAGTACTTCTAAACCTTTTTCTGTCGCATATGCGTATAATGTTTCGAGTTCTTCTTTTGACAAAATATTCACGATTAATAATACGATAGAGGCACCAACATGATGTGCTAAGTCAATTTGTCTTTTATCAATAATAAAATCTTTACATAATACAGGTAATGTCGTCTTTGTCGTTAAACTTTGTAACCTTTCGTAACTACCGTCGAAATATTTTTCATCCGTTAATATAGATATAGCAGATGCACCGTATTGTTCATATAGTTTTATTTGAGTAGCCATATCTCGTTTCGGAATATCTGATACTGTAGGGCTTTTTGCTTTTAATTCAGCAATAATATTTAACTTATTATCTTGCTGTGTACGACTTAAGAAAGAAGTTTTATGTTGTACATCCACTTTTTCCAATGTATTTAATTTTTGTTCATAATATTGATTATTTAGTAATGTTTTTTTATATTCTACGATTTCATCCAATATTGTCATAAACTTTGCCTCCTACAGCTTCTAATATATTTAATGCATGTTTCTCATCTATTAAAGACTCTGCTAACGTAATTCCCTCTTTGATAGAGTCTACTTTTTGACCAGCATATAACGCTAAAGCAGCATTTAATACAACGACATCTCTTTTAGGACCATGATCTTGTCCTGTTAAAATATCTAAAGTAATAACTTTATTTTCTTCAGGTGTTCCACCTTTTAATGATTCGTTTGGCGCTGATTGTAATCCGTAGTCTTCAGCATTTACAGTATAATGTTTAATGCCTTCATCTTGAGACACTTCATATATAATGTTGTCACCAGATAAAGTAGCTTCGTCCATGCCACCTGCACCGTGCACGATAATGGCACGTTTTCTACCTAATTTATAAATTGCTTCAGCAATAATTTTAAGTTTCGTTTCATCATAAACGCCCATCACTTGATAATCTAAATGATATGGATGAATCATTGGTCCAAGTAAATTAAATGTTGTCGGTGTTGGTATTGATTTACGAACAGGTTGTACAGTTTTCATAATCGGATATGTTTCAGTTGCACTTAAAAATGCTAAATTTGTTTCGTTTACTTTTTCTGTCGCATCTTTAATAGGTGTTGTTTGAATATTTAAAGCAGATAAGATATCAATGCTACCTGTTTTAGATGTAATACTTTTATTACCATGTTTCAAAACTTTTAAGCCAGCTGCCGCAACAACAAATGAAGCGGTTGTTGAAATATTAAAGCTGCCAGAATGGTCACCACCTGTGCCACAAACACAAATACTATCTTCTAAATAAGGTCTTTCTTTATATGTTGTTTCGATTAAACTTTGACTTAAGTTCGATAATTCATCTGATGTTTCACCTTTCATACTTAATGCCACTAAGTGTGCAACCTTTAATGATACATCTGCTTGTTCATCCATCATTAAATCTACAAATGATTTCATTTCTTGTTGCGATAAATCATGATACTGAATGAGTTGTTTTAATGTGTTCATAATTTGCACCTTCCTTTGTTATGTCGATAAAAGCTTTTATAATTTCATTTCCATGATCTGAAGCAAATGATTCAGGATGAAATTGTATTCCGAAATGGGGTTTTATTTTATGTTCAAATGATTGTATGGAATCTTTCGTTCTACCTGTAATTTTCAAAGTGTTAGGAAATGTTTTTTCATCACTAATTAATGAGTGATATCTCATAATATTAAAATGCTGCTCGCATTCTTGATACAATTTTGAAGTTTCGATAATATCAATTTGATCTACTTTACCGTGTTTAACTTCTTTCCCGACGACAACTTCTCCACCGTAATATGTCGTTAATGCTTGAGCACCTAAACAAATACCTAATATCGGTTTATCTTTATATGCTTCTATTAAATTTTTTAAGTCTTCCGTATCATCAGGATGACCAGGTCCTGGAGATATAACCAATCCATCAATATTTAAATTGAATGGTGCCTCATCCGGATGATAGATCACGACATCATCATGTTGCTTAATTAAATCTACTAAGTTATATGTGAATGAATCATAATTATCAATTACTAATATCATGGTGTAACCTCCAATAAACTTTTTGCTTTGATCATCGTTTCTTTTAATTCTTTTTGCGGGTTTGAATCATATACAACACCACAGCCAGCTTCTACATTTACATATTCGTTATCTACAACCATCGTTCTAATTGTTAAAGCAAAATCTAAATCATGGTTGCAATTGATATAACCAACACCACCAGCATATATACCGCGTTTTCTTTTTCTGCTTTCATAAATTCTTGTGATTGCTCTCGTCTTAGGTGCACCTGATACTGTTCCTGCTGGTAATAGTGCTGTAATCATTTGAAGCGGTGTAATGTCTGGTCTAATTTTACCTTCGACGATTGAGACGATATGCATAACATGTTCAAATCTTTCAACAGTCATTAACTTAGGCATATAAACTGAACCTGTTTGAGCAATCATATTTAAATCATTTCTTCCAAGATCGACAAGCATACGATGTTCAGCTAATTCTTTTTCATCTGTAATGAGTTCAATTTCATTTTGTTTATCTTCTTCTTCTGATTGACCTCGTTTGTTTGTACCTGCTATTGGGTTCGTTGTAATGATGTCACCTTGTTTTTTAATGAAACTTTCTGGCGAAGATCCAATGATGCTTCTTTCTTCATCGTCAATGTAATACATATATGGACTTGGATTTTGTCTTTTTAAGTTTTTATAAATTTGAAGTTTCAATGTATCTTTATGTTGTTCGTTAAAGTAATGTTTATATTTATAAATTCTTGAAGGTACGACTTGGAACATATCACCTTTACTAATCAGTGATTTATAATATTCGACTTCTTGCATGAAATCTTCTTCACTTATATTTGTTTCAAGTTCACCTCTTAATGTGTGATCAATTTTATTTTGAAATAGTGAAATATCTTTTAATGTTTCAATCATATTATTAAGTTCTTGCTCAACTTGTGTTTCCGTATTCTGACTAAACAAGTTTGATGCGATAACAAACAATTCTTCTTTAAAATGATCAAATACATATACTGATTCAACGAGATTAAATGAAGCGTCTGGGATATCTGATTGCAATTCAATTTGTTTAAGTAATTTATTTTGATATCTAATTAAATCGAAACTACAATACCCGATCATGCCAGATATAAATGGTAAATGTGTTAAGGCTTCTGGAACTTCATCAACTTTCATATTATTGATGAAATCCTCAAGTGATTCATATGGGCGTTCATGTACAAGTTGTTCATCTTCATTTATGAATATTTGTAAATAATCATCATATAAGTTCACTTTTCCAACTGCATCGAAAGCTACAATCGAAAATCTACCTTTCATTTGATCTGTACTGGCACTTTCTAAAATCATTTTCTTACGATTTATTTGTCCTAAAGTCTCTGGTGTAATATCAGCATTTAACTTTTTAAATTTAATAATCATCTTAATCCTCCTTAATAAAAAAACCGCGCATAAACATCCTAATCAAACAGGACGCTTATGCGCGGTACCACCTTCATTAATAAGTATAAAACTTATTCACTCATTAAATATTTAATTATTACTACATGATCCCCATTTCTAAATTAAACTGTGTTAGTTTACATCAACCACTAACTTTCTGTTTGCTACAGGATTTAATTTATACTTATGACCACTGATTTAGGTATACAAAAAGACACCACAGTATACGCTATCTGTAAGGACGCGTTACCGTGGTGCCACCTTAGTTAACATTGAATTTCATGTTCACTCTAAATTTCATTTAATTGATAATTTGAAAGCCCAATTCTCTCTTTGTGTGTAGTGCTAATTTACATCAACCATTAGCTTTCTATTTGCTACTATCAACACGAGATACTCATCTTTCAAATTCCGAATGATTTCTTCGGATTAATTAAATATCACTATACGAGAATAAATTTTAAATGTCAACCCTTAAATTCTGATTAGTTTTTAATTTCTGATAAACAATAAGCTCTTAATAACTTTTCACTTTCAAGAATAGAATCTTCATGTGTGCGTTCTAAAGCATGTGAAGATTCAATACCTGCACCGAATAATCCATGTCTAATATCAGCACCAGCATGTAAAGCAGCAGAAGCATCAGAACCATAATAAGGATATATATCTAATTTATATTGAATATCATTTTCTTTACATAAATTGACTAAATGATTTCTCAAACCTACATGATATGGTCCTGAAGCATCTTTTACACAAATAGATACTGTGTATTCATCAGAAGCTTGTCCATCTCCTAATGCACCCATATCAAATGCGATAAATTCTACAACTTTATCTGAAATACTTGAATTTGCACCATATCCAATTTCTTCATTGTTTGAAATATAAAATTGTGTCGTATGTGGAAGTTCAACATTTTCTTCTTTAAGGTATTTCAAAAATTGTAAAATCATCGCAACACTTGCTTTATCATCAAGGTGACGAGATTTAACAAATCCTGATTCTGTATGTACAAATCTTGGATCAAAGCTCACAGCATCTCCAATTTCAATGCCTAATGCTCTTGTATCTTCTGGATTAAATGTTTTTTCATCTAATCTGACTTCCATATGTTCGGCATTTCGTGGAATTTCAGTATTATTTTTATATACATGGACACTTGTTTCATGTAAACAAATGGTACCTGTTATTTCATTTCCACTTTGAGTTGTGATGGTACAATATTCCCCTTCAATCGCATTCCAACTAAACCCCCCTATTAAATCTAGTTGCAATCTTCCATCTTCTTTAATATCTTTAACAATTGCTCCTAATGTATCTACGTGTGCTGTAATCAGTCGTTGTGCATCATCATTTTTTCCTGGTACGTTGATAAATAATCCACCTTTGTGTGTTACACTCGTATCATAATTTAATGACTCAGCAACTTTTCTACAATATTCAACTGCTGGATCAGCAAACCCAGACGGACTATTAATGTAAACAAGTTCTTTAATTGTATCGATCGTTTCTTTTACGTTAATTGTCATATTACCACTCCTTATACATTTATTATCATTCTATACTTTTAAAAAAATAAATCAATAACACTTGCTTTCACACACTAACTTACTTTAAACTATTAAAGTATTGGAGGGATTTTATGCAACGCGTATTTATAGTTGGACTAGGATTAATTGGTGGGAGTTTAATACAAAATATTAAATTTTATCATCCCAATTTACATATAACAGGTTACGATTATTTTGAAAAACATTCAGAAATCGCATTATCTATGAAAATTATAGATGAAATCGCAACAGACTTTGATTCTAGTGCTCGTCAAGCAGATTTAATTATATTAGCCACACCCGTACAACAATCTATCGAGTACGGTAAGCGCTTATTAGAAATTGATACTAAACCAGGATTAATCGTTACCGATACAGGTAGTACGAAATTAGGATTAAGTTCACTTGAATCACAATTGTTAGAACAGGATATTCATTTAATCGGCGGACATCCAATGGCAGGTAGTCATAAATCAGGCGTCACAAATTCTAAAAAACATTTATTCGAGAATGCTTATTATGTATTAATATATGATCAAGTGGAAAATGAAGCGGCTTATAGTGAAGTTAAACATTTGCTAGAACCTACTAAAGCAAAATTCATCAAAATGTCAGCAAAAGAACATGACTATGTAACAGGCGTCGTCAGTCATTTTCCACATGTCATCGCATCAAGTTTAATTCATATGAACGAAGAAAATACACAAATATCCGAATATGTCAGAACACTAGCAGCAGGCGGTTTCCGTGACATCACACGAATCGCGAGTAGTAATGCAGATATGTGGCGTGACATCACATTAGAAAATAAAGAACATCTTGTCACACTTATGGAAAATTGGATCGAACAAATGACACATACGAAAGAAATGATTGAAGAAGGAAATCCAGCATTAATTCATGATTTTTATCAATCAGCCAAAACATATAGAGACCAACTCCCTATTAAAGAACAAGGTGCCTTAACTTCAACATTCGATTTATATGTTGATATCCCAGATAAACCAGGTATGATCAGTGAAGTAACTAGAATACTCGGACAAAATCACATCTCTATTACAAACATCCGAATATTAGAAGTAAGAGAAGATATTATGGGTGCATTAAGATTAAGCTTCAAATCAAGCACAGACAGAGATCGCGCAATAGAAGCCTTACAATCATTTGATACGTATACATTGTAATATTGAATATTGAGAAATGGGAAAAAGCCAAGAGAATTAAGGTCTCTTGGCATTGTTTTGATTTGAGGAAATGATTGTGGGTGATCTCTTGGCTTAAGTTAGGCATTAAGCCATGACTTGGGCTATCTCTTGGCTTAAGTTAGGCATTAAGCCATGACTTGGACGATCTCTTGGCTTAAGTTAGGCATTAAGCCATGACTTGGACGTTCTCTTGGCTTAATTAGGACGTTAAGCCATGACTTAGGCTATCTCTTGGCTTAATTAGGACGTTAAGCCATGACTTGGACGATCTCTTGGCTTAATTAGGACGTTAAGCCATGACTTGGACGTTCTCTTGGCTTAATTAGGACGTTAAGCCATGACTTAGGCTATCTCTTGGCTTTACTCAGTCGTTAAGCTATGACTTGGATTCCTTCTATTGTACATCCCCCCTATATTCAAACAAAAAACTGCCCATAATAGGCAGTTTTTTTATATTGATTCTGATACTTTTTTAGAGAAATACATTGTGTTGACTAAATATAAAATGATTAATAATGACACACTAAAGAATTGATTATTATCTGAAGAAACCGAGAATATTGATGCTAGTGCTATACATCCAATTATTAATTGTTGGTTCAGTGTATAAGTTTTTTGTAGTGCAATTAATGTAATATATTGTTCTCCACTATCCATCATATCAATCATTTTTTCATTTAATTTTTTATCTCCTGCTTTAGGATAGTTTCGCTCTGGGTATAATTTTCTCAATTTAGATAAATGCATATATGATATTGGTGCTGTTGCTATTAATGAAATCATCGCAATTAACAATGATAGCATACTTGGTTCTTTTGTTAAATTAATGACGATATTTAGTATTGTTAATGCTATTGTCATAATAATACCAAGCAATATGGGTGGATAAATTAATGTTTTTTCTAACTGTATTTCTATTTCATCCTCATTTTCTGGATTTGTTTCATATTTTCTATATTTTTCAGCTTTTTTATAAACGTTTAATAAAATGATAAATAAAATGATTAATGCGATTGCTAGAATAATGGCTGTAATATCAGTTTGCACGGTCGTAAGTTCAATTTCTAAAAAGTCATGTCCTTTTTTAAAAATACTTGTTAGTAATCCTCCTACTAGACCACCGATCAACATATATAATATTAAGTTACCTATTAACATAATTTTATTCTTTTTCATAATTCATCCTCCTCGAATATGAAAACATCTTCAACATTTTCTTTGAGTATTCTTGCTATTCTAACAGCAGTCAATACAGATGGCATAAAGTTATTCCGTTCTATCAAAGAAACTGTTTGTCTTGAAATACCTGCTCTTTTAGCCAATTCAGTTTGGTTAAATCCTTCCCGAGCTCTTAACTCTTTTACCCTATTTCTCATTTGACCACCACCTACATTTATCAATATACATGATTATAGTCAAAATGACAACTATACTTGTCATTTTGATATATATAATTGTCACAACTACTATGTATAAGAATGCATATCTTTGTTAATTTATTAAAATCATATTTACTTATTTGTAATTATATGTGAAGATTAAATAATTACATATTTCAGAATATTTTGAAGGGGGTATTTTTATGGATCATTTTGGCTTTTGGTCGATTATTCCTCCAATTATAGCCATCATTATGGTATTACTTACGAGAAGTGTTATTGTTTCATTATTTTTAGGATTATTTTCAGGCATACTCTTGTTAACGAGTTTTCATCCGATATCTTCTTTAAAAAAGTTACTTGGAGATTATTTGTATAGCACAGTTGCAGATGAATATAATGCTGGAATACTCATTTTGTTAGTGTTTATCGGTGGATTTGTTGCGTTGCTTGAAAATTCAGGTGGTGCAAAAGCATTTGCGAATCGGTTTATATCTGGTGCGAAAAGTCGTATCAAAATCCAACTTGCTGCTTGGTTTAGTGGTATTATAATATTCTTTTCAGAAATGGGCACACCTTTAATTGTTGGACCAATTTATGAAAGTTTATTTGATAAAGCGAAGATATCTCGAGAAAAATTAGCTTGGATTATTGATTCAACAGCATCGCCAGTTTCTGTAATGGTACCGTTTATTGGTTGGGGCGTTTATATTATGGGGTTAATTGATACAGAATTTAAACGATTAAGTATAGATATGTCCTCATGGGATGCCTTTATGGTTTCATTACCATACTTTATTTATCCAGTCCTTGCAGTATTAATCGTCCCTCTTATTGTTTTATTAAAATTAGATTTCGGACCTATGAAAGCAGCTGAGGATCGAATAATGAATACTGGACAAATTTATTGGGACAATGCGAAACCATTAAGAGAAAGTGTGGAAGTCGATAAAGATGTTGAAAATAAAAGTAAACCTATTTTAATTTGGTTACCTATCGTCATCTTAATTGTTTCATTGTTTACATTATTAGCACCAAAAGGCTTTCCATTCCAAAGTGTGGAAGGAAAAGATTTCAGAATAGCTCTAAGTTTATCTTATTTCTTTGCAGCTATTTCTATTATCTTATTAATGTTATTTTATAAAGTAAAAACAATTAGCCAATCATTAAATATTTATACTTCTGGTATGAAAAACATGACAGATATTTTAGTTATTTTAGTATTAGCATGGTCATTAGGCGGTGTATTAGACAAATTAGGAACGGCTAACTACATCGTTCAAGTCATCGATGGCACGATACCACCTGCTATAGTACCTGCTTTAATATTCCTAGTCGGTGCTTGTATGTCTTTTGCAAACGGAACTTCTTGGGGAACATTTGCTATTATGTTGCCACTCGCAATTCCATTAGGATATCATTTAGACATTTCGTTAGCAGTTTGTATAGGAGCCGTTATTTCTGGAGGTATCTTTGGCGATCATAGTTCTCCAATATCAGATACAACCATATTATCATCAACAGGTGCTGGTGCTGA
Source organism: Mammaliicoccus sp. Q-M61 (assembly GCF_022386055.1). Lineage (NCBI taxonomy): Bacteria > Bacillati > Bacillota > Bacilli > Caryophanales > Staphylococcaceae > Mammaliicoccus > Mammaliicoccus sp. Q-M61. The sequence continues at coordinate 80,668 of NZ_JAJNJL010000001.1, forward strand.
CCATAAAGATCACAATAAGACCCAAGTACCGATTGCTATATTTAATGGCGTTGTAACAACGATTGCGTTACTTATTACAAGTATGATTGATTTTAAATTCACACTTATTTTAGCTATCTTATTCATGATATGTGGCGTCTTTATTATTAATCAAGTTCAAAAATATCGGTATAATCATTAAAAAAGAGGTGGGATTTTTCCCACCTCTTTTCATTATTTCCATTTAAGCGCTCTAAAAATTTGTTCAGTTTGTTGTTCAATGAGTTTATCACCATTATTCATAGCATCTTCTAAAGACATAGGACCATTAGCAATACTAAATGCCGCAGTTAAACCTTGTTCATGAAGTGCTGACAATGGCATCTCTACCGTACCACCAATAGCGATAACAGGTATTTGATAAGATTTTGCAATTTGTGCAATTCCTGATATGACTTTACCACCAGAAGTTTGACCATCAATTTTACCTTCACCAGTAATAATCAAGTCTATTTCATTTTCCTTAATAATATCTTTAAAATTCACAAAATCTACTACAAGTTCAATACCTCTTTTTAATTCTGCATTCAAGAATGCTAACATGCCACCTGCTGTTCCACCTGCAGCGCCAGCACCTTCTATATCGCATATTTCTTTGCGGTTAAATGACCTAATAACATCTGCAAAATGTATAAATGATTGATCTAGCTTCTCAACGATTTCTGGAGTTGCCCCCTTTTGAGGACCAAATATATAACTTGCACCTTGTTTACCAACAAATGGATTCGTCACATCGCAAGCAATTTCAAATTTCACATCATGTATTTGTGGCATCACATTTGATTCGTCTATCGATTCAATGTTATGAATATGTTCTGCACCTAATGGTATATCTACACCATTTTTATCTAAAAATTGATAACCTAATGCTTGTAACAAACCAATTCCCGCATCATTTGTAGCACTCCCACCTAAGCATACAATAAAATGTTTAATGCCTTTTTCAATGGCATCTTTAATAAGTAATCCTGTACCATAAGTGGTCGTATGTAATGGATTAAGTTCTTCTCGTTTAAGTAAATCAATCCCTGAACTTGTTGCTAGTTCGATAATTGCTGTTTTTCCATCGCCAGTTATACCATAACTTGATTGTATTGGTCTTGATAATGGATCTATACTATTAACTTCAATTACTGTTCCTTTAGTTGCTTGCACTAAATTAATCATCGTACCTTCTCCACCATCTGCCATTGGAAGAAGAAACGTTTTAGTTTCAGGATCTACTGTTAAAATGCCTCGTTCTATCGCTTGTGCAGCACTAAGTGCATCAATACTACCTTTAAAGGAATCTGGTGCAATTAAAACTTTCATGAATAACGCCACCTTCTTATGATTTCGTTCTAATTATATGTTACAGAAAAAATATAAAATTAACAGATTTAATTAATAAAATGGGAAGAATATTGGTAACAGAATCATTGAAACAATGATAGATAAAATAATTAGTGGGATACCCGCTATAGCATAGTCTTTAAACTTAAATCCACCAAGACCATAAACCATTGTATTGGCAGGCATACCAATTGGTGTTGCAAATGCTAGTGAACCACCGATTACAGTCGCCATTAATACAGCGCTAGGATCAGCTCCCATACCATTTGCTATAGAAATACTAATCGGAACTAATAATGCAGTTGTTGCTGTGTTAGACATAAAATTCGTCATAGTAGCAGATAACACGAGTATAACAAATAATAATACATACGGTGATGGGTCTTTACCTAATGTACTCATTAATGAACTGGCTATCACCTTTCCTGCACCAGATACTTGAATAGCATTTGCTAAAGCAAGTGAACCTACAAATAATAGTATCGTATTCATATCAATTGATCTCATTGCCTTTTTCTCAGGAATAACTCTCGTCGCTATTAATACTAAAGCACCGATCCATGCAGAAACATGTAACGCAATACCTATTTGCTGTTCAAAAATCATTGCAATAACGGTTAAAATCAATACGCCTAAAGACATAACTTGTTTCCATTTTGGAACCTTTGAATAATCAACTTCCTGTGCATATATTGAATCTTCTTCAAGATTGACTTCTTCTCTTTTAGGTAATAATTTATGTCCAATTAAAGTGAAATATAATATACCGATAATCAGAATTGGTAATCCTACTTTTGCATATTCAAAAAATCCAAATCCATCACCTATTTGTTTAAGCGCTGATTGTGCAATCATGTTACCAGGTGCACCAATTAAACTTAAGTTACCACCCATTGCAGCTGCAAAAACTAATGGTAATAGTAAAGTAGATCTTGAAAAACCGGATTTTGCTGCAATACCAATTACAACTGGTATTAAAACTGCTGCAGTACCTGTATTAGAAAGTACCCCTGACATTAAACCAGTTATTAACATTACAGAAATAATTAATTGTCTTTCAGTTTTAGCAAATTTTGTGACGATTCCCCCTATTTTTTGAGCCATTCCTGTCTCGAAAAACGCGCCACCAACAATAAACATAGCCATAAATAATAGTACGTTACTATCAACGAATCCTGCAAAAGCTTCTTCAGGTTTAAGTACGCCTGTAATGACTAATCCAATTGCGACGATCATCGCAGTTACTGCTAACGGTATCTTTTCCCAAGCGAACATAACTATTGCAAATACTAAAAATATTAAAGTAATTATTGAACTATCCATACTAAACACCCCTTATTCCAAAATTTGATAGCGTTTTCATTTCAATCATCGTACATTAACGTATACATTAAGTCAATAATTTAGTGAAATATTTTTCTTTTTAAGTTATATGTTGACATTAACGTATACATTATTTAATAATGGATGTATCACAAAGAAACAGGAGGTTATTTATCATGTCACAACAAAAAACATTTAAAATTGCTGTCATTCCAGGTGATGGTATTGGTAAAGAAGTTATTAACGAAGGGGTTCGTGTATTAGATCATTTAGCAGAGCAATCCAATAATCAATTTTCATTTGATTTTGATTACTTCCCTTGGGGTTGTGAGTATTATTTAGAAAATGGTCGCATGATGGCTGAAGATGGACTAGAAACATTAAAAGACTATGATGCTATATACTTTGGTGCTGTTGGGTTCCCAAATGTTCCCGATCACATTAGCTTATGGGGATTGAGAATTGCAATATGCCAAGGATTTGACCAGTGGGCTAATATTCGTCCAGTTGAATTTTTACCAGGTGTTGAAAGTAAATTAAATCATCCTGATGTTGAATCTTTAAATTGGGTACTCATCCGTGAAAATTCTGAAGGTGAATATTCAGGTGTTGGTGGTCGTAACTTTACTGGTAGAGGTGAAGGAAATGAAGTAGCTGTTCAGTCATCTCTATTTACAGAAAAAGGCTGTGAACGTGTTATTAGATATGCTTTTGAAACTGCAAGAAAACGTAAACGTAAAAAAGTAACAAGTGTTACTAAAAGTAATGCGCAACAATATGGGATGGTATTATGGGATGATGTATTTAAGCGCGTGAGCAAAGAATATCCTGATGTGGAAACTGATCAATGGTTAGTTGATGCTATGGCGGCACACTTTGTGTTACATCCAGAAGATTTAGAAGTCGTAGTTGCATCTAACTTATTAGCAGATATTTTATCTGACTTAGGTAGTGCATTAGCAGGTAGTTTAGGTATTGCAGCAAGTGCAAACTTAAATCCAGATCGTCGTTATCCAAGTATGTTTGAATCAGTTCATGGTTCTGCACCAGATATTGCTGGCAAAGGTATCGCAAACCCTATTGGAGCTATTGGTAGTGCGGCATTAATGTTAGATCATTTAGGATTAAAAGAAGAAGCAAATCAAGTCAATGAAGCTATTAAGAAAGCGACTGGTTCTGGCGCACTTACAATAGACATTGGTGGCAATACAACAACTAAAGAAATGGCAGATTCAATTATTGAGAACTTACATTCAAATGTGAAGCAATAATTTTATTCGTAATCATTTTATATAACCGCACGTCTTTCTGTTATAATGAGAGAAACTCATTTTAAGAAAGACGTGTATTTTTTATTATTTGAATGAGGAGGATACGACATGTCAGAAGAGCATCAAATTGAGTATGATTCTTTAAAAGGAAAACTTCTAGACATCGCTAAACAGTTAGATGAACAGCGATTACCTATTCGTGCTTATCATATATTACGTATTGCGATTAAAAATTTAATACTTGAGCCAGGTCAAACAATTTTAGAAAGAGAAATTGCTGAAGCTTTAGAAATGAGTCGTACACCTGTTAGAGAGGCGTTAGTGAGACTACAAACTGAAGGATTACTGACTTTAATTCCAAGGCGTGGCTTTCATATCAATCCGATAAGAAAGCATGATTTGAAGGAAATCTATGAAATTACTGAAACATTAGATGGTTTGGCAGTAGAATTAGCGACAACTAAAGTGACAGAAGAAAATATAGCACATTTAAAGCATTTAATAGAATTACAACAAGAACAACTTGAACAAAATAATTTATACGAATGGTCGATATTAGATGATCAATTCCATGCAGATTTAATTAGTTTTGCAAATAATACACGCTTAAGTAGCGTTATTAATATTCATGCAGACCAATTATTTAGAGCTAGATTATTCACAATCAATGATCGTCCTGTTCCATATCAATCTATCATTGAACATAAAGCGATTATTGCATGCATAGAAGCTAAGGATAAGCATGCAGCACGATTAGCTATGCAATCTCACAGAAAAAGATCGTGGGGAGAAATTGTTCATTCATTAAATGACTAGATTAAAAAACCATAAACTTTAATTAAAAAAATGTTTATGGTTTTTCTTTATACTTTATTTTATTGATGAGTATAGGTTAAATCCCAACCTATACCAAATTTATCTATTACTTTTGCATATGCCTGACCCCAGAAAGTTTGTCCAAGTTCCATTTGAACTTGTCCACCTTCTTTAAAGATATTATAAACTTCATTAATTTGTTCTTCTGTTTCAAATTCTAAAACAATATATATATTGTGATTCTTATGAAGTGAATCATCGTCATTTGGGATATCAGAAAACATAAATAAATGACCATTAACTTCTAATTGTGCATGTATAATTCTATTAGGATCTTCGGAGGCATCTACACCTGCGTCACCATAAGTTTGTGATTCTCTTACGCTTCCATCTAAGGCTTCACTATAAAACGCTAACGCTTCTTCGCAAGTTCCGTTAAAGTAAAGATAAGGTGTAACTTGTTTAATCACCATGCACCACTCCCCATATTTGATTGTTAATCAAAATAAGTATATAAATGTGCAAAGATTTTGTCAAATGTTAATAAATTTTACATTTTAAACACATAGTGATTATTTTCTGTATTTCATCTATGATTGACTAGATTATGAATACTTTCTTCTTGTCTTCTATTTGAGTGATTTACACTCATTTCATTTGTAAGCAATGCTAATGCTTCATCACGTTCTCGCTCAAATGTATCTATAAATAAATTCAGTTCACGAGCTCGTTCTGGAACGAGTTGCGTAAGTGAAATATTTAATGCTGAATACTTCTCCTGTTTATCACATAATTGTTCTGTAAAACTCCAGATTACTCTAAATATATCCATCGTAATATTCGTGCCGTCTTTTAAAGTATAAGACTTAGAGATTGTATTGGCATTACTTTTCAGTGAAAAAGCAATTGTCTTAACTAATAAATTTCTAGATCTTAATTGCTTTGTTAAACGTTCCACTTGTTGAAGAATGATTTCTTTCATCTCATAATATTGGTATTGTTTCTCAAGCGCGACTTCACATTTAATGTCCGGATTATAAATACTATGCGCTTCTCGTACAGTATTAGTATCTATTCCATTGCTGATTAAATTCAATTCCTTACCCATCGTTCCATATAATTGTGTTAATTTATTAACTGGATAGCGTGCTAAATCTCCAACAGTATATAAACCAAGCTCATTTAATTCCTTTTCTAATCGATCATTTATCCCCCACACTTTATGCAATGGATGTATCGACCACACTCTATCTCTTATATCGCTATAATTTAATACTCCAATTGATTGATCATGTTGGTAAGACTCGTTATCTAAAGCCAACTTGCTCAGCAACATATTCGGTCCAATACCTATATGACAATTCAATTGTGTTTCTTGTTCAATTTCAGCTCGGATAATAGCAGCAAATTCACTTGGACTATCACAATACTGTTTATAATAATCTGTCACATCAATGAAAATTTCGTCTACACGATGTTGTTGGATATCAACTGCATGTACATAATTAAGCAATACTTTATAAATAGCATTTGCATAGTTTATATATTGTTTCATATTTGGATTAATGATAAAGATATCATTTCTGTGTGGTATTTCAAATAGACGTGAACCGGTCTTGATTCCTAATTCTTGTAATGGCTCAGTAGCTGAAATAACTATGGCACCTTGCCTTTTCGTATCAGAAATAACAGCTAATTTATATTCATTGGGGTTAATACCTTTTGAAACAGACGACACATTTGCAAAAAAATTATGATGACTTAAACATAAAATATATCTCTCTTGGAAATCACTGTAATTGTACATCACATCACCTCCCAGAACATTTGTTTGTATTATCATTATATACGAACACATGTTCTATTTCAAGAGATTTATTTATCTAAATAAAAAAGTCCTACAAAGATTAACCTCTTATAGGTCAACTTTATAGGACTGCAATATAAATTATCGTACTATACTTAATTTTTCTTCGTCGTCAGCGCCAATTGACTGATCAATATGAACATGTGTCTTTAAAAATATTTCTTCTGGCTCGCCTTTGAATTCAATTTGTTCTAATTTAAATTCAAATTCGTATTCTTGATGGTCTTTCTTCTTAATCAAGAAGGATTGATTAACTTTATGCTTATGCAATTCATAATCAAATTCCGAAAAATCACTATCCTCATTTTGATTATTGACGCGTTCAATAAGTGACAATTCAATATATTTAACTTCTAAATCACATGAACCGCCTTTAAATATTACTTTACCTTTTATGGGCTCTTCTTCATTAAAAGTCATTTTTTCTAAACGCGTATCGATTGTTAGATTACCGACACCTATAGAGGTAAGTAACTTTTCAAACATAATACAAATCCCCCTTAATCTTCATTAAAGATAGTTTAACTCGATTAAACTAAAATTTAAAGTGATTAAAGAGGATTTTTTTAATTATAATTGATATTTTTTAACAAACGTCAATTTTCAACATAAACTTACTTGTATAATCCTAAAGCTTTCGATGTAGATGTATTAATTTCATTAAATAAATCTGGATTATCAGATAAATTTGTTCTAAATGAAGGAATCATTTGTTTAATTTTATCTTCCCAGTTTACAAATTCATTAGGGAAACATTTTTCAAGTAACTGCAACATAACATGTACAGCAGTAGAAGCACCTGGAGAGGCACCTAATAATGCAGAAATAGAGCCATCTTCACTTGTTACAAGTTCAGTACCAAATTGTAATGTACCCTTTCCGCCTTCTTTTGTATCTTTAATGACTTGTACACGTTGACCAGCAATTACGATATCCCAATCTTCTAACTTAGCAGTCGGTATAAATTCTTTTAGTTCTTCTAAACGCTTTTCATCTGACAATAAGACTTGTTCTACTAAATATTTCGTTAATCCCATTTCTTTTAAACCAGCTGATAACATCGTAAAGATATTATTCGGTTTCACTGAGCCAAATAAATCTAAGTTTGAACCAGTTTTCAAGAATTTAGGTGAGAATCCAGCAAATGGTCCAAATAATAATGAACGTTTACCTTCAATATATCTAGTATCTAAATGCGGTACAGACATAGGTGGCGCGCCAACTTTTGCTTTACCGTATACTTTAGCATCGTGTTTAGCAATAATTTCTTCATTATTACATACCATAAATAAACCACTAACTGGAAAACCTCCAATATTAGAAGCTTCTTTTATGCCTGTTTTTTGTAATAATGGTAAGCTACCACCACCAGCACCGATAAACACAAATTGAGTATTGTGATATTCGACCTTCTTAGTTTCGGCATTATAGATCTTTAATTGCCATGAATTGTCTTCATTTCTTCGAATATTCTGAACAGAATGATTATAATTTAACTCTACGCCTTGGTCTTTTAAGTCACTTAATAGTGAGCGTGTTAAATTCCCAAAGTTTACATCTGTACCAGATTCAATTTTAGTTGCGGCAATTCTTTCATCTTGAGAACGCCCTTCCATCATAAGTGGCATCCAATGCTTTAACGTTTCAAAATTATCTGTAAACGTCATGCCATTGAATAATGGATTTTTTGATAATGCATCACATCTATTTTTCAAAAATTGTACATTTTTGTCTCCATACACAAAACTCATATGTGGTACAGGACGAATAAATGATTGTGGATCTGTTAAACTACCTTTGTTTACTAAATATGTCCAAAATTGCTTTGATAATTGAAATTGTTCATTTATTTGAATTGCTTTATCAATATTTACTGAACCATCCGCCTCTTCTTTAGTATAATTCAATTCACATAATGCTGAATGACCAGTTCCGGCGTTATTCCATTCGTTAGAACTTTCTTCAGCTGGTTTTGATAATTTTTCAAATAATTTAATTTCTAAGTTTGGTGATAATTCTTTAAGCATTGTACCTAAAGTAGCACTCATAATGCCTCCACCAATTAATATTACATCTGTTTTCTTATGTAAAGCATTCATAATTAACTACAGAGCCCCTTTCAATATTAACCATTTCGACTAAATATATGTCCATAAAAAATATACAAATGAATAATTTGTATGAATTAATCTATGTATTACTACTATTATAAACCTTATACTTTCATTTAAAAAGTGACAACAAGTGCACAATGTGTAATAAGTTAATTTTATTATTAAGTTACATTAAAATAGTCGAGAATTAGTATAACTTAATTAATATATCTGTATAAATAGTATAACACATTCCCTAAATGATGGTCTAAAAAATTTCATTTAACATTTATAGTTTACATAATATTATTATGATATTTACATAAAAATACTTATATTATAATAAATTTGGGTATTATAGTGGTATAATCAAAACAAAAATATTTTAAAGGAGTTTTTTATGAAAGCTTTCATTAATTTACTTAAAAAAGGAAGCAAATCTTCGCTTTCTGCTGCAATTGTTAACTTTATTCTAGGTTGTTTAAAGTTATTCGCTTTTATCTTTACAGGAAACATTGCGATGTTTGCTGAAATGATGCACTCTTTCGGTGATGCAGCAAACCAACTTTTCGTATTTTTAGGATCAGCATTTTCTAAAAGAAGTCCTAATGAGAAGTTTCCTCTTGGATATGGAAGATTAATTAACCTCGTCTGTTTAATAGCTGTCATTATTGTAGGTATTTTATCTTATGAGACTGTTAAAGAAGGTTTTCACCATATTGTTCATCCAAATGAAACTGGTGGACCAATATTATTCTTCTGGATTAATATCGCTGTTCTAGCTATCGGTATTATTTTAGAAGGTAGTGTTTTAAGAAAAGCTGGTAAAGAAATCTTGGAAGAAGCTGGTGAAAGCAGTAAAGGATTATTGACACCATTTACTAAAAGTTATTTACTGATTGGTAAAGCAAAACCTGCAACAAAATTAGTATTCATGGAAGATACTGTTGCAACTGGTGGTGGTATTATTGCCGTTCTTTCAATCATTATCGCAAGATTAACAGGATTGGGTATGTTAGAAGGTATTGCTTCAGTCATTATTGGTGTGATGATGTTTATCGTTGTGGGTATTATCTTCATTGAAAATGCACAAGGCGTTCTTGGTATTGCAGATCATGAATCTGAAATACATGCTTCACGTGTCATATTAGATGATAAAGCAATTAGTGATATTAAAAGACTCGCTGTTATTAAAGAAGGAGAAGCACTTCATATAGAATGTTTATTAGAAGTTAATCACAATTATACACTTAAAGAGTTGTCAGATATCAGAAAACGGATTATATTAAAATTGTTAGACTTATCTCATGTTGAAGATGTGAACATTGAATTCATAGAAGATGACGGTCAAACAGACTGGAATGGAGATAGTGGTCCTTCAGCAAATATTCAATATAATAAGGAGCGTTTATAATGCCAATCGTAAACATTAAATTAATTGAAGGTAGATCTGATGAACAATTGAAAGGTCTTGTAAAAGATGTTACAGAAGCTGTTCATCAAAATGCAAAAGCACCAAAAGAAAATATTCATGTCATTATTGAAGAAATGAAACCTGAACACTACGGTGTTGCTGGTACTCGTAAATCTGATTCATAAGAACTATATCAATATAAAAAGCAATAAATGGTCAAAGTGACCATTTATTGCTTTTTTAGTTTCCTTAATGATTAATCGTTAAGAAATTTCTTAATTGCTTCTTTATTTTTTTCTTTGTCGATTTTTAATACTGCCCCATTTTCAATATCATTCTCATTTGTATAAGAACCTTTAACAGGGACTGTTAACGTCTTAATATCTTTATCGCCTCTAGCTAAGAAGCTAGCTCCCGTTTTGTAAATTGTTTGGTCATCTAAATTGGTATTAACATAACCTCTAGCAATACCAGCTAATTTCGGTGCTTTAACAACTGAATCTACACTCATCAATTCTGATTTTAGTGCAGTCATAACTTGTTGTTGTCTTCTAACACGACCAAAGTCACCTTCTTCATCGTGTCTAAAGCGCGCATAACCTAATAATTCTTTCCCGTTTAAATTATGTTGCCCTTGTTTTAAAGAAACACCAATTTTTGCAGACATATCTTTTTCAACATCGATTGGAACGCCTTTAGGTGCAATTTCATCGACCATTTCTTCAAATCCATCAAAATCGATAATTGCATAGTATTCCGGATCAATATCAAGGTTCTTCTTCAATGTCTTACGTAATAATTCAGGTCCGCCTAATGAATATGCAGTATTAATCTTATAATTACGATAGCCACCTGGGATTTCTGAATAAATATCTCTCATGACAGATACAATTTTGAGATCTTTTTTCAAGTAATCGTATTGAACAATCATAATTGAGTCTGTTCTAGGTTGTGAATTATCTACTTTGCGGTCCTCACCTAATACGAGCACATTTACTTTACCATCATTCCGCGTTGTACTATTGAATTTATGTAATTGTTGCTTTTTACCGTTATCTGATGAAACTTTCAAACCAGATTTATAAGAAGCATTAATGTAAAATCCAAGTCCAATTAAAAGTAAGATGATACCTAAGAAAATAAAAGGTCTTTTTTTAATTCTACGCTTTTTTCTTCTTGTAGGTATATTCGTTTGACGATTATCTTCAGTTTCTGATTGATTATGCGAAGTCATTGTTACCAACCTTTTATCTTCAAAATTGAGTCTAATTATATTATAATGAGACTCATACATTAAGTTAACCAATTTATATACTAAAAATCAAGAAAAATTGCAAAGCTAACTTAAAAATAAGACTTGAGACTGAATAAAGGATGGTAAAAATATCATGAATATGAATAAAGCGTATTTTGCAGGAGGATGCTTTTGGTGTATGGTTAAGCCATTTGACCAATATGAAGGAATAGATAAAGTGACTTCAGGTTATATGGGTGGAACAACTGAAAATCCAACATACGAAGAAGTAAAAAAGGGTGATACCGGACATTATGAAGTTGTCGAAATCCAATATGATGTAGCTTTATTCTCATATAATAGACTGCTAGAAATATATTTTGCAATTATTGACCCTACTGATGCTCATGGACAATTCCAAGACAGAGGTACGCAATACGAAACAGCTATTTTCTATACAAATGATGATCAGAAGAAACTTGCTGAACAATATATCGAACAACTCAATAAAGAATTACCAGAGGGAAAATCAGTCGTTACAAAACTATTACCATATAAGCCTTTTTATAAAGCTGAAGATTATCATCAAGATTTCTATAAGAAGAATCCTGAAAGATATCAAGAAGAACAAACAATTAGACAAAGTTTAAAATAAACAAGTATAGCATAACAGTATCGTATACAATTATGCTATACTGTTATTTTTATATAACATCTATCAGTATTTAAGATATAAAAGGAGAACATTATGGAACAATGGATTACTGATTTTATGACGCATTATGGATATATCGGTGTCTTCATACTCGTATTTTTAGAATATGTTATACACCTCTTCCCTTCTGAAATCATATTAACATTCGCAGGCTTTATGACTTCACAGTCAGAGTTGAATATCATAATTGTATGTTTACTTACAATTTTAGGAGCCGTACTCGGAGCACTTGTATTATACAGTATTGGTGCATTTATAGGAGAAGAACGTTTATATAAATTTATACATAAACGTGGCAAATATATAGGTATCAAAACACAAGACTTAGATAAGACCATTCAATGGTTAGATAAATATGGACATTGGGCTATCTTTTTAGGACGCTTTATCCCAATTGTCAGAACGCTCATTTCATTACCAGCCGGTATAACTAAAATGAACTTACCCGTATTTATACTTTTAACAGCAATCGGTACAGGTATGTGGAATATATTTCTAATTATGCTAGGTAAAATGCTAGGCAATCACTGGCATCAAATTCTCGTATATGTAGGTATGTATTCTAAAGTGTTTATCGCGATTATCGCGATAGCAGTACTTTATGTACTATACTTATGGTATAAACGCATTAAAGAAACACGTGTTAATTAAATAAAAAACAAAACTTTCATAACCCCTTTTTCTAAGGATTGGTTATGAAAGTTTTTTGTATTCTATAAATAAGTGTTTTTAGTTTTTATAGTTTGAAATTTCGATTAAATTATTATCGGGATCTCTTAAATAAACAGAATTGATTTCACCAAGTGCACCAACTTTATCGATTGGCCCTACCTCAATGTTAACGTTATGATTATTTAAATGAGATACAACTTCTTCAATACTAGTTTTAGTTATTAAACATATATCAGCTGAACCTGCCATTGGGTTATGAGCGCTAGGTTTAATGATATTATGTTCGCTATGCAAGTTAATTTTTTGATTCCCAAACTTTAAAGCTTTTCTATTTTCCCCAAATTCAATAATTTCCATTCCTAATATGTTGCTATAAAAATCCAATGTCTTTTCAATATTAGAAACAGTCAAAACAATATGATCGATTCCTTCTATTTTCATTATTTTTCCTCCTTTTTCATATTTCTTCCCATATATATTTTTGCTTCTTGAATAAAAAAATCAATGAGATTGTTATCCCAATTTTTCTTCTTTGTTAAAGCGAATGAATAAAAAGTAGGAAATTGCTCATTTCCCTCTATGATTTTTAACTTATTTGAATTTATTTCTTTCTCTACAGTTCTATATGGCAATACACTAAATCCCATATCATCTATTAAAAATGTCTTAATTGCATCTATACTCCATAATTCTGTTGTTTTAGAAACTTCCTTTAAGTTACTACTTAAAAAATCTTCAAACATCGTGCGATAAGTACTGTCTTTTTCATTTATTACAAAATGATTATACCGTTTACTACTTAACAACTCATCTAATGTATCTGGAGCAGAATGATGTGCCACAATAACAATTTCATCATCACTTAATTTATGTTTTTTTATTGCATTATTTTGGATTCCAGTATTGATCACAAAAGCTATATCTACTTCACCATTCATAAGTAATGCTTGATTTTTACTACAAGTATTATTAAGCAAATCAAATTCTGTATTTGGAAATTTTTCTAAAAATATTTTTATAACTTCACTTAATCCTGTTGTAACTAGTGATTCGGGTGCTGCTATTTTTAATTTATGAGTCATGTCCTCGTTCGATAATTTAATAATTTGATCGTGTGTTGAAATATAATCATTAACTAAAGGTAATATTTTTAAAAGAAACTCACTTTCAATCAATTTTTTGTTTGAGTATATAAATAATTCATTTTTCAATTCTGCTTCTAACTGATTAATTTGTTGAGATACATTTGATTGCGTATAGTTTAGTAATTCCGCTGTTCTTGTATAACTCTTCGTTTCTATAAGTGTCTTTAAAATTTTTAACTGCTTTATATTCATTCAATCACCTATTAATTTTATTAATGTATTAATAATAACATTAATTTCACTTATAACCAAAAAGACATTAAAATTTATATAGAGGTGAAGAACATGTCTGCGTTTTTAATTTATGTTTTTGTAACATCTATTACGCCAGGTCCAAGTAATATTTTTATTATGAATTCTACAAAAAAACATGGTTTATTAGGTGCAAAAAAATTTATACTTGGTATATTAGCAGGTTTTTTATTTTTAGCTATTTTAGCTTCTATTTGTTTATACTTATTTGAAGAATATATTGAAGCAGTTGAACAAACACTGAAAATATTTGGATTTGTATATTTACTGTATCTATCCTATAAAACGTTTACTGCTAGTAAAAACGATGAAACTGGTGATGTATATTCTACTTTTAAAGCAGGATTTTTATTACAAATTTTAAATATGAAAACATTATTATTTTATATCACGTTACTAGGTGTTTTTATTATCCCTAATTCCAATAACAAACCATTAGTTTATATGGTACTAACAATTATTATTGGTTGGGCTTGTCTTATTATATGGGGCGTATTAGGACACTATTTAAAAAGATATCTCAATAAATATCATTATATATTCAATACTGTTATGTCATTATTAATCCTATACTCCGCATTAAGCATTTTTTATTAATGAATAAAAGTGAGATTTAACTAAAAAACATAATGTGCAATATCATTTTCTGGAATCAATACTTCAATATTTAATGGTAGAGTTATTTGAGACATGTTATACACTTTATACATAAGGCACCTCGTTGATTTGGTTTTTGTCATGATTAATTAAATTATACGAGAGTGCTTTATTTTTTTGTATAAAATTGGAAATTTGTAACGATTTTGTGCTGTGCTGACGCCTGAGGGAATAGTATGTGTGAGAGACTACAGGCTCGAACCATACCCTAGGCAAGCATGCACGAACAAAATCGTAGATTATAAAAAATAACACCTCATTTTATACTGAATAAATCAGTAGAATGAGGTGTTAATAATTTGAGTTAGGAATTATCTCCCAGACTTTTTTATTTATGATTAATTGTTAATGATACTCTTATTAAATTCCATAATAGCGAACTATATTTTCGATATACTAAATATCTTGGTTCCCATTCTGGATAAAATTTTTGTTTATAATTCCGTAATCCTTGGAAGCTATATAATCCATTCATATTTTCAAATACTTTTGCTGCAAATTTTTCTCTTAAATATGCATATTGATTATGCCCTACATTGGATAACGTAGCCATTCCCATATTAAATTGTTTATAGCCTTGTTCTTGTGCCCATAATAACATATGGATATATAAAGCATCCATCATCGGTAGTTCTACTTCTTTGTTCCATCTAATTAGATCTACAGATATGGATTCATTATAATTCGTATACATTAATGAACAGAAACCTACTTTTTCTTTATTATCATTTCTTATAACTGCGATTGGTGCTTTATTTAAATAATCTTCATCAAATGATCCAACTGAGAAACTCATTTCTCTTTTGTCACCTAACCAGCCGTCACTAATAGATTTCAACATATCGATGTCATCTTGTGCATATGGCGCTTCTATAATTTCAAATTGATAGCCTTCTGACGCCATTTTATTATGTGTTGCACGCATACCACGCTTTTTCTTACCAGATAAACTAAATGTTTCGAGGTCTATGAGCGCTTCTTCTCCTAATTTGAAAAAGACATTTCCATAATCATGATATAAAGATAGTAATTTACTTTGTACTTGATAGAAAATAATATCATGGCCTAAAAAATGCATTTGATCATAAAATTCTTTTAATACTTCATGATATTTATCCGAGTTACCGACTGGATCACCTAACACGATAACTGCATTCATCTTATGTCGATACATAATAAAGACATCTTCATCTTTATTAACATAAAATGATTTATCTCCTGTAAATGCTAAGTGACTCACATATGAACCTTGATTTTGATCGATAATGGACTGTATCGTTTCATATGTTGCATTTGTATATAAACTTTTTTGGAATCTTTTTGAAAGAATATATGTGATGCACATACCGATTAAACATAATATCGCGAGTGCAATTAAGAACATTGTAAATACAGCATATTTATCAAATTTCGTAACTTCATGTGGATATAAATTTAAATAATTTTTAGTGACAATTCTATTGAAAATAAACATTGTTAATATTAATACACCACTTAAAACTATTTTCATAGGTGTCACAATCTTTTTAACAACGAGCGCATTTTTGTAGCCGATAAATAACAATACTAAAAGTATCGCTAACCATAAAAATGCAATGATCGTGCTATTCGTTAATATGGATACGACTAACATTACGATGACAGAAATAATGCTCATGAGTATAGAACGCATCGTACCAGACATAACACCTTTCGCACAAATCAGTAACATAAGTGTAGATGCTGTATGTAATGCTAATAAGATTGAATAAAAAGTATAATGATGTGAGTAAATAGCATCATATAAGATTAATATGTGATTAAAATAAAGGACAAAACCTGTAATACCAGATAATAGCCCTAGCGCTAATGTTGGTACTTTATTCATAAAGTCACTTTGAACAGCCTTGATAAACGATGTTGTATCAACTGCTGGTGTATAGAATTTACTTTCTTCGATGTATTTTTTAGCAATACTACCAAATTCAAATGTAGATAAACCAAGTGCGATTATAAATGGGAAGAAATAATAAGCAACTCTATAAAGTAACAATGCTAATAGTACTTTTTCTTCAGGTACGCCAAGTGACTTAATACCTAATAAAATCACTAAGTCAAACGCACCAAAGCCCCCAGGTATCATACTAATTAATCCTGATAAGGCTGCAACGACAAATATACCGACTAAGTGTGCGAAGTCTACGTGAATATGTAATGCTTTTAAAATGACAAATAACAAGTAACTCGCCGCGATCCATTCGAGTGCAGATACAATAGTAAATTTAAATCCAAGCAATCTATCTCGACTTATAGAAGGTTTTAAATACGACACAACTATAAATAATGGAAGAAACAAACTGCCAATATATATGACAATTTTAGCCCATGAAATATCAGCTAGTAATGCATCCGCATTAAAAACACGAAATACAATAAGTGCACATAATAAACTTAAACCACTTAACATGGATAACAATAATAATGAAACACTTTTAACTAAATCTTTCTTATCTTCAACGTCATTTCTATAAGAATAAATTCTTAAACCAGCACCTATTAAACCACCAAAGCCTAAAATACTGTTAAATGTATTGATAATATAACTAATAGATTGTACTTTGTGTATCGGTAAACTGATTTTTAAAGATTGCTTTAACATCATGTCATATAATGATAAAACAGATACGGAAAGTACACCTAATATAATGATGCCTACAAAATAAAAAGTATTCATTTCTCTAAAAAGAACGATTGTCTTTTTAAAGTCGATTTTCCCTAATTCATTATGCAATACAAATACAACGATGCATAATACGATACATATAAATAAAGCCTTTAATACTGGCAAAATTTTCTTTCGATTTAATAGTCTCATATTCCAACCTTCTTTAATTTTGTAATACTCCCAAATAATACCATATAAATATATAAATTAAAATGTTTAATAAAAGACTGCCATTAAGCTTCAAAAGTTAAAGGCAGTCTATATTTATAGTTTATTCTTTTTCGTATACAACTTCTTCATCTTTAAACTCGTATGGACCTGAGTCATCTTGATAATATTTATTATAACGACGTTTAAATAATGTGAAGAGATGTGTCACAGCTACTTTAATAATAGCGTATGCTGGAATACCTAAAATAACACCAAGTATACCTGCTAAATTACCTGCACATAACAATACAAAGATAATTGTTAAAGGATGAATTTGCATTGTTTTCCCCATAATATTTGGCGAAATAAAATGTCCTTCTAAAAATTGAACTGCAGCCCAAACGATTGCAAGTTTCAATAACATAATTGGTGAATCAATTGCCGCTAAAATAATTGCTGGTGAAATCGCAATTATTGGTCCTAAATATGGTACAACACTTGTCACAGCAGCAATACTTGCTAAAGTTAGTGCATAGTCTAATCCAATGATTGAATAACCAATAAATAGTAATACACCAATACAGAAAGCAACAATCATTTGACCTTGAATATAAGAACCAACTTGAACGTTCATTTTATCAATTAAATCGTGTGTATCTTTTCTGAATTTTGGTGGCATTAATCTAATAAAGTAATTTCTAAACTTTGCACCATCTTTAAGTAAGAAGAATAATACAAATGGGAATGTAATAATGATCACAACAACATGTGTAATTGTAGATACAAATGATTGGAACTTATTACTGAAATCCCCTACTGAATTAGATATTTTCTTTGGAATATCACTAAAGTTTTGTTGGAACCAATTTTGAGCTTGTGTATAGTAATCCGCTACAAATGAATTTTGAGAAAGCTCTTTTAATTTATCACTAAATTCATCGAAATATGTAGGTAAATTTTTAGATAAACTCTCAACTTGATGTTGCACAACAGGTATTAATAACGTCACAATTAGTGTAAATGCTGCGATAATTACACATAATAATATGATAATCCCCCATAATCTAGAGATGTTAAACCTTTCCATAAAATTAATTAAAGGATTAAACAAATAGAATGCAACAAACGCAACAATAATTGGGCCAATTAAAGTTGTCGTGATCGTAACGATAGGTTCAAAAATAAATGAAACATGTTGGAAAATAAATATTGTTAACCCTATCAAAATCAATAATCCTAAAATGAAATAAATATCACGTCCACCGAAAAACTGCATAAAACGTGTTGTTTTATTCAAAGAATTATTGGAATGCTTTTCTTTTTCCAAAATAAGCCCTCCTCTTAAAGATTTATAATCTATTATACCCTAATCGTATCACTTTAAAAACAAAAATTTACAATTATAGTTTACATAATAATATTATAATTGTTTTTTAATATATAAAAAGAAGATACACCATGAAGATGTATCTTCTCATCTATAAAAGTCTTATTTAACGACTAAAATTTTATCGCCTTGTTCTACTGAAGTTGTTGTTAGTACTTCTAATGAAGCATCACCAAGATTAGTAACAACAATTGGTGTAACAGTACTATCAGCATTTTCTTTAATGAAGTCTAAATCTACTTTCATTAACGGTTGACCTTTAACAATATCTGTATCAGCTTCCGCTAAAATTTCAAATCCTTTACCTTCTAATTTAACTGTTTCTAAACCGAAGTGGATTAATAATTCAACACCGTCATTAGATTCTAAACCGATTGCATGTTTTGTTGGGAATGTCATTTTCAATTTACCATCAAATGGTGCAACTACTTCACCAGTTTCAGGAATAATTGCAACGCCATCACCCATCATTTTTTCAGAGAATACTTTATCTGGTACTTCAGAAATATTAACAACTTCACCTTTAATAGGAGCATAAATTGTTGCGCCACCTTCAGCTAAAATAGCAGCACTTTCTTGATCGCCTTCTTCAGTAACAGTTGTTTCATCAGGTTTCGTAATTTCTCCTGAAATGATACGTGCCATATCGTGTTTAATTTGATCTGATTTAGGTCCGAAAATAGCTTGAATATTGTTACCAACTTCAAGTACACCTGAAGCACCTAAACTTTTCAGTTCATCTTTGTTTACTTCAGATTTATTTAATACTTCAACACGTAAACGCGTAATACATGCATCTAAATGTTTGATGTTTTCTTTACCACCCATTGCATCTAATACATCGAATGGAAGTTCAGCTACTGAACTGTTGCGTGTTTCAGATTCTTTATCTTCACGACCAGGTGTTTTTAAGTTAAATTTCTTAATCGCAAATGTGAATAAGAAGTAATAAACTAACGCATAAATAATACCTACTGGAATAACAAGTAGTGCATTAGTACGATCCCAGTTTAATAATCCGTATAAAACGTAATCGATAAATCCTCCAGAGAATGTCATACCGATTTGGATATGTAGAAGATGCATCACTAAGAATGATGTACCTGCTAAAATAACATGAATACCGTATAATATTGGTGCTACGAATAAGAATGAGAATTCTAATGGTTCAGTAATACCTGTTAGGAATGATGTTAAACCTGCAGATAACATTAAACCACCGACAACTTTTTTACGCTCTGGACGAGCTTGACGATAGATTGCATATGCTGCAGCTGGTAAACCAAACATCATAAATGGATATTTACCAGTTGTGAATGCACCAGCTGTAAATGGTACACCGTCTTTAACTTGTGCCATGAATATTCTTTGGTCACCACGAACTAATTCACCAGCAGAATTTACATAGTTACCAAATTCGAACCAGAATGGTGAGTAGAAAATGTGATGCAATCCAAATGGAATTAAAGCACGTTCAATAATACCAAATATAAATGTCGTTAAAGCTAAGTTCTTATCTAATAAGAATGTAGATAAGTTATTTAAGCCATCTTGAATTGGTGGCCATGCAAATGAAAGAATAATACCTGCAATAATTGCAACTACAGATGTGATAATTGGTACAAATCTTTTACCAGCAAAGAATCCTAAGAATGGTGGTAAGTTGATATTATAATATTTGTTGTAACACCATGCTGCAAGAGCACCCATTATAATACCACCAAACACCCCTGTTTGAAGTGTTGGAATACCAAGAACTAATGCGTTTGCTGGATCTTTAGCAGTTTGTCCTAAAGTTTTAGCGCCTTCAGCGTAGCTATAAATATCATCAATTGAAATACCTTTAACAACACCCATTGTTGTATTCATAATAAGGTAACCAACTAATGCTGCTAATGCTGCAACACCATCTCCTCCAGCTAAACCTAATGCTGTCCCGAGTGCGAAAAGTAATGGTAAATTATCAAAGATAATTTGACCTGATGATTCCATTACTGAAGCTATCATGACAATAACATCAGATTTTAACCAAGGTGCAATTTCAACGAATTGATCGTTTTGCATTGCATTACCAAACGCAAGTAAAATACCCGCTGCTGGTAAAATCGCAACTGGTAACATTAATGCTTTACCAATACGTTGCAATTGTCCAAAGAACTTTTTAAACATAATTAATACCCTCCTAATTGTTTAACTTTATAAATCACGGCATGAAAAAAGGCATGAGCAAAGAAACTTACCATTACGGTAAAGTCTATTTGCTCATGCCTGATCGTATCAGTAACACGCAATTTATAAGTTATTATTAAAGTGTTGAATATGCATCGTTAAATATGCCAATTCAGATTGATATACCGGCTTCTTCAACTGTGTTTGCATCATCTTCACTATCTTTACAGAAATATTATAGCACAATGGATATTGCGCTTTCAATAGTGTTTCGATATTAGTTGCATCTGGAATTCGTTCATCTGCCAATACTCTTTGAATCGCAAAGTGAAGGTGCCGAACAAAACGACTATAATTAATACTATTTTTGTTAATATCAACTTCTAGGCCTTCTTCTATTATAATGATTGCTTTTTGAATAATCGCTTTTATATTGTGTATATCATGAATTGAATGGTTTACTTCAGCAGAGTGGATATGTAATGCAATAAATCCAGCTTCTGATTCAATAAACTGTAAGTTTAATTTTTCATTTAATGCTTTAACAGCTTTTTCTGCTATTTGATATTCTCTCGGATAAAGCAGTTCAGTCTCTTTTAAAAAAGGATTATGAACATGTATACCTTCTTTAATACGCTTGATCGCAAATAACATATGGTCTGTTAAAGATATTAATGTCTTTTCACTAACACTTCCACCTAACTGTTTATCGATACCATTTACAACTTCTAATACGATATTAAACACTTCATCATTAGTACCATCTAATAATTGCTTATATTTATTTTTATCATTTTCAGATTCTAATAAATATACCTTTTCGATTAAATCTGTATTAATTTCTTCACCTTGTTTTTTTCCGAAACCAATCCCCTTACCAACTAATATAACTTCTTTATCATAATAATTAGCAACTAACACATTATTGTTTAATGCTTTTTCGATAATGTATTTTCCCATATCTAAAACCTCATTCTGAAGACCTATTACATATTATACATTTGATGATAATATAATGATAGATATATTTTATATCAATAAATACGAGGATGTGCAAACATATGAAAAAGACGAAACTATATATAATAAGTGTTCTTGCTGTTTTATTATTATCTACAATTTTATATCCGAAACATCAAGCCCATGCGGTAACTGAAGAGGCTTGGGATAATGCCGTTACTGTTTATGGTGCAGCATTACAAAACAATTCAAGTGCTAAAGATACAACTTCTAACTTATTAGGCACTAAAAACAGTGACAAGACAACTTACGTTACGGCTGATGACTTAAATAAATACTTAAATATGCAATCATCAAATGATGTCTTAAAATCAAGTATCCGTATTACAAAGACTTCTAAAGGCAGTGGTCTTAACTTAACGATCAATCAAGACCAAGGTCAAATTACAAAAGTAACTAAAGACACATATAAAAATGCTTTAATGACAGCAGGTATTCAAGATGCAGATGTTACAATTGCATCAAGTGAAGATGTAACTGGCGAAAGTGCCTTAGCTGGTGTATACAAAGCATTTGAAGAACAAGGTGAAGAAGTAGATTCAAGCAGAACACAAGTCGCTCAAGAAGAATTATCTACAATTAATCAAATTACTGAAGAAAATAAAGGTCAAGAAGGTTTTTCTCAATCACAATTAAACAAAACAATTGCAGAATCTAAACAAGCTGTAGCTGAAAAATCTGGTAATGTAACAATCAATGAAATCACAAATATCGTCAATCAGAAGATTGAAGACAATGGTTTAACAAATGTTATTAATGATAACCAAATTAATATGATTGTTAATGTTATTGATAAAGCACAAAAAGACGGTGTCTTTAGCGGTGAAAATGCAAAAGACTTTATTAATAACTCAAAAGATTATGTTAATGATTTAGTTAAATCAGATGAATTTAAAGATGCAAAGAAAAAAGCAGAAGACTTAGGTAACGATATTAAAGACAAACTTCAAGACGAAGGTTTCTGGGATAAAATCGTAGCTGCCATCAAAGATATCTTCAATTCAATTGCAAACTTATTTAAATAAATTGAAAACGCCATGGGCACGAGCCCATGGCGTTTTTCTTATATTATTTATCTTCGTCTTTATCATCATCTTTAATAATGTCAAAAGTATCTTGTTTAGGTTCTTCATACTTTGTATTTGCTTCAGATGATTGTTCTGTTGTTTCTTTTTTGTTTAATGTTGTATAAGGGTTATCGCCCCATGCTTCGATATTATTATAGTTAACTTTTAAGTTTTCAATTTTAAATACTGGGTTTAACTTACGCTTTCTTTGTGCACGATAATCTTTAGCAACTTCAAATACAACTGTTGCAAGTCCGAATAGTGCTACGATATTGATGATTGCCATTAATCCCATAAATAAGTCTGCTGTATCCCATACTGTTTGTACTTGTACAACTGATCCTACAAAGACCATAGCTACTACTAATGCTCTAAAGATAAACATTACGATTTTATTTTTTGTTAAGTATTCAATATTTGATTGACCGTAGTAATAGTTACCAATAATTGAAGAGAATGCGAACATAAATACAGCTAATGTTAAGAATATACCACCGAATTCACCTACATGTGTTGTAAGTGCTTGTTGCGTTACAGCCACACCTTGAGGCGCATCTGCTCCAAATTGTAAATCAGTATAAAGTAATAACATGATTGCTGTTGCTGAACAGATAATCATAGTATCAAAGAATACACCTAACGCTTGGATTAAACCTTGTTTAACTGGGTGACTTACGGCTGCTGTTGCTGCTGCGTTTGCTGCAGAACCCATACCAGCTTCGTTAGAGAATAAGCCACGTTTAATACCTTGCATAATTGCAAATCCCATTGCCCCACCAAATGCAGGATGTAAACCAAATGCACTTCTTACGATATTTTGAATCATTGGCCAAATTTGATCAGCATTCATAAATAAGATATAACCAACTAAACCAATATATCCAACTGCCATAATTGGCACGATAAATGAAGATACTGTTGCGATACTTCTTACACCACCAAAAATAACTAATGCTGTAATAATAGCCAAGATAACTCCAGTTATCACATTTGAAAATTCATATTGTTCATTTAAAGAAGCTGCAATCGTATTAGATTGAACTGTGTTAAATACAAATGCAAACGTTACTGTTATAAGTATTGCAAACACAACACCAAGCCATTTCTGACCTAAACCACGTTCTATGTAATAAGCTGGTCCACCACGGAACCCACCTTCTTTATCTTTAACTTTATATACTTGTGCTAATGTTGCTTCAAAGAATGCACTTGCTGCACCAATGAATGCAATAACCCACATCCAAAATACTGCACCTGGGCCACCTAGTACAATCGCTGTTGCAACACCTGCGATATTACCAGTACCAACACGAGAAGCAGCACTTATAGCAAATGCTTGGAAAGAAGATATACCTTTTCTTCCATCTTCTAACGTTTCAGGTTTTTCGAAAATGACTCTAAACATTTCTGGTAGCCATCTAAGTTGTACTACTCTAGAACTTATTGTAAAGAATACACCAGCTAGTAGTAATAGGAAAATTAAGTTTTGAGTCCAAATTAAATCATTACCCCATTGGACAAAATTATGAAACCAATCTGGGATATAACTATCAAAATCTTTCAAAGAAATCCCTCAATTCTAATAATATAGTCATAATAAATTGCTATCATGATTTTACCATGTGCCATTCATTATGACTATATTTTTTTAATCTATAGCTTTTTCTTCAAAATATGCATCGATAACTTGACCAAAGTCATTCTCGTCAACAACAAATCGACCATTTGTGTATCGTTCACTAAAGTTAAAGTCTTTAGTATTCACTTTGACTTGATCTTTTTCTGAAATGATAACGCATGTTTCATCTTCTGAAACGGTTCTAGCAAATACAATTCTATGCGCTTTTGATTTTAGTTCTTTCAAAATCATTAAGCCGCGTTGAGATCTTTTAGCAGGTACAAATTGTTCTGCTTTCATTCTTTTAACTGAACCACGATCCGTCACAATAAAGACAGATTGATCATTTGGTAATTTATCTGTCATTACAACTCTATCATTATCTTTTAAGTTGATAGATTTAACGCCAGCCGCTTTCAAACCAATGTCGGATAATTCATCCGTATCGTAAGTTAAGCTCATACCTTTTTCAGTAATCACTGTTATAAGTTCATCATTTACTATTTTCAGTACGGACACAACTTCATCGTCACCTTTAAGTTTAATGGCAACGAGTGGTTTTGTAATTCTGCTCGCTTTAAATTTATCATTTGTAGACTTTTTGATCATGCCGTTTTTCGTCGCGATAATATAATTAGATGATGGCTTGAAATCAGTTTCTTTATTTACAGAAATGACACGTTCGTCATCATCAATTGGAATCATTTGTGAAATATGTTTACCAAGATCTTTCCACTTTAAGTCCACAATTTCATGTACAGGTATAAATAAGTAATTACCTTTATTTGTGAATACAATTAAAGTATCTTGCGTATTCATTTTTTCGTGCATTAATAAGTAGTCACCGTCTTTAAGTCCTACTTCTTCAACACCACTTGCGATATAACTTCTATTAGAAGTACGTTTAATGTATCCATCATGCGTAACAGAAACGATAGTTTCTTCACTTGGAACTAAAATTTCTTTTTCAATTTTTATTTCTTCAATTTTTTCTTCGATTTCAGTTAAACGTTCATCTGCAAATTCTTTTCGAACTGCTCTAAGCTCATTTTTAATCACTTTAAATAATGATTTTTCATTTTGTAAAATATCTTTTAAGCGTTCGATAGTTTGTTTAAGTTCATCAAATTCATTTTCTAATGAAACAATATCTGTATTTGTTAATCTATAAAGCTGTAACATTACGATTGCTTCAGCTTGTTCTTCAGTAAATTCAAATTTCGCAATTAAATTTTCTTTCGCATCACGTTTGTTTTTAGAAGCTCTAATTGTTTCAATAACTTCGTCTAAAATAGACAATGCTTTAATTAAACCTTCAACGATGTGCATACGTTTTTGTGCTTGAGATAATTCATATTGAGAACGTCTTGTTACGACTTCTTTTTGATGTTCAATATAACTTTCAAGAATTGATTTAAGGCCTAATAATTCAGGTCTTCTATTATTTATTGCTACCATATTAAAATGATAAAGCACTTGTAAGTCTGTATTCTTATAAAGGTAATTCAGAACACCTTCACTATTAATATCTTTCTTAAGTTCAATCGCAATTCGTAAACCTTCTCTATCTGTTTCATCTCGAACTTCTACAATACCTTCAATTTTCTTATCAGCTCTAAGTTCATCAATTTTCTTAACTAGCGTACCTTTGTTAACTTCAAATGGTACTTCAGTTACGACGATTTGTTCTCTTCCGCCTCTAATTTTTTCTATTTCTACTTTACTTCTAACAACGATTTTACCTTTACCTGTTTTATAGGCTTTCTTAATACCATCTAACCCTTGAATAATACCACCTGTTGGGAAATCCGGTCCTTTTATATGTTCAATTAATTCATCTACAGTTGTACTTGGCTTATCGATAAGCTTTAATGTCGCATCAATGACTTCTCCTAGATTATGCGGTGGAATATCAGTTGCATAACCAGCAGAAATACCTGTAGATCCGTTGACTAATAAGTTAGGATACCTAGCTGGTAATACCATAGGCTCCATCGCTGTATCATCAAAGTTTTGTACATGTTCAACTGTTTCTTTATCAATATCTTGTAATAACACTTCAGCTAATTTACTTAATTTAGCCTCAGTATAACGCATCGCTGCAGGAGGGTCATTATCAATACTACCGTTATTACCATGCATTTCTATTAGTACGTGTCTCAATTTCCAATCTTGACTCATACGAACCATTGCATCGTACACAGAAGAATCACCATGTGGATGATAATTACCGATTACGTTACCAACCGTTTTAGCACTTTTTCTAAAGTTTCTATCATACGTATTACCATCTTTATACATCGCAAATAATATTCTACGTTGTACAGGTTTTAATCCATCTCGTACATCAGGCAGTGCACGATCTTGAATGATATATTTACTATATCTACCGAATCTATCTCCAATTACATCTTCTAAAGGAAGGTTTTGAATTTGTTCAACCATTATTTAACTTCCTCCTCTAATGATTCTACTTCATCATCAAGTACTTGAATGTCATCACTTTCAAGTATACTTTGATCTTCTTGCATACCAAATTGAACGTGTCTTTCAATCCATTCTCTACGTGGTTCAACTTTGTCACCCATCAATGTAGTCACTCTTCGTTGTGAACGTACTTCATCATCAATACTTACGCGAATTAACGTTCTTGTTTCAGGATCCATTGTTGTTTCCCATAGTTGATCGGCATTCATTTCACCTAAACCTTTATAACGTTGAAGTGTGAAACCTTTACCAATTTTCTTCATTAATACTTCTAAATCTTCATCAGTCCATGCATATTCAACTTGTTTTGACTTACCTTTACCTTTTTCTAATTTATATAAAGGTGGTAATGCAATATATACTCTACCTGCTTCTAATAGCGGTCTCATATATTTGAAGAAGAAAGTTAATAATAATACTTGAATATGTGCACCATCAGTATCGGCATCTGTCATAATAATCACTTTGTTGTAATTACTATCTTCAATATTAAAGTCTGCACCAACACCTGCACCTATTGTATGAATAATCGTATTGATTTCTTCATTTTTAAAGATATCTTCAAGTTTAGCTTTTTCTGTATTAATAACTTTACCTCTTAACGGTAAAATTGCTTGGAATTTACGATCACGCCCTAATTTAGCTGATCCTCCGGCAGAATCCCCTTCGACTAAATAAAGTTCGTTTTTCTCTGTATTTTTACTTTGTGCTGGCGTTAATTTACCAGATAATAAAGTTTCTTTACGTTTGTTTTTCTTACCATTTCTAGCTTCTTCACGCGCTTTTCTTGCTGCTTCACGTGCTTGAGATGCTTTAATCGCTTTTTTAAGTAATGCCTTTGATAATTGACCTTTCTCTTCTAAGTAGAAAGGCAGTTGATCTGACATAACGGAATCAACAGCTGCACGTGCTTCTGTTGTACCTAATTTAGACTTAGTTTGTCCTTCAAACTGTAATAAATCTTCTGGAATTCTTACAGAAATTATAGCTGTCAAACCTTCACGAATGTCACTACCATCAAGGTTTTTATCTTTTTGTTTAAGTTCACCGATTTTTCGTGCATATTCATTGAATACACGAGTAAATGCTGTCTTTAAGGCTGTTTCATGTGTACCTCCGTCTTTAGTACGGACGTTATTTACGAAACTTAGAATCGTTTCAGAATATTGGTCATTAAATTGAAAACTAATATCTACTTCAATTCCATTTGATTCGCCACTAAACATAGCAACGTCATGCAACACGTCTTTGCCTTCATTTAAATAATTAACAAATTCTTTAATACCATCTTCATAATGATAAAATACTTCTCTAGGTTCTTCTCCCCTTAAATCCGTTACTTTTATTTTTAGTGCTTTCAGTAAAAATGCTGATTCTTGAAGTCTTTCACATAACGTTTCAAAGTTAAAA
This sequence comes from Mammaliicoccus sp. Q-M61, assembly GCF_022386055.1. Lineage (NCBI taxonomy): Bacteria > Bacillati > Bacillota > Bacilli > Caryophanales > Staphylococcaceae > Mammaliicoccus > Mammaliicoccus sp. Q-M61. The sequence continues at coordinate 109,510 of NZ_JAJNJL010000001.1, forward strand.
TGTGTTGAAGCTTTAAATATTTTTGAATCTGGTTTGAAATGAACCGTTGTACCCGTTTTACGTGTTTTCCCCTTTTTCTCTAATGTTGTAACAGGTACGCCACCATTTTTGAATTTTTGTTTATAAATATGACCTTCTCTATAAATTGTTACTTCTAACCATTCACTCAAAGCATTAACAACCGAAGCACCTACACCGTGTAGTCCTCCAGATGTTTTATAGCCACCTTGACCGAATTTACCGCCGGCATGAAGGACAGTAAATATAACTTCAGGTGTCGGTTTACCAGTCTTATGTAATCCTGTAGGCATCCCCCTACCGTTATCATGAACAGAAATACTATTATCTTTATGAATGGTTACTTCGATTTCTGTACCGAAGCCATTTAAAATTTCATCAACAGAGTTATCTACTATTTCATATACTAAATGGTGAAGTCCGCGGACATCTGTTGATCCAATGTACATACCAGGTCTTTTTCTAACTGCTTCTAAACCTTCGAGTACTTGTATTGAATCTTCACCATATTGAACTTTTGCTTGTTTATTCAATATTTCTCCTCCTACAAACGTACGTTCGTTTCTTTTACTTTACAATAGTTATTTTGTTATAAATCCCTAGAAAATGCAAGCCCTATCCCTAATTGTGGTACAATTTCCCTTTACATTGTACAGACAATATCATATTTTTAAATAGTAACCGATATACAGTTATGGTAAACTATTAGTACCTGCTATCAAAGGAGTGTTTCAATAATGACATTTGTTGTTATTATACTTAGCTACTTAGTTGGATGTTTCCCAAGTGGCCTTGTGTTAGGTAAGTTATTTTATAAAAAAGATATTCGACAATTTGGAAGTGGCAACCTAGGTGCTACAAATACATTTAGAGTATTAGGAAAAAAAGCTGGATTTATCGTGATGTTTTTAGATATCTTCAAAGGTTTTATTGTAGTTTTCTTCCCAATATGGTTTAATGTAGATATTCCTAGCATATTTGTAGGTATTTGTGCAGTAGTCGGACATGTATTTCCAATATTTTTGAAATTCAAAGGTGGAAAAGCCGTTGCAACAAGTGCAGGTGCTGTTCTAGGTGTACATCCGATACTATTAATTATACTAGCTATTATATTCTTTGTAATTCTATATTTAACTAAATATGTATCATTATCTAGTATTGTAGCGGGTATAAGTTGTTTTATAGGTGCAATTATCATTGGTGATATACCATTCTTAATCGTATCTATTGTAATATTGGTTATACTGCTCGTCAGACACCAATCAAATATCGTAAGAATATTCAAAGGACAAGAACCAAAAATCAAATGGATGTAAAGGAGAATGCACTATGAATCTAGAAATTACTGAAAAAGCTATCGAATGGTTTAAAGATGAATTAGAATTCAATGATGATCAAGCCTTACGATTTTTCGTTCGTTATGGCGGTGAATTTCAGTTAAAACAAGGCTTCTCACCCGCATTTACTGTAGAAGAATTAAGTTCTTCTGAAGTTGGTTTTAAAGACGAGAAAAACGATATTCCATTTTTTATTGATGAAAAAGATTTATGGTACTTTGATGATAATGACTTAGTAATTGATTTAAATGATAATGGAGAAATTAAATATGAAGTCAAAGCTTCAAGATAAACTATAAAAGCAGATGTATTTCGTGTATTTAGCGAAACACATCTGCTTATTTATTATAGTTTACGATCTACACCTTGTTCAGTTTCTTCATGAATTTTTAAATATGCTTTATGCCATTCAGGGAAACTCTTATCTAATCTAATTGGTCTGTTTGAACCTTTTTTCAAGCATACATGCGTTGTTGATCCTGTTGATACAACTTCTCGTTGTTCATTTAATATCTCATAAGAATAAATTGATCTTATAGGTGAATAATGAGAAATCCACGTTTTAATGATAACTTTTTCAGGGTATGTTATAGACTTTTTATAAGTAATATTCAAATCAACTACAGGAGATATAATCCCCGCATTCTCCATATCTGCGTAACTAAATCCCGCTTTATAAATGTAATCTGTTCTCGCTACTTCGAACCAAATCGCATAATTTGCGTGATAAACAACGCCCATTTTATCCGTCTCTGCATATCTAACATCTATTGGTGTTTCACTATAAATCATGATTCAATCCCTCTTTCTAAATTCCTTAACCTAATCATAACATAAATATAATTACGCCTGTGATTATATTCTTTTAAATACATATATTTAATTTTCATATAAAAAGCAGTAGACATTCAATTTACAAAGAATATCTACTGCTCGTATATGAATTAGCTTTATATTATTGTGCTAATTTGTTTCTTAATACCATTTGTAGAATACCACCGTGTCTGTAGTAGTCAATTTCTACTTCTGAGTCGAATCTAGCTAAAGCTTCAAATTCTGTAACTTTACCATCTTCGCTAGTAGCAGTTACTTTAAGAATATCACGTGGTTTAACACCTTCATGAATATCTACTGAAATGGCTTCTCTACCAGTTAAACCTAAGCTATCTGCTGATTCACCTTTTTTGAATTGTAAAGGTAATACACCCATCATAACTAGGTTAGAACGGTGAATACGTTCGTAACTTTGAGCAATAACTGTTTTAACACCTAAAAGATTTGTACCTTTAGCTGCCCAGTCACGAGAAGAACCCATTCCGTAGTCATTACCAGCAAGTACACATAAACCAATACCATTTTCTTGATATTTCATTGAAGCATCAAAGATAGGCATTACTTCTTCTGTTGGCCAGTAAGTTGTGAATCCACCTTCAGTTCCAGGTGCTAATTGGTTCTTAATACGAATGTTCGCAAAAGTACCTCTCATCATAACTTCATGGTTACCACGACGAGAACCGTATGAGTTAAAGTCTCTAATTGCTACATCATGGTCTTGCAAGTATTTACCAGCTGGTGTATCTTTACCGATTGCACCTGCAGGAGAAATATGGTCAGTTGTAACTGAGTCACCAAATTTACCCATTACTCTTAAATCACTTAAAGGTTGAATATCTTGTGGTTCTTTAGATAAACCTTGGAAGAATGTAGGGTTTTGGATATATGTTGAACTAGGATCAAAGTCATATAATGGTTGATCTGTTGTTTCAATTTGATTCCAAACTTCATTAGATTCAAATACTGTTTTGTATTCTTCTCTGAATAATTCAGGTGTAACAACTGATAATACAGTATCTCTAACTTCTTCAATTGATGGCCAGATGTCTTTTAAGAATACATCTTCTCCATTTGAACCTTTACCGATTGGATCATTTTGTAAGTCGATATCAACAGTACCAGCTAATGCATAAGCAACAACTAATTGTGGTGATGCTAAGTAGTTCGCTTTAACTAATGGATGAATACGACCTTCGAAGTTACGGTTACCAGATAATACTGAAGTAACAAGTAAATCTTCGTCAGCAATCGCTTTTTCAATTTCAGGTAATAATGGACCTGAGTTACCGATACAAGTTGTACAACCATAACCAACTAAGTTGAATCCAAGATCATCTAAATACTCTTGTAATCCAGCGTCACGTAAATAGCCTGTAACAACTTTTGAACCAGGTGCTAATGAAGTCTTAACGTAATCTGGTACTTTTAAGCCTTTTTCGATTGCTTTTTTCGCAACTAAACCTGCACCTAACATTACATATGGGTTAGAAGTGTTTGTACATGAAGTAATGGCTGCAATTGCGATGTCACCAGTCTTCATTGAAGTCTTCGTACCATCTTGTAATTCAATATCTACAGATTTATCAAATTCTGATTTATCGAAACCATGACCTTGGTTACCTGCTGGTGCAGTCACTGATTCAACAAATGATTTTTTCATGTCGCTTAATTTGATTAAATCTTGTGGACGTTTAGGACCAGATAAAGATGCTTCAACTGTTGATAAATCTAGATTTACAACATCTGTATATGTTGGTTCTACATTTTCAGCATTGAAGAACATGTTGTTTTCTTTTAAGTATTTCTCTACAACATTAACGTGTTCTTCAGAACGTCCAGTTAAACGTAAGTAACTTAATGATTCATCATCTACTGGGAAGAAACCACATGTAGCACCATATTCAGGCGCCATGTTAGCAATTGTTGCTCTGTCTGCTAATGGTAATTTTTCTACACCAGGACCAAAGAATTCAACAAATTTACCTACAACACCTTTTTTACGTAACTCTTCAGTTACACGTAAAGCTAAGTCAGTAGCTGTTGTACCTTGTGGTAATTCGTTTGTTAATTTAACACCGATAACTTCAGGAACTGGGAAGTATGAAGGTTGACCAAGCATACCTGCTTCGGCTTCAATACCACCTACACCCCAACCTAATACACCAATACCGTTGATCATTGTTGTATGTGAGTCAGTACCTACTAAAGTATCTGGGTAAGTTACAAGTTCATTTTCTTCCTCTCTAATGTGTACAACACTTGCTAAGTATTCCAAGTTAACTTGGTGAACAATACCAGTAGCTGGTGGTACAGCACGATAGTTATCAAATGATTTTGTTGCCCAGTTTAAGAATTGGTAACGCTCGATATTACGTTCAAATTCTAATTTCATATTCATTTCTAATGAATTTGGTAATGCATAGCTATCTACTTGTACAGAGTGGTCAATAACTAAATCAACAGGTACTTCAGGGTTGATTTTAGAAACATCTCCACCAACATCATCCATCGCTTTACGTAAAGAAGCTAAGTCTACAACTGCAGGTACACCTGTGAAGTCTTGTAGAATAACACGTGATGGTTTAAATGGTACTTCTGCATTAGCATCGTTAGATTTACCCCATTTTGCTAAATTCATAATATGTTCTTCTTTTATGACACGTCCGTCAAATTGTCTTAATACTGATTCTAATAATACACGAATAGAATAAGGTAGTTTATCAACATTAGATAAACCTAATTCGTCTAATGTTTTTAAGCTATAAAACGTGTATGTTTTGCCGTTCAATTCAAAAGATTTTTTAGATTGTTCTTTTAAACTTGAGCTCATTATTAGTTCCCCCTTTAAAATTGTGCAAGTTAATGCTTCATATACAATTGTATAATCAATACTTTAGTAAAACAATACATTGCGCTTAAAAATGAATATATTTACCATTCAAGTTTATAATAGGATACTATAAGTTTTTCTTATGTATTTTCAAATATACATAATTTTTAGTTATTAATTGATAATGATTATCAACTATAATTTTAAAAAAAGACTGAGACATCAATTTGTCTCAGTCTTTAACTTATTAATCTTCCATTTCTCTTGCTAAACGACGTTGTTCTTTTAATTCTTGTTCATATTCTCGTTTAGATTTTTCTACATATTCTTTCATACGATGCTTATTCGGTGTAATCGATAATCCAAGATATTTTCTTTCTTGGTTTGCATCTTTATAGAAAGCGACAATCATCATAATGATAATGAAACTAAACGGGAATGCTGAAATGATTGCTGCTGATTGTAATGCATTTAATCCAGTATCTCCACCAGATAATAATAGCACGAATGCAATAAGTGATTGTGCAACACCCCATACAATCTTCACTCTACCTGATGGTTCTAATGATCCATAAGTTGTCTGCATACCTAGAACGAATGTAGCAGAGTCTGCAGAAGTTATAAAGAATGTACATATTAATGCTAATGCAATAATTGATAGAATCGCACCCATTGGTAATTCATTAAATACACCAAATAATTGAGTTTCAGTAGTCATTTTGAAGACTTCTGGTGTCTTCTTACCTACTTCAATACCTGTTACGCCAAATACGCTGAACCAAATAAAGCTAATGATTGTTGGTACAAGCATAACACCTAAAATAAACTCACGAATTGAACGTCCTCTAGAAACGCGGGCAATGAATATACCTACGAATGGACTCCAACTCATCCACCAACCCCAATAATAAAGTGTCCATGAATTTAACCATTCACTCTTTTGAGGATTTAATGGTGCTACATCAAAACTATTGAATAAGAATGAATCGAATAGCGCACCTGTTGATGATGTAAACATATTTGCAATTAAAATTGTTGGACCGATAATTAAAGTGACGATAAGTAATAGTGAAGCTAAAACAATATTTAAGTTACTTAAATATTGGATACCTTTACTTAGTCCACTCCATGCACTCATTAAGAATAAAATCGTTACAATAACGATGATGATACCTTGTATAACGATATTATTTGGGATTCCAAATAAATATTCTAATCCACCATTGATCTGTAAAGCACCCATACCTAATGATACGGCAACCCCTACAACAGTTGCGAATACTGATAACACATCAATAATGATACCTATAGGACCATCAACTCTATCACCTAAAATTGGTCTTAATGTTTTAGATAATAAACCAGGTTCACCTTTTCTAAATTGAGAATATGCTAACGCTAAAGCAACTACTCCGTAAATTGCCCAAGCATGGAAACCCCAATGTAAGAATGTAGAACGCATTGATTCAGTCATCGCTGCTTTCGTCTCTGGATCTGCATTCGGTGGTGAAACAAAGTGAGACATTGGTTCAGCTGCACCGTAGAATACAAGTCCGATACCCATACCAGCACTGAATAACATTGCAAACCAAGAAATTGTATTAAATTCTGGTTTATCATGTGGTCTACCTAATTTTAACTTTCCAATTGGGCTAAATATAATGAAAACACAGAAAAATACCATACCAATTGTAATAATCATGTAATACCAACCAAAGTATTTTGAAATCCATGCACTGATATTACCAGTTATCTCACCAAACTGAGTTGGAAAAATAACACCAAGTGCAACAATGATTGCAACAACTATGGCACTAATTGTAAAAACATTTGAAACTTTTCTTCCATTTGGATACGTTGGAATATTGGCCATTATAATTCTCCTTTCAAAATAACAAACTTTAAATTATGTATTCCCGTTTTAACTTATTTTATTCGTGATATTTTCAAATAAGTGATATATGAAAACAGCAACATTCAACACTTTAACAAATATTACACCTAAAATCAAATTGACTATTTCTTTTTATGCCATATTCATGTATGATAAAATTCGATAAGGAGGTGTTTAATATGTCATTATTAAAAGAATTTAAAGACTTTGCTTTGCAAGGTAACGTTTTAGATTTAGCAATCGCCGTTGTTATTGGTGCTGCCTTTAACAAAATTGTTACATCTTTAGTTGAGAACGTCATAATGCCACTTATTGGATTAATTTTTGGAGAAGTAGACTTCGCTGAAAAATGGTCATTAATGGGTATCAAGTACGGTCTATTCATCCAATCTATCATTGACTTCTTAATCGTCGCATTCGCACTATTTGTATTCATCAAAATTGCAAATACTGTTATGAAAAAAGGCGAAGAAGAAGAAGAAGTTGACGAACAAACTGTATTACTTACAGAAATCCGCGACGCTTTACGCGAAAAGTAAGTTTTACATATTTAAAAAACCATCGATTATTGATTGTTCAATAATCGATGGTTTTTTTATATCTTTATTAATCTTCAACTGGACCTTCTTCTACTAATGTTTTAACATCAGCTACAATTTCTGATTTAGGGAATTTTTTATCCCCAGCATCCTGTCCGCTATATGATTTAATGATTTTTCCATTCTGATCTATTAAATAGAAACTTGTACCATGTGTAACTTGTGTACTACCTTTTGGTGGTGGCGCCACTATTGATTTAAAGTTATCTTGTGCGTATTGTTTAATAAATTTAAAATCATAATTTGTTAATAACGTCCATTTGTTATCTGGTACATTATATTGTTTAACGTAATCTTTAAGTTTTTTCGGTGTATCATTTTCTGGATCTACACTAAAACTTAATACCCCATAATTTTTAACGCCATCTTTTTCAAGTTGATCAATAACAGTACTCATATTATATGTCATTGGTGGACAAACTGTTTCACAATTCGTAAAGATAAAATCAGCTATATACACTTTACCTTTCATATCTTTTTGTGAAAATTTATGACCATCTTGATCAGTTACATTGAATGACTGCATTTTATTGCCAAATTGACTGTCCGGTTCAATCGCATTATTACTACATGCACTCATTATCATCATCATACTTGCAACCAATATTAGAAATATTCCCTTTTTCATCCTAACACTCCCATAACTCTGTTAGTTAAAATATATCAAATAAAAATCACAACTTAAATACACAATTTAATCTATTTATGTCTTTGATGTGTCATTCAATTATTTGAGAATGCTGTTGTACTTAAAAATCCATTCTTGTTTACATTTAAAATGGTAGGAATTCTTGTCTTTAATTCAGATACGTGAGAAATAATACCTACTAAACGACCGGACATTTGTATATTAACGAGTGTATCGAGCGCAGTTTCTAAAGTTTCAGCATCTAACGTACCAAATCCTTCATCAATAAACATCGATTCTAAATGGATAGCACCCGCTTCTTGCTGCACAACATTCGACAATCCTATCGCTAATGACAACGACGCTTGGAATGTTTCTCCTCCTGATAATGACGTAATATGTCTCGTTCTATTTGAAAATCTATCAAATACTTCAATTTCCAAACCACTTAATCCTTGTGATTTCTCGTTTCTACGCACGAGTTGATAACGATTATTTGTCATTTTAAGAAAATGTCTATTTGCATTATCTAATATATGGTTTAAATAATAAATCAGCACATAGTTCTCCAATGATAATTTCTGGCTATTCTTCCCATTCATCGTTCTCGATAAATCAATCAATTCTTCTTGTTCTTTAAGGTCTTGATTAATCTTATCTATCACATTAAGAATCGCTTTAGATTTTTGATCATTTTGTTCAACCTTCAATTGAAGTTGATTCAATTGTTTAACTAAATTGTTTAGAGAATCTTTAGCACTTACTAATTGTTCTTCTGTATTAGCGATATCAGGCATTTCTTGATCTTTTACCTTTTTACTAAGCTCTTTAACGACCGCTTCAACTTCTATATACTTTTTGTCATATTGCTGAGCACTTTCTTCTAATCGATCAATATCCTCTACTTTTAACAACAATTCATCTAACTGAGCATAAGATGAAATGTCATGTTTGCTCATTTCAGCACTTAAATAGTCTTTTGTAGATTTAATTTGTTCTTCAATCATAGATAAACGTTCTTTAACCGTAGCATGTTGCATTTGTAATGTTTGCTTATCTTTTTGATATTGTTCTTGTTGTTCGTTCAATTGTTTTATACTTTGATCAAATTTAGATAATGTTTGTTCTAACGTATTCACTCGTTCAACAAATGATGATACTTCATTATATCCCGTCTCTTTATTAAAGTACGCTAAATCATTTTCATATGTCGATACTTTATGATTTAAATCATTTAATTGTAATGTGTGTTCTGTCATTTGCTTTTCTGCATCGCTTATTTCTTTTTTTAGATGTTGAATATGCTGACGATTCTCTTGATATGTTTTTAAAGTACTCACTACTTGTTCAAGTCTTTCATTCAATGATGCTATATCCTTTTGTACATCTTTAACATCACTTAACTTGTTTAATTGTTCATTCGTTAAATTAATTCTTTCTTGATAAGTCGTAATGTGTTGATTCACTTCTTGTAACTGCTGTTCCACTTCTAATTGCTTCTCTTTTTCTTGTTTTAAGCTTTCAAAATCAACATCTCCATTAATTGTTTCTATAATCGATCCACATATAGGACAATCTTCACCTTTATGAACATGCTTTTGAATTTTTAATATTTCATCTTCCACATTCAAAATATCAAATGTCTTTTCGGCATCTTTATGTTGTTCGAGTGATGTTTTTTCATTTTCATATTCTACTAATTGACGATTATATGCTTGTATTTTCTCTTCTAATGCTTGTTTATCTGCATACAGCTTTTGTGTTGTTTCTAGACCTTGTAATGTTAACTTCATTGTTTCTTGTTCTTTTAATTGTGTTTGCTCATCTAGTTCATCATAAGTTATTTGCCCAAGTTTAGTATGAAGTTCATCTGTTTCTTGCTTATTTTGTTCAATTGCTTTTTTTAAAGTTTCTTGTTTTTCTTGTTGTTTCATTATGTCTTGTTCTGCTTCTATATATTTTTCAATATTTACTTTTATATGCTTCGTATTTTGAACAAATGCTCTATATTCTTCAATTTGTTCATGTTCTTTATGCAGATCATTTATTTGTTGTACGATAGTTTCTAATTTTTGCGCATTGTCACTTATTTGTTTTTGAAGTACTTCTTCATTTTGTAATTCGTTTGTATGGTTGATTTCCTTATCTTTAAGTTGATGATATTGATAAGTTAAAGACTGTACACTTTTTAAGTATTTGACTTGTTTCTTTAAATCATTGATTTCTTTTTCTTCACTTTTCAACTGATTTAATTCTGCTTCTTTAACTTTTAACGTTTCAAAGTTATCTTTTAATGCTTTCTCTCGTTCAAAGGCACTTTCAAGTTCACTAACTTGTTGCTGTTGTTTAGATTTCAAATCTGTTAGTTCTTTTAACTTTTCTTGTCCTACCGCTTCATATGACGATAATGCCTCTTTAATCACTTCATAACGATAGCCTTCAACTTGTTTATGTTCTTGTAACGTTTCATCATCAAAATCATGCATATCATTTATATACTGTGTGATTTTTTGATAGTGACTTTCGATTAATGCGATTTCTTTCTTCATTTCTAGTTCTAATTTTTCTTGTAACTTCTCAAAACGATTACTATCGAATAGTGTTCTTAATATACTTCTTTTATCTGTGCTGTTCGATACGAGAAACTGTTTGAATTCACCTTGTGGAAGAATCAATATTTGTCTAAACTGTTTAACATTCATATGTAATAATGCTTTTAAATAATCATTACTTGTATTAATGCTTTTCGTTTCTAATGACCACTTATCATTTACTTTTTTATATACTTCAACAGTCGCATTCGTTGGATTTTTATTACCTTCTTTAATATATTTCACAGTTCTTACGACACTATATTGTTCATTTTTAATTTCGAATTCAAATTCTACTTTAGTAGGTAACTTAGGATCTGCAAAATGGCTTCGTAAATCAACTTCTTCACGAGATTCTGTCGATGTCTTACCAAACAAAGCATAAACCATCGCATCAAAGATCATCGTCTTTCCTGACCCCGTCTTACCACATATTAAAAACAATTGTGATTTAGATAAATGTGTAAAATCCACTTCTTCATTTATAAATGGTCCAAAATATTGCATCTTTAATAATAAAGGTCTCATCTTATTCTTGTGCCCCCTTATTTAAATCATTTTCTAACAATGCGATAATTTTCTCTTTTTTTATACCTTCTAACGGTTCACCCGTTACATGATCGTAAAAAGATTCAATAATCTCTAAATCCGTCAAAGTATGAACATCTACATCTATTTCATCATTTGCAACTTCATAATCTTGTCTAGATATTTGAAGTGTATTCGGATATATACTTCTTATCTTCATAAGTGGATCTGTCACATGGTCCATATCAGATAATTTAAAGTGAAAATAGTCTTCACGATTTTTTATGTCTAATTTTTCATGTATGACATCTTCATAGCTTGCTTGTATCACTTGAAATGCTCTTCTAGGTTCTATTGGTATAAATGACTGTTTAAATGATTTATGACCAAAATCAAATAATCTATATCCTTTAGCTTGGTTTGCCTCTGAAAATGAATATTGCATTGGCGTTCCAGAGTAAAATATGTAATCGGACTGAATTGCAAACGGGTGATGTAAATGCCCTAATAATACAGCATCGAATATATCAAAGGTTTGAGCACTAACTGTTTCTATAGTCCCAATAGATAATGGTCTTTCAGAGTCTGTCGATTCACCACCAGCAACGAATAAATGTCCTATTAAAATATTCGTTTCATCTTCTTTTATAACTTCTTTCATTTTATTAACTATAAATTCAGTCGCTTCTTGATGTGTATGAATATCTTTTACTTCAAATACATGTCTAATATCAGCAGGTGTAAAGTAAGGCATCACGTATATATTGACATCATTGACTTTAATTGGTTCAAGCAACTGATCATACCCTGTTATAATTTTTAAGCCTGTTTTTTCGAACCATCTTTCTCCGTAGTTTAAACGTTCTTTACCATCATGATTACCACTTATGGCTATTACTGGCGTGTTAATTTCTAAATTGATTGTTGAAAGGGCATCTTCAAGTACAACCATTGCCTCTTTATTAGGATAGTGTAAGTCGTATAAATCACCGCTAATCACAACAATATCTGGTTGATGTTCTTCAATTGCATCGAATAATTTTGAAAGTATAAACTTTTGATCTTCTATTAAGGATTGACCATTAATGGTTTTACCAATGTGCCAATCAGCAGTATGTAAAATTTTCATTTTATAGCTCCTTTTATAATATTTATTAGACAGGTCGAAACGCTTCATTTATACTAAATCTAAGGAGTGATTTCATTGAGTAACGCATTTATATTTTTTATTATTTTATGGTGCATCGTATTTATTTCGTTACTTGCAATCGGTGGATTCTTTATGTTTCGTAAATTTCTAAAACGTATGCCTAAAGATAATGGTATGAGTGAACTTGATTGGCAAGACTACTACATTAATAAAGCTTTACCATTATGGAATGATGAAGCTCGTAGTTTATTAAACGAACTCGTTTCACCTGTTCCAGAATTATTTAGGGATGTTGCGAAAGAAAAGATAGGTGGTCGTGTCTCTAAAATTGCATTAGAAGAACATGCCACAACAATCGAACTTGACCATATCATGAGAGGATATATCGTAGCAACACCAAAAAGAGATCACAAATTCATGAAGAAAAAGCTAACCGAACTTAATATAGATTATACACCATATTTAAAATTGTTCGAATTAGCTGATGATGAGAAGAATAAATTTTCTATCTTTGATCATAGAGAAGAAATTTCAAATGCAAAAACAACGCACACTCAATAATTGAGATGTGCGTTGTTTTTTAATTTACAATTGGCATACGGTCTTTTAATTTTTTATATTTAACATACATAGCAATTCTCCAAGGTACAATCATACTAAATGCAAGTAAGAAAAACATACCTGCTAATTGACCCGGATCGATTGAATCACTTAAGAAAAATTTACCGACTGATCTAATGATTAATAACGATATTAAAATAACCGGAAATAATTTAGAACGTTTCATATAAATTTCTGTTCCTTTAACTTCAAAGTTAGAAGTAAAGATAAGAAATAGAGAAAAGAACAATCCAACTAAAATTGCTTCTATAATTTCACTGCCATTTAATCTAAAGTACGGAACAACATACATCAATGCACCTGTAGCCATAAAAAATGGCGGTAATACAATCTTTTTAGCATTCGTTGGATAATTTTGTGCTTTCATTCTAACAACAATAACTGCCAATCCCATTAAAGCTGCTATTACAAATGAAAAAAGGAAATACATATCTAAAACCCCTTATAAGTACGAAATATCAATAATATTTAATTTAAACCTAATGATTGGAAGAATATCGTGATCTCCGTTAATAAATCAAAGAACAATAATATTCCCATAATTATCATAATTATACCACCAAACTTCATGATAGCAACATTGTACTTTTTAATAATTTGTAATTTAGTTATAAAGAATGTCAGTACGAAAAATGGAATGCTGAATCCTAATACATATAACAACATATAAAGTAATGCTTGTGATGAATTAGTAGCAGCCAACGTACCAATCGCTGCAATAATCGGACCATTACAAGGTGTCCATCCTGCAGCAAATGCCATACCTATAAGAAAAGTACCTATATAACCTGTGGGTTTCGTCTTGAAATTTATTTTACGGTCTTTCATTAAAAATTGAGGTTGGAATACACCTAATATAATGAGACCAAATACTATAATAATAATGGCACCTAATTGCCTGATTAACGTTTGGTAATTAATCAACATACCAGAAATATATCCTATACCCATTCCAAGTATCATATATATAACACTAAATCCAAGCAAAAAGATAATCGTATGTAAAATTGCATTACGACTAAGTCCTTTAGTTTTGATGTCGTCATAACTCATGCCTGTTATATAAGAAATAAACGCTGGATAAATAGGTAATACGCAAGGAGATACGAAACTTAATATGCCTGCACCAAAAGCTACAAATACTGTGATTTCCACAATGATCCCCCTCTCACTCATATTCTATTTTATCAAATAACAATTAAGTTAAAACACCTTTATTTGAACAATAAGTGAAAACTTAAACAAAATAAGAAACGAGCCTTAGACTATTGTATACGTCTGAGACTCGTTTAAAAATATCACGGTTATACGTTTTATTTTTACTTATGATTAATATAAGATTATTTAATTTTTTGATCCATATTCTTATTCATCATTGTCATCATTTGATTAATTTTCTTTTGAGATGGTTTTTGACCCATTTGCATCATCATCATACGTAACATTTCTTCGTTAATTGGTGGATTCTTTTTCAAGTAATCCATCATATATTTACGTGCAAGGAAGAATCCAAGTGCTAGCCCACCGATTAATGCCACGACGATTAATAATATTGCTAACCACGTTGCCATTATTTCACCCACTTTCTGTATCCTATAAAAGTTTACTAAATTCATTACATTTTATCAAGATGAAACTTAATGTTTAAAATGAAAAAGCCTCAGCCAAGTTTCTTGGATGAGGCTTTTTTAACATTCTTTAGAAGCTTAATACTTGGTTTAATACATTTTCTTTTGTAAATCCGTATTTTTCAACTACTAAGTCGCCAGGCGCACTTGCACCGAATGTATCAATTGTAATGACTTTACCTTCAAGGCCAACATATTTATGCCAACCTAGAGAAGATGCCATTTCGATAGCTACACGTTTTGTGATTGATGCTGGTAATACTGATGCTTTATATTCAGCATCTTGTTGATCAAATGCATGCCAGTTAGGTAATGATACAACTTGTACACCTTTACCTTGTGCTTCGATATCTTTAGCTGCATTTACAGCTAATGAAACTTCAGAACCAGATGCGATTAATAAGTATTCAGGTTCGATTTCAGAACGATATACGACATATCCGCCTTTACGAACGCCTTCTTCTAATACTGATTCTTCAACATCTAAAGCTGTTAAGTTTTGTCTTGTTAACACTAAAGCTGTTGGTGTTGTTTCAGATTCTAAAGCTACTTTCCATGCTACTCTTGTTTCATTACCATCTGCAGGGCGAATAACGTTTAAGTTAGGAATCGCTCTTAATCCAGCTAATTGTTCAACTGGTTCATGTGTTGGACCATCTTCACCAACAGCAATTGAATCATGTGTGAATACAAATGTTGAAGGTACACCCATGATTGCTGAAAGTCTTACAGCTGGTTTCAAGTAGTCACTGAATACGAAGAATGTTGCACCATATGGTTTAACACCACCGTGAACTGCCATACCATTAACTGCAGCAGCCATACCGAATTCACGAACACCAAACCAAACGTTACGTCCTTCTGGAGTTTCGCTACTAAAGTCAGCTTCACCTTTAACATTTGATTTGTTTGAAGATGCTAAGTCAGCTGAACCACCAAAGAATGCAGGTACTGATTTACTTAATGCTTGAATAACTTCACCTGAATCTGCACGTGTTGCACTGCTATTTCCAGCTTCATAAACTGGTAATTCTTTATCGTAATCAACTGGTAATTCATTAGAAATAGCTTGTTTAAATGCTTGACCTAATTCAGGATATTCATTTGAGTAAGCTTCAACTAATTTTTCCCAAGCTGCTTCGTCTTCGTTAGCACGTTTAAGCATTGTTTCACTGAAGATGTCATATACTTCTTGAGGTACATTAAAGCGTTTAGAAGGATCTAAACCGTATGCTTTTAATGCTAATTCACGTTCTTCTTCACCTAATGGAGCACCATGCACGCCATTAGTACCCGCTTTATTAGGTGAACCATAACCGATAACTGTTTTAACTTCGATTAATGTTGGACCTTCTAACGTTTTCGCTTCAGTAATCGCTTTATCAATAGCTTCTAAGTCATTACCGTCTTCAACTAAGATATAGCTCCAACCATATGATGTGAATCTTTCTTTAACATTTTCAGAGAATGCTTTATTTAATTCACCATCTAATGAAATATCATTAGAATCATATAATGTGATCAATTTATCAAGGTTTAAGTGACCTGCTAATGAAGCTGCTTCATGAGAAATACCTTCCATTAAGTCACCATCACTTGCTAAAACATATGTGTAATGATCTACTACATCGTATTTATCTTTATTAAATTTACCTGCTAAGTGTTTTTCAGCCATTGCCATACCAACACTCATTGCAAAACCTTGTCCTAAAGGTCCTGTTGTAACTTCTACACCATCAGTATGTCTAAATTCAGGATGTCCAGGCGTTTTAGAATCCCATTGTCTGAAGTTCTTCACTTCTTCAAGTTCTAAACTACCTGAAACGTGTAATAAACTATATAGTAATGCAGAACCATGACCAGCAGATAATACAAAACGGTCTCTATTAAAATAGTTCTTAGATTGAGGATTGAAATTTAAATGCTTAGTCCATAATGCATATGCCATAGGCGCAGCACCCATTGGTAAACCAGGATGTCCTGAGTTAGCTGCTTCAATAGCATCTATACTTAAAGCACGGATTGAATCTACTGCAAGTTGATCTTTTTCGTTAAACATAAATGTAGTCTCCTTTATTCTTGTAATCCCTTTTCATTATACATGAAATTTTTTCAAAAATTAATTATTATTACTTAATTTATACTTACTTTCTTATATTATTATTTTTTTGAATTTCTTTTACCTTATCAGGAGTTACATCATTACCTTCTGGATCTATGATTTTAGTATTTTCGATTGTATTTTTAAAATTACCGCGGAAAGCTTGTAAATACTCAGCACGTAATTTTGATTGTTCTTTAGCTTCACTATCTGTTAAACCTTCAGATTTCTTTTTGTTCGCTAATTCATTGATTCTTTCTATTTTTGCTTTTTCTAGCATAATATTATCCCCACTTTCTTTATACATAAAAGATACCAAAAAACACGAGTAAATCCAAATGGATTTACTCGTGTTTAAATTCAATCTATTGACCCTACTAATGTATTGGAATCAGATATATGGTTATGTTGTTTATCGCTTTGTTGTTTAATTTGATGATCGGTCATTTCGTACGTTTGTTCTGTATTATAAAGATCATTAGACTGAGCTAAATATAAATATCCAATTAATAGAGTCATTAAGAATACTGCTATATACACTAATACTGTCTTCTTAATTGTAATTGTCATACTCAATTCCTCCTAGAACGTTTGTTTGTATTATCATAATAACAGAACAACTGTTCGTAGTCAATAAAAATACGAACAAATGTTTGTTCAAAGGAAACGTATGTGCTATAATAAATTTAAATAATTAATTGGGAGCGTGCGACTATGAAAGAATTAACTAAACGTCAATCTGAAATATATCAATTCATCAAACATATAGTACAAACGAAAGGCTATCCGCCTAGCGTACGTGAAATTGGTTTAGCAGTCGGCTTAGCGTCAAGCTCTACAGTACATGGTCATTTATCAAGACTAGAAGAAAAGGGCTACATTAAACGTGATCCAACTAAACCTCGAGCAATAGAAATTACAGAAACAGTTGGAGAGAACATTAACCAAGAGAACACCATTCACGTTCCAGTTATCGGTAAAGTTACAGCAGGTATACCTATTACAGCTGTAGAGAATGTAGAGGAATACTTCCCATTACCAGCACATTTCACATCAACACATAATAGCAATATCTTTATATTAGATGTTGTCGGTGATAGCATGATCGAAGCTGGTATACTAGACGGCGATAAAGTAATCGTACGTAGTCAATCAATCGCTGAGAATGGTGATATCATAGTTGCAATGACAGAAGATGATGAAGCTACAGTTAAACGTTTTTACAAAGAAGAAACGCGATATAGACTTCAACCAGAGAACAGTACAATGGAACCTATTTATTTAGATAACGTTACAGTATTAGGTAAAGTTGTTGGATTATTTAGAGAAATGTAACATAACAAAAAGGAGATGCGATTGCATCTCCTTTTTTCATATTCCCTTTATCGAGTTCTTACTTTACTTGTCATATATTTATGATACATCTTTTTTATTTAATAATTCTTTAATACGTTCTAAGACATCTAAATCTTTTCGTTTTATTTCTTTATTTTCCATGTAAAACTACCCCTTTATATGTTATTTCACCAATCAAAATTACTAGAAACAACATGTGTTAAACATTTAAGGAAATATGAAATATTGACTTTTCTCGATTTAATTATATCAACGTTGATAAGATAATATCATTTATCTCTTTTCTATTGTTGCGTGATGTAGTTCTCCGTCCAATATGGCTGTAATTCTTCACCAATATCGACACCTACACCTAATTCTTTATAATCTTTATTTAAAATGTTTTTTCTATGTCCAAGTGAATTCATAAGACCATGATGTGCATATATACTACTGATTTGACCATAAGCCAAGTTTTCCCCAGCAGTAACATAATTAAAACCATCTCGATCTAATCTATCAAATGGAGACATACCTTGTTTGTTATTATGATCAAAATAATCATTATTCACCATGTCTTGACTATGCTTTCTTGCAGTTTCACTAACACGCTCATTATAAGCTAATGTAGGTAGTCCAAACTGTACGCGTTCAGCATTTACAAGATCAAAGTTTTGTAATTCTAAAGCTTTTTTGTATTCATCAGAAGCTGCATGATACTGATTCGTTCGTTTATCTTCAGTTGATGATGCAATCTGCATGATACCTTTAATTTGATTATTTTCATGTTTATCATAAAACACGGTTGTATAGATGTTATCAAATTTGAAAACATCATAATCTTCATCATTTTGTATGAGTTTCACTTTGTCTTTTTCTATTGCTTTTTCAGGTTCTCCAAGTATAGAACGAACTTTATCTTTGTTCATTTTACTTGTGATACCTTTTTTAGAAGTTATAAGGTCTTGGTTTGTATATAAACCAGTTACTTTGTCATGATCATAACTTACCATCACAAATTCATTATAGTCGTTATGATACACATGCCATTTCTCGTTATATTCATTAGCAGTTATACGCTTAGGTTTACCAAGTTTCTTTTCTACTTCATTCTTTGTTTGATTGATTTGAATATTATTAATCGCAAATTCTTGGTCATCTGGTGTCTTCAGTTCAACTTTCTTAGCTGTTTCTTCGTGTTGTAATCCTTGTTGAACGTTCAATACTTTTTGCCCAATTTGTCTAGACAAATCTGATTCTGGGACTGGCTTGATAAGTGTTAAGCATAATAGCAACATAAATAAAAAGAATACTTTTCTCAAGTCGTCACCTCACTTGTTTTAGCCGCGATCACTGTCACCATTAAATATTGAATTACGAACAATTACATAGTCTACTTTTGTAATAGAATGTAGATCTTTTCCACCTGCATAAGAAATAGAACTTTGTAAATCTTGTTCGATTTCAATTAACGTATCTTTTAGAGAGCCTTTATGTTCAACAAACATCTTTTTACCCTCTACATTTTTACGTTCACCTTTTTGAAATTCAGATGCACTACCGAAATACTCTTTATATAGTTTACCTTCTAATTCAACTGTTTCACCTGGAGATTCTTCGTGCGCAGCAAATAATGAACCAACCATTACCATACTTGCACCGAATCTAATAGATTTAGCAATATCACCGTTCGTTCTAATACCACCATCAGCGATCATTGGTTTTCTAGCAGCTTTGCTACAAGCGTTAATTGCAGCTAATTGCCATCCACCAGTACCAAATCCAGTTTTAATTTTTGTAATACATACTCTACCTGGTCCGATACCAACTTTAGTTGCGTCAGCACCCGCATTTTCAAGTTCACGAACACCCTCAGGCGTACCAACATTACCTGCAATTACAAATGATTCAGGAATATGTTGTTTAATATGTTTAATCATTCTAATAACTTGCTCAGAATGACCGTGTGCAATATCTATTGTTATATATTCAGGAACAAGCCCTTCATTAGAAAGTTGTTCTATAAAAGTATATTCATTGTCTTTAACACCTACAGAAATTGAGGCGAATAAGTTTTGGCTTTGCATTTTTTTGATAAATGGAATACGTCCTTCTTCATCAAAACGATGCATGATATAAAAATAATCATTACTAGCAAACCATTCAGCTAGCTCTTCATTCATGACTGTTTGCATATTTGCAGGTACTACTGGTAATTTAAATGTCTTTGGACCAAATTTCACAGTAGTATCACATTCAGAACGGCTTTCTACTATACATTTATTTGGTATTAACTGTACATCTTCATAATCAAAAATTTTCATATCAATAACCTCTTTCACAACTATTAATAATAATCCATTAGTTACTATACATGGTTAAGTAGTAAAAGTAAACGAAATAATACTATAAATGTTATTTATTTAGAGCTTTATCAAGAGTTTTGATATTTTCTTCCATTAAAGACTGATATGAAATATTTTTTTGTTTGGCTTCATCTTTAGTTAATACTTCTAAATTATGGAATTTTAATGGTTTACTGTTCGTATCTTTCTTTATAATATCTGTCATTTTTGAACTAACATTTTGTTCATATAAAATATATGGTGATTTCGAGTTGTTAATATCTTTAATGATTTCTAGAATTTCTTTTTGTGTTGGTTCTTCATTATTCATGCCTGTGACACCCTTTTGTTTAAAGTGATATCTGTTAGCTAAATACCCTAGAGAATCATGAGAAATAAATACAGTATCTCTTTTTGTATCTTTCGTTACGTTTTGTAAACTTTCATCAATTTCGTTTATATCTTTAATGAGGTTTTGATAATTTTTTTGATAATAATCTTTATGCTCTGGATCCTTTTTAATGAGTTTATCTTTAATAGATTTCGCCGCTTCTTTATTGACAATTGGATCTAACCAAATATGTGGATCGTTAGCACTTTCTTCATCTTCGTGCTCATGTTCATGCTCTTCTTCACCGTGTTCATGATGATGTTCTAAAATATGACTTTCTTTCAAATTAGCTACCGCTTCTAATTTATGATCATCGCTTTTAATAGTAGAACTAATTTTTTTAGCTACTGGATCTAATTCATTTGAAGAATAAATAAACAGATCACTTTTAGCAATATTAAGCATTTCTTTTTGTGTTGGCTCATAATTATGTAAATCCGTACCACTTGGGTAAATAGAATTTGCATCTACATATTTTCCACCAATTTGTTTTGCAAAGCTTTCATATGGAAAGTTTGTTGCATAAATTTTAATTTTGTCGTCTTTAGATGTTTGGGTGTTACAACCTGAAAGTATGAGTGCCATCGTTAATAAAGCACCAACCATAATATATATTTTTTTCATATTTTAACTCCTACATGATTATTTGTTTTAATTATAACAATATACGCTTTTACACATCATGTCGCAATTATATAATACACATATTTTTGCATTGAAAACTCATTTGTATTATGCTAAAATTATAAAACGTAACGATTACTGAATAGAAAGGCTGATGAACATGCGTGTCAATATCACGTTAGCATGTACTGAATGTGGCGACAGAAATTATATTACAACTAAAAACAAACGTACAAATCCTGAACGTATTGAAATGAAAAAATACTGTCCAAGATTAGGTCGTCACACTTTACACCGCGAAACTAAATAATTTCTTATTTTATAAGAAAATATACGACAAAGAAGTCAATTCATACATTTGAAATGACTTCTATTTTTATATACTATTACTTTATGACTTTAAAGCATTTATGCGTTAAAAATTTTTGTTGCTTATTTACTGAAATACTAATAAAATAATATGTATATTTTATTTACAGATAAATTGTACTATTAGAAAGCAAGGTGAATTATATGGAAGAAATGAAACGAGGATTAAAGACTAGGCACATATCAATGATCGCTATTGGTGGTTCAATTGGTACTGGTTTATTTATGGCCAGTGGTGCAGTCATTACTCAAGCAGGACCTGGTGGTGCACTTATAGCTTATTCTATTATTGGTGTTATGCTCTACTTTTTAATGACAGCTATAGGAGAACTTGCAACTTTTTATCCAGTTTCTGGGTCATTTAGTGCATACTCAAGTAGATTTATTGATCCATCAGCAGGATTTACTGTTGGTTGGCTTTATTGGGTAATTTGGGCTCTTGTAACAAGCGTCGATATATTAACTGCAGCAAAAATTATTACATACTGGGATATATTCCAAAGTATTAACCCGTTTGTATGGAGCATTATTTTCTTAGTTATTCTATTCTTACTCAATGCATTTACTGTTAAAGCATTTGGTGAAGCTGAATATTGGTTAAGTTTTATTAAAGTCGCGACTATTATAATCTTCTTAATAGTTGGTGTACTTGTGATATTTGGAATTTTAGGTGGTAATGAACCATTAGGATTATCAAACTTCACTTATAAAGAAGCACCATTCGTAAATGGTATTTCTGGTTTCTTAGGCGTACTACTTGTAGCTGGATTTAGCTTCGGTGGTACAGAAGTAGTAGCCGTAACAGCTGGTGAATCAGAAAATCCTAAAGAATCCATGCCAAAAGCAATTAGACAAGTATTCTGGAGAATTTTATTATTTTATATTTTAGCAATCGCTGTGATTGCAGCAATTATTCCATATACTGATCCATTGTTATTAAATAAATCAAACACTGTAACACAAAGTCCGTTTACAATCGTATTTGATAGAGTTGGTATAGCATTCGCCGCTTCAATTATTAATGCAGTTATTTTAACAGCACTCATTTCAGCTGGTAACTCAGGCTTATATGCTACAAGTAGATTACTTTACTCACTTGCTCAACATAAGCAAGCACCTAAGTTTATCAATAACTTAAATAGAAATAATATGCCATTCGTTTCATTATGTGTCACAATCGTATTAATATTCGCATCAATCGTATATGCAACGATTAACGCTGATGGTTATTATAGATTATTGAATATGTTAGGCGCACTTGTTACTTTAGTTTGGCTTATGAGTATTATCAGTCATATTCGATTAAGGATGGCCATTAAGAAACAAGGCAAATCAGCGACAGATACACTTGAATATAAAGCACCTTTATATCCATTAGGACCAATCATCGTAATCGCTGTAATAGCATTCTTATTAATCGGTCAATCATTTGATAGCATTATGACATTGAACTACCCAGTATTAATCGAATCATTCTTACCGATTATATTAGGTTTCGTAGTATACTTTATTCATAAATTCACAACGAAATCTAAAATTATCAAACTAGAAGACATCGATTTAACAAAACACCAATATAAGAAATAATTTTTAAAAGCGCCACTCAAGTTGATTGAGTGGCGTTATTTTTATTTTGTTTTTTTGTATACGCTTGTCTTATTTACACTTTTGCCTAGTTTTGTTACTAACGGCTTCCTTAGTTACAATTCCCACGACTTTTGTTACTATGGCGCCCCTTAGTTACACTTCCAGCTACTTTTGTTACTATGGCGTCCCTTAGTTACAATTCTGCCGACTTTTGTTACTATGGCTCCTCTTAGTTACAATTCCGCCCACTTTTGTTACTATGGCACCCCTTAGTTACAATTCCACCTACTTTTGTAACGATATACTCTATACAAAATATCATTCCCCTAATCCTGAACTACTTCATTCAAAACGTTTCTAAAAATTTGCTAACTATAATCTACTTTTTCATATTGCAATATATATAGTATAATAAATATTAATGATAATTTTAGAATAAAGAAGGTGTAAATATGACAGGTCAAACAAATTTATTTGATGATGTTATGGAACAAGATGAACGTTTTGTCATTGTTGTTCAAAGCATTTATGACACACATGCTCAACTCGTTAAGAAAACACTTAGAGAATATACAAGTTTAACTCGGGAACAGATGCAATCATTATTTGATCATCTTAAAGATTTATATTTAAATGAACCATTTGAAGAGAATCAAGCATTTTTTGATATTACTGTTTATACGAACCAAGACTATGCAGCGGACCAAATTTATGCGCATATTAAGAGAAAGAAATTCAGCCATGAATGGACGCACACAAGTAAATAAAGGAGTAATCACATGTCCCAAGTAAGTAAAGTTTTTCCTTTAGATAATGAACAGCAAGTTGAAGTGAAAGTTAAAGAAAATAGATTTGATTTTGAAATAGATGAAATGCTCGCAATTACACAAGAAGAACATTCAGAATTTCCATTTATACCTGTATCTCCTTGTTTAGGATATTCTAGAGGGTTATATCCAGAGCACCCTTTACTCGTTGGTTTATTGTTAGGATTCTTATACCATGAGTCTTTAACAGGCGAAACGGATGAACGCATTCAAACGATTGCTAAAGCTATTAATAGTAAAAATCGCAGTAAAATGATTCAAGCTTTAAATATGGTTGAATCAAATAAACTTGGTCACTATCCACCAACGAGATTTCTAGGTTTAAGTGAACGTGCTGTCAATTTAGGACAATCGATTTTTAGTTTATTTGATGATGATGTCATGTTCTTAGCTTCTACACGAGATAAGATTATTTCTCATCCACCATTATTAGACCATAGCGATATTGTTGACCCTCAAGAACGCTTATTTTTCTATACGAAAGATAAAGACTTCTTTGATAATGATGAACGTGTCGCAATTATTGATAATCATTTATTAAATGGTAATTCTGTACTAAATCTCATTAAAAAGATTTATGATAAATGTCCTGAAAGAGAAACGTTTACAGTTTTAACACCTATTGATTTAAGATCTCAAAGTGTTAAAGAGGCATTTTCAAGTTTGGAAAAATCTTTAAATATTAAAATCAACATCATTTCACTCATGTCATTTGATGTAGAAATCACAGCTATTGAGCATGAAACGAAAGATTTAATTCAAAATGAACTACTAGATAATCAAAAACATGAGACGAAAGTTCAATATTACTCTTTAAGAAATGTCATCAATGATCATTTCATTGTAAAAGCTCAAAACATGCTACGTGATGGTACGATTCACGATAATCCATACTTTATTTCAACAGGAAGATTTACTTTAAATGGTAAAGAACAACAAGTTTCTGAAGACCTGTTTCAACGTATGGGAGAATTATTGAATGACTTTTTAGATGATTCACCTAAATTCGTCATTGGTATAGGAGAATTCATGTACGTTCCACTTCAAATTGCTCGTTATTTACCTGGTAAAGAAATACGTGTACAAGGTACAACACGCTTTAATTTCGATTCTAGTACATTAAGACATTCTAATAAAAAGATTAGTTTTATGTCGCCTTTAGAAAGAACAATCACTCATTATTTATATAATTTAGAGATTGATCAATACGAACAAATCATCGTATTTGTTGAAAGACTAAGACATAAAACTGAAATTGATGATATTGTACAACAATTAAAAATACTTGGGGCAAAATCAATTCTCGTAATTGAAATGACTTCAATTGCGTTTAATGAAGATCGTCACGAATAATAAAAAGCAGTTCAAATCTTAAATTTTAAGGTTTGAACTGCTTTATTTTTATGCTTTTAATATTTTTTCTAGCGCTGTTACGATACCATCATGGTCATGGTCGTCTGTAACGACATCTGCAATACCTTTAATCGTATCGTTCGCATTTCCCATAGCAACACCAACTGCTGCTCTTTCTAACATATCAGAATCATTTAAACTATCACCAAAAGCGATCACTTCTGAGAAATCCGCTCCAATTTGATCAAACAATCTTTGTAATGATTTCCCTTTAGATACTTCACTATTCATGAATTCTAAAAAGTACGGCTTACTTATTGTTGATGATACTTGTTCATTAAATTTGCCATTCAGCTCTTGATTTGCACTTGCAATGTTTTCCTCGAAATCAACACCCATTATTTTTGGAACGTCACCTGTTATAGCTTCTTTAATATCATTAACTTTATTCATTGGAAGACCTGTTAATTCACTTTCAATGTTCATATAATCATGTGTTGTATCATGAATAATTTGGTCATTTAAATACGTTAAATAAAAGAAATGATGACTTCTACAATAATCAATAATATCGTGTGCATCTTTTTGACTAATTGTTTGATTAAATACGATACTTTGATCTTCTGCCTTGATGACAAATGCACCATTATAACTTACGATATAGCCTCCATAACTCTTTAAATCAAGTGCTTCTGCATGCTTAACCATACCTGCAGTTGGGCGCCCTGATGCGAGTATTAACTTCATGCCTTGTTTTTGTTTCTCCATTAAGTATTGATATGTCACTTCACTTATTTCATTCTTTGAAGTTAAAAGTGTATCATCCATATCCATTACGATGTATTTATATGTCATGTTTATCTCCTTAAATATAATAATGCTTATATTCTATCATACATAGAATATAAGCATCTCATTTTTAATTATAAGTTTATAATTTTTTGGCTAATGCCATATCGATTAATGGTTACCAATTCAGATTCGCAATCTTCAAATTCGTCCTGCAATGCTCTCACAAGCTTACCACTCAATTCTTTTTTTACGAGCGTTAGTACAGTTGGACCAGCACCACTAATGACTGTCGCATACGCACCATGTTCTAAAGCTAATGCTTTAATATGTTCAAAATCAGGGATCAAATGTTGACGATAAGGTTCATGAAAACCATCTTTCATCATCATCTTTCCAGCTAATTCATAATTATGTTGAATTAACGCACTGATCATCGTATTGCTAATCGCACTATATTTAACGGCATCTTTTAAAGATAATGTTTCTGGTAATACTTTACGTGCTTTCTCTGTTGATAACTCATACGCTGGTATTGTAGCAATAACATCGACTTTTGGTATATCAATATATGAGACATCCGTATGTTTAGCTTCTGGATCATATACACCTAAGACTAAACCACCATAAATTGTTGGTGCAACATTATCTGGATGCCCTTCAATTTCAGTTGCAAGTTGTAGCAACTCATATTTAGATAACTTTAAATTTGCAAAATAATTAGCAAGAAATAAACCTGTTACGAGCGCAGATGCTGAACTACCTAACCCTCTTGCAAGTGGAATATCACTATACATTTTTAAATTTAATGCAGGCATTTCTTTAGAAAATTTCTTTGTAGCAGTTTGTGCAATTTTAGTAATATAATGGTCTTCATTATCAGGTAAACCTTGAAGATGAGGTCCAATATGCTCAAAATGCCATTTTCCATCTTCGGAAAGATGTGCTTCTACTTCTAAATATTTATCTAGAGCCATTCCGATTGAGTCGAAACCAACCCCAAGGTTAGCAGTTGAGGCTGGTACTTTAAGCTTTAATTTCTTCATTGTAATGCACGCTCAATATAATCAATAATTGCTTGTTCGTCATTTTCTAAAGGTGTAATTGGCGAATCAAGTAAATCGATTGCAGTATCAGGATCTTTCAATCCATTACCTGTTAAAATTGCGACAACAGTTTGATTTGGCTCTAATTTACCTTGCTCATGCAATTTCAACAAACCTGCAATTGAAGCGTTACTAGCTGGTTCACTGAAGACACCCTCTTTACTTGTCATAAGTTTGTACGCTTTAAGGATTTCTTCATCTGTCACACTATCAATTAGTCCATTTGACTCATCACGTGCTGCCTCAGCTAATTTCCAACTTGCTGGATTTCCGATTCTAATAGCAGTCGCTACTGTCTCTGGATTTGTGACAACTTTACCTTGTACGATTGGAGACGCACCTTCAGCTTGGAAACCACACATAACAGGTAAACCTGATTGATTTAATTGATGATATTCTTTGAAACCTTTCCAATATGCTGTGATATTTCCAGCATTTCCTACTGGTATCGCAAATAAGTCTGGCGCTTTACCATCTAATTGTTCAACAATTTCAAAAGCACCAGTCTTCTGACCTTCAATTCTATAAGGATTTACAGAGTTTACAAGTGCTATTTCACCTTTTTCTGCTACTTTTTTAACGATATTTAATGCTTCATCAAAATTCCCTTTAATTGATACAATTTCAGCACCGTACATAACTGCTTGTGCTAATTTACCAAGTGCTATTTTACCTTCAGGAATAACAACAATTGCTTTTAAGCCTGCTCTTGCAGCATAAGCGGCAGCTGAAGCTGATGTATTACCAGTAGAAGCACATATTACAATCTTTTTACCTTCTTCTTTCGCTTTTGCGACTGCCATTACCATACCTCTATCTTTAAAAGAACCTGTAGGGTTAAGACCTTCAAATTTAGCAAATAAATTAATATTCAATTTATCTGATAAATAAGGTAAATGAATTAATGGTGTATTACCTTCATTTAATGTCAGTTGAGGTGTTCCTTCGTTTACTGGTAAATATTCTTTATAATTATGAATTAATCCTTGCCATCTGCCCATATTACTTATCTCCTTCAATTGGATAATATTTCAAAATATTAATGCCATTTTCTTTTAATTGATCAACTGGTAATTCATCAATACCTCTGATGACAATACCATACGTATTTTCAGTTCGTTGTTCTGCTTTAACACTTCTATGAAATTCGATTGTCGCTTTAATGTCATCTCTTAAGACATCTTCATCTTTGTCACTTTCAACAATGATAAAATGACTATTTTTCAGTGGAAATTTAACCACTTCATCTTCAACAATTTCTTTCGTACGTTCAGTTTTAAGTTCAAAGTGTGGTGGTAACGTATGTAAATCTGATTCAAATTGTAATGAAACGTTTAATAAATCAGATACAACAGCACTACCAGTAGCTAAACTACCTGCTCCTTTACCATAAAACATTGTATCTCCAACAGCATCACCAATAACATATATAGCATTATATTCATCTTCAACATGCGCCATTTGATGACTGTTTGGTAATAATGTTGGTTTAACACTTGATATAACTCGGCCATTCTCATATTTACCTTGACCAATTAATTTAATTTTATAGCCTAATTTTTCTGCAACTTTAATGTCTTCTATTTCAACATCAGAAATACCTACTCTTTCAACATCATTTAACGAAATCACCCTATTAAATGATAAATAGCTCGTAATTACGACTTTACGAGCTGCGTCAATTCCTTCAACATCGTCAGTTGGATCCGCTTCTGCATAACCTAAATCTGTTGCAAGCTGTAATGCTTCATCATATGATTTTCCTTCGCGCGTCATTTGACTAAGAATAAAGTTAGATGTGCCATTAAAGATACCCATAAATTGATTAATATTATTGGCATTTAATCCATTATTAATCGCATTCACAATCGGAATACCACCTGCTACACTCGCTTCATATTTAAGCGCAACTTTATTTTTCTCAGCTAAATCTTCTAAATCTCTTAAATGTACGGCTAATAAATCTTTATTTGCAGTAATGACGTGTATACCTTTAGAAAGAAATGCTTTCAACCATTCTACTGTTGGTTCGATACCACCCATTACTTCAACAACGATATCCAATTCATCGTCTTCTAAAATTTCGTTAATATTTTCAGTTAAATGATAGCTAGAAGTATTAATTGCACGTTTCTTGTTAATAGAACTCACAAGAATATGTTTAATATGTATAGATTTCCCAATCGTGTCTTCTATTTGCTTTTTATTTTCTTCAACAATCTTTACGACACCTGTTCCAACAGTGCCAAGACCTAATACTGCTACATTTAATACTTTCATTTCCTCACTCACCTTAAATATATTGTTCTTGTTAAAAATACAAATGTCTACTTGAAATAGACTTAAGTTTATTATAGTATAAATTCATTAAAGTTTTTTGTAAAGTTTGAATAATTAGAATTAATAGTAATATTATCATTATTTCTCGCTTTGTAAAGAGCTACAATTACATTACCCCCAGTAAAAGGACTGATAAAATGAAAGTTTCAAAATTTGGCGGAAGTTCCGTCGCTAACAGTGAGCAAATTAAAAAAGTCGTTAACATCATTAACGCTGATGATGAAAGAAAAATTGTAGTCGTATCTGCACCTGGAAAAAGATTTAAAGAAGACATTAAAACAACGGATTTGCTCATACGCTTATATGAAAAAGTTGTTAATCAATTAGATTATTCAAACAAACTCAGCCAAATTGTTGGTCGCTATGAAGAAATTGTGACTGAATTGAACATGGATCGTTCTATTTTAGATGAAATTAAAAACCACTTATTAAATTTGATAAACGTGTATCATGATAAACCTGAACGCTTACTAGATGGTTTAAAAAGTTGTGGAGAAGATTTCAATGCGCAACTTATCGCACAATATAATAGTCAGTTAGGTTTCCCTACACGTTACTTATCGCCTAAAGATGCAGGCATCATCGTCACAGATGAACCAGGAAACGCAATGATATTAGAATCGTCGTATGAGAAGATTTATAAATTACGTGAATATGATGAGAAATTAATCATTCCTGGATTCTTTGGTTATTCTGAAAATGGTGATATCGTGACTTTCCCTAGAGGTGGATCTGACATTACAGGGGCTATTTTAGCAAGAGGTATTAAAGCAAGCTTGTACGAGAACTTTACGGATGTATCAGGTATCTTTAGAGCAAACCCAACAGTCGTATCTCAACCAGAAGTAATTCCAGAAATCACATATAGAGAAATGCGTGAATTATCATATGCCGGATTTGGCGTATTTCATGATGAGGCACTAGAGCCACTTTATAAAGATCGCATTCCAGTTGTGATCAAGAATACAAATAGACCAACTGATAAAGGAACATACATTGTAAGTGAACGTAACATTTCTAACTTATCTCATATCGTTTCTGGCGTAAGCTGTGATAAAGGTTTTACAATTATCAACATCAAAAAGTACTTAATGAATAGAGAAGTTGGATTTACACGTAAAGTACTTAGTATCTTAGAAGAAGAAAACATTTCAATCGAACATATCCCATCTGGTATTGATAGCATTAGTATTATTATGAGATCGACTCAAATTAAAGGAAAAGAAGAAAGAGTTTTAAATAAAATTCGAGAAAATATTCCTGTAGACGAGTTAACAATTGACTATGATTTAGCTATTTTAATGATTGTCGGAGAAGGAATGAATAAAGCAGTTGGAACAGCAGCTGGAGCAACTGCAGCACTTAGTAAGAGAAATGTTAACTTAAATATGATTAACCAAGGATCATCTGAAATTTCTATGATGTTTGGTATTGATGAGCAATATTCTGATATAGCCGTTCAAGCGATTTATGACGAATACTTCGCAAATAAAACAACACAACTCGCATAGTAACTATTAGTAACTAAAAGAAGCCAACGATTTAATCGTCGGCTTCTTTTATGTATCTGATAAAATAATCTGATTGAGTTTATCTTTACCTATTACTTTTCTAAGCATAAAAAATTGATAATAACTTAAATGTTGAATTAACTTTTGATATTTATAAATATCATCTTGTCTCAGCTCATGATATAGCTTATACATCATTTGGATTTCTGGTCGCAAATACTTCACATCATGTTCTAAGCTATGAAAGTATATTTTGTAATCTTCCACTTCTATATTGTGATCATGACTAAATTGCCATTTCTCATCTTTCGTTTCATATATATAAACTTTAAGAATTTTACATTCGCTCTTCTTATTATAAATATAATATTTCTTATAATCTCTAAGTTCTTCAACAGTAATTTCTTTTAGTTCATTCAATGGTGTCTCAACTACTATTTGATAATGGCGTTCTAAAAAGTAGTTTGCTAAAGCAAGCTCTTCTTCTCTGCTTACTGTTATGCTCATGATTTCTTTAGTGTGCGTATATTCGTTCAAAAATAAATCAATCG
Organism: Mammaliicoccus sp. Q-M61; assembly: GCF_022386055.1. NCBI lineage: Bacteria > Bacillati > Bacillota > Bacilli > Caryophanales > Staphylococcaceae > Mammaliicoccus > Mammaliicoccus sp. Q-M61. The sequence continues at coordinate 141,397 of NZ_JAJNJL010000001.1, forward strand.
CACTTTGTCCACAAACAATATATTGAAATGGGTAGTCAGACATTAACTGTTTTAGTTCATCTATAGATAAATATTGTTCGTTTCCTTCCAATATAGCTACCTCCTACGTAAGCGTTTTCACTCCTTTTCATTCTAACAGTTTTGTCATTATTATCCAATAGATAATTGTTGATTATTCTTTACGATTTAGTGAATCTTCTTTTGAAAATCCATTTGGATATCTATTTTTAAGTTTTTCAATATTTAGCTGACCAATTTCATCCAGATCTACATCAAGAGCAGAAGCGCAACATGCGATATACCAAAGTACATCCCCTAGTTCTTTCTTTAATGCTTCTTTATCTAGGTCATGACCATGAAATACGTATTTCTTAACAATATCTGCAACTTCACCAGATTCTCCTGTTAAACCTAATGCTCCATTAATTAAGCTTTTATCTGGATCTCTTTTAACATCAGACATAGTTCTTAATGCAAGATTTTGATATTCATTTAAATCCATTGTTTTACCCCTTTTTAATATGATCTTTTAATAATTGAATAACAGATTGAGTACCATTATCTTCAAAACCTGCTTCACTTAATGCATCATATACTTCTTTTGCTTTTAATAATCCAGGCATATATAAGCCTCTTTTTTCACTTTCTTCTATCGCAATTCTCATATCTTTAATGAAATGTTTAACATAAAATCCTGGAGCATAGTCTCCTTTGACCATTCTTGGTCCTAAATTGGATAATGACCAACTACCCGCTGCACCATGTTCAATAGAACTGAATACTTTATCAATATCTAATCCCGCTTCTTCAGCATATATAATGGATTCTGCTACACCTAACATACCTGCTGCGATAGCGATTTGATTCGCAAGTTTCGTATGTTGTCCATTACCACTTTTACCTTGATAGACAACATTTTGTCCAATAACATTGAAAATATCTTCAACTTGATTAAATACTTCTTCGTCTCCACCGACCATAATCGTTAATGTAGCATTTTTCGCACCAACGTCGCCACCAGATACAGGTGCATCTAAACTGTTAATATTTTTTGTTTTTGCTTCGTTGTAAATGCTCTCTGCAAGAGCAGGGCTTGAAGTTGTCATATCTATAATAGTTGTGCCTTCTTTAGCATGGTTTATAATGCCACTTTCATCTAAATAAATAGATTCAACATCTTTAGGATAACCAACGATAGATATAATCACATCACTAGTCTTAGATAAATCTGCAATCGTGTCACACCAAATCGCGCCTATTTCTACCAATTCATCTGCTTTAGATTTTGTTCTATTATAAACATTTACTTCATAACCTTCATTAATTAAGTGGGTTGCCATAGATTTACCCATAACACCTGTACCTACAAAGCCGATTGTTTTTTTAGTCATTTCAATTCCTCCTACATATTCTAATCATATAAACATTATACAGATTTATCAGAAAAATCTAAACAAACTCACTTAGTCTTTTAAATTCACTTAATGATTATAAAAAGGACATTTGTACGATTTTTAATACTATTATTAAAACGGTATAAAAAGTTTAAAAAAATAATAATAAATTTTGTTTGAGATTAATATTTAGTGGTATTGAATTATTGTTGATACATAAGTGTCAAACAAAAAAAGAAATGGGGTTTATATATGAAGAAATTTTTAATCTTGTTACTATCTTCATTTTTATTCTTAGCAGCATGCGGTAACGATGATAGTAACGGCAGCAAAGATGATTCATCTGCAAATAAAGATTCTTCGAAATCTGATGATGCATCTAAATCAAAAGATAGTAAGTCTGATAAAGATTCAGATAAAAAATCTGATGATAAATCAGACAGTAAATCAGACAGCAGTAAGGACTCTGATAGTAGTTCTGATGATGTCGCTTCAGGCGATTCTGCTAGTTCAAATTCAGATGGTAATAACTCCGATGATAACGGGTCTAGTGACTCTAATTCAAATGGCACTAATGGCTCAGATGATAGTAGTGGCACAGACGGTAATAGTGCTTCTAACTCTGACTCAAGCAATTCAAATGCTAATAGTGACGATAACGCAAATAACAATAATTCAGCTAATTCTGATGGATCAAACAATGGTGCTAATAGCAACGCTGACCAAAACAGTAATGGCGCTTCAAATGCTGATAATTCAGCAGCTAATGATGCTAATAACGCAGCTAGCAATGATGCTAACAATGCTGCAAGTAATAGTCAGTCGAATTCAGCACTTGGTGCAGAACAAGCTCAACAAATTTACAATGAAACGGGACAAAATCCTTACTTAAATTCTATCAATGCAGACTGGAGACAAAAATATGAAGGCGGATTAACAAATCCTGAAAAAGCTTCATTAACTGCATTAGAAAAAGGAACATACAATGGTCCTGAACAACCTGAACTATTCTATAATGCATTAGTTCAAATACAACAACAATATGCACAATAATTAAAAAGCGTGGGATTGAAATCAAATGATTTCATATCCACACGCTTTTTTTAATTCAACATATATTGTTTAATTTGTTCTATAAAATAATCTTTCATTTCATTAATAATCCACTCATCCGGCATGCCATCTATTGTCGTCTTCCAATTCGTATGAATTTCTAATGAACGATGTGGACATTCTGTTTCACTAAACTCCAAATGTAATCGAACCGTATCTCGATTAGGTGTTAAATTATAATCAATCATATCTGAAGCGATTGCTCTTAACGTTTCTTGCTCATTTAATAAAAATTCTTCATCTGTACTCGAGAGAGATTCTAATACTTCATACCCTAAATATTGTTCATTACCTATTGGATTAGCAGTATGCCAGGCAATACGCTCAGTATCAATTGCTTGCCATTGTTGATTTCTATCGATGTAATAATGCGCAATACCTTGAACATATCTTTCTTCAGGTGCGTTTATTAATACTTCACGCCATTCATTAGCATTTAATTCACTTGCATCGTTATGGATTACAACACCTAGTAAAGGTTGCTTTCTTTTTTCCATTTCATAATGGATATAATCATTTTGTGAAGCGATAATAATCCTCCCCTTTTCAATGCTTTTATTTATTTTAACACATTAAAATATTTTATTTAAAATTGTTTATCAATCGTCATACATGGTATTGTAATAAAAGGTACAATACAGGAGGTATCATGATTATGACACAACATTTTCATAGAGGAATTTTATTTTACCACGAGGCGGCTGGCCAAGGTAATATATATAAAGAACTGGGACAAGTTACAGAAAATTTAACACAGCTTTGTGATGAATTAACAATAAAATTAAGTAAAGAAGAAGGACAAATTCGTTCTTATTGTAAAACATTAGCTGCCGATACAAACGAACAAGCTTATGATGTTATTTTTATACTAGGCGGCGATGGAACATTAAACGAATTAATAAATGGTGTCGTAGAAAACAATCTCCAAATACCAATAGGTGTCTTACCTGGTGGAACTTTCAATGATTTCACGAAGACTTTAAATATATCTCAAAAACCAATGCAAGCTTCTCAAGATTTATTAGCGAGTCAAATTAAGTCATTTGATGTATTAGATGTCAATGGTACTTATGCCCTTAACTTTGCGGGTATTGGATTGATGGTACAAAACGCTGAAAATGTTGAATCCAATCAAAAAGAATTATTAGGTAAATTCAGTTATATTTTTTCTACAATTAAAACGGTAGCTAACCCAGAAATTTATCAATATAAATTAACAGCTGATAACGAAACATATTCAGGAGAAACTTCAATGATTTTGATTGCGAATGGTCAACACGTAGGTGGTAGTAGAATTCCTTTAGAAGACTTATCACCTAATGACGGGAAAATGAATATATTTATTTTCGACAAACAAAATTTCAGTATTATCAATGACTTCTTTAAAGTAAAAGATAGCATGAATTGGAACGAGATTAGTGATAGCATACAACATATATCATGTGAATCAGCTACGTTATCTACTGATCCATCAGCCAAATTAGATATAGACGGTGAAATTCTATTCGAAACACCTGTTGAAATAAAAATATTACGTGACCAAGTTAAATTGTTATATGTAGATTTGAATAATGAATAATTTAGAGAGACTGAGACATTACATTATATGCCAGTCTCTTTTATTTGGAATAATCAATGTAAACGTGAGGTTCTATGTTGCTTGTTTGGGGAGTCTTGCAACATACAGGCGTTCTATGTTGCTTGTTTAGGTAGTCTTACAACATACGGAGGCTCTATGTTGCTTGTTTGGGCAGTCTTGCAATATACGGAGCTCTTATGTTGCTTGTTTCGCCTGTCTTGATAAATACGAAGCGTCTATTTATCTTGTTTGGGCAGTCTTGATAAATACGAAGCGCCTATTTATCTTGTTTCGCCTGTCTTGATAAATACGAGGCCGCTATTTATCTTGTTTGGTCAATCTTGATACATACAAGGCCGCTATTTATCTTGTTTCACTAGTCTTGATAAATACAAGGTCCAGAATATTGCTTGTCGTACCCCTCTAGCAATATTCAGCCCTTCCTATTTCTAAAAATATGAAAAGAGTCTAGAACATTTCTGTCCGAGACTCTTTTTTCGAAAAATTATTTATAAATATATCTAGGGTTTAACAAAATTTAATATAAGCACCTCACAACATACTATGCTTGAATATTACCATGTTCATCAGATGGTCTAAACAATGCAAATATAGCACTGAAGAATGCGATAACATGTGGAATCCCTGTCCAACAGAATGCTAAGTGTAATAGTCCAACAACTGGTTTTTGTGCATAAAATTTATGAACGCCAAAGTTTCCTAATAACACAGCTAATGCGATATAAATCCATTTATTTACGAGCATAATATCCCTCCTTCAACTATAAATTCATTATAGTCTCTATATAGATATATTACCCAAATATAAACGAACAAAATCAGCGATAGTATGACAATTTTGTCACTTATCAATAAAAAAAGCTGTCTCAAGTTTTAAACTTGATGACAGCTAAATGCATTAGTTCCCTAAATAGTCATTAAAATCAGCAATAAATTGTTCTTTGTTCTGTGCTGAAGGATATTGTAATCCACCTAAAATAATAGATTGGCTACTTATTGTAATAAAGTCATAATCAATGGAATGTCTCAAAAATATATTTTTTGCTTCTTCTTGATTGTATTTATTCTCTAAATTCTCAAATACGATAATCTTTTTATCAAAAAACATAACTGCCTCCAAAAAACTTAATATATAAATACTACAAAACTATATTAAGCGAATCTAGAGGAAATTGATGTAAATACTTATTAATAATGTATAATTACATATATTTTATAGATTTACAGAACAAATTTAAATGTTTTTAAATGATTATGATTGATTATGAATTTTTGATAAACTCTTTTTCTAGATGATCCATCATGTTCTGGGCTTTTTTTAATCCTGGAGATTCGTTTTCTTCTTCCATTTGTTCGAGTTCCACTATATTGAATTGCACTTCTTTCTTTAAAGTGTCCCACATTTTTTGATATACACGTTCTTCCATTATATTCAGCCTCCTTGAAAATCTACTTTCTATATAGTATTTACCCTTTTCATGGTTACACAATCATCATTAAACTTTGATTGGTAAATCAATGTAAAATAGTAGATTCTAATAAATACTTTTGATTATATTTCACAGCAAGCTTGTATATAAATGTGATTAAACATTGGTATTGAATTTCATTTTCTTGATATTGTGATTTATACTTCAAGTATTGGTTACGTTCTTCTTCAGTAGCAATTTTCTTAAAATACCCCCACATATGATCATAAGTATTGATGATTGAACCTTTAGTCGGAACTATGGCTTTAGCATCATCAATTTTACTTTGTAAATCGTCACATGTGATATCTCCCTTTAAAGCTTCTCTTATATCCAAATATGACTTTTGACTATGCATCATGACATTATATTTTTCATGTCTCCATAACTTTTCAATATCTGCTCTCTTACTCATGTTATCACCTACTTATATTACACCGAGGTGCAATTTTATCTGCTGTCCATTTCATAAATAATAATTTTTCATATTCTAAATAAGCTTCGTCACTCATTAATTTCGTTTCACCATAAACAAATATAGGTGGTAACTTTTCAGTAGAAAATACACCATCTTTAATGCCAGTATCAATCACATTACCCATATTTGAAATTTGATGCTCAAAGTCTTTAGACCTTTTCCCGCCTCTTCTTCTATGTTCTTTATCCATTTCTAACAATAATTCATAAGTGTCAGCTAAATAAGGATAGCCATCATTATAAACATGCTTCACAATAGGATGACTTAAATAACGTGTATTGCCATCAATATATTCAAGCTTAGCCAGACAAACATTAATAATTTGATAAAGTTCTAATACTTGCTTAGAAAGACGACGGTTATCTAAAAATTTTGCGCTTATTTCATGATTCTTGTGAACTCTAAAAATTTGCATTGCGTAATTCCTCTCTCATTATTTAACAATCATGATGATTCCGAAACAAATCAACAACATATAAATATATTTAATTAAAGCACGTTGATCAATTTTATTATTGATAATATGTCCCAACCATAATGTTAGGATGAGAAGCGGTAAAATGGCCAATAATAAATACCAAAGTGAGATTGACCAAAATCCTGAAACACCGTGACTAAAGACAATAAAACAACCTGTAATAAAAAAGTGTACTTGTGAAATGTTTTTCAAATCTGTAACATGCCATTTTTTCAAAGTTCCATATATAATAATCGGTACACCGTGACTATTATATGCACTACCTAAAACACCTGAAACAACACCTGCAATATAGTCATAAAACTTTGGAATATTCAATTTAACTTGGTATATATTCTTATAATAATTAATAAGATTAATAGCACCGTACAATAATATAAATACCCCTAAAAACTTAATAATCACATCTTCATTCGCCCATTTAACAATTACAATACCAATAGGCGTCCCAATAATAGAACCAATTAACAAACGTTTAATAATAGACCAATCTAGATTGCCACGGCTTCTAATAAACACAGGTAAAGCCACTAATAATCCAACAATTGCCACTACAGAAATAGACAATTTAAAATCTAAATTTAATAAAGCGAGTAATGGCATCGTAACCAAAGCCTCACCAAACCCAAACACAATTCGTACCATAGCCCCCAGTAGAATTGAAAAAATAACGAGTGTCCAAATAGTAATATCCATAGAATCCCCTTTTATATGTTTATAAAATAAAAACACCTTCTAAACATTAGAAAGTGTCAAAATTTCATTAATATTCTACTTCCATTATACCTTTTTTAAGAACTAAAAAATATGAAAAGAGTATAAAAACAAGGGAATACTAGAATATTTTACTAGCGTATTTAATAGTTCAACCTTTGTTATAATCAATTATGAAAAGTCATATAAGGAGGTTTGAAATTGTTTGAGTCAATTGAATTAATAAAAAGCTATTTTAATAATGAACCAATTGAAGACTACAAACTTGAAGAACTTAATATTAAGTATGAAGCTTGTAGTTTTCAAATTCACAATATTACTTATAGAAGTAGATGTGCTAAAAAGACATCTAATAAAAAAGGCTATTTTGTCGTATTTTGGGTTAAAGATCAAAATGATCAAAACAGACCTTATACATATTCAGAAACACCAGAAAAACTCATCATAGCTATACTAGATAATAATAAAAAAGGGCTGTTTATTTTTCCTAAAGATATTCTACTTAAGCAGAAAATCATAAGTAATCACGACGTAAATGGAAAAATGGCAATGAGAGTTTACCCACCATGGGAAAATCATTTAAATAAGACTGCTAGTCAAACTCAAAATTGGCAAAAAGAATTTTTCATAGATTTATCTAATATATCATTTATTCCCTCTTAACTTGTATATACAAGTTCAACAAGATATAATATGTTCATATACAAATAAAGGGGAATTATGTTATGCAGAATGATTTTGATTATATGCAAATGCTTAAAGGTGAACTATACATAGCACAGGATATTCATGAATCTAATGGTTCAAAAAAAGGAAAAATGTTAGCAGATAAAATTAATCATACACCTATTGAAAATAGTGATGAAATTATTAAATTAGAAAAAGAACTTTTTGGTAAAACAGGAGAAAATATATACTTACATCCACCACTCTATGTTGATTACGGTAGACATATCAATATTGGTGAGAATTTCTATGCTAATATGGATTGTATATTTCTAGATGTTAATTATATCAATATTGGTGATAATGTTATGTTTGGTCCAAGAGTGAGTTTATATACAGCAGGTCATCCAATAGATCCAACAATTCGAAATGAACAATTAGAATTTGGTCATGAAATTAATATTGGGAATAATGTATGGATTGGTGGAAATGCAGTCGTATTACCAGGCGTGTCGGTAGGAGAAAACTCTGTAATCGCATCAGGAGCAGTCGTAACAAAAGACGTGCCACCCAATACAGTTGTAGGTGGAAATCCAGCAAAAGTCATTAAGCAAATCACAAGTTCTGATTATGACAAATGGCATCGAATGAAATTAGAATATTACGAGAAAAAAAGACAATCAGTAGAAAAATGGTAGTCTTTAAAAGATCACCTCTCTGTAGGTGGTCTTTTTTTGATTTAGATCTCAAATATCTTAATTCTGGTATTGATATAATTTAATAAATATAGTATATTAGATTTATTAAATTATCAATAATTAAATCTTGCACTATTTCTGATTTAATTTTAACTTCCTTTAAACTACTGTTGAAACTTATATAGAGAAACTTCTTCAACGCTTATATACACTTCAATAATTCAAAACATGATTAACTTGAATTATTGATATGTTTAAGCGTTATTTTTTTATCCAATATTGGAAAAAAATAACAAAATAAAATTTATATATGATATTAAATACATCAATATGTATTAATATAATAACTTTTGAAAGGAGTAATTTATATGCAAGATAGTAAACCTAATAATAAAAAGAGGTTACTCTGGGGATGCTTCGGCTGTCTAGGAGTTATTGTTATTTTAGGAGTTTTATTAGGAGCATGTACTGTTATGATTGGAGGTAGTAATTCTAATCAATCTTCAAGTTCAACAAGTTCCAAAGATAAAAATTCGTCGGAGAAAAATCAAAAAGATGAAAAGACATTTAAAATCGGAGATAAAGTAAAAACTGATGAATTAGATTATACAGTTAAGTCTGTAAATAACTCCAAAACTGTTGGAAATAGCTTTGCCCCTCATGACGCTAAAGGTACATATCTTATTGTTGATATTACTGTTAAAAACAATGGTAATGATCCTGTTACTTTAGACAGTAATATGTTTAAATTAAAAATTGGCGACAAGACACTTGAACCAGATTCAGAAGGTTCTTTATCAGCAAATCAAGGGGAAGATGGCAGCATCAAAAATGATTTTATTTTCGAAAAATTAAATCCTGACAGCGAAATGACAGGTAAAATAGCATTTGATGTATCTGAGGATTTAATAAATAAAGATAATAAAATATTGCAAGTACAAAATAATTTATTAGGAACTTCTAAATCAGAAATTAATTTAAATTAACTTCAAACTTAAAGATCACCTCTATGTAGGTGGTCTTTTTTTGATTTAATAAAATCCTAATATTCTCCCTACAAATCCTATTATAATAAGAGTTGTGGCAATATACCATTTTATTTGAGTATGTTTCATCTCTTCCGTTTTTGCTTTTCCTTTTTCATCAAATAAAGATACGAGATCATCTTTTAAATCTTTTATATCAGTTTTAAGATCTGTTCTTATGATATTCATATCTGTTTTAAGATCTATTCTCATACTATGAATATCGCCTTTAAGCTCTGTTCTCATGCTATTCATATCTTCTTTGAGCTCTGTTCTCATGCTATTCATATCTTCTTTGAGCTCTGTTCTCATGCTATTCATATCTTCTTTGAGCTCTGTTCTTAAATTACTCATATCTTCTTTAAGCTCTGTTCTTAAATTACTTATATCTTCTTTAAACTCTGATCTCAAGCTATTCATATCTTCTTTAAACTCTGTTCCTAAATTATTTATATCTGTTTTTAATTCTAATCTTGTTGTAGTCAATTCTTGCTTTACTTCCTTGATATTATCTTCAAGTGTATTAAAGCGTGAGTCCATATGATTTTTATGTTCTTCAAATTCAGGTCTTGTTACAAAATCCATGTTTATCACCTCTTAGTTGTTATTATTATTTTAGTATGGTGTGAGATAATTAACGATATCTCAGTCTATTTTATTCTATATATTTTATATTATTATAAAATATACTTATTTTTAAATCAAGTTTTACTACGCCTATTATATGCTTTCTACTCTAGTTAGTTACAATCCCTCTAACTTTTGATACTATAGACCGCCTTAGTTACACTTCCACGGACTTTTGTTATTATGGCCGCCCTTAGTTACATTTCCTTCGACTTTTGTTACTATGGCCGCTCTTAGTTACAATTCCTACGACTTTTGTTACTATAGACGCCCTTAGTTACAATTCCACGGACTTTTGTTACTATAGACACCCTTAGTTACATTTCGAACAACTTTTGTTACTATAGCCTCCCTTATTTACACTTCCCACGACTTTTGTTTCTATAGCCAGCCTATTCATACTGCCACCAACCCATTACTTTATCTTCTCAATCACCATCACATACTCCCCCAAAAATCCACACAAAAAACCCTCAAAGCTTATGCTTTGAGGGTTAATAGCAATTAGTATTGCTTCATATATTGATCTCTTTCCCATTCTGATACTTGTGTTCTGTAATAATCCCACTCTAATGATTTAGATTGTATGAATTGGCGATAGATATGATTACCTAATGCTTGTTTAACAACTTTATTTTCTTTCATTGCTTTAACAGCTGTATAAAGTGTTGATGGTAAGTCTTGTACGCCTACCGCTTCACGTTCTTCTCTATCCATTTCATAGATGTTTTGATCTACTGATTCTGGTGGTGTTAATTTATTTTTAATACCATCTAATCCAGCTTCTAGGATAGTAGCTAATGCTAAGTAAGGATTAGCTGCTGGGTCTACTGAACGAATTTCAACACGTGTTGATAATCCGCGAGATACAGGTATTCTTACTAATGGTGAACGGTTTTGACCACTCCATGCGATATAACATGGTGCTTCATAACCAGGCACTAAACGTTTGTATGAATTTACTAATGGGTTACATACTGCTGTAAATCCACGTGCATTTTTCAAGATACCAGCAATAAAGTGATATGCATCATCAGTTAATTGCATTTCTCCATTTGGATCGAAGAACGCATTTTCTTTACCTTTGAATAATGAAACGTTAAAGTGCATTCCGCTTCCGTTTACACCAAATAATGGTTTTGGCATGAATGTCGCATGCAAGTTATGTTTACGCGCAATTGTTTTTACAACTAGTTTGAATGTTTGAATGTTATCACATGCTGTTATAGCATCAGCATATTTAAAGTCGATTTCATGTTGACCAGGTGCTACTTCATGGTGACTTGCTTCAATATCAAAGCCCATATCTTCTAATTCTAGAACGATATCACGACGACAGTTTTCACCTAAATCTGTAGGTGCTAAGTCGAAGTATCCACCATTATCATTTAATTCTAATGTTGGTTCTCCTTTTTCATCTAATTTGAATAAGAAGAATTCTGGTTCAGGTCCTAAGTTGAAATCTGTAAATCCTAACTCTTCCATCTCTTTTAATACACGTTTTAAATTTGTACGTGGATCACCAGGGAATGGTTTGCCATCTGGATTGTAAATGTCACAAATTAATCGTGCTACTTTGCCTTTTCCTGCAGTCCAAGGGAAAATTACCCAAGTGTCTAAGTCAGGACATAAATACATATCCGATTCTTCAATTCGCACGAATCCTTCAATTGAAGAACCGTCAAACATCATTTCATTGTTTAATACTTTTTCTAATTGTGCAATTGGTACTTCAACATTTTTAATTGTTCCTAAAATATCAGTAAATTGTAATCTTAAATAACGTACGTTTTCTTCGTCAGCAAAACGAAAAATATCTTCTTTTGTAAAAGTTTGTTTAGCCATGTGATTATCCTCCAGTTTTTAATTAAAAAATCTTGATAAATCTCCACGGTTAAGTGGTCCCTCTGTTTTAGAAGTTCCTCTAATTACCCGCTCTCTCATCTTCAGTTCTTCATCAGAAAGGTCATTTTCTTCTTCTAAAAGAATTTGTTTGATCCCTTTCATATTAAATCCCTTTTCGATAAGATTTTTAATTTCCAGTAATCGTTCAAGGTCATTTAAAGAAAATAACCGTTGATTACCTTCAGTCCTTTTGGGCGAAACGAGCTCATTGCTTTCGTAGTATCTGATTTGTCTGGCTGTTAGCTCTGTTAACTTGATTACGACACCAATCGGGAACACGGCCATGTTTCTTCTGATTATGTCTCTTGACAGCACGACCGCCTCCTTTTGTAAGAACTTGTTATAAATTTAGCACATAAATTTTCAGAAAACAAATGAATGTCAGGAAACCTTACATCTTTTATAATTCAACAAGATTTTGCTTGATTAAATGCTCTACAGCACGCGTTATCGCAATTTTAACATGTTCATAAGTTAATCCACCTTGAATGTATGCTTCATATGGTGGTCTAATTGGACCATCTGCCGTTAATTCAATTGAAGATCCTTGAATAAATGTACCTGCAGCCATAATAACATCATCTTCATAACCTGGCATATAGCTAGGCATCGGACTAAAATGCGCATTAATTGGAGATGCGTGTTGTATTGACTGACAAAATGCAATCATTTGTTCTTTTGTTTCAAAAGTAACAGATTGAATAATATCTGTGCGTTTATCTTGGTAATGCGGTGTCGTTGTCATATTTAATTTTTCTAACAAGCGAGAAGTAAATAATGCACCTTTCAAACTTTGACTGACAACATGTGGCGCTAAGAAGAACCCTTGATACATTTCTGGTAAACTTCCTAAAGATGCGCCCGCTTCTTTACCAATTCCTGGTGCTGTTAATCTGTATGCACAACGTTCTATCAGGTCAGCTTTTCCTGAAATATAACCGCCAATTTTAGCTAAACCACCTCCTGGATTTTTAATTAAAGAACCTGCTATTAAATCTGCACCAATTTCAATGGGTTCTTTATCTTCAACAAATTCTCCATAACAATTATCTACAAAGACAATTTTATCTGGATATGTTTCTTTAATCGCTTTGATTGCTTGTTCAATTTGTGCAATTGTTAATGAAGGTCGCGAACTATAACCTTTAGATCTTTGTATCGCAATGACTTTAGTATTTTCATTAATATTTTCTAACACTGAGTTTATATCTATTTCATTTTGTTTCAATGGTACTTCTCGGTATGTGATACCTTGTTCGATAAAACTTCCTATACCATTACCATTTATACCGATTACTTCTAATAACGTATCATAAGGTGTTCCTGTAATATATAATAATTCGTCTCCATATTTCAGTTGGCTGTTAAGCGCTAATGTTATAGCGTGCGTACCTGAAATAATTTGAGGTCTTACTAAACTGTCTTCAGCTTTAAATACTTTACTATAAACATCTTCTAAATGATCTCGACCTACATCATCGTATCCATATCCAGTTGTACCGATTAAGTCTGATTCAGTGATTTTTACTTCATGAAATGCATCAAGTACATGTTCTTGCGCAATTAATGCATTATGTTCGATTTGATCAAAATATGGTCTTAATTCTTTTTCTACATCAATAATTAATTCTTTTAATTTCTGTTCCATTTGTTTACCTCTTATTTCTGTTTATAACCTTTTATGTGATATGTTTCTGTTTCTTCATCAAAATCCATTTTTTCAACTAAAGTATGGGTTTTTTGCCAATATAATTTGTCAGCATCACTTGATGGAATATCCATTTCATAGTAATCCATTGTCTCTTTAATCATATCGACTAATTTTTCTTTAAATATAGCTTTATCATTAGAATCTTTAGCTGAAACAAATATAGATTGTCCTGATATTGCTGAATGATTAGAAGGCGCTAAATCTTTTTTATTAAATACGACTAACATCGGAATATGGCCCATATCTAATTGATTAACTAAAGTCATAACCGTTTCATACTGTTCCATATAGTGTGGATGACTTGCATCTACAACATGAACGAGTAATTGCGCATATTTCGCTTCTTCTAAAGTAGACTTAAATGCCGCAATCAATGTTGTAGGCAACTTCTGAATAAACCCAACTGTATCAGAAAGTATGACGTTAAACCCGTCATTTATTGTAATGGCGCGAGATTTAGGATCTAAAGTCGCAAATAATAAATCTTGTTCAAATGTTTCATCATTTGATAACTGATTAAACCACGAAGATTTACCGGCATTTGTATAGCCAATTAATGCAACTTGGTATGCTTGATTATGTTGACGTCGTTCTCTATATCGTGATCGATGAGAAACGATTGTTTCTAGTTGATGCTTTATTTCATTCATTCGAGTACGAATATGCCTTCTATCTGTTTCTAATTTCGTTTCACCTGGACCTCTCGTACCAATTCCGCCACCTAAACGAGATAAGCTTTTGCCGTGTCCAGATAATCTCGGCAATAAATAATCTAACTGTGCTAATTCAACTTGCAATTGACCTTCTCTACTTGAAGCTCTTTGCGCAAAAATTTCTAAAATCAATTGAGTGCGGTCTATAATTTTTGTGTTAAATAACTCATCTAAATGTTTCGATTGCGCAGTTGTCAATTCATCATTTGCGATGACTGCATTCACTTTAATATCATTCAATTCGATATATTCAATGACTTCTTCTATTTTACCTTTACCAAAATAATATTGTTGATCAGGTCGCTCTCTTTTTTGAGTGAAGACTTCCATGACTTCTAGTTGGCTTGTAACAGCAAGAGATTCCAATTCTTGAACTGTTGATTTAAATGTTGCTTCATCATCTTTTTTATCATGAATTGCTAACAGGATTACTTTTTCTGTTTCATGTTTTGTCGACTTCATATCATTTTTCATTTTTATCACGCTCACTTTAAATATATTTTAACATATAAACATGCATGCAAATTGATATGACTTTGATAAATTTTTGATTATAATAGAATTAAGAAAAGGAGTGATGGCAATGTCAATTTATGACTTCGTTGTTGCAAAAACGAACGGTGAAGAATATTCATTATCTGAGTATAAAGGAAAAGCAATTTTAATTGTTAATACAGCAAGTGAATGTGGTTTCACACCTCAATTTGAAGGGTTAGAAGCTTTATACCAAGATTATAAAGATCAAGATTTCGTGGTGTTAGGATTCCCATGTAATCAATTTGGTAATCAAGAACCTGGTGACTCTTATGAAGCATACCAAAATTGTAAATTAAATTATGGTGTAACTTTCCCAATGCATGAAAAAATAAAAGTTAAAGGTTCAGAACAACATCCACTTTATGAATATCTTACTTCTGCTAAAAAAGGTATTTTAAATGGATCAATTAAATGGAACTTTACTAAGTTCTTAGTAAATAAAGACGGAGAAGTTGTGAATCGATTTTCTCCACAAAAAAGTCCTGAACAATTGAGAAGTTCAATAGAAGCAGTATTATAATTGATTACACATAAATAAGCGGCTAAGACAATAAAATGTCCTAGCCGCTTATTTTTTCATACACGATTATTGTTCGCTATCTTGATTTTCATCATCTTGAGCATCTACGAAAGTTGAGATAGCATGTTTGTAAATTAGATGTTCTTTCCCTAGAATATCTAATAATACAACTTTGTCGTCAAAGTCGACAATTTTCCCTTTCATTTGAAATCCATTTAGTAAGAATACTGTAAGTTCAGTTCCTTCTGATTTGAATTTCTTAAGTAAAACTTCTTGAATATTTTCTTTCTCTGCCATATGACTTTCCCCTTCACTTGGATAATTGGATTACGTTGTCTGCGATTTCTGTTAAAGACTGTTTATCCCGTTGAAACCAAGTCACATTCATTTTATTTTTAAACCATGTCATTTGACGTTTGGCATATCTTCTTGAATTTTGCTTGATTTGTTCTGTAGAAGTTTCTATGTCTATTTCTCCTTTTACTACTGGTATCAATTCTTTGTATCCAATTGCTTGCATACTTTGTGAATCTTCATACCCTTTCTCAACAAGATTAGACACTTCTCTTAATAATCCTCGCTGCAACATCATGTCAACGCGCATATTAATTCTTTGATATAATGTTTCGCGCGACATTTCTATCCCAATTAATATTGTACTATATTTTCCAGAAAATGTCTGGCTTTTCTTTCTTTCACTTAAAGTTTTTTTTGTATTTAAGTAATATTCAATTGCTCGTTCTACTCTTTTACGATTGTTCGGATGCACTGATGACGCAGTTTCTGGGTCGATCTCATATAAATAATTGTGCAATTCAATATTTGAGCATTTAGATAATTTATTTAATTTATTTTTTGTAATTTCCATTTTTTCAGAACTGATTTTTTCTTCTTCAAGGTTATAATCATATAAAACTGACTGTACATATAAACCTGTTCCACCGACAAGTATCGGCAATTTACCTCTAGCATGAATATCCTTTACAATTCTTTCAAAGTCTTGTTTAAATCGATAAACTGAATATGGTTCATCCGGTTCATATACATCTATTAAATGATGAACAACGCCTTCTTTTTCTTCTTCTGTCACTTTTGCTGTACCAATATCTAGACCTTTATAAATTTGAAAGGCATCACCATTAATGACTTCACCGTTTAAAGATTTTGCTAATTTAATGCTTAATTCTGTTTTACCTACTGCAGTAGGGCCTACTATTGCAATTAATGGTTTTTCATTCATTTGATATTTCCTCTTTTTCTAATTGTTTAATTTGTACCTTCAACCAATTATATAAATGTTCATACACTGCATAACGGTTCGTCTCAAATAAAACTTCGTGACGCTTATTCTTATATAATTGTACTGTGACATGCTTAACGCCTGAACGTTTATAAATAGAAGCTAACTGTTTAATACCGTTACCGAATCCACCAAAGTGATCTTCTTTACCTGATACTAGTAAAATCGGCATATTTAAATTTTGTTTTTTAATATAATTGATTTTCTTCGTTTGGACAGCTGCCTTTACTGTTTCTAAAAGTACTTTATGTGAAATTGGAAATCCTGAATAAACATCTTTTTCATATTGCTCGCGATTTTCATCACTTTGACTTAACCATTTATTATCTTTATTTAAATCTTTATGTTGTCGATTCATTGTCTTAAAAGCAATATTATTGATAAATTTTGATTTCGTGCGACTACCTAAAAATAAATTCACAAACTTTAATGCATATAAATTTAACTTGCCTTGAATTTTAGGGTAAACAACCGTCCCTGAAAGTATCAACGCATCTACATCATTAGGATAATCGTGAACAAATTGTCTCGCAACTAGCGAACCCATAGAGTGTCCTAGCATTATAAATGGCAATTTTGGATTAAGTTCATTTTTAAACGTATCACTTACTTCTTTAACATCATCGACTAATTCTTGTAATGCATTAAAATGACCTCTTGAAGAAGCTTCTATGTTCATACCGTGACCTCTGTGGTTATGACGGATAACATGAAAACCTCTTTTACATAAATATTCTGCTACTGCATCATATCTATCTTTATGTTCAGCCACACCATGCAGTATATGTATAATTCCAAACGGTTTTTCATCCGTTTTATCAATTGTAACTTCTAAAGTTTGTTCTGTAGATAATGTAATTCTATGATTAAATCGTCTCAAAGACATGCGCCTCCCTTATAAAACATTATAGCAAAATCTATAGTGCTTAAAAATATATTCACAAATCAATCACATAATATATAAAAAACCTGCCGACAAAAATTGTCAGCAGGTTTAAATAGTTGGTTTATAAATTATTTAATAATAGCTGGTTGATCATTTGGATTAACCGCTTCTTTAATAGCTTGTTCTAATTCATCTTTATAAACGCGTTTAGTATCATTATCATAATTTAATACTTGAGCCATTACTTCAACTATCGCATCTTTATGATCTAATACATATTGAATATCAAAGTATAAACGACCTGAACGACGTACTAAGAAGTCAGTTGGTTTATGAACCATTTCTTTTTGAATGCTGTAAATAACTTCAGCATATACTTCGATTGGAAGATTAACATCTGCAACTTGTGTAGCATGAGCAATAGCAAATACTTCATCTACATTAGATCCGTATTTTCTAGCTAAATAACGTGCTGCATCTTCTGATAAGTTATAGTTTTTAGCTTCTTTAACTTTACTTTCAACGAATGATTCATAATTTTTACTACCACCAACGTTACCGCCAGAAATGTAAGTTTCTTTTGTACGACAAGGTTTGAACGATAATTTATATTCTTCTTTAAGACGTTTACTTAATAAATCAACAATATCTTGAGCCATATGACGGTAACCTGTTAATTTACCACCAGCGATTGTAAGTAAGCCTGAATCGCCTTCCCAAATTTCGTCTTTACGAGAAATTTCTGATGGATCTTTACCTTTTTCAAAGATTAATGGTCTAACACCAGCCCAAGTTGATTCGATATCTTTATCTTCAACTTTTACAGTTGGGAACATATAGTGAATAGCATCTAATAAATATTGACGATCTTCTTCTGTAACTTTAGGAGAAGATTTATCATTATCATAAATTGTATCAGTAGTACCAACGTATGCTTTTCCATCTCTAGGAATTGCGAAAATCATTCTGCCATCATTTTCTGTATCAAAGTATACAGCTTGACCTAATGGGAATATGCTTTGGTCTATTACAATATGAACACCTTTAGTTAATCTAAGTTGTTTATTGTTTGTTGAATAGTCTTTACCACGTACTTCATCAACCCATGGACCTGCCGCGTTGATAACTCTTTTACCTTTAATTTCGAAAATTTCATTTTGCAATAAATCAGTTACTTCGATACCTGATACTTTTTTCTTTTTGTTGTATAAGAATTTATTTGATTTAGCATAGTTAATGATATCTGCACCAAATTCACGTGCGCGTTTCATAACTTCAATTGTTAAACGAGCATCATCTGTACGGTACTCAACATAGTAACCACCAGCTTTTAAACCGTCTTGTTTTACAAGTGGTTCTTTCTTAATTGTTTCTTCTCTGTTTAACATTGTACGACGTTCAGCTTTTTTAACACCTGCTAAGAAATCATAAACTTTCAAGCCGATTGATGTTGTAAATGGACCCATGCTACCGCCTTTGTGTAAAGGTAATAACATCCATTCTGGTGTTGTTACGTGAGGACCATTTTCATAAACGATCGCTCTTTCTTTACCAGTTTCAGCAACTACGCCAACTTGGAATTGTTTTAAGTAACGTAATCCACCATGAACTAATTTCGTACTTCTAGAACTTGTACCTTGTGCAAAGTCTTGCATTTCAACTAATGCTACTTTCATACCACGTTGCGCTGCATCTAAAGCAATACCTGCACCAGTGATTCCTCCACCGATAACAACTACGTCATATTCAGTATTTTTAAGTTGATCTTTAACTTGATTACGATTTAATGCTGATAATTGTTGCATAACCATTTCCTCCTATAAAATGTAAAAAAATGAGAGACTTATCCCTACAAAAATGTACGAACAAAGCCTCTCATGTCTCTACGAAATATTAACTTAACTATATGATAACACAACTTAATCTAATTTAAAAGCTTGAGTGGCTTTTACTGCAGTTTTCCAACCTTTATAAAGTTTTTCACGTTCTTCTTCTTCAAGTTCAGGTTTGAATTCTGTTTCTAATTTCCAACGTTGTTTTATCTCATCTTTAGATTTCCAGAAACCTACTGCTAATCCAGCTAAGTATGCTGCACCTAATGCAGTTGTTTCATTTACTTCTGGTCTTTCTACTGGCGTATTTACAATATCAGCTTGGAATTGCATTAAGAAATTATTCTTAACAGCACCGCCATCAACTCTTAATGTTTCAACATTAATGCCAGAATCTTTTTCCATTGCTTCTAACACATCTCTAGTTTGGTAACATAATGATTCTAAAGTTGCTCTAATGAAATGTTCTTTTTCAGTACCACGTGTTAAGCCGAAGATTGCACCTCTAGCATCTGCATCCCAATAAGGTGTACCTAAACCAACAAACGCTGGTACGACGTATACGCCTTCTGTAGATTTAACACGATTTGCATAATCTTCTGATGCTGGTGCTGATTTAATCATTCTTAAACCATCTCTTAACCATTGAATAGCAGATCCTGATACGAAAATACTACCTTCAAGTGCGTAGTTTACTTTACCATCTAGACCATAAGCTAATGTTGTTAATAAACCACTTTCAGATTTTACAGCTTTTTCACCAGTGTTCATTAACATAAATCCACCAGTACCGTATGTGTTCTTAACTTCTCCACTTTCGAAGCAAGCTTGTCCGAATAATGCAGCTTGTTGGTCACCTGCTACACCAGCGATTGCAATTTTTTCACCGAAGAAGTGATGTTGTTGAGTATAACCATATACTTCACTTGAAGGTTTAACTTCTGGCAACATAGAAGCTGGTACATCAAGATATTCTAATAATTCTTCGTCCCATTTCAAGTCATAAATGTTATACATTAATGTTCTACTTGCGTTTGAATAATCTGTTACATGAACGTCACCTGTAAATTTCCAGATTAACCATGTATCAATTGTTCCGAATAATAAATCGCCGTTTTCAGCTTTTTCTCTAGCACCTTCAACATTATCAAGAATCCATTTAACTTTTGTACCTGAGAAATATGGATCTAATAATAGACCAGTTTTTTCTTTAAAAATTGGTTCTAAATCTTTAGATTTTAATTCTGTACAAATGTCTTGAGTTTGTCGAGATTGCCAAACAATTGCATGATAAACTGGGCGTCCCGTATTTTTATCCCATACGACAGCAGTTTCCCTTTGGTTTGTGATACCAATACCTTCGATTTGTTTTGGACTAATGTTATTTTCATTAAGTACACTTGAAATAACTGCTAATACTGAAGTCCAAATTTCATTCGCATCATGCTCAACCCAACCACCTTTAGGGAAGTATTGCTTAAATTCTCTTTGACTCACAAATTTGATAGTACCTTCTTTATCAAAAAGTATTGCTCTAGAACTTGTTGTACCTTGGTCAATTGATAAAATGTATTTTTCCATATTAAACACTCCTATAAATTTGTATATTACAGAATTTCTGAAACTTCGTCTTTAAGTATTGATTTATTTAAGAAAATACCAGACAATACGACAATCACTGTAAAGATGATTGAGAATATAACAAAACCGTTTACAACCCCGTTAAATAAAATATTAAATAATGCTGCACCTAACATACCGCCTGAAATCGGTCCTAAAATTGGCACAATTGCATATTTCCAATTTGAACTTCCTTTACCCGGAATTGGTAATAGCATATGCATGATACGTGGTCCGATATCACGAGCTGGGTTAATCGCATAACCTGTCGCACCACCTAAACTTAAACCAATTGCTACGATTAATAAACCAACAATTAAAGGATTTAAGCCATCAGTAAATTTATTAGTTCCTATAAATAATAATCCCATAACTAAGATCATAGTTCCAATAATCTCACTTAAGAAGTTTGCTACATAGTTTGGATAAGCTGGACCAGTTGAGAATACACCTAACTTAGCACCTTGATCTTCAGTTTTTTTCCAATGTGGTAAATAAGTAGCCCATACTAAAAATGCACCAATCATAGCACCAAGCATTTGAGCCACAATAAATGGAACAACTTTAGACCATGGGAATGATCCGTCAATTGCAAAGCCAAGCGTAACAGCTGGGTTTAAATGTGCCCCGGAAACATTACCAACTGCATAAACACCAAGCATAACAGCTAGCCCCCAACCTAATGAAATAACAATCCAGTCTGCACCTTTACCAAGTGCCCCTTTTAGATTGACGTTAGCACATACACCGCCACCAAATAATATTAAGATGGCTGTACCAATTAATTCGCCTAAAAATTCACTCATATTAAACACCCTCCTAAATATAATATGCTAATACATAAAAAGCCCCCTACGTTGAACTACACATCATATTCATATAGTAATTTATACAAATTTAACGCATAGTTTCTTTTCGTAGAGGGTCTCATTTACTCATCTCATATATTAACTTAATTAGAAGTATAATACTTTATGAAAACGTTGTCAAATAAATTTACCAAATTGTAATATCGCTAGATGTAACATATTGTGCACCGCTTTCAATTGCTAAATCAATTTCTTCTTTCGTATTAATTAATCCACCTGCAATAATTCGCTTACCTGTTTTATCACTAATTTCCTTGATCACTTTAGTAGCAACTCCTGGCAGTACTTCTACTAAATCAGGGTCTGATTGTTTAATCAGTTCAATACTTCTACTTAACGCTGTGCTATCAAGAATGAACACACGTAATATCGTTAACGTATTTAATTTTTTGGCACGTTTAATAATTTTTGATTTCGTTGATATAATGCCATGTGGTTTATATTGTTGTATAACATATTCAACAGCCGCTTCATCATTTGATAAACCTTTAATTAAATCAATGTGTAGCATCACTTCTTTTTGATGCTTTTTCATTTGCTCTAAAATGCCTTGCAAATGACCGATATGTGTATCTAATAAAACGCATCTTTCATAATCCATTTTTAAAAACTTTTCCATATCTTTCATAGAGCGAATAGCCGGTAATATATGCTTATTCATTTTATCCTCCTACATAACGCGTTTAAATAATTTTTCTAATTCATACGTCGTTAATTCAATAATAATTGGTCTTCCGTGCGGACAAGTAAATGGGTCAGTTGTTTCTCTTAATTCATCAATTAAATGACTCATTTCATGATTTCTTAAATAATGATTAGCTTTAATAGATTTCTTACAACTCATCATAATTGCTGCATCTTCTCTTAATTTTTTAATATCAACTTTTTCATGATTTAACACGTAATCGATCATATCTTTAATAATTTCTTCAGCCTCAACATTTGGCAACCAAACTGGGTATTCGCTCACCATATAGTCATGATGACCAATTGGTTCTAAAAATACGCCCGCTTCAGCAAGTGATTGTAAATACTTTTCAATAATCATGTGTTCATCTTTAGAAAAATTAAATGTTAGTGGCAACAACAAACTTTGTGTTTCGTTTGTGACTTCACCAATTTTTTCTTTGAAAAATTCATATTTAATTCGTTCTTGCGCTGCATGTTGATCAATCATAAACATGCCCGTATCATTTTGTGCCACAATATATGTTCCGTGAACTTGACCTACAACTTCCATATACGGTACACGTGGCGCTTCAGATACTTGCTCTTCTTCAATTGGCGCTTGATATGGTGTATCGACATGCTCTACTGTATTTTGAACTTCATAAGTTTCTTCATTATTTTCAATATGCTCTGGTTCATCATGTTGAACATCTATATCTCTATTAGCTTCTTGACCGATTGTATCTTCTTGTATAACCGAATGATGTTCTGTTTTATCTTTAAATTGCCAAGAAGATGAAGGTTCTCTACTTGTAATGTCATTTGTTTTTTCAATTTCTTCAACACTTTTAGTATTATGAGATATTTGCTGATGTTGAGTTGTATTTTGATTTCTTTTAGCTTCAAAATCTATTTTTTGTTGTTCAAAAATTTCTTTTTGTGATTTTTTAGGTTTTTGCTTTTCTAAAGATGTGTCTGGAATTAATGACATACCTCTAAATGCTTCTTTAATTTTTTGATTAATCAAATCATAAAGTAGTTGTTCTTTAGAAAGCCTTACTTCTAGTTTAGTTGGATGTACGTTAACATCTACTAAAATCGGATCCATTTCAATATTTAAATAAACGATTGGATATCTACCGATTGGTAAGAGTGTATGATAACCTTCTATAATCGCTTTGTTAAGTACAAAGTTCTTAATATATCGCCCGTTGATAAATATAGAAATATAATGACGATTGCTTCTCGTGTGCTCAGGTTTACAAATAAATCCGTTTACAACGTAATCATCTGTTTCTCCATTAATTGGTACAAGATCTTTTGCAATTTTCATACCATAAATTTCAGCCATTACTTCATTTGTTCTACCTGAGCCATTTGTTGAAATAACTGTTTTATCATCTGATACGAGATTAAATGCGATATTCGGATGACTCATTGCCATTCTATTAACTATATCCGTAATTTTACCCAGTTCAGTATACAAACTTTTAACATATTTTAATCTTGCTGGCGTATTATAGAATAAATCTTCAACAAGAATATCTGTACCTTTTTTAGCTTTAGCAGGTTGTTTTTTCGTAATTTCACCATTTTCAACGCGCACTTCATGTCCAAGCATACCATCCGTACAAGTCTTCATCGTCACTCTACTAACTGATGAAATACTCGCTAAAGCTTCACCTCTAAAACCAAGTGTACGAATATGAAACAAATCATAATCGTTATTGATTTTACTTGTCGCATGTCTACCAAATGCTTTGGCAATATCTTCTTCTTCAATGCCTGTTCCATTATCTACGACTCTAATAGATTGAATACCTGATTCTTTAATCGTAATATCAATTTGAGTTGCTTGAGCATCAATTGCATTTTCCAACAATTCTTTTACGACAGAAGCTGGTCTTTCTACCACTTCACCTGCAGCTATTTTGTTGGCTAAAGATAATTCAAGTTCTTTAATTTTTCCCAATGCACTCACACTTTCTATTTAAGTTGTTTTTGTAATTCATGCAGTTTTGATAATGCTTCAATAGGTGTTATGTTCATTAAATCAATTGATTTAAGTTTCTTTTCAATTTCAGATTGCCCTTGTTCTTCAAATAATTGGAATGACGGTTGTTCATACTTATCTGCTTCTTTCTCTACTTTTGTATGAGATTCAAGTTCTTGTAAAATAGTATTTGCTCTTTCAATAATTTCATCAGGTAAATCCGTTAACTTCGCTACATGAATACCATAACTTTGATCAACTGCGCCTTCTTTTACTTTATGCAAGAAAATCAATTCTCCTTGATATTCTTGTGCAGCTACGTGAATATTTTTAAGTCCAGATAACGTTTCATCTAAATGTGTTAACTCATGATAATGTGTAGAGAATAACGTCTTTGCTTTTGTATGATGATGTACATATTCAATCATAGACTGTGCAAGCGCTAGACCATCAAATGTAGATGTACCTCTTCCAATTTCATCAAATATAATTAAGCTATCTTCAGTTGCACCAACCATAGCTTTTTCAGCTTCTAACATTTCGACCATAAATGTACTTTTCCCTGATACTAAATCATCTGCAGCACCAATTCTCGTAAAGATTTGATCAAATATTGGCAATTGCGCATAATCTGCAGGCACGTATGCCCCCATTTGAGCCATAATACTAATAATAGCTATTTGACGCATATACGTACTCTTACCAGACATATTTGGTCCTGTTATTAAATAGATAAAGCCTTCTTTATCTAAATAACAGTCATTTGGAACATAGTCATTATGATCCATTACGCGTTCAACAACTGGGTGTCTCGATGATTTAAGTGATAATGTTTTATCTTCACTAAAGATTGGGCGAGTATAATGATATTTTTGCGCAATTTC
Source organism: Mammaliicoccus sp. Q-M61 (assembly GCF_022386055.1). Taxonomy (NCBI): domain Bacteria; kingdom Bacillati; phylum Bacillota; class Bacilli; order Caryophanales; family Staphylococcaceae; genus Mammaliicoccus; species Mammaliicoccus sp. Q-M61. The sequence goes on from NZ_JAJNJL010000001.1 coordinate 167,098, forward strand.
AGCAAAGCTTTGTAAACAGTCTATTTCTGATAGTAATTTAGCTTGTGCTTGTAATTTTTCAGTATAAGCTTTCACTTCTTGTCTTAATTCCAGGAATAGTTGATATTCTAGTTCGATTGCTTTATCTTCTGCACCTAAAATGATAGATTCTTTTTCTTTTAATTCTTCAGTTATAAAACGTTCAGCATTTGATAATGTTTGCTTACGTTGGTATCCTAAAGCATCTGTATCAATATGATTTAAATTAGCTTTCGTAATTTCAATATAATACCCAAAAACTTTGTTAAAGCTTACTTTTAATGATTTTACACCCGTTCGTTCACGTTCTTTTAATTGTAATTCTGCAATCCATTGCTTACCATTTGTTGAAGCTTCTTTATATTGATCTAGTGTTTCGTTATAGCCTTTTTTAAATATGCCACCTTCTTTAACAGATATCGGTGGATCTTCTACTAAACTTTCATCTAATAATCGTTCTAAATCATTTAATGGTTCAAGATCTTTAAATCGATCTATAGACTTTGAGTCTAATCTTTCAATAATTTCTTTAACATATGGAATTTGCTTTATTGAATAATTCAACTGTACTAAATCTTTAGCATTCACATTGCCGTAGCTAACTCTTCCGACTAATCTTTCAATATCATAAACCATATTTAAATAACTTCTAAGTTCATCACGTTCAATAAACCCATTCACTAATTGTTCAACAGCATCTAATCTTTGCTCGATATCTCTTTGGTTTATAAGTGGTCGATCTATCCATTGCTTTAATCTTCTTGCGCCCATTGGTGTCTTCGTATCATCCATCAACCATAATAATGTACCTTTTTTAGATTTAAGTCTGATACTTTCTGTTAATTCAAGGTTTCGCTTCGCATAAAAGTCCATTTTCATATAATCTAAAGCTCTATATACGACGACTTCTTCTAAGTGTGGCATATCGCGTTTACCATTATCATGAATATAATTTAATAAATAATTTAATGATCTTTTTTGAGCGTGAGATGTGCCTGTGACAACTTCATAGTCTCGTTCTTCATAGCTATCAATAACGGTAATTGTTTCAGTTATAAGCTGGATTTGTTTATATAAATTATCTGGTAACACTTTATTAACAATAATTTCATTAGGGTGAATCGTTGTAATTTCATTAATTAAAGTTGTTTCATCAACAAATGATGTTACTTTTAATTCTCCTGTTGTGACATCACAGTAACTTAAATGAAACTCTCCGTCTTCTTTTATAAATCCTAATATATAATTATTTACTTTTTCATCCATACCCTTTTGATCCATAACCGTACCTGGCGTTATGACTTGCACAACTTCTCTACGAACCATTCCTTTAGTTTGTGTCGGATCTTCCATTTGTTCACAAATCGCGACTTTATAACCTTTTGAAATAAGTTTTTCGATATATCCAGAAGCAGAATGATACGGTACCCCGCACATTGGAATTGGATCTTTCTTAGCATCTCTTCTTGTTAATGTTATTTCTAATACTCTCGATGCTTCAATTGCATCATCATAGAACATTTCATAAAAATCACCTAATCTGAAAAATAATAATGTATCTTGATATTGAGATTTTATCTTTAAATATTGAGCCATCATCGGCGTTGGTTTAGACATCTTTATTCACGTTCCTTTTTTTAACTTTCGATTTATCTATTTTATCAAAATTTCTACTATTAAACGAGTATGTTTATTTATTAAAAAAAGAGCGTAATAAAGCAATTTATGCTTCACGCCCTTTAATTCATGATGTATCTTTAAGTATCATTTTTTAATTTCTTTAATATACCTCTTTTTTCAAAAGCTTTTAATAATATATAACTCGCGATAGCGCCTATTAGACTACTAAAGAAAAATGATAAAAATAATGGCCAAAATGCAATTTTTCCTAGTCCTAGTAACCAACTTATCGGAATACAAACGAAGCTACCTATCACACCTGTACCTAGGACTTCTCCTAAAGATGCAATCGATAATTGTTTGCGATATTTATAAAGTAAACTTGCTAATAATACGCCTATCATACTGCCTGGAAAAGCAAAAATCGTGCCTAAACCTAGTAAGTTTCTAATAAACGAAGATAACAAAGCTTGCGCTAAGCCATACCATGGTCCAAGAAATACGGCTGATATAACATTAATGAAATGTTGCATTGGCAATGCTTTTATTGGACCTATTGGTATCGTGATAAATGTACTAAAGACAACATTTATTGTTGTTAATATTGCGGTTAAAGTCATTAATTTTGTCTTCTTCATTATATTTCCTCCATAAAAAAATCATTAGTCTACGTATTGGCAGACTAATGATTATGAGCATATATAATCTTTAGTTGCACAATCTCTACGCCAGTATTACCTGGATCAAATCTACACGTATATTCTCAGCCTTGTTAGGCACCGTGTGTGCAATATTTTAAATATTAATTTGAACAGCTACTTGTATTTGGAGCATTTCTAACTGCTGCACCAGTTTCACCAGTAAGTTGATTACCACCTGTTGATTCAATAATTTCATTTGTAACTGTGTGGCTAATTGAATGAGATACCATTTGTAAAAGTTCATTAACTTCAACTTGCGCTTCTTTAAATTCACTTACAATTGGCATTTCATCTAATTCTTTTTCAATGTTTTTTATTTTTTCTTCAACCATAGCTAAAGCTTTATCTTTACCATAGTTTTGGAAATTAACCGCTTGTTTTTGTAAAGATTTCAAACTCGCCATTTTTTCTCTGACTGTTTGATTCTCATGAATTTGCGCTTCTGCACGTTTAAAGAAATCTACTTCTTCTGTTTCTGACATCATTTTCCCTAGTTTACGTGCTTGTTCTAAAATATCATCTTTTGTATACATTTAATGTACCACCTTTTCTTTAGATACAACATCTATAAATTCACCATTTAATGAATATTGTTTTGCTTCAGTAATTTTTACTTTTACGATTTTGCCAATTACATCTTTTGGTGCTTTAAAATTAACTAATTTATTCTTTTCAGTATAGCCTGCTAATACCGCTTCATCTCTCTTACTTGAACCTTCACATAGAACAAACACTTCTTGTCCTTCATATGGTTTCAATGATTCCGCAGCATATTCACCAACTACTTTATTTAATCTTTGAAGTCTTTCTTTTTTCTCTTTATCAGGCACATTATCTTTCATCTTAGCTGCTGGCGTACCTTCTCTCGGAGAATATACATATGTGTATGCATGTTCGAAACCAACTTCATGATACAACTTTATTGTTTCTAAAAATTGTTCTTCTGTTTCATTAGGATAGCCAACAATGATATCCGTTGTCAATGCTACATCTGGAATTGCTGCTTTTATTTTATGAACTAATTCCAAATAACTTTCACGTGTATATTTTCTACCCATAATTTTTAACACTTGGTTATTACCAGATTGTACTGGTAAATGTATATGAGGTACGATATTTCCACCATTAGCAATTACTTCAATTAAACGATCATCAAAGTCCCAAGGATGACTCGTCGTAAAACGTACGCGCGGTATATCGATTTTAGTGATGTCATTTAACAAATCACCTAATCCATAATTTAAACCTTTGATATCTTTACCGTATGCATTTACATTTTGACCTAATAAACATATTTCTTGGTAACCTTGTCTAGCTAAATCTCTTACTTCAGCAATAATTTCTTCAGGCATACGACTTCTCTCTTTACCACGTGTAAACGGTACAATACAATAGGTACAGAATTTGTCACAACCGTACATAATATTTACCCATGCTTTAATTCTACCATTTCTTACTTTAGGTAAATTTTCGATAACGTCGCCTTCTTTAGACCATACTTCAACAACCATCGCTTTAGACATATATGCTTCTTCTAAAATTTCAGGCAATCTATGGATGTTGTGTGTACCGAAAATCATATCAACATTCTGGTATGATTTAAGAATCTTATTAACGACAGATTCTTCTTGTGACATACATCCACATACACCTATTAAACAATCTGGTCGCTCTTGTTTAAGATGCTTTAAATTCCCAATTTCACTGAACACTTTATTTTCAGCATTCTCTCTTATCGCACACGTATTAAGTAATATCACATCTGCATCTTCTACTGAATTCGTCGGTCCAAAACCTAACGCCTGCAAAATACCAGCCATTACTTCCGTATCATGTTCATTCATTTGACAACCATATGTTCTAATATAGAATTTACGACCTTTCCCCATACCTCTATGTCGTTCGTCTATTTTAAAATCATCATGATATTCAACTTGTGATTTCCCTCTTTGTTTAGCGTCCTTTAAATTTGGAGGTTGATAAACATGTTCGAAGTACTTGCTATAATCCTTCTCTAAATTAGGTTCTGTCTTCGCTTTGGCCCCATGTTTTCTTTGCTCTTCATTCAATTTCAAAACCCTTTCTGCCCATATATTTATACCTATATATTATATTAGAGTTCAACATAAAGTGCAAAAATGTTCCGACATTTTTGCACTTTCATTTCATGTACTTATTATTTAATTTTAAAGATGCTTAATCCAAAATCTTCTCGTATTTTCTTCTTCATCTGATTTATAAGGTTCAACTTCTACACCATTATTATTTATAATGACTTTCGCACTTGCATCATTTGATTCATCACAAGTTACAAGAACAGAATGAACACCTTCATTATTTAAATTCTTAACTGCATAATTTAACAACTTAGTCGCATAACCTTTTCCTCGTTCGCTTTTTCTAACACCGTAACCGACATGTCCACCTTTTTTATTTAAATAGTCATTTAAGGCATATCTAATATTTACAGCGCCAACAATTTTATCATCATCAATAAGTACATACGTTTTTGCTTTTACAAAGTTTGCGTCAACTGGGTCAATTGCTTCTTCTAACATGATTAACATCTTATCAAAACCACCGTGTTGACGGACGTCAGTCGCCCATGGAACAACGTGTTCTTCGTTTTCATACCATTCATTTATATATTCTGTGAATAACGATTCAATATCTTTATCTATTTCTCTGAATTCCATAAATGCATCCCCTTTTAATTTAATTCTTTTATTTGTTCATCATCATTTGTATTTAACATATGATAATAAATGCCTTGTTGTTCGATTAATGCATCTTGAGAGCCAGATTCAATCAATTCACCGTGTGATAATACAAAGACTAAGTCTGCTTTTTTAACTGTATTTAAACGGTGCGCAATAATAACACTCGTTCTACCTTGCATTAATGTATCTAACGCTTCTTGAATTTTAATTTCAGTAACTGTATCGATACTACTTGTTGCTTCATCCAATAAAAGTATTTTAGGATCTTGAAGTAAACATCTTGCGATAGAAATAAGCTGTTTCTCACCTTGAGATAATGAACCAGATTCACCTTTCAATACTGTATCATAACCATTTTCTAAAGCTTCTATAAAGTCATGTGCATTTGCTTTTTTGGCAGCTTCTACAACTTCTTCATATGTAGCATTTGGCGTTCCATACATAATATTGTCTTTAATCGTTCCATCAAATAAATAGGAATCTTGTAACACGACACCTATAGAACTTCTCAAAGATTCACGTGTTATTTTATTAATTGGAATGCCATCAATAAGAATGCGTCCTTTATTCACTTCATAATAATGTAGAATAAGTTGCACGATTGTCGTTTTACCTGCACCAGTTGCGCCGACTAATGCAACAGATTCACCGTTATTAATTTTAAAGGATAAATCTTTTATAGTCGGTACTTTTTGGTTAGGATCATATTTGAATTCAACATGTTCGAATTCAATTTCTCCATTAATATTTTGATAATCTTGCGCCTCTTTATCATCTTTCTCACTTGGTTCATCCATAATATCAAAGACACGTTCGGCACCTGCTATTGCAGATAATACTGTATTAAATTGGTTTGCTAAATCAGATAACGGTCTTGTAAACTGTCTCGCATATTCAGCGAAAATCACGATTACCCCAACTGTAACACCAGCAGTTTGATTAAGAGCTAATATACCACCAATACCAGCTACAATGGCAAAGCTTAAATTATTTAAATAGTTCATTACTTTTGGTATTAAACCACCAAATGTGATTGACCAAAAACTATATTCTCTCACGTCTTTCGCTTTTTCATTAAATGTATCTATAACATACTTTTCTTGAGAAAAAGCTTTAACTACTGTTTGTCCATTTACAATTTCTTCGATATATCCATTCATAATACCAAATTGTTTTTGGCGTAAAGCATATAACACACTTGTACGTGCTGTAATCCATCTTAAACTTATAAACATGATTGGAATAATAATGACCGTCAATAGTGTGAGTAAAGGACTTAAATAAAGCATAATTGAAAGTGTACCAATGAGTGTCACGACACTAGAAGTAAACTGTATAAATGATGAATTTAATACTTGTGATACATTTTCAATATCATTTTGCATTCGACTCATCAGTTCACCGTGTTGCTTTTGATCATAATAAGCGACAGGCAAAGTTTGAAAATGTTTAAAGAGTTGATTTCTTAATAAATATACCGTGCGCTGGGCAATACTGACCATCATAAATGAGCCTATATATGATGTAACTGACAGCATTATATATACAATAGCAAGCAGTATGATATATTGTGGCAGCCCATTTAATTCTTTCGGTATAATTTTCGTATCAATGATATGTCCGATTAAAAACGGTCCAACTAAACTTAATATGGATGAACAAATAATCATTAGAATTACGACAATCAATTGTATTCGCTTTTCATCTATTAATTTCCATATATTTAATAATGTACCTTTCGTATCTCTTGCTCTTTTTTTCTTTTTAGTTGGATTTTGAGTACGATTTTTATCTTCAAATACTGATTTATGACCATAAGGGTTTCTTAGACTCATGATGAACTCACCGCACTTTCTTGACTACTTGCAATTTCTTTATACAATGGTGATGTTTCTAATAGTGTTTCATGTGTCCCAATCGCTTCAATACGTCCATCGACTAGTAACATAATTCGATCTGCTGTTTGAGCAGTTGAAATTTTTTGTGTCACAATTAATTTAGTCGTTTCTTCATCTTCCAAAGCATCCCATAAAGCAGATTCCGTCTTAATATCTAATGCTGATGTTGAATCATCTAAAATTAATAAACCTGGTTTCCTAACAAGTGCTCTAGCAATAGATAGTCTTTGCTTTTGACCACCTGATAACGTCACACCTTGTTGGCCAATCATCGTATCATATTGATGATCAAAACGTTCGATAGATTGATGTATTTGGGCTTTTTCTGAAGATAATTCTAACATTTCACTTTCGGCTGATGGATCTCCAAATTGTAAATTCTCATAAATTGTTCCTGAGAATAACAATGCTTTTTGAGGTACGTATCCAATTGCATCTCTTAAAGATTCAATTTCCCAATCGTTTACGTTTTTATTGTTAAGCAATATTTCTCCAGATGTCACTTTATACATTTTAGGTATCAAACTGAGTAAAGTTGATTTACCAGAACCAGTAGATCCCATAATGGCAAAAGTTTCTCTCGGTTTCACTTCAAATGATATATGTTCTAAAACAGGCTTATGACTATTTGGATACGTGAAAGAAACATCTTTAAATTGAATAGGATATGCATAATTTGGCTTATGTTCGATTTCATTATTGAACACTTTTTCATCTGATGGCGTAATTAATACTTCTTCAATTCGTTCACTTGATGCTTTCATTCTGCTAAGTGTCATGATTAAGAAAGCAAGCATCCCAAATCCACCTTGCATTCTCATACCATAATTTAATATAGCAACTAATTTACCAACTTCTAAAGTAGAATGATCGACCATATCTGAACCAAACCATACAACAGCTAATATACTGCCATTTATAATCAATAATAATGAAGGATTGATAAATTCCATGAGGCGTAGCGCGTATGTATAATTGCTTCTAATATCTTTGATTTTTTCATTAAATTGATTGATTTCTTGTTTGCTCGTTTGGCTTGCTTTAATTAATCTAACCGCTTCTAAATTCTGTTGGAAAAATCTATTCATTTCATCAAATTTTCTTTGTATTTTTGTGAATAGTTTAGATCCTTTTCGCGCAATTACAAATATAATAATAAAAATAACCGGTGAACCTATTACTAAATAAATTGCTAATTTCGGTTCGACTGCAAAACTTAATATAATACTCCCAATAATCATTAAAGGCGCTCGTAACATAATTCTAATTGACATATATACTGCTTGATCACAATTGGTTACATCACTTGTTAACCTCGTAATTAAACTTGAAGTCTTAAACCTCTCTAATGTTGCTAAAGAAAAAGATTGGATTTTCTTAAATTGTTCAGTTCTTAAATCATAAGCAAATGCTTGTGATACATGACCCGCAACAAAACTATTCCATATCCCAGATATAAGGGCTACTAATCCTGTTACAAGCATAATCACTAAATATAAATATACGTGGTTCAAATCATTCTTTAAAATGCCGTTATCAATAATTTCTGATATAAAAATGGGTTGAATGAGTTCAACCGCTAATTCTACTAACATTAATATTAAACCGAGTATAAACAGCCATTTATACGGTCTAATAAATTTAAGTACCGTTTTCAATTTACATATCCCCTTTAATATATTTTCCTATAACATTCTCCTTTTCTTCTAACTCATTATTTTGAAATTATGATTTATACTTATCCGTTAATGTATCCATTGTTATACCTTCAGGCACATGATAGAACTTAATCTGAGAAATAATACTGTCACATTCAAGTTCAACCATACGTTCATTTATTTGTTCAATAAGAATAAGACATGCATTTAAATCTCCTTCTATCGTTGTTTCCAAAGGATGCACTTCATATTTAAGACCCGATTGATCGATGATACTGATTGCCTCATCAACTAATGGAATAACACCTGTTTGTTGATGTTCTGGAATAATTTGAATACTCATTAATGTATTTGTCATTTCGAATCCCCCTTTTCTATGTATAAAAGCTCATAGATAAATCTATGAGCTTAAAGTGGTATAATTATATAATTATTTAAACTGAGAAACAAGTTCATCAAATTGATTTTGTTCTAGTTTAAGTGATTTTTTAACAAGCGGTTGCTCATCAAACTGTTCAATTTGTGATTCATATGATGGAGTATCTTTATCTTGATAAATAATACCTGTAATCATAGATTCAGTATCTAATACAGTTTGCATTGCTTGAGATTTATTCGTATTATCATAACCTTCAATATCTGCAAGTTTTGTTAAATTTTCTTTAAACCAGTCGTACGTATTAATTTTATTATACGTTACACATGGTGAAAATACATTTACAAATGAAAATCCTTTATGATTAATCGCTTCTTCAATAATACTTGTTAATTCTTTAATATCACTAGAGAAACTTTGAGCGACAAATGTTGCACCAGATGATATCGCCAATTCTAAAGGTGCAATATTTTGTTCGATGTTACCTTTTGGAGTTGATTTCGTTACAAATCCTTTAGCAGAACTTGGTGATGTTTGTCCTTTAGTTAAACCATAAATTTGGTTATCCATAACGATATAAGTCATATCCATATTTCTTCTTAATGCATGAACAGTATGACCCATACCAATCGCAAATCCATCACCGTCACCACCTGAAGCGATAACAGTTAAATCTTTATTTGCCATTTTAACGCCTTGAGCTAATGGTAAAGAACGGCCATGTATAGAATGAACGCCGTATGAATTCACATAACCACTTAAACGGCCTGAACATCCAATCCCTGTAATAATGGCAACTTCTTCTGGCTCTAGTCCAACATTAGCTGCAGCTTTTTGAATCGCAGCTTGCACTGAGAAATCTCCACAACCTGGACACCAGTTTGGTTTAACATTATTTCTAAAATCTTTAAATGTTGCCAATTAAATCAACTCCTTCATATTACTTACGATTTCTAAAGCTTTATCTTCTATTTCATGTGGTAAGAACGGCGTACCGTCATATTTAGTTTGGTTAATAATTTTATTTTGATGATTAATGTTCATCTTAATAATATTAGATAATTGTCCTTGATAGTTATGCTCAGCTACAACAACTTTTTTAGCTTTGTTAAATGCTTCTTGCACAACATCTGAAGGGAACGGATGAAGTTGTCTTATTTGAATGTGATTGACTTTCACGTTTTGTTGATCCAATCTTGAAATAGCTTCTTCGATTGCACCAGCTGTTGAGATAAAGCCAACATATAATATATCCGCTTCTTCATATTTTTCATTAGATTCTACTGGCTCATCTATCAATAATTGAGCTGTCTTGCGCATACGTTTATCCATTTGTTTTTGTCTGTTTTCAGCACTTTCAGAAGGTTTTCCTTCTTCATCATGTTCAACACCTGTTACGTGGTGGATACCGCCTTTTGTACCTGGTAAGATACGTGGTGAAATACCTGAATCTGTTAAAGCATAACGTTTAAAGTACGCTTTATCTTCTTGTTTTTCTAAATCACCTTCAACCAATGCACCTCTACGAATTTCAACTTTGCTATAATCTAATGATTCGACAGTTTGTTTACCTAATGATAATTGTAAATCTGATAATAAAATAACTGGACATTGATATTCTTCAGCTAAGTTAAACGCTTCTACAGTTAAGTAGAACGCATCACTTGCACTAGTTGGTGCTAATACGATTTTAGGAATGTCACCGTGTGTACCATAAATCATTTGCATTAAATCTGATTGTTCTTGTTTCGTTGGCAGACCAGTAGAAGGACCTCCACGTTGCGTATTGACAATCACAAGTGGCGTTTCAGTCATACCTGATAAACCTATTGATTCCATCATTAATGATAAACCTGGACCTGCCGAAGATGTGAATGAACGTACACCTGCATAGTTTGAACCTATAGCCATTGTACATGCTGCAATTTCATCTTCTGTTTGAATAACCGTTCCACCTAATGCTGGTAAACGATCAATCATATATTCCATAATTTCTGATGCTGGTGTGATTGGGTATGCTGCCATAAATCTAACACCTGCTGCAACAGCACCTAAACCAATTGCATCATTTCCTATCATAAATAAATGACCTTCTGAGTCAGTTGGTTCTAATGTATGTTCACTTTGTAAATCGTCCATTTGTTCAGACATTAAGCGAAATCCTTCATTTAAAGCTTGAATGTTTAAATCTACAACACTCTCACCTTTTTTACCGAATAGATCTTTTATTAATGATTCAAATACTGTCGTATCTAAATTCATTACGGCACAAGTTGCACCAACTGCGACCATATTTTTCATAAGTGCAGTGCCCAATTCTTTTGCTACACCTGTGAATGGTAAACTAACCAATTGTGCTTTACTATCTTCTGGATTTTGCGGTTTCGCTTTTTCATCTGCAATAATAATGCTGCCTTCAAGCATTTCATGATAGTTAACTTCTATCGTCTCTTGATCAAATGCAATTAATATATCTAAATCGTCACTAATAGCTCTTACTGGTTTTGACGATACTCTAATTTTATTATTTGTATGCCCACCTTTAATTCTACTTGAAAAATGGCGATATCCGTATAAATAATATCCTTGACGGTTCATAGCAGTTGCAAAAATTTCACCTGTTGATTCAATTCCTTCGCCTTGCTGTCCGCCCACTTTCCATGAAATTTGTGATTTCATTTTATGGCCTCCCCATGTAATATCTCATGTTATATCATAACAAAAAAACCCTTTTAATCCTATGAAATTAAAGGGTTTTAATAAAAATCAGTCTAATGGACGATACTATTCAAATGGATGATCGTCATTAATTAATATACGTTGTATTTTTTTAGCTTTACCCGCACTATCAAGGTCAATAATAACACCTGACAATACTTTTCTACCTTCATCAGGTAAATTATGACGTTGCGGTAAACTTGTTATAAATCTTTCTATAACTTCATCTTTATTAATACCTAATATGCCGTCATAATAACCAGTCATACCTACGTCAGTAATATAAGCAGTACCTTCATTTAACACGCGCTCATCAGATGTTTGAATATGCGTATGTGTACCAACCATTGCACTTACTCTACCATTCAAATACCATCCCATTGCGTTTTTCTCTGAAGTTGTTTCAGCATGAAAATCGACAAATATATACGGTGTTATTTTTGAAGCTTGTTCTATAAGTTCATCTGCTTTTTTGAATGGGCAGTCAATTGCTGGCATAAATGAACGACCTTGTAAGTTAATGATTGCGATATCTTTATCATTAACTCTAATAATTCTCATGCCAAGACCAGGCGCTTCTTCAGGGAAATTCGCTGGACGAACCATTCTATTTGCTTGTCCGATAAAGTCATATATTTCTCTTTGACCATAAGTATGATTACCCATCGTTAAAAAGTCGGCACCCATTCTTAAAATATCTTTATAAATTTTCTCTGTTAAACCTTTACCATGTGCAGCGTTCTCTGCATTCACAATCGTAAACGTTGGTTTGTAACTTGCTTTAATTTTTGGTAAATATGTTTCTAACTGTTCTCTTCCTAGTTTGCCTACAATATCACCTATAAATAAAATTCTCAATATTGACATCCTCTCTATTCACTCTATATTCTAATTCAAAATAAAAAATTTTAAAAGAGATGATTATTAATTTTTTATTAGGGTATACATAATACGAGCGTTATTCAAACACATTTGTTTAGTAACGTTACAAAATCTAATAGGAGTGTTTATTTAAACATGGGAATTGAAATCCAACCAGAAAAATTTGCAGAATTAGTGGTTAGAGCAAATCCATCCGTAGAAGAAAATGCAGAAGATATCGCGAAAGACAGTTTAGAACTATACGTTACAGCATTCAAACTCGCTGAAAAATATGGTAGTTGTGGCGTAAATTCACAAGAAACGTCCAACGTTTTAAAAGAAGCATTAGATTTAGAACTGAACTTAACACGTTAAATTTATTATAAATACTAATATCAAAAACCATCGCTATAGACTGTAGCGATGGTTTTTGGTTCGTATAATAAAAATGTTTGAATAGACGTGAGTTAAAAGATGAATAAACTCACGAGTTTCCTAATCTTGTGGGTTAATGTCTTCGTTAACTCACGAGTTCCCTAATCTTGTGGGTTAATGTCCTCATTAACTCACGAGTTTTCTAATCTTGTGGGTTAATGTCCTCATTAACTCACGAGTTTTCTAATCTTGTGGATTAATGTCCTCGTTAACTCACGAGTTCTCTAATCTTGTGGGTTAATGTCCTCGTTAACTCACGAGTTTTCTAATCTTGCGTGTTAATGTCCTCATTAACTCACGACTTTCCTAATCTTGTGGGTTAATGTCCTCATTAACTCACGAGTTCTCCAATCTTGTGGGTTAATGTCTTCGTTAACTCACGAGTTCTAAGATAACTATTTAAAATCAACACTTTGTATAATACTTACTTAAATATATAATTCACAATATTTTCAGTGGTACCTATTTTGTCATCTTGTAATAGTTGGTCTGTTATATTTTGATAATCTGGTTGTTTATTTTCTAGTAATTGCCTAGCTAGTATGCGCTCATCATTACTTGCTATTTCTATCGTGACAAGTTCGAATATATCAAAGTAAAAACCTATTTGTTCTGAGTAAACTTCTGTATCTTCTTGCAATAAGAAAATGGGTTTATTTAAATGTGCATAATCAAATATCGTAGATGAATAATCTGTAATCATGGCATCTGAAATTAAATATAGTTCTTGAATGTCTACAAGTTCATTATAAAAACAATGAATTCGATCACTTAATTCACTATATGTTACTCTCAAATGTGATTCGTTAGGATGTAATTTAACAATAATTTCATATTCTTCAGGCAATTGTTCTAATAAGATATTTAAATTGATTTTTGACAATAATGCTCTTTTTTCTTTTCTCCATGTCGGACAGAACAAAATATATTTTTTATCATTACTTTTAGTAAAGAAATATTTCGTAAGCACGCGTTCTTTCTCTGTTTCGTCATGCTTCATTAAATATTCATTTCTCGGTGCACCGAGTTGAAGGATTTGTAAGTTCTGCTCTGGTTGAATGTTAAATGATGACTCTAGTAACATTGTGTTTACTGCTGAAGAGGTTAATAAGTAATCCCACTTCTTCATTCTTGGTTTAAATGCTGCGACTTGAGCGTTTCTTTCAGTTTTATCTTCTAAATCATTCAACATTCTTTTAAGTGGAAAGCCATGCCATGTTTGTACAAATATTTGATCTTTATGTTTAAACACACTATCTAAAGTATTGCCATTCACCACGACATATTTGCATGACCTAAATGTTTGATTATAAATGGTACTACCAAACCTTATAGGTATTAAATTATGATTTCTAATTTCCATATCTACTAACGCATTTCTAGAACTTACATATACTTCTTTTTCAGGAAAATGTTCTTTAATATATAATGCGATATATTTCGGATCTCCGCTAAAGTTATTCCCATGAAATGACTCAATGAACACTTTGTTTTCTGACGGTGTAATAGCATCGTATTGCTGTTTAAGCTTATCCATTTTTCTTTTTTCGTATTTCTTTTTAGCAAAATTAAAGACTTTCTCATTATTTAACACTCTTCTAATAACTGGTTTAGTCTTATATTGTTCATACAAATCTCTACCATATTCAAGCTTTGATTTTTTACGGACTTTTTGTGTAACTTGTGACTTACTTCCTGATCCTACTTTTAAACCATCCATACATGCTTTAGATGCTTCAATAAAATCAGAAGCATAGTCTCTATCAATAAATGTTGCATTCAATAACGCTACATCTTCACCTCGTTCTTCCTTTGTATATTTATTATCAATAAACTCAATTAAGCGCTCACTATCTTCTTGAATATCTTTCTCCAAAAATTGAACGGCATGATACGGTTCATATATACGTTTAAGCACACCATCTTCTCCAGCGTAAATAAATGCTTTATTTCCTTCTGCTATAGATTCTAATATAGAATAACCTAATGTTTCATACGGAGAAGATGATATATAAATATAGTTTTTAGGTTCACGTTCATTCATATGAACATGTTCCTCTAGTTGATAATAATGAATTAAATTCTTATATAAAATTTCAGATGGTCCATACCCCTTGATATATAAATGTATATCATCATACCCCTTAACATTAATGATACGATTCATCATTTTTATAACATATGAAATATCCTTTATATTATCTTCAAATCTCGCTTTAATTAATAAATTTCTTCGTGTCACACTAGGTTCTTCATTCACAATAATATGTGACGCATCAACATATTGATTAAAGACATTCTCTTTTCCATAACGTTCGATGAAATCATGCTTAATATCAATAGAACTCACTCTATACGCATCAATTGCATCAAAAGCTAAATCTTGGTTATCATCAATATATGCTAATGGCCCATGTATCTCCCCTACGACCATTGCATTTGGATTGATGGATTTTATTTCTCTTGCTAAATAAAAGAAAGTTTCTCTCGTTAGTATAACGAGATCTACATTTACAAAATCTTCACTTGTTTTAAATTCTTCGAAACTTAAATGCTTATCAAATAATTGTTCATTAATCATTGTATTAAATTTCGCTGTCTTATCAAAAGTTTTAAAATTATAATAAACAACTTCATGATTAGCTTTAATAAACGATTTAATTAAATTGATATTACTTCTTGATGTTCCACCTTTAGCAAAAAGATTGAACCCTAAAATTTTAATTTTCATTCAATCTCGCCCCTTTGTAATTGTTTTTATCTTATAATTAAATTTTCATTCATACTAACACTCCTTATACACTTATTCCACAATTTTTAATTATTTTACACAGAATTATTTGTTAGAAATAATTAATTCTATTGAATATAAAAATAGAAGACAATCTAATATAAGATTATCTTCTATTTTTATATTAAATTCAATTTCTTTTTCTCATCAATCACTTACTAGTATATCTCTTTTTAATTGTATAGCTTGAATAACACCCTTTGAAATTTCTTCATGATTCAGCCAACGTTTAGTTCCATCATCATTTACTCGATGACCCAATTTTACCGTGAATACATTAAAGCCTTTATTCTTAAGCTTATTAATAAACTCAGCATCATCAAATTTATTTGTACCGACGACGTGAACATAAATTGGTTCAGCATGCTTATCCATACTTATATTTTTCTCAATGAACTTAAGATGATTGAAATAACCATTACTATGCACCCAACTCACCATAATATTGACATCTCGTATAAGCTCATCACCTAACACATTATCATTTTCATAATCATATTGTTTAAAATGTATATTTTTTGAATGAAGTAAGTCTTCTGAGTATTTATTTTGATTTCTAGAAAGTAGCCAAATATCATCATCAAAATGTTCTTTAATCCATTTCGTTGCATCCCTCAACATACCAGATCCACCAGCAATCACAATTGTCACTTTATTCACCTACTTTAATTTTAAAATTTTTTCTTAAGTATGCTTAATATAACACAAGCTTTCAATAGATTTTCATTTATTAAGTCAAATTTATCTCTCACATTTCACTTTACAAACACGAACACTTGTTCGTATAATAAAAGAAAAGATTCTACGGGAGGTGTTTGTGATGAATAAGTATATTAACTTAATGATTCATAAATTTGAAACTTACATTTACATGTTAGATAGCGTTGAACCAACTAATGATACGGCGATATTTTTAAATGGTGAGGTCATTTATAAAGAAATAGACAAAGTTGAACGCTACCTTCAATCATTTGATTATCGAACTGAGAAGTTCATTTTATTTACGGGATATTTAAAGATTTTACGCGTCATTTATCGTGATGTTTATACATCTTCAACACAACGTAATACGATGATCGTTTCTTTGAATAACGCGATTCATTGCTTAAATAAAATGAATAAGGAGCTTGTATATGAAAATCATTAATCCTGACTTACCAGAACCTTATAAATATGAGACAGATTATCGCAAAATTCCTAATCATTATCTACAACGTAATATTCCTAAAGGAAGAGGCATGATTAAATGGGCACCATTTGCAACAATGCCTCAACAATATGAAATGATTAAACAATTTATAGCCGATCAAACAAAAGTAGAGAAACCTATATTAGAAGAAACTGCATTAAATGATTTGAATAACGTATTAGCAGAGAAAATATTTTATAATCCACAAGCACTTATTAAATATTGGGAAGATGGTTATTTTAAAGAAATAGCATGTGAAATTCATAAATTTGATAGTGAGCATAAAAAATTAGAAGTCATTGCAGAGGATAAGAAAGTACGATTGAGCATGGATTGTATTGTTAGTATTGAATAGTGTAAAACCATTTTCTTCGCTTATGCTATGATATGTAACTGGGGGTGGCATCATTTATGATAACGATTGAACGTATTACTAAAAATAATGAGCATGCACTTAAATTACCTAATGAACCATTTGAATTGTTCGGTAAACTTGTCGTTACGAGAACTGCTGATACATGGCAATATCATGAAGAGTTAACTGGTTCTGATACGATGATTTTCCCTGATGAAGATTATCAGCTTGATTCAATTGATCAGAAAGGTTTTGCAATAGGAGCATTTGATGATAACAAATGTATTGGTTTAGGTGTTTTTGAAAAGGATTGGAATAAATATTTGTATTTAAGTGATTTAAAAGTCTCTTCTTCTTACCGCGGTCAAAATGTTGCATCAACATTGTTAAATGCAGCGATAGAATTCGCAAAAGATGAAGGAATGAAAGGGATTTATACGATAGCTCAAGACAATAATTTAAATGCTAATCGCTTTT
Organism: Mammaliicoccus sp. Q-M61; assembly: GCF_022386055.1. NCBI lineage: Bacteria > Bacillati > Bacillota > Bacilli > Caryophanales > Staphylococcaceae > Mammaliicoccus > Mammaliicoccus sp. Q-M61. Next base: position 184,915 of record NZ_JAJNJL010000001.1, read on the forward strand.
ATTTAAAATATGGCTTTGAAATTGGTGGATTAAATACCAAATCATATCAATTCACACAACAAAAAGGTAAATTTGATATTTATTATTATTTGGATTTTGATTCATAACTAAAAAGCGGGACGGAAATCTTTTTACATAAATTAGATTTCTATCCCACTCTCATTTTCACTATATTACATTTAGTTTATTTTCTTCGCTTTAAAACATGATATCAGAATGAAAGCAATAAATTTAATGTTTTAATAACCCCGCTATCGTTATGATTGATAGCGATGAGGTTTGCCTCTTTTTTCAATTCTGGATAGGCGTTATCCATTGCTACTTTATATTTAGCTGATTTGAATAAATCTATATCATTAAGTCCGTCTCCAAAAGCAATTGTTTCAGCTGGATCAATGTTTAATATGCTTTGTATTTTATGAATAGTCGTTCCTTTATTCACACCTAACTTCGTAATATCAATCCAGTAATCTTCAGATGCAATAATATACACTTCGTTGTTAAAGTAATCAATTTGTTGTGCTGTTTGTTTACATTTACCTGAAGCGTCATGAACCGTAATTTTCAAAAAATCACTTTTAATTTCTGTGAATTCTTTAATGTATGTAACATTTTGATATGACCCATGTACAGCTTTTCTCTCTTCATCAGAAACAGTATCTAGAACATATGCTACATCTTCCGTACATGCAATAATTGTTTGCTCTGGATCTATTTTTGTTAAAGCATCAATAATATTTAATCCTAATTCATTTTGTATCGTTGCTGTGTAAAGAAATTCACCGTTATATTTTATACGTGTTGCACTATCTCCAATGATAAATGTATCTTTCGTCAAATCTCCTACAATATTTTCAACTCTTTCACATTGTTTTCCTGTACAGAACACAAATCTAATATTACGTGAATCTAGATTTTCTTTTAATATACCAAACGCTTCTCTATCAAACTCACTATTCTCATCTAAAAAAGTACCATCCATATCTGTAACAACTAATTTTATATCCATCTTATTATCCCCTTTACTTTGTAACTATTTAATCATATTGTATCGGTATAATTATAGTTTTTCAATAGAAAGCGTTTACTTTTTTATTTGTTTAAGAAATTGTCTCGGTGTTTGGCCATACCTTTCTTTAAACTTTTGTATAAAATAACTCGTTGTTGAAAAGCCACACGCGTATGAAATATCTGTAATCGACTTATCTGTATGTTTATTTAACATACTGACACTTTTTTCTAATCTATAGTTTAAGATATATTGAAATGGCGTTTGATGAACATATTTACTAAACAGTCGAACAGTCTCAGATTTACTCATATGGATATTGTCACTTAAATCATTCAAAGTTATTTTAGATTGATAATGATCTTGTATATACTTAATCAATGTTTTGATACGTTGATCAAAATAGTAATGTGCGTCTGTTTCAATTTGCGACATGATATTTATCAAATATTTCAATGACTCATAATAGCAAATTGAAATATCTAGTTTAAAATGTTGTTCTTTTTTATCAAATTTATCACCCGCTTCTTTAATAATATTAATCAACATTTGATGTTCAGAGAGATTCGGTGACAAATATATATAAGGTATTTTATGTGCTAATTCTAATACTTGCGTTAAATATTCCATCTCAATCTGTTTATGCATATCAGCAAGATCAATATTCCAACAAAAATATTCTGTATCAGACATACTTTCATTTATTTCATGAACAACTTGAGAATTGATAAATAACCCGTGCCCTTTTGGAATATATATCAACTCTTCACCTATCCCAACTTTAAGTTCACCATTAATGACATAAACATATTGCAAAGCACTGTGCCAATGAATGGGGATATATCCGTATAACGTTTTGTTTAAAACAGTATGTAAAATAATATGATGCCAATTTTTATAAGGATATTGAATTAATTCTTCTCTTGTTTCTTCAACAATAATTTCAGTATACAATCAACAATCACCTCAATATTTTGATATTATTACACAATATTTATGTATTATATCATGTTTTAAATCACTATAATCAATATATAATTATAAAATGAAGGTGAAACATATGGACAAGTATAATCGCATTAAAGGTATAACTTTAGCAATAGTTGGTGCTAGCTTTTGGGGACTTGGTGGTACAGTTTCTGATTATTTATTTCAACATCAACATATTGATATGAATTGGTATGTCACAGCAAGACTGCTTATAAGTGGTGTATTACTATTATGCTTGTTTAAATTAACGCATAAACAACATAGCTTGTTTAGTATATTTAAAGATAAGGCCAGTATCATTCAGTTGTTGCTATTTTCAATTTTTGGGATGTTTCTCGTTCAATACTCATATATGGCATCCATCAATTACGGTAATGCAGCAGTAGCAACACTTTTACAATATATCGCGCCAGTCTATATCATTATTTGGTATGTCTTAAGAAAGAAAGACACTTTTAAAGCATTTGATTTAATAGCCATTATTTTAACTATCGCTGGTTCTTTTTTATTATTAACAAATGGGAGTATCCACAACTTAATGGTTGCTAAAAGTAGTATTATTTGGGGAATTATATCTGGTTTATCATTAGCTTTTTATACGATTTATGTTGGTAATTTATTAAAAAAATATCCGTCAGTTCTCGTTGTTGGATGGTCAATGCTCATATCTGGTATATTTATCAATTTTAAAGCGCCTATTTGGGATATTGATATTCAACTATTAAATGGCCAAACTATTTTCTATCTCTTATTTGGGATTATTGCAGGTACAACGATTGCGTTCTTTTTCTTTATTTCTAGTTTGAATTATTTAAGTGCTAAAGAAACCGCATTTTTTGGAACAATTGAACCTGTAATTGCAATATTAAGCAGTGCAATTTGGTTAAATGTCGCGTTTTTACCATTTCAAATATTAGGGATATTGTTAATATTAGTATTAATACTCACAATATCATTAAAAAAAGGAAATACTTCCGAAGTTTAAAAATTAAAAACAACCATACTAAAACAAATATTATTGTCTCAGTATGGTTGTAAATCATTTATAAAAATATTTGATAAAAGTCTAAATCTAACCACTTATCAAATTTATATCCTACTTTTTCAATTTTTCCACTATATTTAAATCCTAATTTTTTATGTAAATCAATACTGCCTTGATTATCACCATCAATTCCTGCAACAATCGTTTTATAGCCATTTTTCTTAGCTAAATCAATAATTTCTAATAATAACTTTGAAGCAATACCTTGTCTTCTGAAATCTGGATTTACATAAATAGAATGTTCAATTGTATATTGATATGCTGGCCAATCTCTGAAAGATCCGTATGTTGCAAAACCAGCAACTTGACCATCCACTTCATACACAATAACAGGTTGGTTATTTTCTACTTTCGTATTAAACCATTTATGACGTTCTTCTAATGTTGTTTCATCATATGTGTATACAGCTGTCGTATTCTTAATTGCATCATTATAAATATATAGGATATCTTTTAAATCTTCTTCTTTTGCTAATCTAATCATCTTTCCATCCTCCTTATTTATATTTAGTATACATAAAGAATATAACTATACAAATTTATGTAAATATAACTGACATGCCCGTACAATTATTCAACAACATACATTTGTTAACATAATATTATTATTTGAAATGTTTTTCTATCCATTTATTTAAACGTAATCTATTTGAATTTATTTTATCCATTTGTTCAAAATCTACAACATATCCTTTTTCTTCTAGCCAACTTTTTTCAGCAGTTTGACTAGTAAATTGACCTTTTATTTCAGTTTTTATGCCTGTTACATTTGTAAACGTATCAACGACTTCGTTTAATGTTAATTCATCAGAAGCAATTTCAATAGATTGATGATTATATTCATCTACATTTTTAAATATTTGAGCAGTTATTTTAGCAATATCTTCAGAAGGAATCATCGCAAATTTTATATCTGGTGAAATAAATTCTGGAATATATATGTTATCCGCTTCTACTTTTACAATGCGCAGAAAATTATCCATGAAAAATGATGGTTTAATAATTGTATAATTTAAAGGGGATTCACTAAGCATGTCTTCAATTTTAGCTAACGCTTCGAAGTGTGGACCTGTACGATTTCTATTAACGCCTCCTGCAGTACTATATACGACATAAGAAATATTTTGTATCACTGCTGTATTGATTATAGCTTTACCTTGTTGTAATTCTTGTTCCACATCATTCGGTATAATTGGCTGAACACAATATACACCATATTGTTCGTTCATAGCTTGTTCTAAATCACTTTGATTACTTAAATCACCTTCAAATATTTCTAAATTGTCATCATTAATATTTGTTAATTTTTCATTATGTTTGTTACGCGTAAATGCACGAACTTTCCATCCATCACTTAGTAATTCTCGAACGACCGCATTACCTTGCTTACCTGTAGATCCTATTACTAAAATACTTTGAGTCATCTATTTCCTCTCCCTTGTAAGAAACTATAATCCTCTTTATTACCTTTTAAATACGTATACTCAATCGGTTCATTTCCTTGTGCTTTAATTTCTTTATTTATATAATCTCGAACATCCCATACTAAATGAATAAAATCCATTAATCTATTTCTCATTAATCCATTTGGTGCTTCCATATGCAATGCTTTATGAATATCTTTAGGTGTTACATTCAATCCCTCAGCAGTTTCTTCCTCTGTTAAATGAGATGCTTTAAAATGCTCAATTAATTCTTTACTCGTAACTTTTCTTTGTTCTTTGTTTAAAGACATGATATTCCTTCTTTCAATTCAAATTCTTTGAACTTTAACTTTATATTTCATATAATAAACGGACAGGTATCCGATTGTCAATTTATAAGCAAGGAGGCGTCAACATGAGGAAAGATGCCGAAGAAAATAAAAATCGTATAGAAACTAAAGCTAAAGCACTTTTTAATGAATTTGGTGTTGAAAATATCAGCATGAAACGAATTTCTAATGAACTCAATATAGGCATGGGAACACTTTATAGACATTTTGAAGATAAAAGTGCCCTTTGCTACAAATTAATCTCAAATGATTTTGAAATGTTCATGTCGGATCTAAACACAATTTCACAAAAAGAGCATTCAAACAAAATGATTTTTATACAGTCAATCGATCGATTTTTACAGTTCAAAATGGAACATCAAGCATTACTGAAGTGTGTTGAAAATAGTACAAGTAAAAAGGATTTCAAACAAACTGAATTCTATCAACTGTTACATGACTATTATTCAAACCTATTTAATTATGAAGAAAATAAACACTTTATTACATTCAAAGTAGATATCCTATTAAATGCACTTACGACTAAAAATTATGAGTTTTTAACAGAAAATAGGGAAATGTCTAATGAAGAACTTCGTAATGCACTTGTCCAATTATTTTATAACGATTATCAAGGAGACGATGAACAATGAGAAATGTACTGATTACAGGTGGAAACAAAGGTTTAGGATTTGAAACAGCGCGTGTATTGAAAGAACAAGGTTATAAAGTATATATCGGTTCTCGCGATGAATCACGTGGTAAAAAAGCAGCTGAGGATATTGATGTTGATTATGTTCAATTAGATGTAACAGACGATCAATCAGTTAAATCTGCTGCAGAAACAATTCTTAATCAAGAAGGACATTTAGATATTCTCATTAATAATGCAGGTATCTCTGGTGGTTTCACTAAAGTTAGAGATATTAAACCTGAAGATATGGAAAACGTATATCAAACAAATGTATTTGGTATCGTACGTGTGACAAATCAATTCATTCCATTATTAGAGAAATCTGAGCAACCTGTCATTGTGAATGTTAGCAGTGGATTAGGCTCATTTGGAATGGTTACAAATGAAGAAACGATGGAATCCAAAGTTAACTCACTTGCTTATTGTTCTTCAAAATCAGCTGTCACAATGTTAACGGTACAATATGCAAAAGGATTACCACATATTCAAATAAATGCAGCAGACCCAGGTTCAACAAATACAGACTTAGTTGGAGATGCAAGTAACCAATCGAAACCAGTATCTGAAGGCGCTAAAGCAATTATTGAACTTGCGACAATAGATCAAAACGGTCCTACAGGTACATTTATAGATGCTAATGGAACAATGCCTTGGTAATATTAAAAAATTATAATGCATTTAATGAATTTTAAAAGGAGTTCTAACAATGAAAAGTATTAATTTCGAAGAACATTTTGTATTAAAAGAAGTTCAAGAACAAATGAGTAAAATTATTCAACCATCAGAAAACGGTGTGCCATTAAAAGCGATGTTAGAAGCACTGGAACATCAAACTGGTTTTACGAATGAAGATGAAATTAATCAACATGAGCAACGCATTAAGTTTATGGACGAACAAAATGTTCAAATGCAAGTGTTGTCTTATGGTAATGGCTCACCTTCCCTTCTTACTGGTGATAAAGCAATCGAATTATGCCGAAATACAAATGACACGTTAAAAAAATATATTGATCAATATCCTGATCGTTTTCTTGGATTTGCTACATTACCTATTAACGAACCAAAAGCAGCTGCTGAAGAATTTAAAAGATGTGTGAATGAACTCAACTTTAAAGGTGCGCTCATCTTTGGTCGTCCAAATGGTAAGTTTTTAGATAGTCCTGAATTTCATACTATTTTTGAAACTGCAGAAGCTTTAGATGTACCTATTTATTTACATCCAGCGCCAATAAGTGACGAAGCATATCAAGCTTATTATCAAAGTGATCAATATTCAGATGCAACTGCTGGATCATTTGCTTGCTTTGGTTATGGTTGGCATGTTGATGTCGGTGTACATGCAATGCGTATTATTTTAAGTGGTATTATGGACAAATATCCAAACTTAAAAATGATTATTGGACATTGGGGAGAGTTTACGCCTTTCTTCTATGAAAGAATGGATGAAACAATTTATGCACCAAACTTAAAACATAAACCAAGTCACTACTTCAAAAATAATTTCTTTATTACACCAAGTGGTATGTTAACTAAACCTCAATTTGAAATGGTTAAAAATGCTGTCGGTGTTGATCACATATTATATTCTGCAGATTATCCTTATATTCAACCTGAAGAATTAGGTACATTCTTAGATGAATTAGACTTAACAACTGAAGAAAAAGAAAAGATTAGTTTTAAAAATGCACAAAAATTATTAAAACTTTAAAAATGGAGGCAATATAATGAATACATTAAAATTGCAAGGCGCAAACTTAAATTATTATAAAGTTGGAGAAGGACCTGTCTTAATACTTGTTCCAGGCGCTAACGGTACTGGAGATATATTCTTACCTTTAGCCGAACAATTGAAAGATCGTTTTACAGTTGTTGCTATAGATAGAAGAGATTACGGACATAGTGAATTAACAGAGCCGCTTCCAGAACGTGCACAAAATCCAGACGATGACTATCGTGTTAAACGAGACGCACAAGATGTTGCAGAACTTGCGAAACATTTAAGTGATGAGCCAGTATATATATTAGGTTCAAGCTCAGGATCAATCGTTACGATGCACGTATTAAAAGATTATCCAGAAGTCGTTAAACAAATTGCATTCCATGAACCTCCAATCAATACTTTCCTTCCAGATAGTCAATATTGGAAAGAAAAAAATGATCAAATCGTAGAACAAATTGCATCTGAAGGATTACAAAAAGGCATGCAAACATTCGGAGAAACATTAAACATCTCAGCAATTGATGCTAAAGACATGTCTAAACCAGTTTCAGAAGACGACGAAGCACAAAAAGCACAATACGAACGTATGATTTTCTGGGCAAATTATGAAATCAGACAATATACACATTCAGATATTACATTAGGAGATTTATCAAAACATAAAGATATTGTCACATTATTAAACGGTACAGATTCAGTAGGTTCATTCCCACAAGACGTTAACTTCTATATAGAAGAACAAACAGGTATTAAAATCGTTGACATACCAGGTGGACACTTAGGTTATGTTCAAAAACCAGAAGGATTTGCAGAAACTTTAACAAAAATGTGGTTATAATATCATAAAACATCGCATGTCACTCATAAACGAATGGCATGCGATGTTTTTTGTACAAAATGTGATTGAGTTTATATATTTATTTACTCATGAAAATACTTAAGCATAAGCTATTTCTTTACTTTTTTTCTTTTAGTAAAATTAATATTTAGTTTAGGTGTACCACTCCATACAGAGAAAGTATCCATAAGAAAAGATATCAACTGTTTTAACAGATCAACCATTATATCTCCCTCCTATATTCCACTAAATAAAAAATATTATATAATTACTATACCCTATCTAATACTATAAAACTTTATCTTCAATCAACTTTTCAATAACTCTTTTAGTATTTTGATTATCTTTAAATTCGTTAATTTCTTCATACTTATGATTATATTCTTCATTTAGAATATAATTTCCATCAATTGCTTTGTTTATCTCGTCAATTAATTCCGCTTCATCGTAAGCAATTGGTCCTGGTGCATTTGATTCATTTAGGGGTGGTGTTGCTTTATAATTTTTGATTAAGTAATCTTTTTCTTTCCAATAAAATATTGGATATGCACCTCTATAAATAGCATCATATATAATAGACGAATAATCTGTAATAAAAATAATAGAATTTTTTAATGCTTCTGTTGGATTAGTATCAATAATATGAGCATACTTTTTAAAGTTTTCTTTAAAGTACTGGGCAAATTTATTATGAGGTACGATCAATAATCTATCGAGTAAACCTGCTTTTTCAAATGCATCGATTACTTCAATAATTGATTGATAGTATGAAGTTTTTTCTATCTCATTATTTACAACATACATCTCTTCCCAATATCTCCAAGTTGGCATAAATGCTATTTTATTTGCATTTTTATTAAGATATGCATGATCTAATTTAGGCAATCCTGTTTTCATAAGATCCTGTTTATCATATCCCATTTTATAAAATTCTAAAGCTTCTAGTTCTGAACTAATAACACTCTTTACTAAATTATTATTTTGATTTTCTTTATAAAAACTCCTACCTTGTGGATTTTCTACAGGTTTGGCAAACATAATACCATGTTGTAAAAAGTACAATGGTGTCTTTTTTATTTTATTAGAAAGTAGATTATCAAAAGTTTTGGTTGCTATGACATGATTACTTAGTTCACTTGAAATAAAATGATCAGCCATAAACACATAATAATAATGTTTGAATGAAAAACGTTTTAAAATATCGTGTTTATATTGCTTTCGTAAAATTTCATAACTACTAGATCTCTTATCGATAATAAATTTATTCACTGAGTTTAAATGTTCTAATTTTTTAATTGCTTCAAACATTACAAACCCTGATTCAGATGCACTTGAAGCATCTTTTTCAAAATACAAATTTACACTTTTCTTTTTAAATTTCAAAACAGAATCAGCAATCATTTTCGATAAACGAATTTTAAATTGATTGAATTGATTATAAATAGGTAATTTAGGTATTGCCGTAATAACTGCTTTATCAACTGCACTTATTCTTGAAATATATGATGTTTTTTTATGATTATTTGTACATAATACTGTATTCTTTAGATTATCTGGATTTTCTACTATTAGCGGATGTATGATGATTTCGTTATATGCAAAGTATAAATTATTATGAACTTCTTTTAATTCCTTTAGTTTATTTTTGGAAACTTCAAATTCAAAATCCCCGTTATCTTCCCATTGAATTTTGGCTAAGATAAGTCCATCACGTGTCACAACATTATTAAAAAGATTATGAAAATGATACTTATAATCTATATGCCCACTAAATTTAATTCCATGCCTTGTATTACTCGAATTAATATGTGAAACATTGAAAGTCGGCTTTTCAACAAGATCTTGTTCTATATTTATTAAATCTGGACTATTGTACGAAATAGTAAATAGTCTATTATTTAATTTAACAATAACAGGATTAAAATTTTGCAAAGCAATTTTTGATTTTATTTTTAAATGTTTTTCTTTAATAAGTTCGCTTATCTTTATGACTTCATTTGATAAATTAGAAAGTTCAAAAGTGTTATTAGATATCAAATTAAAACCTGAGCGCTCTTCCAAATCTATCATCTGAACATATGACGTTTTTAACGAAAATTCCTTTTTAGAAATCGTATACTCTAAAAAACCCACTATGTGATGATATCTAATCTTTAAATAAATATAAGGTTCATTAGAATGAATTCTTTCTAATGAATCGATTTTTGAGTATCCCTTCAAAAAAATTGATTCATTTATTTCATATTTATTATTGTTCTCATCTAATACTTCATAAGCGTATTTAGTCTTTTGAATTTTAAATTTGTCATAATATGATTCAATGCTAATATCTAAACTTTTTTCTGTATTACCATTTAAATAAGGTGAAATATAAATCATGCCATTTTTAATATGAACATATAAAATCATTTGATCGATTTCTAATATCATTAAAATGTTATCTTCAAAATTAGTCTTTTTAATGGCATGTTCTCGTAAATCTAAATATTTTGGAGTGATATAGAAAAATTCATCGCTATCAAACATTTTAATTTTTAAAAATTCATTAGTATATTTTTCTATTAAACAAACTTCATTAAAAATCTTTTTTATATTCATTACATACCTTCCCCATTATTTTGACTTGTATTAATTTTAATTCCAACTTAATCATTATATTAACATACATACAATTTTAACTTTATAACTTATGAATTTTACCTTCTTCTAAAAATTTCACTTTTTAAAATGTCACATTTTAGACACAACGAATATAAATTCATTTTTCAAGCTCCCTCTCTTGTATTTGCAATAAATACATGTTTATTTATTCATCATTAAGTGACTTTATAATATTTATGAAATTTTAATGTGAGCATATATTCAATAAACCACAATTTATTAATTTATTTATCTTGCCTAGAACATATCCCCAAATGTATACTACAAAAGTTATTATTTTAAGGAGACAAATTATGAAAAAATTAAATTATCTATTTTGGTTGTGTTTTTTAGCTTTGATAACGATTATACCAATGCTTTGGGGAGGGCAAGGTTTATTAGTTATTATATTTACGGGATTAATGCTTCTATCATTCTATTTCACAATTGTATATTCATATAATATGATTGTTTCATTTTTTGGATTTAAAAACATAAAAAGAGATTACCTTATTAAACAAGATAGAACAAAGTTTTTAATTTTAGTTGCAGCTCATAATGAAGAAAGTGTGATTCGGGAAACAATTAGAAATCTTAAACAAATTAATTACGATAAAAATTTATATGATATATGCATCGTTAGTGATAACTCCACTGATCTTACAACACAAATTGCTTTAAATGAAAATGTACTTGTTGTAGATACTATTAAAAATGAATTTGAACGAGAAGGTGTTGGTAAACCTGCAGGTATTCAATACGCACTTAGAAAATTAGGTTTTGAAAATGTTAAACGTCAATATGACATGATTATGGTTTTAGATGCTGATAATTTTGTTAGTAAAAATATTTTAAAAGAAGTCAATTCACAATTTATTACTAAAGGTAGACCAACAGCAATTCAAACTTATCTTGATAGTAAAAACTACTCTAAATTTATGAGTTTAGCCTACTCAGTTGTATTTTGGACAAATAATCGATTTATGCAATTAGCAAAATATAAATTAAACTTACCTAATTCTATTGGTGGTACAGGATTTTTTGTGAAAACAGATTGGCTAATTGATAAAGGTGGCTTCAAGTTTGATTCACTTACAGAAGATTTAGAAATGGAAATTGAGATTATCAATGATGGCGGACGTATATTATGGAATGACCATGCGTCTATTTATGATGAAAAGCCAGAAAAGACAAAAGTAAGTATGGTACAAAGACATAGATGGATAAAAGGTCATTGGTACGTTGCTTTTAAACAAATTTTGCCATTAACTAAGAAATTTATTATGACTTTAAATATTAAATACTTAGACAAAATATTCTTCTTAATGAGTATGGGTAAAGCATTTCATATACTCTTAATATTTATGGTACTCATCATTAATATTATATTATTAACCTATCATCACATGTTGGTATCAACATTAGCAGCTTTGAATATTTTAGGTGCATTGCATTTATTGAATGATTACATGTTTTATATTACAGGAATAAACGCATTACTTATTATTTATAGTTTCGTCATTTTACCTATGTATAGTGTTTATGCAAAACTTAGAAATATTAATCCAATTAAAATTGTTTTATCTTTACAATGGTTTATGATAACTGATTTTATCGTACAATTATTCGGTTTATTTACATGGCCAAATCAACAAACTTGGATTAGAACACCCCACTCTAAAGTTAGTATAGAAACAAGTGAAGAAGCTTACCAAACACCAGGTATTTATGAACACGATAACCAACCTGCAATACAAGTACCAGAAGTTGGTTTAAATACAAGTAATCATATTGTAGAGCAACATAAATAAATAAAATCCCTTATGACTAATTGAAACATTAATCATAAGGGATTTTTTAATTACTAATACCTCAATAAACACCAAATATTCTTCCTGCTAATCCGAGTAGGACGAGTATGGTTGCTATAAACCATTTATTTTGAGCGTCTTTCATATTACTAATGTTGACGATAATTTTTTGATCTACTAAATTGATAATATCTTCTTTTAATGATTCAGATTCTCTCATTCTTTGATAACTTTCACTCTTTATATCATTCTTCAATTCGTTTTTCACTTCTCTTAAAGAGCTTTCTATTAGATCAAATCTTGTGTTCATATGTATTTCTAGCATTTGAAATTCTGCTCTTGTTACGTAGTCATTATTCATATATCACACCTCACTTTATATAAATCTACTATGAATGGTATTGTCATTTTCAGTTTAAATTACATTAAATATTTTTTTGCTTCCATATTATACATATATATTATACTATAATTTTGTATTGTGCAAAAATATTTTTGATAACAACATAAAAAACCCTAACCTCATTTGGTTAGGGTTTTTAAAATTTGAGAACTCTTCTACTTAGCGTATTCAGTAGCTCTCATTTCCCGGACAACTGTCACCTTAATATGCCCTGGATATTGTAATTCGCCTTCTATTTGATCTTTAATATCTCTAGCTATTCTATGTGCTTTCAAGTCGTCAATATCTTCAGGAGAAACGATTACTCTAATTTCTCTACCTGCTTGTATTGCGAATGCTTTTTCAACACCTTGATAACCTTCTGATATTTCTTCTAATCTTTCTAAACGTTTCACATAATTTTCTAAAGTTTCTCGTCTAGCTCCAGGTCTTGCAGCACTTAACGCATCTGCTGCTGCTACCAGTATAGAAATAACTGATGTTGGTTCTACATCCCCATGATGTGAGTGTATTGCATTTATGACTGTATCATGTTCATGATATTTCTTTGCAAGTTCTACCCCTATTTCAACATGGCTACCTTCAACTTCGTGATCAATAGCTTTACCAATATCATGTAATAAACCTGCACGTTTTGCTAAAGTAACATCTTCACCTAGTTCAGCTGCTAACATTCCTGAAAGTTGTGCAACTTCTACTGAGTGTTTCAGTACACTTTGGCCATAACTTGTACGATATTTCATACGTCCTAAAATTTTAACCAATTCTGGGTGTAAGTTATGAATACCTAATTCAAATGTCGCTTGTTCACCTGATTCTCTCATTAGGTCATCCACTTCTCTTCTCGCTTTTTCAACCATATCTTCAATTCTACCTGGATGGATACGTCCATCAGATACTAAATTAGTTAAGGCTGTCTTAGCGATTTCTCTTCGAATTGGATCAAATCCAGATAATATAACCGCTTCTGGTGTATCGTCTATAATTAAATCTACACCTGTTAATGTTTCTAAAGTACGAATATTACGACCTTCACGACCGATAATACGTCCTTTCATCTCATCATTTGGTAAATTTACTACGGATACAGTCGATTCTGAAGTATGATCTGCTGCTAATCTTTGTACAGTAATAGACAACAGTTCTTTAGCTTTTTTATCGACATTTGCTTTTAGTTCTCTTTCTTTTTCTTTTACAAGTACAGCAATATCATGTGACAGTTCTTCTTCTACTTGTGAGAATTGCTCTTTACGAGCTTCTTCACGTGTGAGTCCGGAGATGCGTTCTAGTTCTTGTTCATGTTTCATTATTATTTCTTGAACATTACTCTCTTTTGCATCTACCTGTTGTTGTCGCTCTTCAATTTTAGCTTCTTTGTTTTCTAGAATTTCATCTTTTTTGTCTAAAAGATCAGATTTGCGCTCTAAATTTTCTTCTTTTTGAAGTAATCTTGCTTCTTGCTTTTGTAGGTCACTTCTTCTCTCTCTAATTTCACTATCAAGATGATCTCTAATTTGTTGATTTTCTTCTTTAGCTTCAATCAACTTTTCTTTCTTAAGACTCTCAGCTTCTTTATTCGCTTCACTTATAATATAGTGAGCAGACTGACGAGCTTGATCTTGCTTTTTCGTTAAGCTATTATGTGCGAAAAAGTATCCTACAACAACACCTAGAATAACTCCTAGCAAAATGAGTAAGAGGGTTAATAAGTCCACATAAACACCTCCTTCTATCTAGGTTCTACGTCTTATATATACAAAAATATGATTAAATGAAACTATGGAATCATACAACTCAATTGTACGTTTAAATTTGTACAAGTGTCAAGGACATGGACTTTAATTTTTAATTCTATTTTTATAAAAAAACATTCTATAGATTACACAATGAAACGTAATCTATAGAATGTTTAATTTAATGACAAAATACTATTTAGTCTAATAAAGTCTCTTGTTCAGGCTCATTAGGTTTTTCTTCTTTTTTAGCTTCTTCTTTCTTCTTACCGTTAAAGCCTAATTGATCTCTTAAGATTCCATCAATTTCTTCGATAATAGCTGGATTTTCTTTTAAGTAAGTCTTAACGTTTTCTTTACCTTGACCCATACGTTCTCCATTATATGAATACCAAGCACCTGATTTATCTACAATATCAAATTCAACTGCTAAGTCGATTAATTCACCTTCACGTGAAATACCTTCACCGTACATAATATCAACTTCTGCTACTCTGAATGGAGGCGCAACTTTGTTTTTAACAACTTTAATTTTAGTACGGTTACCCACTACTTCTTGACCTTGTTTCAATTGTTCAGCACGACGTACTTCTAAACGAACAGAACTATAGAATTTCAACGCACGTCCACCTGGTGTAACTTCAGGATTACCGAACATAACGCCAACTTTTTCACGAATTTGGTTGATAAAGATAGCTGTTGTATTTGATTTAGAAATAGCACCTGATAATTTACGTAAAGCTTGACTCATTAATCTTGCTTGTAAACCAACGTGTGTATCTCCCATTTCACCTTCAATTTCAGCTTTAGGTGTTAATGCAGCTACTGAGTCGACAATAACAATATCAACTGCACCACTACGAACAAATGCTTCTGCAATCTCTAAACCTTGTTCACCGTGGTCTGGTTGTGATAAATATAGGTTATCAATATCTACGCCTAAGTTTTTAGCATAAACAGGATCTAGTGCGTGCTCAGCATCAATAAAAGCAGCTACGCCACCTTGTCTTTGTGCTTCAGCGATAGCGTGTAAAGCTACTGTTGTTTTACCAGAACTTTCTGGACCATATATTTCAATGATACGTCCTTTAGGGTAACCACCCACACCTAATGCTTTATCAAGTGTGATTGAGCCACTAGAAACTGCTGATACTTCTCTGCTTGTATTATCCCCTAGCTTCATTACTGCCCCTTTACCAAAGGATTTTTCCATATTCTTAATTACTGTATCGAGTGCTTTTTGACGTTCGTTCACGCGATAACCTCCTATATATATAAAATGAATTTACTTGTTTAATTAGCTATTATTACTATAAATGCTTTTGTTCTAAATTGCAAGCATAAAGCGAATATTTGTTCGTGTTTTTGTACGCATTTTTTAAAATTAAGCGAACATAAGTACCGATTTTATGAATTATTGCAAGTTACCTTAATTGGTTCAAAAACTTTATAAGTGCTATATTGCTTATTCTATCACGTCTTCCAGCATATGATTGACTTAATGACGAAATAAATTTTTCCGTTTTTTGCATATGTGAAATATATACTGTTGATTCTTTATGAGCTTGTTTTAACACGATAACACTTTCTACGTTAAATGTTGATTTTAATTTATTTGCAATTTGTTCAATTGAATCATCTTGACTAATATTCAACATTTCATCAGTCCATGAATTTTGTAAGAGATATGATTTTAAATATTGCTTGCTGTCTTTAGATAGTTTAAGTCGAGCATTTAATACACCGTCTGTAATGCCATCATAGATAACAAGTGGTTGGTCTAATTCATTAAATACAGCATCTTCAACTGTTAAATCATCACTACCATAATAAAATTCGCCGATTCTATTTAATATTTCTGTTTTAACAGGCTGGATTAAATCTATCGCTTGTTGTTTAGTATTCGCATTAGCCGTAATGCGGAGTGATACTTCATGTTGACCAGCAAGTGGTGCAATTGTAGGATTGGATTGATTATCTATTAAGTCAATCAACTCTGTTTCCAAACTAGATTCACCAATACCCATGAATTTCAACGACTCTGAAAAGATGACACGTTCTTCATTTAAGAAGAAAGGTACAAGATATTGATTGACCATTGGTTGAAGTTCTTTCGGCGGACCTGGTAATAATACGACTTTTTTGTCATCCACTTCTAAATACATGCCTGGTGCCATACCAAAGTCATTCTTCAGTACTTCACTACCTTCAATAACAAGTGCTTGTTGTCTGTTATTAGGTGTCATCGTACGGTTTTCATTTTTGAAATATTGTTCAATCTGATCCATAGCTTGTTTATTTGTTTCTAGCGATTTACCTAATACTTTACCAACAGTTTGTTTTGTTAAATCATCTTTCGTTGGTCCTAAACCACCTGTTAAAATTACAACGTCATGATGCGCTAATTCTTCTTTAAAAGTACGTTCTAACCTTCCAGGATTATCACCTACAGCAACATGTCTCATCACACTTGCACCGAGTTCATTAAGTACTTTTGATATAAACTGTGCATTTGTATTTGCAATTTGTCCTAATAAAATTTCAGTACCTACGCTTAAAATACTAACTTTCATACTTTTGCCTCCTACAGAAAAACCTACAAACGAAATGTTGTAGGTTAAATGTTGTTATTATTTTGATCCTTTAAATACATCTCTACCATGATAAAAATACTCTATACCAGATAGAATTGTAAAGAAAGTAGCAATATACATGAGCCATTGCCCAAGATTAATTTGCCATAAAGTAGAGAATGGTTCTTGTAATAGGATAAATACGATTGCAACCATCGTTACAGCCGTTTTAATTTTACCTAATTGACCAGCCGCACTTACAAAGCCTTGTTCAATTTGAAGTAATCTTAGACCTGTTACAGCGAATTCTCTAGCAATGATGATAATAGCAATAACTGATGATACTTTATCAAGTTCTACTAATGCAATTAATGCACTCGCAACTAATAATTTATCAGCTAGAGGGTCTAAAAATTTCCCCATGTTTGTAACAAGTTCCCATTTTCTCGCTAAATAGCCATCAAACCAATCTGTAACAGAAGCTAAAATAAATATAATACCAGCTATAAATTGTTCTATTCTCATTTCTTGTCCAAATAAGAAATGAATGTCACCCATATTAAAATCTACAAGTAAAAATAAAACAAATACAGGTATTAAAATAACACGTAATACTGTTAATTGATTAGGAATATTCATATTCGTTCTCCTTCTTTTCTTACAACTGCATAATAATACTATTATAAATCAATACTATATATAATTAAATGATAATTATTAATAATATCCATCCAATTAAACATATACCAAAGAAGGTAACCATTTGTGTTATGAGTTTAGCTACCATTTTATTCTCTGATATTTCAGTTTGGCTTCTTTTTTCTTGCGTAAGCTGTCTAAAAGCTTCTTTAGCAGAAGGTGCTGTTTTAGGCAACTCACTTTGATGTTTATCAATTAATTCTGGTGCACTCATATTGATTGCCGAAGCATATTTCGTTATGAAACCTCTTGTATAATCGGGATTTGGTAGATTTTCAAATTCATTCTTTTCAATCATCATTAAAAATGGTCGTTGTATCTTTGTTTTTTCTTCAAGTTCAACTAAAGTCATCCCTAATTGTTCTCTTTTACTTCTTAACGTTTCTCCAATATATTTCAAATATATTCACCTCAAACAATTTATTCAAAAAATCCAAATCCATCTCCAAATGCCATATTGTCATTTGTAAATAAATCATTTTTATTTAATTGCTCATATGTAATTTCTTGGTCTTCTGTTTCTCTTAGTTCAATAATATAATCAAAATCTTCAAGGCTATATTCAGAGCGCTGTACAAATAAATCAGGATGTTCTACTACTTTAATTGTTGGTAAACTCATAACTTCTCTAACGAGTTGTTTATGCTTTTCGTCGGTTTGTTTAGACGTTACAGCCCCATCAATAATATAAACATTTTCATCACTATATTCACCTTTTAATAAAGAGCTTCTTACAGTTTGCTTAATAAGCGTCGAACTAATAAACAGCCATTTTTTATGGGCACACACACTTGCAGCAACAACAGATTCTGTTTTACCTACTCTTGGCATACCTCTTACACCAATAAGTTTATGACGGTTTTCTTTAAACAGTTCTGCCATAAAATCGACTAACAAACCTAAGTCTTTTCTTTCGAATCTAAAAGTCTTTTTGTCATCAACATCTCGTTTAATATATCTACCGTGTCTTACCGCTAATCGATCTCTTAAGCCAGGTGTACGTAGTTTTTTAATTGTGATATCATCAATTTCTTTAACAATATTTTCAAAGCGTTTAACTTTATTCATATCATCTGTCTTAATGAGTAGACCTCTGCGGCCTTGATCGACACCATTTATCGTAATGATATTAATACCTAAAATACCAAGCAAACTAGAGATATCCCCTAATAAACCTGCTCTATTTACTTGTATATCGTATTCTAAATACCATTCTTTTTTAATGACTTCTTCCATAATATCCACCCCAATATTAAATATACCATCCTCCGTTTACACGAAGTACTTGACCGGTCACACTTTGAGATAACGGATTTAATAAATATCCCACCGTTGCCGCAACTTCTTTAGTTTGAACAAACCGACCTTGTGGTATTTCATCTTTTAATTGTGTTTGTGTAATTTCATCAAGTTCATCTGTCATTTTACCATGAACGACCCCTGGACATATAGCATTTACTGTAATAGATGTTAAAGCAAGTTCTTTTGCTAAAGATTTAACAAAGCCAAGTTGAGCTGCTTTCATTGTTGAATAGATTGTTTCGTAACTTGCACCAGTCTCACCCCAAATAGATGATATAACGATTATTCTGCCATTTTCACTTTTTCTAATATCATCAACAAATAATTGAACAATTTTTATGAGCGCATATACATTCAAATTATATTGAACATCAATATCAACATCTGTAAAATCTTGAATCGCACCAAATGACGATTGCCCAGCTGCATATATTAATTGATCAATATGTCCAATTGAAGTTAAAGACTGTAGATTATCTTTGTTTGTTAAATCGAAATGTAGAAAAGTAACAGGTTGTCCGGCATGCATTTGTTTGAGTTCATTAATATTAGATCGATTATAATGCAGTATCACTTCATGCCCTAGTGATAAACATTCATCAACAATCGATAAGCCAATGTCACCACTACCACCAACAATAAATGTTCTAGCCATTTTGTTTCACCAAACGACTTTCTACAACATGATCAAAGTCTATTAATGAAGCCAATGTTTCTTGTACACTTTCTACTGTTATAGATTCTAAAATGTTTACAAGTTCAAATAGTTCTACACCTTCGAAATAGAATTTAGTATATTGATTCGCAATATATTCTGGAGAGTTTAAGCTCGATACAATTTCCCCTAAAGTTTGTTTTCTCACTCTTTCTAACTCTTCTGGAACAAATCCATTTTCTATATATTTCTTAAGTTCTGCTTTAACCGCTTCTTTAAATTCATGATGATAATCAGTTGTCACAGCTAGAATTAAATAACTATATGTCATTTCGTTAGCAAATTGATAACCAAACGTATCATCAATCACTTCTTTTTCTAAATTTGATTGATAAAATTCAGTTTGTTCACCAAACATTAAATCTAAAGCAATCATCATTTCCATATCATTTTTTACGCGTACTTTATCAGAAATAGTATTAGGCTTGAACTTATATGCCAACATTGATTTTTCTTGGACGATATCCATTTTCGTTTCGACATATGGTGTATGTACAGATGTCGGTTCGTCTATTGCTTTTCTCGTAATAGGTGGCATTTCATGCATATTTCTTTTATCTTCATGTTCACGCACTAATTGTATAGTCTCGTCAGGATTGACATCGCCAACAATGATTAACACCATATTTGCTGGATGATAAAACGTTTCATATGATAAATATAAATCTTCTGCCGTAATGTCATAAATACTTTCTACAGAACCTGCTATATCCACTTGTACAGGATGATTATGATAAAGTGCACCTAAAGTTTGGAACATTAATTTATAATTCGGCTGTTCTTGGTACATCTTAATTTCTTCAGCGATAATCCCTTTTTCTTTTTCTACTGTCTTCTCAGTAAAATACGGACTTTCAATCATCTTTAATAAACGAATAATATTATCGTGTACATTTCCTGTCGCACTAAATAAATAACTTGTTCTATCAAATGTTGTAAATGCATTAACTTGTGCATCATTTTCAGCGAAACTTGTAAAGACATCGCCGTCTTCTTTTTCAAACAATTTATGTTCTAAGAAATGTGCTACGCCATCCGGAACAGTTACAAAATCATCTTTGCCATGTGGCTTAAATGTGTGATCAAGTGAACCGAAATGTGTTGTATATGTCACAAAAGTCTTTGAAAAACCTGCTTTTGGAATGACAACTACTTTTAAACCATTCTCTAAAGTCTCTTCAAATACAGTTTCATCAATCTGTTTATAATATTGATTACGCATTGTTATCACCTTCAGTCAGTATATATATTGTATCTAATTGTCCAAGTTGTGCGATCTTTTTAATATCTTCAATAGTGATAGATTCAATTTCTTTAATCCACTCATCATAGTTATAAACGGATTGATATCTCGCATGTGTATGCAATAAGTCGATCATTTGTCGTTGCTTATCAAACATTTCTCGTGCATGTGAGATTAAGACTTTCTTCGCTAAAGTCAGTCTCTCTGTTTCAATTTCACCTTGTTGAATATCTTTAAAAATATTTAAAATTGTTTCTTTAGCGACATGTACTTTATCTTTAGAGATGCCACCAACTATATATAAGAACCCATTTCTTGCATCGATTTGAGAATGTATTGAATATGCTAAACTTTGTTTTTCACGTACTTCACTAAATAAAATTGAAGAAGCATCTCCACCAAGTAACATATTTAACACTAAGAACGAATAATATTCTTTAGAATGGAATGTTATTGGGAACCTATATCCCATATTTAATTTTGCTTGATCAATCTTTGTATAATCAACTATTTCTTTTACTTCTTTAATATCTTTTAATAATGTCGTTTCGATTTCTAATTGACTATTATGATCGAAATTAAAATATTCATGACACAATGATTTAACTTCATCTAATTCAACATTTCCAATAATATATGTAGATATCGCATTCTCATGTAACAAATCATGGTATGTATTGACTAAAGATTCAGGCGTTACATTATCAATGTCTTCTAGTCGACCTGAAGCTAAATATTTATAAGGCTCATCTTCAAACATATGATTCATAAATTGAATAAATGCGCGTTGAGATTTATTGTCTTCAATTGCAGTTAATTTTTTATGTAATAAAGATTTTTCTTGCTTCGTATATTTTTCGTTAAATTTTCCATTTTCAATAAGTGGGTTAAAAATCACTTCGTGCAATAATTTAACGGCTTGCTCAAACAGTGGAATTTCACTATTTAAATATTTTTCATTTACGATTTCAATACCAATTGTCATGATATGATTATTAGCTTGTTTATTGACATAGCTAAATAAATGCGCACCATATAAGTCCGCAAGCAAATTATTCATTTCTTTATCAGTTTGGTATTGTTTTGTAACACGTGTAATTAATTTACTTAAAATTGACCTAGATGTAATCGTCTCACTGTTTAATGGTGCTACAAATTTAAAAACGATAGTCGTTGTTTTAAATTTTTCAGTTGGTATCACATAAACGTCATTTGAAGATAATTGTATATGTTCTGTTGTTATCATAATAGATACCTCTCTTATATGTATGTATATAGAGAAACAAAGCAACAATTGTTACTTTGTTTCTCTCAATATATTTATTATATCCTATTTCTTGTAATTCGAAACTTTACAAGACTGCTTTTAAAATAATTTAGTGAATAAAGAACAGGTGTACCATGTTCATTATAATGAATTTGTGTTAATAACATCATTGCATCATCTGGTTCAGAATTCAATATTTCACTAATATATGGTTCATAACTAATAGATTCAATAGATGTATTAGCATGTGTTATTTTAAATTCTACTTTACTTTCAATTGCAGATAAAATAGATGAGTTAGATCGGTAGTCACTGCACGCGAATAAATCAGTAGCAATTTTATCTAAACAATAAACGACTGGCTCACCATTAGCTGTACGTACTCTTTCAATAACTGAAATATATGCATCTTTTTCTAAGTTTAATACTTCTATATCTTTTAAAGTCGCGACTTCTTCATCTAAACTAATAAATTCAGTTCCTGCAACTTCACCATTCTTTTCAATCATTTTTGTAATACTGACTAATTCGTCTAATGGATAATAATATGGTTGTGTAGGTTTAACTACTGTTACGTCGCCTGTTTTTTGAGATAAAATTTGTTCTGTGACAAGTTCATGTATGGCTTTTTCGATTTCATCATAATTTATATTTAACAACTTTTTAATTTCAAACTCATTCGGAATAGCATCTCCCGGTTTAAGTTCAGCTGTTTGAATTTTTTCTAATATCCAATTTTTAACGAAATTTGTACTTGCATTTGTAGACATAATATCCCCCTATTCGTCTTGATAAATATCAACCAATACTTGTCTAGGTTTACTACCTGATTGAGGACCAATAACACCATTATTTTCCAAATCATCCATTAACCTAGATGCCCTATTATAACCTATTCTAAATCTTCTTTGTAATAAACTCGCACTTGCTTTTTGTTCTTCTACAACAAATAAATATGCTTCTTTGTATAAAGCATCTTCACTTTCCATTTCATTTGTTTCAGTTGGTTCGTCAGGTTCCATCTCTTTAACATAGTTCGCTGTTTGTTCTCCAACAACGTGTTGAACAACTGATTCAACTTCACCATCAGAAAGAAATGCACCTTGTATTCTTGTTGGTTTTGAAGAATCTCTAGATAAGAATAGCATATCACCTCTACCTAGTAATTTTTCAGCACCACCACTATCTAAAATTGTTCTAGAATCTGTTGCAGAACTTACTGCAAATGCAATTCTAGAAGGTATATTAGCTTTAATACTACCTGTGATAACATCAACAGATGGTCTTTGTGTTGCAATAATTAAGTGAATACCTGCTGCACGCGCAAGTTGTGCGATTCTCATAATGGATGATTCAACATCTTTACCAGCAACCATCATTAAGTCAGCAAGTTCATCAACAATGACGACTATATAAGGTAATTGCGCTTGTTTTTCTTCCATTTCTTGATTCGTACGTTCAATAAATTGATTATATCCTTCAATATTTCTTGCACCAACGTGTTGGAACAAGTCATATCTTTTTTCCATTTCGGATACAATTTTTTGTAATGCTTGATTTGCCTTTTGAGGATTCGTAACAACTGGTGTTAATAAATGTGGTATCCCATTATATACATTTAATTCAACCATCTTTGGATCAATAAGCATTAATTTTACTTCATGTGGCTTAGCATTCATTAATATACTTGTGATAATACCATTAATACAAACTGATTTACCACTACCTGTAGCACCTGCTACAAGTAAGTGAGGTAATTTGTTTAATTCTGCAGTAATCGGTTCTCCTGAAATATCTCTTCCTAAAGCAACTTCAAGTTTATTAGACGTTGGTTTTGCCTCATTCAGTACTTCTTTCAACGTTACCATTGAAATATGTTCATTAGGTACTTCAATCCCAACTGCAGACTTACCTGGAATAGGCGCTTCAATTCTAATATCTTTTGCTGCTAAATTCAGTGCAATATCATTACTCAAATTAACAATTTTATTTACTTTCACACCTTGAGCTGGCTGTACTTCGTATTGCGTAACAGCTGGTCCAATTCTTATTTGAGTTACTTTCGCATCAACATTAAAGTTTCTTAATGTAGCTTCGAGTAGTTTACCTTTTTCTTGAACGGTCTTTTTAGACACAGATTGTGATTTAGGTGGATCATTTAAAATCGTAATCGGTGGTAATTTATAATTTAAATTCTCAGTCTCATCTATTGTTGACTCGTTCATTTCAGGTTCATGATTTTCATGCTCTTTTTGAACCGTTTGTTTAGGTTGTTGCGCTCTTTTAGCAGCTAACTTTTCTTGTGATTCAAAGATTGGAATTTCTTCATTAGTCTGTAGTTGGTCATTTTTAGAAATTTCTTGAACTGGTTCGACTTCTTCTAAATGTGAAACGTCTTTAGGCTGCTCTTTTTGACGCTTTTCTTTTTCTAGTTGTTTAGCTTTCGCTTTTTCTTCTCTTTTTTGTTCAAGGTTTGTCATTTTTGATTTAGTTTTACTTTGCGCCATATCAAATGCTGATTTCGTAATATCACGATGTCTTTTCTTCATGATTAAAATAACACTAGATAGTAAAACGAGTATCGTTAATAAACTATATCCAAAGACAGAAATAAGCTTGCTTATGACATTAAACGCATAATAACCAATATAACCACCACCGTTAAAGTAAAATGCATTTCGTTCTAAACTTGAATATGTTTCACTCAAGGTTGTCTTAAACGTATTAAACGATGGATCTTTGAAATATAATACTAACTGCATAATAAACAGCAATGCTACTTGAAAGACGAGCAATCCGTTTACTCTTCTTGTGAATTTTAATTTACCATTCACTGTTATTAATAGTGAAATAATCGCTATCAGTATATAGGTGAAGTATTTTGAGAATCCAAATAAGAAATGAAAGAAGCTATCAATCATTAAACCTATAAATCCTAATTGAAAAATACCTAACACGAGTAAAAACAACACAATCATCTGTATGACATATTTTAATGTATTATCTTTTTGCTTTTTCTTGCCACGTGTTGTTTTTCTTTTACGTGTTGCTGGCTTCTTCTTTTGTACCATTTTTGAAATAGCCTCCTTATCTATAATGCAAAAAGAGGCTGGGACATAAATAGATGTCTCAGCCTCATATAGTATGTAGGCAGTTAATGAACAGATAGCGTGTAAGACACATTATTTGTTCACCTTTGCCGAGATGGAAAAATCCATTATATTGATATAGAATTTAGTCTCATCTCTTGACTGTTAAAAATCATCCATAAAACAATTCATTAGATTTCTGAAATAATTGGAATAATCATCGGGCGACGTTTCGTTTGTTCATAAAGATACTTACCGAGTTTATCACGCATATTTTGTTTCATTTCAGACCATTCAATTTTCTTTTGAAGTAAACCTTCTTCAACAATTTCACGGACTTTTTCTGAAGCGTCGTTTAATAATTCTTCACTTTCTCTAACATAAACGAATCCACGTGATTGAATTTCAGGTCCACCAACGATTTTTCTATTTTTAGGATCTAAAGTTACAACAGCAATAAATATACCATCTTCAGCTAATAAGTGTCTGTCTCTCAAAACAATATTACCGACGTCTCCAACACCGATACCGTCAATTAATACGTTACCAGCTGTAACTTTTTCATTAGCAATCATTTTTTCGCCATCAAAGTTAACAACGTCACCTTTTTCTAGTAAGAAAATTTTCTCAGGATCTACGCCTGTTTCAGCTGCTAATTTCGCGTGTGCGATTTGCATTTTAAATTCACCTTGTACTGGAATAAAGTATTCAGGTTTCATTAAATTAAGCATCATTTTAAGTTCTTCCATACAACCATGACTAGATGCATGTGTTTTTTTGTTATTAGGCATAATGTGTGCGCCAGCTTTAACTAATTCATTTAAAGTTTGACCAATAATTACTTCCATATTAGCAGAAGCTGTTGTAGAAATATAAACATTATCGCCTTCTAAAATGTTTAAAATAGGATGTCTTTGTTGAGCCATTTGGCCTAATGCTTCAATTGGTTCACCTTGCATACCTGTAGCAATAATAATTAATTCATTTTTAGGATATTTACTAATGTCATGCACAGGTACTAAAAGATTTTCTGGAATATTAAAGTAACCTAATTTACGTGCAACATTGAAAGAACTTTCTAAAGAACGTCCTAAGAATGAAACTTTACGGTTTAATTTACTAGCCGCATTCAACACTTGTTGAATACGAATAAAGTTAGATGCATAACAAGACACGATAATGCGTCCGCTTGCTTTTGCAAATTCATCAACCATATGACTTTCGATTACATTTTCAGGAACGTTATAGCCTGGCTTTTCCGCTTCTGTTGAATCACTAATCAACGCAAATACGCCATTTTGACCAATTTCAGTCATCTTAGCAATATCAGGTGCATAGGCACCTTGTAAACTTTGGTCGAATTTAAATTCTCCAGTATAAACGATTGCACCATAAGATGTATGGATACATACACCTAAACTATCTGGGATAGAATGCGTTGTATTAAAGAATGTCACGTTAACATTTTTAAATCTCATGACAGAATCTTTATTTACTGTATAATAACGTACTTTTTTATTGATTTTTCTTGCTTTCATATGATCTTTAACTAATGCGATCGTCAATCTTGATCCGTATACTGGCGCATCAAGCTTTTCAAGTATATAACTTACAGCACCGATAGAATCTTCATGTCCGTGTGATAAAAAGATACCCTTAAGTTTATCTTTATTCTCAATAACATATTGTATGTCTGGTATAACAACGTCTACACCTAACATTTCATCTTCTGGAAACATTAAACCAGCGTCTAACATGAACATTTCTTCGTCCACTTCAACGATATACATGTTTTTTGCAATTTCTCCTACACCACCGAGTGGTATGATACGAATTTTATCATTTTTCTTTTTTATTAAACTCAAAATTGTTCCTCCTAAATGTAGTCCCGTCCATAATATATTTATTTAATCATACCATTTATATAATCGATTATACAAGCACATACAACAGTCTTATACATATTTTAAATTAAGGAAGACAATAATTGTTATATCAGGTCATAACTTTATGATTTCTCTGTCAAAATAAACTCAGAATAAGGTGCATCCAATAATCTTTTCGTAGCTAATTTAATATCTGCTAACTGTATTTGATTAATCTCGTGCTCGAACTGCTCATTCGTAACTAATTCATTATGAAACATGATTGAACGTGCATTTCTCGTCATTTTATTTTGGTTAGATTCAGATGCCATTAAAAAGCTTGTGATGATATGACTTTTAGCATCATCTAATTCATTCTGTGTAATACCATCACTTAATAATGACTCAAGCACTTCAGTAATAAGTTCACTTGATGCATCAACATTTTCTTTATCAGTTGCTACATAAATTGTCAGCAAGCCATCATTGTGAAAACTTTGGAAATCTGAGTAAACATTATAACATAATCCATGTTCTTCTCTTAGAACTTGGAACAATTTAGAGCTCATTGTTTCGCCTAAAATCGTGTTCAATATATTCGTTGCATAGTAGTGTTCATCATTATAACTTGGTGCATCATAACTTCTCATAAAATGCGTTTGCTCTAGCTCATTTTTATAGTAAGTTTCTTTCTTCTCAATAAAAGTCATGTTTTGTTCTTGTTGATCAAGCGGTATTTCTATGCCATCAGATAATTGCTTAAGCAACGTTTCTTTCATAGACTTGCTATAGGCACCTGCAACTGAAACAATTAATCGATTACTTTGATAATATTTTTTATGGAAATCAACTAATGTATCTCTATCTATTCGATTGACACTATCAGGCGTACCAAGGATCATTCGTCCTAATGGTTGGTCTTTATAAATTTCATGTTCTAATTTATCCATTAACCATTCTTCTGGTGTATCTTCAATCATTTTAATTTCTTCTAAAATGACTTTTTTCTCACGAACAATTTCTTCTTCAAGAAACAGTGGATTTTTAACCATATCTATAAGTAAATCAATTGCTTTATGTTCAAATCTTTTTAATGTTTTACAGAAATAACAAGTGTACATTTTTGTCGTATATGCATTGTTATAGCCACCAATTTTATCAAATTCATTTGATAATTGCTGTCTCGTATAGTGTTCACTACCTTTAAACAACATATGTTCCATAAAATGAGCAATACCTTCTGGATAATCACCTTCATCACCCGTTCCAGTATTGACATAAACACCTACACTAATTGTTTCACTGTTAGGAACTTCTTCAAAAATCACAGTCGTTCCATTATTCAGTCGTTGTAAATCAGCCATATTTATTCACCTCAAAATAAATAGGGACACGTCAATGTCCCTCTATTAGTAGACATACATACTTTCATAACCTCTCTTGCCTAGGGTACAGTCTCAGCCTGTAGTCTTCGACTTGTACGATTCCCTCAGGCGTATCGGTTATAAAAGTATTTTATATGAAGCAATCATTAATTTAAAACCTTTTGTGTTATAAGTATTGAGAAGTATTATGTACATGTATAATCGCAGTATTTGCATTTTTAGCCAAAACTGCTAATAACGGTATCAGTATTTGCACCTTTTGCCAGAACTGCTAATAACGACACCCTTATACATACCACTACTAACATATGTCATGTAACTTCTTGTTCTACTTACTCATAAAAAATGCCAACAAAATCTATGACTTTGTTGACACTTTAAATTTCAGATTTTAATGATTGTCAATGTCCCTATCTGAATCTTTTCTTTTATTATTTTTGTTCTTTTTCTTCGTTTAACAACACTTTGCGTGATGCGTTTACGCGTCCTTGACGGTCAATTTCAGTTACTTTTACTAAGAATTGGTCGCCAATTTTAGCTACATCTTCAACTTTGTTAACTCTTTCGTTAGAGAATTGAGAAATATGAACAAGGGCATCTTTACCTGGGAAGATTTCAACAAATGCACCGAATTTTTCGATACGTTTAACTGTTGCCATATAAATTGCACCGACTTCAGCTTCTCTTGTAATATCTTCAATAATTTGTCTAGCACGGTCGATCATTTCTTTATCTTTAGATCCGATAAATACTGTACCGTCTTGTTCGATATCTAATTTAACACCTGTTTCATCAATGATTTCATTGATTTTCTTACCACCAGGTCCAATAACATCTCTAATTTTATCTGGTTTAATATGCATAATTTCAATTTTAGGTGCATATTGGCTAAGTTCTTCTCTAGGTTCTCTTAATGTTTCAAGCATATGATTTAAGATATATAATCTACCAATCCTTGCTTGCTCAAGAGCTTCTTTTAAGATTTGTTCACTTAAACCATCGATTTTGATGTCCATTTGAATAGCAGTGATACCTTTTTCTGTACCTGCAACTTTAAAGTCCATATCACCTAGTGCATCTTCCATACCTTGAATATCAGATAAAATTGTGTAGTTATCATCTTTAGTAATCAAGCCCATTGCGATACCTGCAACTGGTGCTTTAATTGGCACACCTGCATCCATTAAAGCTAAAGTTGAACCACAAATTGAAGCTTGTGATGATGAACCATTTGATTCAAGTACTTCTGAAACAACTCTTATTGTATAAGGGAATTCTTTTTCATCAGGAATAACTTGTAGTAATGCACGTTCACCTAATGCACCGTGACCAATTTCACGACGTCCTGGTGCTCTCACTGGTCCTGTTTCACCAACTGAGAAGTTAGGGAAATTATAGTGATGCATGTAACGTTTTTGTTCTTCTGTACCTAGACCATCAATGATTTGATGTTCACCTAATGCACCTAAAGTCGCAACTGAAAATGCTTGAGTTTGTCCACGTGTAAATAAACCTGAACCATGAGCTCTAGGTAATAATCCAACTTCAGAAGACAATGGTCTGATTTCTTCAGGATTACGTCCATCTGGTCTCACTTTATCTTCAGTAATTAAACGACGCACTTCTTCTTTTACAAGTGCATCTAATACTTTACTTACATCTTTAAGAACTTCTTCGTTATCTGGATCTTCTTCGTTAGTAAAGTCATTTAGAACTTCTTCTTTAACTGCAGAAATATTAATATCTCTTTGTTGTTTTTCTTCAGTTCTGATTGCTGAAATAATATCTAAAGCTTCTGCTTTAGCACGAACAGTTTCTTCAAATGAAGCTTCAATTTCAACAGGTATAAATTCAGCTTTTTCAGGTTGAATATCTTCAATGATAGCTTCTTGGAATTCAACTAATCTTTGAATTTCTTTATGACCAAATAAAATAGCATTTAACATTGTTTCTTCAGTTACTTCTTTAGCACCCGCTTCAACCATGTTAATCGCATCTTTATGACCCGCTACTTGTAAATCCAATAAAGAGACTTCTCTTTGTTCAACATCTGGATTGATAACAAATTCGCCGTCTACTAATCCTACGTTTACACCTGCAATTGGTCTTTCAAATGGAATATCTGATACAGATAATGCCATTGAAGAACCGATCATAGCTGCCATTTCTGGTGAACAGTTTGGATCAACACTCATTACGATAGAAATAACTTGAACATCATGTCTGTATCCTTTAGGGAATAATGGACGAATTGGTCTATCAATTAATCTACTTGTTAAAGTAGCATCTTCACCAGGTCTACCTTCGCGTTTATTAAAGCCGCCAGGAATTTTTCCTGCAGCATACATTTTTTCTTCATAGTTAACCATTAATGGGAAAAAGTCTACATTTCTAGGTTCTTTTGATGCAGTTGCTGTTGATAATACAACTGTATCCCCATATCTTACTAATACTGCACCATTAGCTTGTTTTGCTAATTGGCCTGTTTCAATTATTAATGGACTTCCTGCCCATTCTGTCTTAAAGACTTTCTTCTCTTGAGACATTTATGAATCTCCTCTCATACACTTAATCTCTTATATCATACCATTATACACATATTTTTTATATTTATTTATAAAAAAATCGAAAGAAATCTGGTTGATTTCCTTCGATTGAAATTACGATTAGCGACGTAATCCTAATGATTTAATTAAATCACGGTAACGTTGAACATCATTTTCACGTAAATATGTTAATAAATGTTTACGACGACCAACCATTTTTAATAATCCACGACGTGAATGATGGTCTTTCTTGTGAGTACGTAAATGTTCGTTTAAAGCAGTGATTTCTGCTGTTAAAACTGCGATTTGTACTTCTGGAGAACCAGTATCAGTTTCATGTACGCGGTATTGTTCGATTAGTTCGTTTTTTCTTTCTTGTGAAATTGCCATTGTCAATTTCCCTCCTATAATTGTATTCACCGTAAACCTGAGCTGATCGTCGGAGTGTCGATAAGCCAAGGATTAGGCACTCAAATCATTATACATAACTCTTTATGTTCTTTCAAGTGATAATAACGCTTTTGCTTCTTCTTTATCTTGCTTAATTTGATTAACAAGTGCATCTATGCCATCAAATTTTTGTTCTGGTCTAATAAAATGGTGCCAATATACTTCTACACGCTCACCATATATACTTTCTTCAAAATCAAAGATATTAACTTCAATACTTATTTGAGAAACAGATGGATCATGGAATGTTGGTTTCACACCAACGTTACACACACCTTTATATGACTTATCTCTTGACTTAATTAATAATGTTACGGCGTAAACACCTTTTCTCGGTAACACATAGTCATCGCTAGGTTCAACATTAGCTGTAGGAAAACCAATCGTACGTCCTCTTTTTTCACCTTGAACAACCATACCTTTAATAACATATGGGCGTCCTAAAGCTAAATTACAAGCTTCTATTTCACCTAATTCAAGTGATGTTCTAATATTCGTAGTTGAGATTTTTTCATCCTCATGTAATGTTTGCTTAGAAACGACAAATACATCAAATGGATAATCATTCTCTTGTAATGATGCCATATTTCCTTTTCCATATTTACCAAAACTAAAATCATAGCCAGCAATAACAGCTTTTACATGATTTTGAATAAAATATTGGTCAATAAAATCATCTGCAGACACATCTGCAAATGTCGAAGAAAAGTTAACGACGAAACAGTAATCTACGCCTAACTTTTCAATTGCTTCAATTTTATCCGCAATAGGTGTTAAATACGTTGTTCTTTTCTTTTCAGGATTTAAGACAACTGAAGGGTGTGGATCAAATGTCATAACAGCTTTTTTTAAATGTTTATCTTTAGCTACTTTAATCATTTTCTTAAGAACTTGTTGATGACCTAAATGTATGCCATCAAAAAAACCGATTGCTAAAGCAATATTTTCATTTACAAATTGTTTAGATTTAATTGGGTGCGTAATTTCTATAACTTCCATCAATATACTCCTTTAAAGAAAAACTTTTTTCGGTTTATAAAGTGTTTCATTTTTATCATAAGTATCCATAATAGCAATCGCTTTGTCTTCATACCAAACAACAAATTCGCCATCATGTTTACTTTCATCTATTAAAGATTTTTCTATTTTTTGTCCGTTCTGAATACGCGTTACGATATTTTTATCATATACGGTAATTTTCGTTAAACCATTCAATCCATATTCTAATGGAAGAATCACATCTTGTAACTTATCTTGCTCAACAATTTCTCTTAAGTCATCTAATTTAATAGCCTGATTTAAAGTAAAACCGCCACTTTTCAATCTAATTAAATGAGACATATGTGCAGGATAATTTAGTAACGCACCAATTTGAGTTGCTAACGTTCTAATATATGTCCCTTTGCCACATTCAACTTCAATTTCAAATTTACAAGTATCATTCTCATAAATAATATCAGAAATTAAATCAATACTGTTAATATGCACCCTTCTAACAGGACGTTCAACTTCAATATTTTGTCTAGCATATTCATATAATTTCTTACCATTAACTTTAACAGCAGAATACATAGGTGGAATTTGTTCTATGTCACCTTCTAATTGTTTTAAAGTCGCAATCATTTCATCTTTGTCCCATAAATTTTGATCAACACGCTTCTGTTCTACAATCTCACCAGTTTGGTCTTCAGTCGTTGTACTAACACCAATCGTTACTTCAGCTCTGTAAGATTTGCCACTTTCCATCACATAATCACTCACACGCGTCGCTTTCCCAACACAAATCGGTAGTACACCACTTACCTCAGGATCCAAAGTTCCAGTATGGCCAACTTTTTTTGTTTTTAAAATTTTACGAAGTTTAAATACGACGTCATGACTTGTCATACCAACTTCCTTATGAATTGCTAGAATGCCATCCAAATTTACGACCTCCATAATGTTTCTATTCTTTTTAATTTTACATGAAAATATTCATAAAAAGAAGAAATAACTCAATTTCATAAAAAATGCGATTGTGTTGGGGACAGAATTCTGAGTAATGTCCCTAACGAGGACGCTTACGGACAGAATTCCGAGAAATGTCCCTAACGAAGGTGCTTACGGACAGAATTCCGAATAATGTCCCTAACGAAGGTGCTTAGAGACAAAATTCCGAGAAATGTCCCTAACGAGGGTGCTTACGGACAGAATTCTGAGAAATGTCCCTAACAGAGGTGCTTAGAGACAGAATTCCAAGAAATGTCCCTAACAGATGCGTCGCTCTTATTACCAGAATTCGAAATTATGGTAGTTAGTGCGTTCTTATTACCACAATTCAGAATAATGGTAGTTAGCGCATTCTTATTACCACAATTCGAAATTATGGTAGTTAGCACATTCTAATTACCAGAATTCGGAATAATGGTAGTTACAGCATTCTTATTACCACAATTCAGAATTATGGTAGTTACAGCATTCTTATTACCACAATTCGGAATTATGGTGGTTACAGCGTTCTTACTCCTACTTCTAGGTCTTCTCACCAACAAAAAAAGACTAAGACATCTTATAGTGTCTTAGCCTAAATTTGGATTAATCATTACGATTTAAATCTTGAATCATGCGTTCAATTTTATTACCGTAATCGATTGATTCATCATATTCAAAATGCAATTCTGGTAAAATACGTAATTTCATACGATTACCTAATTCTGATTTAATAAAGCCTTTTGCTTTTTCTAAACCTTTAAATGTATCTTCTTTTTCTTTATCAGTACCTAATACAGTTAAATAAACTGTAGCGTGTGATAAGTCTCCTGGAAGTTCTACATCTGTAATTGTTAAAAATCCAACTCTTGGATCTTTAAGTTTATTGTTGATGATATCCATTAATTCTTTTTTCATTTGTTCGCCTACTCGTTCAGAACGAATACTCATATCTTTCACCTCTTAACATTCTCATCTCTCTATATACATTAGTACATTATAGCACATGCTTGAATGCTTAAAAAGATAATCATTCCATTAATTATTTGTTTAAATTACATTAGAAAAATAAATGAAAGATTATCGAAAAATAAGTTAAAAAAATTCATAAACTATCCATCAATACTTCATATCCCATCTTAGGCATGCTTAAAGATGATAATAAATGAAATAATAAATAATATTTGCAACAGTGCTCTTAAATATATGTTCATTGGTACTTTTCCACCTATGGTAATATTTTTAGCATGTGCTTTCATATAACCAGGGAACAATACAAAACATAAAATAATACCAATCACACTGAATACAAAATTAACTTTAGGAATAAACACACTTATCGCTATGACAAATTCTAACCATCCCGTTACATACACAATCATTTTCGGATTTGGAATACTACTCGGAACCATTTTAATAAGTGAATTTCGAATAGAAGGCATAAATCTACCAATAAATGTATACATAAATGCGAAAAATATTGAAAATTGAGCGACATTCATCCACATACTTTCAGTTTGAAATATACGATGTACAATAAATCCAATAAAGCAGCCAACAAAATAAACGATCATTGTTTGCATAAGAACCACTCCAATACGTCATATTTGTAGTTCATGTTTAACTTTACTGCATCCAATCTATTTACTTACCTATTCCCTTATTGCAGTGTAAATATACATTAAAAATAACGATTCATACTTTAATGAATGTCATCAACTGTCACATAACAAGTCATCATCTATAACACAAATTTCACTTTTCTAAATAAACCGTTATGCTATATATATCAAGTATATTTATATACTTGAAGAGAATCCGTATTCTCGACTCAACAATAAAAGTGCTTATCTTCCAAAAATGGGAAGTATATCTCCAGCTAAGGTATACTTCCCATTTACATGTCAGTAAATCCAGTTATTTGATTATGATTATATTTAATAACCTTATTTGCTTCCGCAGTTTCGAGTTCCATATTTAAATCTTTGGCTACTTCAACTGATAAAATATAAAATTGTTCTGTAATACTTAATAATGAATTTGTTATATCATCAACTTCACCGTGTGGATATGATGCCAACAATTTATTCCATTCAGACTTAGAAATGTATTTTTTTAATAATTTATGGTTTTTTCCAGTTGAGATTTGCCATTCAAATTTATTACCGACTTTCCAGTCATACATAGTCAAAAGTAAATCACGCATCATATTTAAATGATCAATAGCATAAAAAATTTCTTCTCTTTTAATGCCTTTAACAACATATGTTGATAACCACCAAAATTCATTACAAACAAAATCAAACCGCTTCTGTTTAGGTTTCTTAATATGATATTTTTTATCACTTGGTTCACTTTGATCACTAAAATAATGATCCTTATCAATTAATACCTTCAGTAAATAATCTTCATGTCTATATGCTTCTATACATTCAATTGGTATAAATCTGAAATCTACTCGCATGTGTTTTTCAAACAACACCATATAAAATAATTGATCCTTTATACCACTATCAGAACGCTCTCTATTACACTGAGAAATAATAGGCTCTCCAAAATTTTTAATAAATGATAAATGTTGAATAAACGACTCATAATTCTTTACGATAAATGCAATATCAAAATCTTGATATTCATCCGGTTCAATAAATTTATTAACCCTAGACCCATTCATGCAAACTGCTCTAATATCATCCTCAATCGAAGCAATATTAAAAATTTCTTCCAATACCTCACGTTCTGTTTTCATGATATCACCTGCTATTCAGTATACTCATTATCTAATTTTATAGATTTATATATTGCCATTCCAGTTTTTAATTTTTTAAATCCGAGCTTTCTATATAACTCTTCATTACCAGTCGTAGATATTAAATGAATACATGATATTTGTTTTAAATCTTCTAATAAAATTTCAATCATTTTTCTTGAAATACCTTTTTGTTGATATGTTTTCTTTACAACTACATCATATATAGCAGCATTAAACACTCCATCTGATAATGCCCTAGCTACTGCAATAACTTCATCGTAATTTTTAACTATTACAACATGTGAACTATTGAGAAATATTTTTTCTATTTTTTCGTTATCATGACCTAACCAACCAACGGATTCATATACTTCTTTTATACTATCAATATTTTCGCTTTTAAATTCACGTTCAAAAGTGTACATAAACATCACCTACTACTCATTATGATAAATTAATTGTATAACACCTGATTTAAATTTTCTTGAATGTACTAGTTTAAGTTGTTGTCTATCTTCTATATCTATAAATAGTGGTTTTCCTTTTCCTAAAACTATAGGATGTATGGATAGTCTATATTCATCTACTAATCCATAATTTACAAATGTCGTAATTAAGCTAGATCCACCATATAACCATATATCTTTACCTGGCTTGCTTTTTATTTCATTTACATGTTCAACGATATTATCTTTAATAACATTGACATGTTTATCTTCAAACTTAAATTTCTTTGAAAAGACATATTTTTCTTTGGCATGAATGTTTTTCCACATTAATTTATCATCTTCTGAATCTTCTAAACTAGGCTGAAAATCTCCCCATGCTTCATAACTTTTTCTTCCATAAAAAATTGTATCGACTTGATTTAAAAAGTCATCAAAATTCATTTCAGGATCCATAATACACCAGTCAATCTCGCCATTTTCACCTTCGATAAGCCCATCTAACGTAACAGCTAAATCTAAAATGACTTTCCTACTATTATCATCACTACTCATATATTGAACCCCCAATCATCTCTTTCTATTATCATACACGAAATGATAATAGAAAACACACCACATTATTTATCATAAATGGGTGTGTCTTGATTCTAATTCTAATAATGATTGCTTCATTTCAAGTCCGCCTCTATAGCCTCTTAGTTGTCCGTCTTTGCCTATAACACGATGGCAAGGTATCACAATGTTTAATGGATTTTTACCGACTGCTGATGCAACGGCTCTAACTGCATTTGGTTTATCAATTTTATTGGCTAAATCTGAATAAGTTGTTGTTTCTCCATATGGTATTTTGGTCAATGCTTGCCACACAGTTTCGTTAAAAGGTGTGGAATTTATATCTATTTTTAAGTCAAAAGTGTTTCTTGTGCCATTAAAGTATTCATTCAATTGGTCGATATATGGTTTTACTTTGTCTTGATTTTCTTTAATTTCTATATTTGAAATAAACTGATGTATTTCATTTTCTTTATCAAATGAGCCTACAAATATGAGACCCTCATCACTTGCATAAATATCGAGATGTTTATTAAGATGCTTAAGAATACCATGATAAATTATTTTCATCGACTACCTCCTTTGATGAAAGTTTAAATGAATTTATTTGTAAACTCAATATAAATAGTCGTTATCATAATTAGATAGCAATATAAGGATATTTTTATATGTTATGATATTTTTGAGGTGATAGATATGACAATGTATTTAACTGAGAAAAGATGGCAAGACATTCAAACAAACAATAAATTAGCAAATGATGATTTTGTATATGCAGTTAAGACGACAATGATATTCTGTAAACCTTCATGCAATGCTAAATTACCTAATAAAGAAAATGTTTCAATATATCGAGACTATCACGAAGCTATAGAAAATGGTTATCGTCCTTGTAAAAAGTGTAATCCAACAGGTCAATTATTAGAAGATGAAGAATGGGCATTACAAATAAAAAATTTCATTCATCGATATTATCATTTAAATCTTACATTAGATGAAATTTGTAACCAATGTCACGGTTCAAAATTTCATTTATCAAGATTATTCAAACAAGTTACTCATCAAACCATTATGCAATATTTACATGAAATAAGAATTGAAAAAAGTATCGCATTGCTTAATGAGAATATAATGACAGTTGAAGACATTGGTAGAAAAGTTGGTTATAAAACAACATCACATTATATCAAAGTATTTAAGCAATTCTATTTTATGACACCTTTACAATATCGCAAACAGAAAAACAGCTAAGATAGCTTCCTATCTTAACTGTTTTTTAAAAGATTAACAATGTTACATACAAACCTACTAATGTAATAAATAATACGGGTATCGTTATGATAATACCTGTTTTAAAGTATGTGCCCCAAGGTATTTTAACACCTTTTTGAGACAATACATGTAGCCATAATAATGTTGCTAATGAACCGATAGGAGTAATTTTCGGACCGAGGTCTGAACCAATGACATTTGCATAAATCATGCCTTCTTTAAGGGGACCAATAACATCTGATTGATGGATAGCGAGCGCATCTATAAGAACGGTTGGTAAGTTATTCATAATCGATGATAAAAATGCTGCTATAAATCCCATTCCCATAATACTAGCAAATAATCCATGTTGAGAAACGTCTGTTAGTATATGACTTAAAATTGTTAGGATACCAACATTTTTAAGCCCAAAGACAACTAGATACATACCAATTGAGAATACGACTATATTCCATGGTGCACCTTTAAGTACTTTTTTAGTATGAACTGCAGGAGATTTTCTAGCAAACCATACAAATATAATGGCTACTATACCTGCAATAATTGATACCGGTATGTGTACAAACTCACTGATAAAATATCCGATGAGTAAAATGGATAGTATAGCCCATGACATATGAAACAGTTTCAAATCTTTAATTGCTTCTTTTGGTTGTTTTAAATGACGATCATCAAATGTACGTGGTATTGACGATTTAAAGAATAACCACAATACAGCAATACTGGCCAATAACGAGAATATATTCGGTATGAACATATGTAAGAAATATTCAACAAAGCCAATATTAAAATAGTCTGCAGAAACAATATTCACTAAATTACTCACTGTAAATGGTACCGAAGTTGTATCTGCTATAAATCCACTTGCTATCACAAAAGGAAAAATGATTTTCTTATTAAATCCTAGATGACGTACCATTGCCAATACTATAGGCGTAAGTATCAAAGCCGCGCCATCATTCGCAAAAAATGCCGCAACAATTGCACCTAATATCATGATATAAATGAACATCTTTATACCATTTCCATGAGAGGCTTTAACCATATGAATCGCAGACCATTCAAAGAAACCAATTTCATCAAGAATAAGCGAAATGATAATAATTGCTATGAATGTCAATGTTGCATTCCAAACAATGCTAGTCACTTCAAATATATCTTGTATTTGTACAACACCAGTTATTATGGCAATTAATGCACCAATAAAAGCTGTTAAACCGATATCTAGTCCTTTCGGTTGCCAAATAACGAAAGTCAGTGTCAATACAAAAATAATGATTGCAAGTATGGTCATCATCGCTTTCC
Organism: Mammaliicoccus sp. Q-M61; assembly: GCF_022386055.1. Taxonomy (NCBI): domain Bacteria; kingdom Bacillati; phylum Bacillota; class Bacilli; order Caryophanales; family Staphylococcaceae; genus Mammaliicoccus; species Mammaliicoccus sp. Q-M61. The sequence continues at coordinate 224,983 of NZ_JAJNJL010000001.1, forward strand.
TCCTTTCATGAAAACCCCCAAATTATAAGCTATATCAAAAAAGACTGAGACAATAAATAATGTCCCAGTCTCTTAAGATTTATATTAAAGTATTCACTTTATTTTCTTTCAATTTCAACCATTTTGAAAGCTTCGAAGATGTCGCCTTCTTTAATGTCGTTGAATTTTTCAATTGTGATACCACATTCATATCCAGCTGCTACTTCTTTAGCATCATCTTTGAAACGTTTAAGTGTATCTAATTCACCTTCAAAGATCACAATGCCGTCACGAATAATACGTACACTTGCATCTCTTGTAATCTTACCGTCTGTTACGTAACTACCAGCGATTGTACCAACTTTAGATACTTTAAATGTTTGACGTACTTCAGCTTGACCAATAACTTGCTCTTCAAATTCAGGGTCTAATAGACCTTTCATAGCTGATTCGATTTCTTCGATTACTTTATAAATAATACGGTGTAATCTCATATCAACATTTTCTTCTTCTGCAGCACGTTTAGCACCTGCATCTGGTCTTACGTTAAATCCGATAATAATACCGTTTGATGCTGCTGCTAATGTAACGTCTGATGCATTAATCGCACCAACTGCTGTATGAATAATACGTACATTAACACCTTCAACATCTATTTTCATTAATGATGCTGCTAAAGCTTCTACTGAACCTTGAACATCACCTTTAATGATGATATTTAAATCTTTCATTTCACCTTGTTTCATTTGTTCAAACAAGTTATCTAATGAAACGCTCTTACTATCTTGACGTTGTTTTAAGATATTTTCTTGTTGACGTTTTTCACCGATTTGACGAGCTTGTTTTTCATTTTTGAATACAACAAAGCGATCACCAGCTTGTGGTACATCATGTAAACCAGTAATTTCAACAGGTGTTGATGGTCCAGCTGTTTTGATTCTTTTACCTAAATCGTTAACCATCGCACGTACTCTACCGTATGTGTTACCCACTACTAATGAGTCACCAACTTCTAAAGTACCGTTTTGTACTAATAGAGAAGCTGCAGGTCCACGTGATTTATCAAGCTCTGCTTCGATTACAGTACCTACTGCAGCACGGTCAGGGTTAGCTTTTAATTCTTCAACTTCAGAAACTAAACCAATCATTTCTAATAAATCATCGATTCCGTCACCTTGGATTGCTGAAAGTTGAACGAAGATTGTATCTCCACCCCAGTCTTCAGGATAAAGACCATATTCACCTAATTCTTGCATAACGCGATCAGGGTTTGCTGTTGGTTTATCAACTTTGTTTACCGCAACAATAATTGGTACTTCTGCTGCTTTAGCATGGTTGATTGCTTCAATTGTTTGAGGCATTACACCATCATCAGCTGCAACAACTAAAATTGTGATATCTGTTACTTGAGCACCACGCGCTCTCATTGTTGTGAAAGCAGCATGTCCTGGTGTATCAAGGAATGTAATTTTCTTGTTATTGTTAACAATTTGGTATGCACCAATATGTTGTGTAATACCACCCGCTTCACCAGCTGTAACACGTGTATTACGGATTGAATCTAGAAGTGTTGTTTTACCATGGTCAACGTGTCCCATGATTGTAACAACTGCAGGTCTTTCGATTAAGTCTGCATCATTTTCATCAACTTCAAAGTAATTTTCTAAGTCAGTAGCATCTACATGTACTTCTAACTCAGCTTCAATATCATAATCTGCACAAATTAATTCAACAGTTTCAGTATCTAATGCTTGGTTAATATTAGCTACAACACCAAGTAAGAATAACTTCTTGATAATTTCAGAAGCATCTTTGTTGATTTTATCAGCTAATTCACCAACTGTAATACCTTCTTCATACGTAATTAAAGATGGTGTTTCTTTAACTTCCGGTTTAGGTTGTTGCTGTTGTTGATTATGTTGTTTTTTGTTATTTTGCTTTTTATTCTTTTGATTCTTTTGTTGATGATTAGGTTTATTGTTTTGTTTGTTATTCTGTTTGTTGTTACTTGATTTATTTGTATTTGCGTGAGTAGTTGTTTGGTCTTTTTTAGCAGAATCCTGCTTTTTAAATGCTTTATCTAAAATTTTAATGTCATTCTCCTCTAATGCTTGCATGTGATTTGATACTTCTATGTTATTCTTTTTTAATTCGTCTATGATTGCTTTACTCTTTACATCGATTTCTTTTGCATACTCATATATTCTCTTTTTACTCATATACTCACTCCTCATGAAAATCATGAATCATCGTTTTTAGCTTTTTGCTAAATCCAATGTCAGTTATGCCCAACACCACTCTGCTTTCTTTTCCAATTGCGTAGCCTAATTCATAGCGTGTAGCAAAAGTTAAAAGTGTTACATGATAAGTTGCACATTTATTTTTTATTGTTTTTGTAACATTTGCTGCAGCATCTTCTGAAAGTATGACAAGTTTAACATTGCCTTTTCTTAACTCACTTATGACAATTTCTTCGCCAGTCTTAATCTTTCTAGCTCTTGTTGCCAGACCAAGAAGATTTAAAATTTGATCTTTCTTTTCTATACTCATTTAGGTATACGCTCACGGTAAATTAAACGAATGATTTCTTTATAGACAGGTTCAAGTGTTTCTTTATTACTGTCAAAATAACGTTCTAACTTTCCTTGTTTCTGTGCATTTTCAATAACTTCTAGATCTTTAGAAACATATGCACCGCGACCTGGTGCTTTACCTGTCGCATCTGCTGTTATTTCGCCTTCTTTATTTTTAACGACACGAATCATATCATTTTTAGGTTTCATTTCATTTGAAAGTATACATTTACGCATTGGTATCTTTTTCTTTTTCATGATAAAAGCACCTCACTTTATGATTCTTCAGTTGAAATAATGCCTGCTTCTCTTGCATCAGTTTCTGATTTAATATCAATCTTCCAACCTGTTAATTTCGCAGCAAGTCGTGCATTTTGTCCACGTTTACCGATTGCTAATGATAATTGATAATCTGGTACGACAACTGTAGTCGATTGATTTTCTTCGTCTACAATAACTTCTACAACTTGTGAAGGACTTAAAGCATTTCTTACGAATACTTTTGGATCTTCGTCCCACTCAACGATGTCGATTTTTTCGCCACCTAATTCATTAACGACTGCTTCAACACGAACACCTTTAGCACCAACACATGCACCTACAGCATCGATATCGCCATTTTCTGAAGTGACACTAATTTTAGAACGGTCTCCAGCTTCACGTGCTACAGATTTAACAATTACAGTACCATCATAAATTTCAGGAACTTCTTGCTCGAATAAACGCTTTAATAAACCAGGATGTGTACGTGATACAAAGATTTGAGGACCTTTAGTCGTTTGTTCAACTTTATTCACATATACTTTAATACGTTCATTTGGTAAATATTGTTCATTTGGACTTCTCTCAGCTTCAGAAAGTACAGCTTCAGTACGGCCTAAATTAACATATACATAACGATGGTCGACTCTATCGATAACACCTGTTACAATGTCATCTTCTTTATCAATAAACTCATCATAAAGAATGCCTCTTTCAGCATCTCTTAAACGTTGCATAACTGCTTGTTTAGCTGCTTGAGCACCAACACGACCGAAGTCTTTAGGTGTAACGTCTTCTTCAAAGACATCTCCAATTTCGTATGCTGGGTTTGTAACTAACGCTGTATCTATTGCTACTTGATCTCTATAATCTTCAACATCTTCTACAACGTCTTTTCTTGAAATAACTCTATAAGTACCTTCATCAAGATTCAATTCGATTCTAACATTTTTGGCACTGTCATAGTTCTTTTTGTAAGCTGTGATTAAAGCCGCTTCTATTGCATCAATAAGTACCTCACGAGGTATTCTTTTTTCCTTTTCAAGGTATTCAATTGCAAGTAATAATTCATTACCTTTCACAATGTATCCTCCTTTATATTATAACATTACTGATCGACGTGCTTTAGCGATTTTCTTGCGTGGCAACGTGACATTTTTAGTTCTTGTTTTAATTTTCACTTCTAGCGTTATAGATGTTTCAGTAACTTCTTTTAAAACGCCTAACCATTCTTTATCTCCTTCAACAGGTTCGTATAACGAGATAAATACAGGTTGTTCAATTGCATTTTGATAGTCTTTTTCTTTTTTCAATGGGCGTTCTGCACCAGGTGAAGATACATCCATGAAATAAGGTTCTTTAATAGGATCTTCTTTGTCCATAACTTCACTAATCTTTTCAGAGGCAATTGTGCAGTCGTTCAAATCAACGCCACCGTCTTTATCAATTGCAATACGTAGATAATAGTCTGATCCCTCTTTGACATATTCGACATCTACAAGTTCATAATTTAAATCTTCAAGTATTGGTTGAATAATTTCCTCAACGTGTGCTGCAACTTTACTCATAATGACCTCCCTCTTAATACAAACAGAAAAGAGCGGGAAATGTCCCACTCTTTAAACGTCAGAGTATTATTTTAAGCAATAACAGTATATCACATAATGGCGCTATGCTCAAGAACATGCATTATAAATCAAATATTGAAAGCTGAGCTTTATCAGGCATATTTGGTAATGATCCAAGTTCATCGAGATATTCGATGATTTTTTGTGATACACCTGCTTTTTTATTAAGGTCTTCTTTAGCTAAGAATGGACCTTCTTCTCTTGCTTCAACGATACGTTTCGCAACGTTTTCACCTAGTCCAGGAACTGCGATAAATGGTGGAATAAGTGAATCACCTTCAATTTTGAATTCAAACGAATCACTTTTCTCTAAGCTGACTGGTTGGATTTTGTATCCTCTATGTGCCATTTCATTTGTTATTTCTAAAACTGTTAATACATCTTTTTCTTTTTTAGCTAATTCATGGAATCGGCTATAATATTCTTTCACCGTTGCTTTAATAGACTCTTTATCTTTTGTCATTGTTTTTAAATCAAAGTCTGTCGCACGTACTGTAAAGTAACTTGCATAATAGAACAACGGATGATGAACTTTAAAGTATGCAATTCTTAATGCCATTAGAACGTATGCAGCAGCGTGGGCTTTAGGGAACATGTATTTAATTTTTTTACATGAATCTAAATACCAATCTGGTACATTATTTTCTTTCATAGCTTCTTCGAATTCATCTGTTAAACCTTTACCTTTACGAACTGCTTCCATAATTTTAAAGGCAAGTGATGGTTCTAAGCCGTTATACATTAAGTAAACCATGATATCATCACGACAACCGATAACACTTGATAAATCACATGTACCTGATTTGATTAACTCTTGTGCGTTTCCTAACCAAACGTCTGTACCGTGTGATAACCCAGATATTTGTACGAGCTCTGAAAAAGTAGTTGGTTTCGTATCTTCAAGCATTTGTCTAACGAATCCTGTACCGAATTCTGGCACACCAAATGTTCCAGTCTTACAAAGAATATCTTCTTCTGTTACACCTAATGATTCAGGTGTACTAAAGATTTTCATTGTTTCTTTATCGTCTACTGGTATTGTCTTAGGATCAATGCCTGATAAATCTTGTAACATTCTAATCATTGTTGGATCATCGTGTCCTAATATATCCAGTTTCAAAATATTATCATGGATAGAATGGAAGTCGAAATGCGTTGTTTTCCATGGTGATTTCTGATCGTCGGCAGGGTATTGGATTGGTGTAAAATCATAAATATCCATATAATCTGGTACAACAATGATACCACCTGGATGTTGCCCAGTTGTTCTTTTAACACCGGTACATCCTTTAACAAGTCTATCAACTTCAGCTGCACGTTTATGAATACCTTGATCATTTAAATATCCTTTAACATAACCAAAAGCTGTTTTTTCAGCAACAGTACCGATTGTACCTGCTCTGAATACTTTGTCTTCACCGAACAGTACTTTCGTATAATTATGGGCTACTGGTTGATATTCACCACTAAAGTTCAAGTCAATATCCGGTACTTTATCTCCTTTGAAACCTAAGAATGTTTCAAACGGTATATCTTGTCCTTCTTTAATCATATCAACATGACATTTTTCACATTGTTTATCTGGTAAGTCGAAACCAGATCCGACTGAACCATCATCAAAGAAATGACTTTCTTTACAAGATGGGCAAATATAATGTGGCGGCAATGGATTCACTTCAGTTATTTCAGTCATTGTCGCAACAAAACTAGATCCGACAGAACCACGCGAACCAACTAAATAACCATCATTCAAGGATTTCTTAACTAACCTTTGTGAGATTAAGTAAATAACCGCAAAACCATTTCCGATAATACTTTCTAATTCTTTTTCAAGTCGATCAATTACGATTTGTGGTAAGTCTTCACCATATAATTTTCTAGCATTCTCATAACTCATTTCACGAATTTCTTCATTCGCACCTTCCATATTAGGTGTATATAATTCATCCCTAATAGGTATCACGGTTTCGAGTCTATCTGCTAAGTCGTTCGTATTTTTAACAACAATTTCATATGCTTTTTCTTCACCTAAGAAGTGGAATTCGTCTAACATTTCATCAGTTGTTCTAAAGTGTGCTTCAGGTAATGTTTGTCTATTCAATGGATTACCTGGTTGAGAGGCGATTAATATTTTTCGTGCAACAGCATCATGTTCGTATAAATAATGGGCATTTCCTGTTGCAATGACTGGAATATCAAGTTTCTCACCAACGCTTAATATACGAGTATATATTTCTTCCATCGTTTCATTATCTTTGATTAATTCTCTATCAATTAAATCTTGATATAAGCCTTTAGGTTGAACTTCTATATAGTCATAATATTTCGCAACTTTTTCAACTTCATCTTGGTCTTTTTGCATAACCGTTGTAAATACTTCACCTTCATCACATGCACTACCTACTAGAATACCTTCTCTATATTTGTTTAATAACGAGCGTGGTATACGTGGTGTACGATAAAAGTAATCTACTAATGAGGCACTGACAATTTTGAATAAATTTTTAAGTCCGACTTGGTTTTGTACGATTAGCGTTACATGTGAAGGTCTTGCACGTTTATATGCTTCATCATTTGATAGCTTCTCGTTTATTTGATTATGATTATGAACATTGAGTTCTTCTAACTGTTTTAACATCTTAATAAAGATATGTGCTGTTGTTTCCGCATCATAAATCGCTCTATGGTGTTGTGTAAGTTCTACACCATATTTTTTAGCTAAGAAATTCAAACCATGTTTACCATATTCAGTATTCACTGTACGTGATAATTCAAGCGTATCGATAACACCATTTGTCGTAGCACCAAGTCCGATACGTTCAAATCCTGTATCTATAAAGCCCATATCAAATGATGCGTTATGCGCAATATAAATTGCGTCTCCAACCCATTCATGGAAATCTTTTAGAACTGTTTCAATATCAGGTTGTCCACGTAACATTTCGTCTGTAATACCAGTTAAATTTTTAATTGTTTCTGATAGACGTTCTCCTGGGTCAGAAAAACGTTCAAAGGTATCAATTACTTCGCCATCTTTAACCTTAACAGCCGCTAATTCTATAATTTGATCATATTGACTTGAAAGTCCTGTTGTTTCAACGTCAAATACAATATACGTTGCAGTCTTAAGCGGAATATCTTGTGACTTGTACGCAATCGGCACACCATCATCTACAAGCATACCTTCCATACCATAAATCATTTTAATACCATTTTTCATGGCAGCTGCATGCGCATCTGGATATCCTTGAACACCATTATGGTCTGTTATCGCGATTGCTTTATGTCCCCATTTAGCAGCTTGTTCAACATACTTACCGATATGTGTAATGCCATCCATTTGACTCATAGATGTATGTAAGTGAAATTCAACTCTTTTTTCATCTGCTTTATCAAGTTTAGGAGACTTCTTAATTTCATGGATATCCGTCATCATCATCACTAAATCACGTATAAATTGATCTTGTTCAATTCTACCTTGTGCTCTAACCCATGTACCTACTTTTAAAGCTTTAAAATGTTCAAGGTCATCTTTACCTTTTCTCGTAAACATTTTAAGTATAAGTGAATCGGTATAGTCCGTAATTTTTAATGTGACAATATGTCTACCACTTTTAAGTTCTTTCATTTCGATATCAAAAATAACACCTTCAAGTGCTACTTTGAATTCTTCTTCGATAATATCTTCTATTTTGCGAATAGAATCTACTGGAATGTCTTTACCTATTTGACATCGTGATACAGCATTTTCATTATCACTAGATTCTGCTTTTTCTTTCTTCATACGTTCCATTTTTTCTGATGCAATTCGTGCAGCTTCTTCATCTTCTTGTTGGATGTGCGCTTCAAATGATTCAAGTTCTCTTCTCATTTGTTCTTCATTATCCATCGTTTCGAATATAACACGACTTATTTGAAAGCCACATTTCTGGAGCGCTTTTACTAATGAACCATTGACACGCTTATCGAAATAATCGCGTTCAATATCATTGTTCACTTGAACTTTCACGATATCATCAGCAAAGATAATAGGCTTTTGTTTAAGTTGATGTTTCACTTTATCACTTAATTCAGTACCATCAATACAATGTGGAATGTATTTCAATATATGTTCATCTATTTGTTCTTTAGTTGTCACTTCAATTGTCCAATCAACTTGCGCAATACTACTAAAAGTATTTTTCAGTTGATTTGTAAAAACAAGATACATTTCACTTGATAAATAATATGGCAACTTTATGTAGAAATGCCACAATCTTTTTGATTGGGACACATCAATTCTTGTAAGTTCACCTTGTTCTACGACATCTTTATCAAGTTCATCTGTTATGTTCATTTGCGTGAGAAGCGTTTGGAATTTCTCTTGCCCTGTCATTGACACTTATACGACCACCTTCATCAAAATGAAAAAGAGGCTAATCATTAAATAGCCTCTTTAAATATCTTATATTATATCAGATTTAGTTGTTTTTATCAGTCTATTTTACTGCATCATAGAAAGTAGCAAGTACTTCATCTAATTCATCAATATGGACTTCTTTACTTTCTGAATTATCACGACGTTTTACTTCTACGATACCTTCTGAAGCTTTCTTACCAACCATAACACGTACTGGTAAACCTATTAAATCTGCATCATTAAATTTAACCCCAGCACTTTCTTTACGATCATCATATAAGACATCATATTTATTTTGCAATTGTCCATAAAGTTGATCTGCTAATGCTTGTTGCTCTTCTTTTTTAGGATTAATCGCAATTAAATGTACTTCATAAGGTGCAATAGCTTTTGGCCAAATAATCCCTTTATCATCATGATGTTGTTCAATTGCTGCTGATAATGTTCTAGAGATACCAATACCATAACAACCCATAATAAGTGGTTGTGCTTTACCTTGTTCATCTAAGAATGTCGCATTCATACTTTCAGAGTACTTCGTTCCAAGTTTGAAGACTTGACCAACTTCAATACCTTCAGCGAATTTCGCAGTACCTAAATCACCTGGTAATGCTTCTCCTTCAAGAATAAATCTGAAGTCTCCATATGCTTCAATCTTAAAGTCTCTATCTACGTTCGCATTAATAAAATGATAACCTGTTTCATTTGCTCCAACAGCTAAATTATTAATATCTTGAACGAAATTGTCTGCATAAATTTTGATTTGGTCTACGTTAACTGGTCCTAGACTTCCAGGTTTAGCACCTAAAATATTCACTATTTCAGACTCAGTTGCCATTTCGATATTATCTGTTTTGAAATATGATTTTAATTTAACATCATTTACTTCATGATGACCTCTAATTAATATCATGACATATTCATCATCAACTTTAAGAATCATTGATTTAATAATTTTATCTAAAGTCACATTTAAAAAGTCTGCTAATGCTTGTGCTGTCGTCACATTAGGCGTTTCCACTTTTTCTATATCTTTTAATGGTGTATGTTCATGATTAGGTGTGTAAGCTACTTCAGCTTTTTCAATATTTGCAGCATAGTCACTTGTTTCACTATAAACAATTGTATCTTCACCAATATCAGCTAATGCCATAAACTCATGCGTGTGGTCTCCACCGATAGCACCAGAGTCAGCAAGTACTGGTCTAAAGTTTAAACCTACTCTTGTAAAGATATTATGATAAGCATGATACATATCTTGGTAAGTATCATCTAATGAATCTTCATTAGCATGGAAAGAATAAGCATCTTTCATAATAAATTCACGGCCACGTAATAATCCAAATCTTGGACGTTGTTCGTCTCTAAATTTAGTTTGAATTTGGAATAAAGTGATTGGTAAACGTTTATAAGATTTCAATTCATCTCTTACAAGAGAAGTCACAACTTCTTCATGTGTAGGTCCTAAACTAAATTCACGTTTATTACGATCGTGCAATCTCATTAACTCTGGACCATACGCATCCCATCTACCTGATTCTTTCCAAAGTTCAGCTTGTTGTAACACAGGCATAAGCACTTCTACGCCATCAATTTTTTCCATTTCTTCACGTACAATTTGCTCAATTTTGTTGAGTACACGTTTTGCAGTTGGTAAATAGCTATATATACCTCTTGCATTTTGTTTAATCATACCTGACTTTAATAAAAGTTTATGACTAATTGCTTCCGCTTCTGCAGGAACTTCTCTTAATGTTGGTATAAATATTTTCGACTGTTTCATAAGTTTCCTCCTATAAGCTACATGAAGTACCTTTGAATATCATTCCATGTAACCATAATCATTACAAATATTAAAAATACAGCACCAATTGAAAGCATAACCATTTCTGCTTTTTTATTAATCGGTCTTCTGAAAATCATTTCATAAATAACAAATAATAATCTTCCGCCATCTAAAGCTGGAATAGGTAATAAATTCATAATACCTAAGTTAACACTTAATAACGCTGTGTAACCCATTAATGTAATAAATCCTTGCTTCACAATAGAATCTACATTGCTATATATACCAACAGGTCCATTTAACATATCAAAGGAGAATCCACCCGTGAATATGCTCGTAATCAAGCCAAGAACTGCTTGGAATATTAATTGACCTGCCACTATTGTTTTTTCAATACCTGCAATTAATGGACCAAACACTGTGTGTTCTGTCGGTTGTGCAACTCCAATAATGTATCGTGTTTCATATTTACCTTTACTAACTTCTAGTTTATCTTTTTTAGCTGCTACTTTGAAAGTCTTTTCTTGACCATCACGATTAACTTTGATTTCTACAGGTTCAGTTTTCTTCTCTTTAAAAATAGGTTGTAAATCTGTAAACTTTTGAATTTTTTGTCCATCTACTGATAGAATTTCGTCACCTTTTTTAATACCTGCAGTTTGTGCAGGAGCACCGTCTTCTAAATCTCCAAATACTGGTTCATTCGTTGGCACACCATTCCAATAAGCAAGCCCAATAAAAATAACAAAAGCAAGAATAAAATTAAATAACGGACCTGCAAATAAAGTTAAGAATCTTTGATAAGGCTTTTTAGACATTAATTGTCTATCTTTAGGTGCAATTTGTATTAAATCTCCACCTTGAACAAAGTAAGCTTCTCTCGCTATTTTAAAATGATGTCTTTCTTCATCGCTTGCTGTAATACCTTCAATGAAAATATCATTTTCGAAATCACTATCTTTAATTTCAATATGTTCAATTTGTTGGAATTTATGTTGATCATCCATAATAACATGTGTTATTTCGTTTTGATCGTTTAATTTAATTGCGATATGCATACCTGGTGTTAATGGATTTTGTTCTAATCCATCTCCAGCCATTCTGACATAACCACCTACTGGAAGTAGTCTAATTGTATAAAGTGTTTCATTTTTCTTATATGAATATATTTTAGGTCCCATACCTATGGCAAACTCTGGGCACATGATACCTGCACGTTTCGCAAAGAACATATGTCCATATTCATGTACTGTCACTAATAGTCCAAATACAAAAATAAATGCTAATATTGTATAAATCACGCCTACACCCCGTAATCCTTAGATTTATATGTAGCATCAATTTTTAGAATCGTTTCTAAATCTGGATGCTCAATAACTTCATGGTTTTTCATTGCTTCCCCAATCATGTCTTCAATTTCCAAAAATGTTATTTCATTGTTTAAGAACTTATTTACAGCTACTTCATTTACAGCATTTAAAACAACGGGCATTGTACCACCTATTTTAATGGCTTCATAAGCATACTGTATACATTTAAAGCGATCGAAATCCATTTCTTTAAAATTCAACTGTCCAATTTGAGCTAAATTTAATTTTTCTGCATCTCTTGTATATCTTTCTGGATATGTAAATGCATATTGAATGGGTGTTCTCATATCTGGTGTACCCAATTGTGCAATCACACTCGTATCCTTAAATTCAACCATAGAATGAATAATACTCTCTTTATGTAAGACAGTTTCAATTTGATCAATATCTAAATCAAATAACCATTTTGCTTCAATGACTTCTAAACCTTTATTCATCATTGTCGCAGAATCTATCGTAATCTTTTGCCCCATAGACCAGTTAGGATGGTTGAGCGCTTCATCACGTGTTACAGACTTTAATTCTGCTCGTGTTAAATCACGAAATGATCCACCACTCGCAGTTATGATTAATTTATTAACCTGTTCTTTCTTCTCACCATTTAAACATTGAAATATCGCTGAGTGTTCTGAATCTACAGGTAGAATGTTAACATTATGTTCTCTAGCTTTTGACATCACAAGTTCACCCGCTGCAACTAAAGTTTCTTTATTCGCTAGTCCTATATCTATACCAGCCTCTATAGCTGCGATAGTAGGTCTTAAACCTATACTACCGACAATTGAATTTAATAAAATATCGGTATTATGGTATGTTGCAACTGCTAATAAACCTGCGTCCCCATGTACAATTTCAATATTTAAATGTTTAAGTTTATCTATATCTTCTTCATTTTGAACAGATATGAGTTCTGGATGAAATTCTTCAATTATATTCTGTGCATAAGCAATATTTTTACCGACTGAAAATGCAACTAAATTAAATTGTGATGCATGTTCTCTTATAACATCTAATGCTTGCTGTCCAACAGAACCACTAGCTCCTAAAATAGCTATATTTTTCAAAGACTTCACCCCAATTTACAATTGAAATAGGAATAGATTTAACAGTGGTAATACAAAGATAAAGCTATCAAATCTATCTAATATACCACCATGTCCTGGCATAATATTCCCTGAATCTTTCACACCGAAATGTCTTTTAAGCCCTGATTCTACTAAGTCACCTAATTGTCCAAACATACTTAATAACATCGTTAATGGAATTAATAACCATAATGATACATCCATATCAAAATATTGTCCAAAAATAACTGCAACGATTAAACTTGAGAAAATGCCGCCAATAAATCCTTCAATCGTTTTGTTCGGACTAATTAATGGCCAAAGTTTATGTTTACCAAATAATCTACCAAATATATATGCACCTGTATCAGTTAACCACACTAATAATAATGCGAATAAGATAAATTGTAAGCCATGTTCTCTTGTCTCATAGAAATACATAAAGCCTATTCCGATATATGTAACGGACATGACACAGAAAGAGGCATCCATAAAATTAAATCTATTTTTAGACATCACTGTATAACTCAACATTAAGAAACTCATAACGATTAGAAGTCTAAGTTGAACACTTATATCGTTATTAATGAGTTCTTGAGGCAATAATATTATACATAGCGAAACAGTGGACAAAAAACCTGGTATAGAAATAATTGATAAATTATTCATATTTAAAATTTCTTTTAAAGCAATAATCGCTAATAAATACGCTAACGCTATTACGGGTAATCCACCATATATTACGACTGGAAGAAATACAGCCATAGCAACAATTGCCGATATTGTTCTTGTCTTCATTTTTATCTCCTTTACAGCCCACCAAATCTTCGTTGTCTCGACTGATAAATTTTTAAACAGTCTATGAGTGATTGTTCATCAAAATCTGGCCACAGTGTCTTAGTAAATATAAATTCACTATAAGATGATTGCCATATTAAAAAATTACTTAATCTTTCTTCACCTGATGTACGAATGAGCAACTCTGGATCTGGAATATCTGAAGTGAATAAATATTTCTTTATATTATCTTCACATAGATCATCAATTGTTAAATTGCCTTCTTCAACTTCATGGTAAAGTTCTTTAACAGCATTAAGAATTTCTGCTCTACCACCATAGTTCAACGCAAACACAAGATTTAGCCCTGTATTATGTTTCGTTTTTTCGATAGCTTCTTCAATTGCATTTTTAGTATGCTTAGGCAAAGCTTCGGTAAAACCAATCGTTGTGACTTTAACATTTTTTTCGATCAATTCAGGTAGAAAAGTCTTTAAAAAATCAACCGGTAATTTCATTAAATATTTCACTTCATCTTCTGGTCTCGACCAATTTTCCGTAGAAAAAGCATATAAAGTCAAATATTTCACACCTAAATCACTTGCTTTACGTGTTATTTTCTTAACCGTTTGCATACCTTCATAATGTCCTTTTATACGAGGCATTTTTCTATTTTTAGCCCATCTACCATTTCCGTCCATAATAATTGCTATATGTTCAGGTATCGATAATTCATTGTCTTGATTATTTATTTGTTGTTTTTGCTTTATAAACTTTTTTATCATAGCGTCCTCCATCAAACAAACGCGAATTTATATGTAAAATTAATTAAACATATCGTAATACATTTTATCACAAAAAGAGTGATTCTGTTATATATAAAGAAAAAACCGTACCAAAGTCTGATTTGGTACAGCTCTTATCTTTAAACTTCCAAAATGTCATTTTCTTTTTGAGTCGTTAAATCATCTATTTGTTTGATGAAATCATTTGTAATGTTTTGAACTTCTTCAGTTTGATTTCTTAAATCATCTTCTGTAATTTCGCCATTTTTTTCTTGTTTCTTCAAATCTTCATTTGAATCACGACGAACATTACGAATTGCAACTTTAGCATTTTCAGCTTCTTTTTTAGCTTCTTTTACTAATTCTTTTCTGCGTTCTTCAGTTAATGCTGGTACTGAAATTCTAATAACTGTACCATCACTTGTTGGATTAACACCTAAGTTAGCAGCATTTATTGCTTTAAGTACATCATCAACTGATGATTTGTCATATGGTTGAACAACTAACAAACGCGCTTCAGGTACTGAGATACCTGCTAATTGTTGAATAGGTGTTGGAACACCGTAATACTCAACATTTACTCTTTCTAAAAGATTCGCATTTGCATGTCCAGTTCTAATACCAGCTAAATCTCTATTGAAACTTTCAATAGTTTTGTTCATTTTTGACTTCGTTTCTTGAATAACATCTGCCATGGAATTACACCTCAAGTTTATTTTGTAATAATCGTACCGATTTCTTCACCTTGAACAGCACGTTTAATATTTCCTTCTTCCATAATTGAGAATACAACAAGTGGGATATCATTGTCCATACAGAATGATGAAGCAGTTGAATCCATAACTTGTAATCCTTCTTGTAACATTTGAATATATGTTAATCTTTCGTATTTTTCTGCTTTAGGATCTACTTTAGGGTCAGCAGAATAAACACCATCAACATTGTTTTTACCCATTAAGATAACATCAGCCTCAACTTCAGCTGCTCTTAAAGCTGCAGTCGTATCTGTAGAGAAGTAAGGATTCCCTATTCCCGCTGCAAATATAACGACTCTCTTTTTCTCTAAGTGACGAATCGCACGTCTTCTAATATATGGTTCAGCAACTTGTTTCATTTCGATTGAAGTTAATACACGAGTATCACAATCTAATTGTTCTAAACTATCTTGTAATGCTAAAGCATTCATAACAGTGGCTAACATGCCCATATAATCAGCTGTTCCACGATCCATACCTAAATCGCTTCCAGTTTTACCTCTCCAAATGTTTCCGCCACCAACGATTACAGCAACTTCGCAATCCATTTGAGCAACTTCTGACACTTGTTGAGCGATACTTTTAATTACGACTGGGTTAATGCCAAAGCCTGAATCTCCTGCTAAAGCTTCACCACTTAGTTTTAATACGACGCGTTTATATTTAGAATTCTTAGTCATCTTGATCCCTCTCTATGCTTATAATTAGGTCTTTATATATAACGAAAGAAGACACAAAGCGTGTCTTCTTCCTAAAAAGCAATCTTAGTTGCCTTTCATTTGTCCTTTTACTTCATCAGCAAAGTTATCAGAACGTTTCTCGATACCTTCCCCAACTTCGTAACGAACGAAATCTACAAGCACGCCACCGTCTGTTTTTAAGAATTCAGCAACAGTTTGGTCTGGATTTTTAACGAATGCTTGGTCAACAGCACAGATTTCTTCTAAATATTTACGCATTCTACCTTCAACCATTTTTTCAACGATATTTTCAGGTTTACCTTCATTTAAAGCTTGTTGTTTTAAAATTTCTTTTTCGTGAGCTAATTCTTCTTCAGATACTTGGTCACGAGAAACAAATTTAGGGTTTAATGCAGCGATGTGCATAGCAACGTCTTTAGCTGCTTCTTCATTTGTTGAACCTTCAACAACAGTTAATACACCAATACGTCCACCCATGTGTAAGTACTCACCGAATGAATCGTTATCAGTTTTTGTTTTTAATGTAAATCTACGTAAAGTTAATTTTTCACCAATAGTAGAGATAGCTTCGTTCATTTTTTCTTCAACAGTTTGACCACTAGCTAATTTTGAAGCGTTTAATGCATCAACGTCAGCTGGTTTAACATCAAGAATATGATCAGCCATTTCTTTAACTAAGTTTTGGAAACCATCGTTACGAGCAACGAAGTCAGTTTCTGAGTTTAATTCAAGAATTACTGCATCGTTACCTTTAGATGCAACAAAAGTAGTACCTTCTGCAGCAATACGGTCTGCTTTCTTAGCAGCTTTAGCGATACCTTTTTCACGTAAGTAATCTACCGCTTTATCGATGTCACCATCAGTTTCTGTTAAAGCTTTTTTACAGTCCATCATACCTGCGCCAGTTTTTTCACGTAGTTCTTTAACAAGTTTAGCTGAAATAGCCATAATCTAATTCCTCCATTTATTTAAATAATATATTGTTTATCTTAAATCTTTCTAAAAAAAGGTGATAAGTTATAGAACCTTATCACCTTTTTGAAATTATGCTTCAGTAGTTTCAGTTGATTCTTCTTCAGGTGCTTGTTCTGTTTCGTTTAAGTCGATGTTTTGCTCTTCAGCAACATCTTCATTTGAAACGCCTTGTTGACCTTCTAAAATAGCATCAGCCATTTTACCAGTTAACAATTTAACAGCACGAATAGCATCATCGTTCGCAGGGATAACATAGTCGATTTCATCTGGGTCACAGTTTGTATCAACAATACCAACGATTGGAATGTTTAATTTACGTGCTTCAGCAATCGCATTACGCTCTTTACGAGGGTCTACTACGAATAATGCTTGAGGCATTGATTTCATATCACGAATACCGCCTAAGAATTTGATTAAACGGTTATATTCTTTTTTAAGTTCTACAACTTCTTTTTTAGGTAATACATCAAACGTACCGTCTTCTTCCATTTTTTCAATTTCAGAAATACGTTTTACACGTTTAGAGATTGTTTTATAGTTAGTTAAGATACCACCTAACCATCTTTGGTTAATGTAGTAGTGTCCAGCACGTTCAGCTTCTTCTTTAACTGACTCTTGTGCTTGTTTTTTAGTACCTACGAATAATACTTTACCGCCTTCTTCAGAAACAGATTTAATAAAGTTGTATGCTTCGTCAACTTTTTTAACTGTTTTTTGTAAATCGATAATGTAGATACCGTTTCTTTCTGTGAAAATGTATTTTTTCATTTTTGGGTTCCAACGGCGTGTTTGGTGACCGAAGTGAACACCTGCTTCAAGCAATTGTTTCATTGAGATAACTGCCATGATAATTCCTCCTAATTGGTTTTATTCCGCCATAAACACTTATTATAGAAACAACTTAGTTAAGTTGCACCAATCCATAATTTTTGTGATTATGTGTGAATTTGGCTTTTATAGCCGTTTTCAAATATATCATATCTTATTCTGTTCATCAAGTATTTTATTTAGATAATCCTAACTCATCTAAGAATTTTTCTTTTTTAATTCTAATGAATGTACCCTTCATACCTAAAGAACGAGATTCAATTACGCCAGCACTTTCTAATTTTCTTAATGCATTGACGATAACTGATCTTGTAATACCTACTCTATCAGCAACTTTAGAAGCAACTAATAAACCTTCAGGTGCACCAAGTTCTTCAAAGATATGTTCAATCGCTTCTCTTTCTGAATATGAAAGTGAATTAATTGCCATATTGATTGCTGCTTTATCTCTAGCTTCTTGTTCAATTTCATTATGTTTTTCTCTTAATATTTCCATACCAATAACAGTAGCTGCATATTCACCAAGTACTAAATCGTTGTCATTGAAATCTTGAGATACACGTCCAACTACTAATGTACCTAAACGTTCACCACCACCAAGGATTGGGAAAATTGTTGTTTGACTATCAACGAATAATTCTTTATTTTCTGGTGGGAATACAGTTAATACTTCTTCAATACCGATATTTGATTTCGTTTGTTCTACATGCATTAATTGATCAGTATATTCTTTAGGAATATGTCTGTCTTCTAACATTTTGATAATACGTTCATTGCTTAATAATTCATTTAAACTTGAACCTAAAATTTTACCTCTTCTTGATACGATGAATACGTTTGTCACTGTTACATCACTGATAGTTTTAGCCATATCTTTAAAGTCTACAGCAATACCTTTATGCTTTTGTAATAACGTATTTAATTCTCTTGTCTTTGATAATAAACTCATTTAATTTTTTCTCCTTTTTTATAGAATAAACGCGCTTAAATCTTTATTTGTCGCAATAGATTCTAATTTTTGATTAACATATTCAGGTGTTATATCTACAACTGCATTTGGCATATTTGAAGCTTCGAAAGAAAGATCTTCTAGCATTTTTTCAAGTATAGTATGCAGTCTTCTTGCACCGATATTATCTGTCTCTTGGTTAACTTGAAAAGCAATTTCAGCTAAACGATTAATGGCTTCATCTGTAAAGTTGATTGTCACCATCTCAGTTTCCAACAATGCTTTGTATTGATCAAGAAGCGATTGTTTCGGTTCTTTTAATATTTTAACGAAATCTTCAGTAGTTAAACTATCTAATTCAACACGAATTGGAAATCTACCTTGTAACTCAGGTATTAAATCACTTGGTTTAGACATATGGAATGCACCTGCACCAATAAATAAAATGTGCTCAGTATTAATTGAACCATATTTCGTTTGAACGACACTACCTTCAACAATTGGTAATATATCTCTTTGTACACCTTGTCGAGATACATCTTGTCCACCGTTACTGTTGCTCACAGCAATTTTATCGATTTCATCGATGAATACCATGCCCATTTGTTCAGTTAATTGAATTGCTTCTTCGTTAACTGACTCTTGATCAATCAATTCATTCGCAATCTCATCTGTTAAAATTTTTCGTGCTGATTTAACTGGCAAGTTTCTTTCAACTTTTTTCTTAGGCATCATTTGGCTAAGCATATCTTGCATTTGAGGGTTATTTTCCATACCCATCATGCCAAGTGTTTGTTGTTCTTGTTCTACTTTTATTTTAACGATTTCTTCTTCAAGTTCACCGTTTAATAATTGTTTTTTAATATCTTCACGTTTTGTTTTTATCTCTTCAGTTGGTGTTTCTTCGACTTCTTCTTGTTGATTGAAGTTCGGGAATTGTCCACCAAACAATGACTCTAACGGATTATTACTATTACTTTGTGCTTTTTTCTTCATGCTTGGCACAAGCAATTTCACTAATTTTTCATTAGCTTTTTGAGTTGCCTCATCAAGTACGCCTTTTTTCTTTTCTTCTTTAACAAGTCGACGACCCACTTCAACAAGGTCACGTATCATACTTTCAACATCTCTACCTACATAACCTACTTCAGTAAATTTAGTAGCTTCTACTTTTACAAATGGTGCACCTACTAATCTAGCCATTCTTCTAGCTATTTCAGTCTTACCTACACCTGTAGGACCTATCATGAGAATGTTTTTAGGTATGATTTCGTTTCTAAGTTGTTCATCTAATAAACTTCGTCTATAGCGATTTCTTAGAGCAATTGCTACTTTACGTTTAGCATCTTGTTGACCAATGATATGATCATTTAATCGATCAACGATATCATGCGGTGTCATTTTTAATTGATTTTGTGACAACCTTAAACCCCTCCAATTATATTTCTTCAACTTTTATTTCATGGTTTGTAAACACACAAATATCTGCAGCCGTATTAAGTGAAGCTTCTGCAATTTCTTTAGCCGATAAATGAGGTGCATATGACTTAAGCGCTCTACCAGCACTTAAAGCGTAATTACCACCAGAACCAATAGCAATGATACCATCATCTGGCTCAATCACTTCTCCAGTACCACTTACGACTAATAAATCCGTCTCATTCATAACAATGAGCATCGCTTCAAGTTGACGTAACATTTTATCTCCACGCCATTCTTGAGCAAGCTCAACTGCAGCTCGCGTTAAATTACCGCTATATTCTTGTAATTTAACTTCAAATTTTTCGAATAAAGTAAATGCGTCTGCAACGCTGCCAGCGAAACCAGCAACAACTTTATCATGATATAATCTTCTAACTTTTCTTGCTGTTTGTTTCATGATGACTTGCTCACCTAATGTAACTTGACCGTCACCTGCCATTGCAGAATGACCATTATGTCTTATTGCAAATATAGTTGTAGCATGTAATGAAGAACTCATTATCAAATCTCCTTTACGCACGTGGATGTGCTGATAAGTATACTTTTCTTAATTGATCTTTTGTAACATGTGTATATTGACTTGTCGTTGATAAACTTTCATGTCCCAGTAAACTTTGAACACTTCTCATATCGGCTCCTTGATTTAGCAAATGTGTTGCAAAAGTATGCCTTAATTTATGAGGATGAATATGATACACACCTTGCGTTCTCTTTACGATTTCGTTGAGTGCATATCTTACACCACGTTCAGTTATAGGTTTACCTCTCATGTTTACTATCAATAAATCATGATCTAAATGCATCTGACTTCTAAATTGTTCAATATAGTCAACGATTGCACTTTGACAATACTCTCCAAATGGAACGATACGTTCTTTATTCCCTTTACCTAGCACTTTGACAAATGCATAATTCAAATCAATATCACTCATTTGAATATGAACTAATTCTGACACTCGAATACCTGTCGCATAAAGCAACTCAAGAATGACGCGATCTCTTATATTCGTTTTTTTACCATCATCAAGTGTTTTAAATAGCTTTTCCATTTCTTCTTCATAGAAAAAGCTTGGTAAATGATGTTCTTTTTTTGGATGTACAAGTTGAATAAATGGATTCTGAATTTCGCTATCAACACTCATCCAATATTGATATAAAGATCTTAATGTAGAAATTTTACGCGAAACACTCGTCCTTTTATGTCCTTTATCATACAAAAACGCAAGGTATCTCCTTGCATCTTTATATTCAAATGATTCTAAAGATAAATGTTCTGACTGTAAAAAATCATTAAATTCATTCAAATCAAGTTGATATGCATTTAAAGTATGGGTGGAAAAATGTTTTTCATAAGTTAACATATCAACAAACTGTTGTTCAATTGTATGTACCATAACTCATTCCTCCCATTTTATCTGAATTGTATCACAATTCTAAAAAATCTTAAAATAATTTACTAAAGCATTACTTTAAATGAATCTAAATGTTTTAATGCACGATTTGCAAGTGTTTCATATCTTTCTTTCTTATCTTTAATACGTTTTTCTAATGTAGGTAATAAACCAAAGTTCGCATTCATCGGTTGGAAGTTCTTATTATTATTCGCATGTGTAATGTAATAAGCCATACTTCCGATTACTGTTTCTCGAGGGAAAACGATTGGGTCAAGTCCTGAAACGAGTTTACTCGCATTAATTCCTGCAATCAGTCCACTCGCTGCACTTTCAACATATCCTTCTACACCAGTCATTTGACCAGCAAAGAATAAATCTTCTCTTGATTTTAATTGATACGTTTCTTTAAGCGCGTTTGGTGAATTAATAAATGTATTTCGATGCATCACGCCGTAACGTACGATATCGACATTTTCTAATCCAGGAATTAGCGAAATAACTTCTTTTTGCGCGCCCCATTTTAGATGTGTTTGGAAACCTACAATATTATATAACGTTCCAGCTGCGTCATCTTGTCGTAATTGAACAACTGCATATGGTCTTTTACCAGTTTTAGGATCTTCTAAACCTACAGGCTTCATAGGACCAAATAATAAAGTTTTCTTACCACGTTCAGCCATTACTTCAAATGGCATACAACCTTCAAAATAAATTTCTTTTTCGAATTCTTTTAAAGGTACAACTTCAGCATTTATAAGTGCATCATAAAAAGTATTGAATTCTTCTTCAGTCATTGGACAATTCAAGTATGCTGCATCACCTTTGTCATAGCGTGATTTCAAATATACTTTATCCATGTTAATAGACTCTTTTTCAATAATTGGTGCAGCTGCATCATAGAAGTACAGTTGTTCTTCACCTGTAATATTCATAATTTGTTTCGTTAAACTTTCTGTCGTTAAAGGACCTGTTGCAATAATTGTTGGTCCATCAGGAATCTCAGTTATTTCTTCATTTTTTACAGTAATATTCGGATGATTCTTAAGCGTATCTGTAATGTATCCCGCAAAATCATGTCGATCGACAGCAAGTGCACCTCCCGCTGGTACACGCGCATTATCTGCTGCTTTTATAATTAATGAATCTAATTGTCTCATTTCTTCTTTTAAGACACCGACAGCATTTGTTAACTGATTACCTCTTAAAGAATTAGAACATACAAGTTCTGCAAATTTATCTGTATGATGCGCTGGTGTTTGTTTTACCGGTCTCATTTCATATAGATTAACATTGAATCCTCTCTTGGCAATTTGATATGCCGCTTCTGAACCTGCTAATCCAGCACCGATAACATTTATTGAAGTCATTATTTATGCCTCCTTGATTTTCGAATTTTTTATTCCATATTGAATTGTATAACAAATCTGAATTTAATCAAATGATAAAGTGATGATAAATTTTAAAAATTAGTGACGTTTTACTATTAAAACATTAAATCAAAAAACAAGTGCAAAAAGTTATCATTAAAATAACTTTTTGCACTGTATTATAACTATTTTTGTTCTTGCTCTTTATAATCACAGTTTGGACATATAACTTGAGCTGATTTTCCTTTTTTACGTTCAACAAGTACTGTTTCACATTTAGGACATGAACGATCTAAAGGTTTATCCCATGATGTATAATCACATTCTGGGTATCTTGAACAACCATAGAATACTCTATTCTTTTTAGATTTACGTTCGACAACTTCGCCCTCTTTACATTTAGGACATTTAACGCCAATCGTTTTAATGATTGCTTTCGTATTTCTACAATCTGGGAAATTTGAACAAGCCATAAACTTACCGTATCGGCCCATTTTATAAACCATTGGTGAACCACATAATTCGCAATCCTCACCAGCTGGTTCATCTTTGATTTCAATTTTCTCCATTTCTTCTTCTGCTCTTGCTACATCGATTTTAAAGTTTTCATAGAACATATCTATGACTTTCTTCCACTCAATTTCACCATCTGCTACTTTATCTAGCAATGTTTCCATATTAACTGTAAAGTCAACATCGATAATTTCAGGGAAGTATTCTTTAACTGACTCATGTACGATTTCTCCTAACTCTGTAGGCACAAATCTTTTCTGGTCTAATTTTACGTAGTTTCTTTTTTGAATCGTATCGATTGTAGGTGCATAAGTTGAAGGTCTACCGATTTTTAATTCTTCTAAAGTTTTAACCAATCGTGCTTCAGTGTATCGTGGTGGTGGTTGAGTGAAATGTTGTTTTGGATCGATTTTCTCAGCCGTAACGATATCACCTTTTTCTAACGGTGGTAATTTACCTTCTTTTTCTTCATCAGTATCATCTTTAGCTTCAACGTATACTTTCATGAAACCTTTAAATTTGATTGTTTGACCATTTGCTCTGAATTTCAAATCGCCTTGAGTAATATCTGCTGCAACTGTATCAGCAATAGCAGGTGCCATTTGACTTGCCATAAAACGTTCCCAAATCAATTTATATAATCGATATTGATCTCTAGATAAGAATGTTTTCATCTGATCTGGTGTACGTTCCACACTTGTCGGTCTAACTGCTTCATGGGCATCTTGTGCGCCTTGTTTACCTTTTGCTGCTTTTGTTTTAGATAAATACTCTTTACCGTACTCTTTTTCAATAAATGATGCTGCTTCAGCTTGAGCACTATCAGCTATACGTGTTGAGTCCGTTCTCATATACGTAATCAAACCAACAGTACCTTGTTTTTTCAAATCTATACCTTCGTATAATTGTTGTGCTAACATCATTGTTTTTCTAGCTTTAAAATTCAACTTACGAGATGCTTCTTGTTGTAAAGATGAAGTTGTAAATGATTTCGCAGGATATCTTAATTTTTCTTTCTTAGTAACTTGCGTAACTTCAAATTTATCCCCATCTAATTGTGTTGTAATTTTTTGTACGTCTTTTTCATTTTTTAATTTAACGGGTTTACTTTTCTCATGTAAAAACTTCGCACTAAATGTTTTAGTTTTATGTTTAAATAAACCTTCAATAGTCCAGTATTCTTCTGGATTAAAATTATTAATTTCGTTTTCACGATCTATAACGAGTCTTAATGCAACAGATTGTACTCGACCTGCTGACAAACCTTTTTTAACTTTTTTCCATAACACTGGAGAAATGTTATACCCAACAAGTCTATCTAGTACACGTCTTGCTTGTTGTGCATCAACTAACTCATGTTCAATTTCTCTAGGATGCTTAAAACTATCTTTTACTGCATCTTTTGTAATTTCGTTAAATACGACTCTTGATTTTTTATTTTCATCTATATCTAATATATGTGCTAAATGCCACGCAATTGCTTCACCTTCACGATCGGGGTCACTTGCGAGATAAACGTTTTTTGCTTTTTTTGCATAGCGTTTTAAATCTTTTACAACTGGCCCTTTGCCGCGAATCGTAATATATCTAGGTTCATAATTATTTTCAACATCTACGCCCATTTGACTACGAGGTAAATCTCTAACATGCCCCATAGATGCAACGACTTTATATTTTTTTCCTAAATATTTTTCAATGGTTTTTGCTTTTGCGGGCGATTCAACGATGACAAGATTTTCTGCCAAAGTAAGTCCCCCTTGCTATTCTATTGATTACAAATGTAAATGATAAACTGATAAATTCAGCTTTGTCAATTAAAACATTTTATAAAATTTATTTTTGTTCAGTAAATATACAATAATCCTCAATGATATCTTGAGCATTTTGTACGAGCTTGGCACCTTCTTTTATTCTATTATTGCCACCTTTACTTAAAGATTGAAAAATCGTGCCTGGGCAACAATATACATTTCTATTTTGTTCCAATGCCAAGTCTATCGTGATTAAAGAACCACTACGTTCATTTGCTTCAGTTACTAATACACCTTGTGACAATCCACTAATAATACGATTTCTTTCTGGGAAACGCCATTTTTGAACTTTCGTTGTTGGATAATACTCAGATATAACAAGATGATCTTTACGCATCAGTTCACTTATATATTGTGTCGCTTTAGGATAATGGTAATCTAAACCAAATGCAGCAACACCTATAGTTTGACCACTATACTCTATCGCTTTTAAATGTGCAAAATAATCTGCTCCCATGGCCATTCCAGAAACAATTGTAATATGCGACTTAACCAGTCCTGGCACGATAGCATCACAAATTTGTTCTGAATATTGAGTAGCCTTCCTTGAACCGACTATAGCCAATTTTTGTTTATTTTGCAATAACGACATATTACCCATTCCAAAAAGTACAAGCGGATAATCATAAATTTCCTTCAATAAAGTTGGATAACAATCCTCATCAGAAAACACCATTTGAATATTTCTTTTCTTTAATGAAGAACGTATTTTATCTATATGACTATCATTATATTTGTGATACATCGTTAATATTGTTCTCTCTTTAAAACCACTTTTATATACAAAATCAATAAACGCAGTTCTATATGAAAGAAAATTTAACTCAGGATCATAACGAATCATCTTGTGAATTTGATTAGTCGTAAAACCACTGTAAATTAATTTCAAAATTGTTTCTTGATAATCATTCATAAATGTACACCTCTTATAATGTAGATTTTTTTGTTTTGGGTGGATGGCTAACGATCTTGTTTTGGTTTCTTGGACGTTAGAATTTCTAACGATCTTGTTTCTCAGTCTTGATCGTTAGCGCAGGGGTTAACCCTCTTTTTTTAAATTTTTTAACGGCTAACGATCTTGTTTTGCTTTCTTGAACGTTAGAATTTCTAACGATCTTGTTTCTCAGTCTTGATCGTTAGCGCGGGGGTTACTCCTCTTTTTTTAATTTTTTTAACGGCTAACGATCTTGTTTTACTTTCTTGAGCGTTAGAATTTCTAACGATCTTGTTTTTTAGTCTTGATCGTTAGCGCGGGGCTCACTCCTCTTTTTTTAATTTTTTTAACGGCTAATGATCTTGTTTTACTTTCTTGAGCGTTAGAATTTCTAACGATCTTGTTTTTCAGTCTTGATCGTTAGCGCCGCATCACCTACTAAATTCTTCTAAATAATACGTCTTATACCTTTGACCTTTACTCTTAAAATGTTGATTGCATATTCTTTTTACAGTTTGAACATTATTCGCCTCACACCATTCAACTGCTTCTGGTATTGTAAATCCTTCTTTTCCTTTTATTATGCCTAGTTCCATTATGTTGATATAGTAAATTTCCACTCTTCTAAAATTTTTCAAACATTTTTTACAAGGTATAATCTTCTTCTTTTCTTCAATTATAATAGTATGTAACTTTTTACATTCTGGACATTTTATACCTTTAGTTATCTTATTAAAAGCGACTCTTTCGACTGGTTTAAATCTATGAGAAAATATTTGCTGCTTAGCTATAATTCGCTGAAGTATTTGTCTATCTTTTTCAATTTGTTGAGATTGAAATAGTTTTGGAAATTTATAAAATTCAGAGCGCAATAGTACTTGCGAGCGGTTTGGTATGTGGTTTCTTAGTGTAAATGTGGGATTTGAAAATACTAAAAAGTGATTTATTGGTAGGTTTAGATTGATTTCTTGAAGTATTGATTGGAGGGTATTTTTAGCTTTGTATAATTGTACAAATGGTGATGTGTAACGTTTATTATAAGAACTCTTTATATAGCTGTCATAGATTTCGAAATCACCATAGTAGTGTTTAACTTCTAATATACTTATTTGATTGTTATGTATGATTAAAAAATCTATTTGTACTGCATTTGAAGATACAAATTCAAGATTATGGCTAAACACAATTTGATGTTGTCGCTTTAGTAGATTTTCTACTAGTTGTTCGCCTTCATAACCTTTAAATTTATTCATGATTTCAAAATCATGACTGTCTTCATTTAATCTTGATGTTAGTGCATTTACATATGCTGTTTCATAGTTGTGATTCATGCCTCACTCCTGTTTGTTAATATTTTACATATATTATAGTTTATGCATTTAATATTGTCTACAAAAAAACCACTAACAAACTAAAATTCAGTTCATTAGTGGGATATATAAATTAAAACACCAAATAAGCACAGTGCTTTTCTATTGTAGAAAGACACTGTACTTATATATGGTTATTATTTAACTGTTAGACATTTTTCGTATAAACCGTCTTCTTTTTTAATACGGTTTATAAGTGTTTCAGCGATAACAGATGGTGTATCTGCTGTATCAATACCACAGTCATTTAAAGTTTTGATTTTTTCAGATGCAGTACCTTTACCGCCTGAAATAATTGCACCAGCGTGACCCATACGTTTTCCTGGAGGTGCTGTTTGACCACCAATGAATCCAACTACTGGTTTTGTCATGTTAGCTTTAATCCATTCAGCTGCTTCTTCTTCAGCAGTACCACCGATTTCACCAATCATAACAACTGCATATGTTTCGTCGTCTTCATTAAATGCTTTTAATACATCAATGAAGTCTGTACCATTAACTGGGTCTCCACCAATACCAACAGCTGTCGTTTGACCGATACCAGCTTGAGTTAATTGATGAACCGCTTCATATGTTAATGTACCTGAACGTGAAACTACACCTACGTGACCTTTTTTATGGATGTAACCAGGCATAATACCAATTTTACATTCATCTGCAGTGATCACACCAGGACAGTTTGGTCCTACTAAGCGTGTCTTCTTACCTTCTAAGTATCTCTTAACTTTAATCATATCAATAACAGGAATATGTTCTGTGATACAAATAGCTAAGTCTAATTCAGCATCTGCACTTTCAATAATTGCATCAGCCGCAAATGGAGCTGGTACATATATTACTGAAACAGTTGCACCAGTTTCAGCGACTGCTTCTTCTATAGTGTTAAATACTGGTACACCTTCAACCACTTGCCCACCTTTACCAGGTGTTACCCCAGCAACGATTTGAGTACCATATTCTAGCATTTGTTTAGTATGGAAAAGTGCTGTTGCACCCGTAATACCTTGAACTAATACTTTTGTATTTTTATCGATGTATACACTCACGTAACTCTCCGCCTTTCTTATCGTTCTTGAACTAATTTAACAATTTTTTGAGCACCATCAGCCATGATAGATGCTGGCTCGATTGCTAAACCAGATTCTTTTAAGATTTGTTTACCTTGTTCAACATTAGTACCTTCAAGTCTTACAACTAAAGGCATATCTAATTCAACTTCTTTAGCAGCAGCTACGATACCTTCAGCAATGACATCACATTTCATGATTCCACCAAAGATATTTACAAAGATACCTTCAACTTGTGAATCACCTAAGATGATTTTGAATGCTTCAGTAACTTTTTCTTTTGTTGCGCCGCCCCCAACGTCAAGGAAGTTAGCCGGATTACCGCCAAAGTGATTAATTGTATCCATCGTAGCCATAGCTAAGCCAGCTCCGTTTACCATACAACCAATGTTTCCATCTAGTGCGATATAAGATAAGTCGTATTTAGAAGCTTCGATTTCTTTTTCATCTTCTTCTTCTAAATCACGCATTTCAACGATATCTTTATGTCTAAATAACGCATTATCATCGAAGTTTACTTTTGCATCAAGTGCTAATACTTCACCACTACCTGTTGTAACAAGTGGGTTAATTTCAACAATTGAGCAGTCTTTTTCTACAAACACATTATATAAAGACATCATTAATTTAACAGCTTTGTTAACTGATTCTTTAGGGATGTTAATATTAAATGCTATTCTTCTAGCTTGGTAAGGCATTAATCCAGTAACAGGATCAATCACTTCTTTGAAGATTTTTTCAGGTGTTGCTGCTGCAACTTCTTCAATTTCAGTTCCGCCTTCTTCTGAAGCCATTAAAGTAATTCTGTCTGTAGCTCTATCGATAACGAACCCAATGTAATATTCTTTTTGAATATCGCATCCTTCTTCGATAAGAAGACGTTTTACTTCTTTACCTTCAGGGCCAGTTTGATGTGTAACAAGTACTTTGCCTAATAATTCTTTAGCATATTCACGTACTTCATCAATTGATTTAGCAATTTTAACGCCACCAGCTTTACCACGTCCACCAGCATGGATTTGCGCTTTAACAACATATACATTTGAATCTAATTCTTTCGCTTTTTCTACTGCTTCAGCAG
The DNA here is from genome assembly GCF_022386055.1 of Mammaliicoccus sp. Q-M61. NCBI lineage: Bacteria > Bacillati > Bacillota > Bacilli > Caryophanales > Staphylococcaceae > Mammaliicoccus > Mammaliicoccus sp. Q-M61. Next base: position 254,832 of record NZ_JAJNJL010000001.1, read on the forward strand.
GTGAAAAAGCCACTGAACCATTAGGTACAGCTACGCCCATAGAGCGAAAAATCTCTTTACCTTGATACTCATGGATATTCATTCTCCATCCTCCTAATACATACAATAATGTTTGCTTACTTCTCAATTATAGAAAATGTAAGCGTTATTGTAAACAAGGAGAGTCCAATTTTACGAATTGTTAGACTAATATTTCACTTTTGATTTGATAGGTTCGAAAGTTTTACGGTGTATAGGTGTAATACCATAATTTTCGAGCCCTTCTAAATGTGTTTTTGTGCCGTAACCTTTGTTTTTATCAAAATCATATCCAGGATACTCTGTATGATATTGAGACATTAACTTATCACGATATTCTTTAGCAATTACACTTGCTGCTGCTATAGAAACACTATTTAAGTCTCCCTTTATAATAGATGTTTGTGGAATGCCATTATCTAGCTTCATCGCATCTATTAATAAGTGGTCTGGTTTAACTGACAATTGATCTATCGCTCGTTGCATCGCTACCTTTGTTGCTTCATATATATTGAGTTCATCAATTTCTTCAACAGTTGCAATGCCAATACCTACTGCACGTGCACGATTATATATTTCTTGTTCGAAATAAGAACGTTTAGCTTGCGATAAAGCTTTCGAATCTGTAATGCCTAAATATTGATGGTCTTGTTCAAGAATGACCGCACTTGCTACGACTGGGCCTGCAAGTGGACCTCTCCCTACTTCATCAATTCCACAAATAACAGCATCTTTGTTTGAGTCTAATACTTGTTTTTCATATTGATTCATTTGAATATATTTATGGTGAAGTTGTTCTATTTTTTCTAACTGCTTGATTCGCTTACTTAAAGCACTTTGGACACCTTTACGTTCATCTTCATTATAAGGCGATGCTTTAACTTCTTGAATCGTTAAATATTGATTAATCTCTTCAACAATTTCTTTAATGCTCTTCTGTTTCATGCATGCCATCCTTCATTTCTTCATATATATCGAAGCAGTAATGACCAATTTTAGCATTACGTAAATCTCTAATAATCAACTCAGTAACAGACTCATAATCTACTTCATTACCACGTTTTAACATGCCTCTTCTTTTACCTATTTGATCGAACAAACCAATGACGTCACCATCTTCAGGTAATTCAATTTGATAGAATTGCTTTAATTTTTCTGGATCATGATAAATTAAAAAGTTTAATCCATATATCGCAACTTCATCTAAATGTACAATACTATCTTTAATTGCCCCTGTTAAACTCAACTTTTTACCAATCGTTTGGTCTTCAAATTTCGGCCATAAAATCCCTGGTGTATCTAACAATTCTAATTCTTTTCCTACTTTAATCCATTGTTGTTTTTTCGTCACACCCGGTGTATTACCTGTTTTAGCAATTGATTTTTTGGCTAATTTATTGATAAGTGTGGATTTACCTACATTCGGAATACCAACTATCATAGCTCTGATTGCTCTCGGACGAAGACCTTTACGTTTTTCTCTATCAAATTTTTCTTTAGTGGCAGCTTGTGCAGCTTTCATAAGCTCACCTAAATGCTTACCATGTTTCGAATCAATTTGAACTGGGAAAAAGCCTTGATTTTTAAAATATTGCGTCCATTTATCTGTCTCACTTTGTTTTGACATGTCTTTTTTATTAAGTATTACAACACGAGGTTTTTGTTTAACAATGTCATCAATCATTGGATTTCTTGAAGATAGCGGAATACGTGCATCGACTAATTCGAATACCACATCTACCATTTTTAATTGTTCTGTTACTTCGCGTCTCGCTTTGGCCATATGACCTGGAAACCATTGAATTGTCATTTATATTTATCCTTTCTTATCTTAAACTATCGAAATATGATATATTAACCATATCTATATAGGAGGTTTGTTATGTTTATTTCAATTATAGTTCCTCTTTATAATGAGGAAACTAACATCTCTATTTTACATGAAAAAGTATCAAACGTCTTTTTAAATTTGCCACATCAATTTGTAATCATTTTTGTTGATGATGGTTCTACAGATGCTTCACTCAATTTAATTCAATCACTATCAGAAAAAGACGAACATGTTAAATACATATCTTTCTCTAAAAATTTCGGCAAAGAATCTGCTATGTATTGTGGACTTGAGCACAGTATAGGAGATGCTGTTATTATTATGGATTCAGACCTTCAACACCCACCTGAGATAATCCCACAAATGATCGAATTACACCTTGAAGGCTATCAACAAGTCGTCGCATTACGCAACCGCGACAAAGAGTCATTTTTAAAAAGAATTCCAGCTAAAATTTTCTACAAATTATCTAGAAATATGATTGATGTTAAATTAAAAAGCGGTGAAGGTGACTTTCGCTTAATATCTAAAGAAGTTGTTGAGTCTATCATTAAAATGACAGAGTACAATCGCTTCTCTAAAGGTATATTTGAATGGGTTGGTTTTAATAAGACAACTATTACATATGATCATCTAGATAGAAATCAAGGACGTTCTAAATATTCCAACTTTAAATTAATCGATTACGCAATTGATGGTATCGTTAGTTTTAATAATAAACCGCTTCGACTATGCTTTTATTTTGGTGGTATTACAATGTTTATCTGTCTTCTATATATTTTAATCACATTTATAAATATTATGATACATGGCATCGAAGAACCTGGTTATTTCACAATTATTTCTGCCATTTTATTCTTAGGTGGTCTTCAATTATTTAGTTTAGGTGTTATAGGTGAATACATTGGTCGTATTTATTATGAAACAAAAGATAGACCAAAATATATTATTCAACAAACAAACCTTAAATCTCACGAATAACACATATAGGTGAATCAAATGATAAATAAATTAAAAACATTTTTGAATAACAACGCTATTTTCAAATACATTTTACTTTTCGGTGTCTTAGCCATTTTAGGGCATAGTTATATACTATATCGCTATTTTAAAGATGGTATTATTTTTACTGGTCCAAATGATGGTATCGAACAAATGTTACCAATTCAAATGTATTTATATGAACATTGGACACATGGAACATTTTTCTATTCAACTGATTTCGGTCTTGGTGGAGATATGTTTATGGATTTGTCCTATTACTTCTCTACGAATATTTTGTTCATCATAAATGTTATTTTTGTTTGGTTAGGCTCATTTATCTTTCATTTTAATACGGACCATATGTTATTTTGGGCTCAGAATGCCATTGTCATATCAATCGTAAAATCATTTTTAATTATGAGTTTTACCTATTTATATGTTAAGAAGATTGGCTTAAATCGAACTGCTTCAATAGTTGCTACTTTTCTATTTGCAGTTTCTCCTATTTATTTTAGGTTTACTGTATATTGGCCATTCTTTAGTGATGTCTTTATGCTATTACCATTATTATTATTCAGTATTGAAAGATTTTTAAAAGATAAAAAAATAGGCATGTTTATCTTAATCGTTGCCTTAACGTTTATCAATAACTTTTATTTTGCATACTATCAATTTTTAACAGGACTCATTTACTTTTTCTATCGATTTATTTTTCAACATAAGGCTGATATTGTACCAAGAATGCAACAACTTAAACTACTTGTAGTAGCAAGTATACTTGGACTTGGAAGTAGTTTATTTATTTTCTTCCACTCTGCTCATAGTTTCATTGGGAATAATCGTGCAATTTATAATGGAACGATTCCATTACTGTCTAACTTCAATAAACATGACAATATATTCTATGACAATTATTTAATTGTTGTACTTTTTATAGCCATTCAGGCGCTTTTAACAATAAAGCTTTACAAACATTATTATTATAGATTATTTAGTATTTTCACGATTATTTTAATGATTGCGAGTTTCTTACCTTATGTAGATAGTATTTTTAACGGCTTTTCTGCACCACAAAAAAGATGGCATTATTTATTAACATTCTTTTCTAGTGGTTTAATTGCAAGTTACGTATATTACTTTAAATCGATCAGTATCAAGCAATATATCATCACGGCCATACCTGGTTTTGTTGTTATCTTTTCAAGTTATTATATAACTAAAGATTATGTCAGTTGGATATGGATGGTACCTATTCTATTTATAATAGGATTACTCGTATTAACCATAAAGCGTTTTACACGTTTATTAACACTTGTATTTGCGGCTTTGATATTGTTAACTTCTTTCGTAGTCTCAAAAGATCATAGTAAGAACCAAATCTATCACGATGATCATGAAAGACGTGCGAATAAATTCTTTATTCAAGCAAGTACGTTTGATAGTGGCTTACAACGAAGTCATGTATCACATTTAAATCAACAATTGAATCCTGATGAAAGATTAGGATGGCGTGTATTAACACAAGACAACACACCTATGTATCAACATTTTAAAGGTCTTAGTTTATACTCGAGTATTTTTGATGGCGGTTTAAATCAATATCTGTTTGAAGATGCAAAAGTTAATCTACAGAATGAATCGTTAAGTCGTTATAGCGATATGCAAAATCGATCAAACTTATACAGCCTTTGGTCAACAAAATATATAATGAAGAAATCGTATCAGAAATCATCGCCAGCAAACTTTAAATTAATTCAAGACGATGGCAAATATCAAATATTAGAAAACGAGCAACCATTACCTGCAGTTAAAGTAACCGATCAATATTATGATGCCCATGATATTGATAATCCATTAGATCTTGAACACGCCATGATTAAAGGTGTTGTTACAACAGATAAAGATAAAGTTAATACAGAAATAAACAAAGCACCGAATCTATTAAATCAAACGACCATTACAACGCGTGATGCCGATTATAAAGATGACATGTTGACCGTGCCTCGAAATGGAGATGGTTTAACGATTCAACTACCTAAAAAGTTAACGAATCAATATCAAGATTTATATTTGATGTTACATTTAGAACGTGAATTACCGCAATCAAACTTTACGATTCAAGTAAATGATTATCCAAATAATCGTCTCTTCCAAGATTCAAAATATCGCATGAATCAAGATGATTTACTTTATCGTGTTCCAGTACCTAAAGATGGTAAAATATTCATCTCATTGACGAATGGAAAATATAAATTAGAGTTACAAGGTTTATATGGTGAAAATTATCAAACATTAAAGCAAGCTCATAAAGAGAAACGTTATACTTACCATGAAACAAATGGGAAAATTAATATATCTTTAAAAGAACATAAAAAAGGAACTGCAGTCATCAATATACCGTATAGAGAAGGCTTAAAAGCTAAAGTAGACGGTAAAGACAAAGCCATTCATAAAGTCAATCACATTATGACAGGTATAAATGTAGATCAACAAGACAAAGATATAGAAATCACATATCAACCACCCTATTTTAAAACGATGATCTTGGTTTCAATTGTTTCAATTATTTTAAGTATTGTCTTCACAAGAAAAGTGAATTCGAAGCAGCAAACTTAAATATACTCGACTCATTTTAGTAAATAAAAAATAAGCATATCACCAGCAACTGAGTAATCAGTTCAGTGATATGCTTATTTATTTTGTGTCAGGATATATGTCCCAATCACTTAAACGCTTAGCAAGCAATGCCAAGGTTTATATTATCTAATTTCTTTAATACGAGCAGCTTTACCACGTAGGCTACGTAAGTAGTAAAGTTTCGCACGACGTACTTTACCGCGACGTTTAACTTCGATTTTCTCGATTTTTGGAGTGTGTACAGGGAATGTACGCTCAACACCAACACCGTAAGAAATTTTACGAACTGTAAACGTTTCAGAAATTCCGCCACCACGACGTTTAATAACTACACCTTCGAACACTTGGATACGTTCGCGGCTACCTTCAACGATACGTACGTGTACAGTTAAAGTGTCACCAGCACGGAATGTTGGAATATCCGTACGTAATTGGTCTTTTGTTACTGCTTCGATTAACTTATTATTACTCATTATATTCTCTCCTTCTGACTATGTTCTTGCCCAATGTAATTGTTTCATATAAATGCTAGCAGCGGATCATAGTGAATTTGTGCTCACACACTTATATTAATATATCACATTGCACAAGTTGATTCAATCTATTTTTTATTATCATTTAAGAAACGTTTATCCGCTTCTGTTAATGGATAACTATCTAACAAATCTGGTCTTCTCTGTTGTGTTCTTAACAATGATTGTTCATGTCTCCATTTTTCAATGTTGGCATGATTCCCAGATAATAATACATCTGGTACTTTTAAGCCTTCATAATCTGCTGGTCTTGTGTACTGAGGATGTTCAAGTAATCCAGATGAAAATGAATCATCTTCATGTGATACTTGATTACCGAGAACACCTGGTATTAGTCTTACGATTGCATCTGTCATTGTCATGCTCGCAAGTTCTCCACCTGTTAATACAAAGTCCCCAATTGAAATTTCATCCGTTACACAATGTTCTCTAATACGCTCATCATAGCCTTCATAATGACCACAAATAAAAATAATATGATCACTTTCTGATAATGACTCCGCTTTTGCTTGTGTGAATGGCTCACCTTGTGGACACATTAAAATCACGCGCGTATTTTCATCTTTATCTAATGATTGAAGCGCATTGAATACAGGTTCTGGTTTAAGGACCATACCTTGTCCGCCACCATAAGGATAATCATCAACTTGTGAATGTTTATTATTCGCAAAATCTCTAAAATTCACTGTATTAAATTGAACAATTTCTTTATCTTGTGCTCGTTTCATTATGGAATGATTGAGTACACCTTCATACATTTCTGGAAACAGTGTTAAGTAATCAATCTTCATCAGTCTAATAAACCTTCTAATGGTTCAATTTTAATAGTCTTCAGATCAACATCAACATGTTTAACAACATCTTCAATATAAGGAATTAAATATTCTTTATCTCCCTTAACGACCCATACATCGTTCGCACCTGTTTCCATAATTTCAATTACTCTACCTAACGCTTCTTCTTCAACAAATACTGTACAACCAATAATATCTGAATAATAGTATTCATTCTCTTCAAGTTCAATCGCTTCATTTGATTGTTCTTGATAAATTTTAGAACCTTTTAAATGTTCGATATCATTAATGTTATAAATACCTTCAAACGTTAATAGATGAAAATTCTTATGAATTCTATGTGATGCTATAGTAAATGAAAATGATTCATTTTTTTTCTTAACTGTAATAAGTTGACCTTTTTGAAATCGTTCATCGGTAAAGTCAGAATCTGATAATACTTTCACTTCACCTTTAATACCATGTGTATTAACAATTTTGCCTATTTCAACATTCATTGAGCTGTGCCTCCTCAACTGTTTCTTTCATTATTAACATAAAAAAGAGCACCAATTAGGTACTCTTAATTAACTTCTACAAACACTTTCTTGCCTTGCTCGTTCATTGAACCAGACACAATTGTACGAATTGCTTTAATCATTCTGCCCTTCTTACCAATAATTCTGCCAATGTCTTCTTCATGAACGTCTATATTGAACGTAATGCTAGAATCTTGTTCATCTTTAGATATATTGATGTTCTCCGGATAATCTACGAGCGGTACTATAATTGTTTGTATTAATTTTTCCAATATAATCTACGCTTTACTTAGAAAGTTTAGAATTATGGAATTTCTCCATGATACCTTGAGTTGATAAGATATCACGAACTGTATCAGTAGGTTTTGCACCATCAGCTAACCATTTTAAAGCTAACTCTTCGTCAACTTTGATTTCTGCTTCTGGTTTAGCAACTGGATTGTAAGTACCGATTGGTTCGATAATACGACCATCACGTGGAGAACGTGCATCTGCTACTACTATACGATAAAATGGGTTTCTTTTTGACCCTTTACGTGTTAAACGAATTTTAACTGCCATGTTTAAAAAACTCCTTACTCATTTATAATTTCTTTTCTACAAGTAAATACTATAACAGGATATAAATTGTTTGTAAAGTGTTTTCTCTTTACCAATTTAAATTTCATGCAAAATAAGAGAGCAAAGGTGGCATGATCACTTAAAGATAGCTGCCATAACTTTGCTCTATATTATAGATGCGTCACGCTACTATTAGAATGGTAAGTTCATGCCTTGGAATGGATTTCCGCCACGTTTACCTTTTTTACCTTTTTTATTGCTTCCTGTAAATTGTTTCATCATTTTCTTCATGTCGCCAAATTGTTTGATCAATCTATTTACTTCTTGTAAAGAACGACCTGAACCTTTAGCAATACGACGTTTTCTAGAAACATTTAAAATGTCAGGATTATTTCTTTCTTCTAAAGTCATAGAACGGATAATCGCTTGAACATTATCGATTTGTTTAGGATCCATGTTAGCATTTTTCATGCCTTTCATTTTGTTTGCACCTGGAATCATATTCATCAGATCATCTAACGAACCTAAACCTTTAACTTGTTCTAATTGTTCTAAGAAATCATCAAACGTAAATGAAGATGTTCTCATTTTCTTTTCTAATTCTTTAGCTTTTTCTTCATCGACACCTTGTTGGGCTTTTTCAATTAAACTTAATACGTCACCCATACCTAAAATTCTAGATGCCATACGTTCTGGATGGAACAACTCAAGTCCATCTAGCTTTTCACTCATACCAATAAATTTAATTGGCTTTTCAGTAACAGAACGGATTGAAAGTGCTGCACCACCACGTGTATCACCATCTAATTTAGTCAACGTAACACCTGTTACATCTAATGTATTATCAAATGATTCTGCAACATTTACAGCATCTTGACCTGTCATAGAGTCTACAACAAGCATGATTTCATCTGGTTTAGATACTTCTTTAACGTCTACAAGTTCATTCATTAATGCTTCATCAATATGCAGACGACCTGCTGTATCGATAATAACAAAGTCTAAATGTTCTTCACGTGCATATTTCAACGCGTTCTCAGTAATTTGTTTCGGACTTACTTGATCGCCTTCTGTATATACTGGTATATCGATTTGTTTACCAACTGTTTGTAATTGTTGAATCGCAGCTGGTCTATAAATATCACATGCAACAAGTAATGGCTTTTTGTTGTATTTTTTTCTCATTAATAATGCTAATTTACCTGCAGTTGTTGTTTTACCTGCACCTTGTAAACCAACCATCATCACAACAGTAGGCGGTTTACTGCTCATGTTAATTTTACTATTTTCTCCACCCATTAAAGTTGTTAATTCATCTTGAACAATCTTGATGACTTGTTGTCCAGGTGTTAAAGATTGCATAACATCTGCACCTAATGCGCGTTCAGATACTGTGTTTACAAAAGATTTAACAACTTTAAAGTTAACGTCTGCTTCTAATAATGCTAATCGTACTTCACGCATCATTGCTTTAATATCTGACTCTGTAACTTTACCCTTACCTTTGATGCGTTGCATCGTGGCTTGAAGTCTTTCGGATAACCCTTCAAATGCCATAAATTTCTCCTCCTATTCAAGAATTTCTAAGCGTTCTATCGCCTGATTAAGTTCTTGATTATCTCCTGACAATCTTTTTAATTCATCAATAATAGATTGTCTTTCTTTAAATTTTTTAAAGAGTTGTAATTTCGTTTCATACTCTTCTAATAATTCATCTGTTCGTTTTATATTATCATATACTGCTTGTCGACTCACATGAAATGTCTCTGCAATTTCACTTAGTGCATAATCTTGTAAATAATATAACTCTAAATAATTGCGTTGTTTTTCAGTTAATAAACCTTGATAAAAATCAAATAAGTAATTCATTCTCATTGTTTTTATAAGTTCATTATTTTCCGTCATTTTGATCAGCTTCTTCAGTAGTATTTTCAACAGACTCATTTGCATCTATCATGTCTGCAAATAATCCATAAACATAGCTTTCTGCATCAAATGGTTGTAAGTCATCAAGTTTTTCACCGAGTCCTACAAATTTAACTGGAATTTGTAATTCATTACGTATCGCTAACACGATACCACCTTTTGCTGTTCCGTCAAGTTTCGTTAATACGATACCTGTAACTTGTGTCACTTCTTTAAATGACTTAGCTTGTGATAATGCATTTTGTCCAGTTGTCGCATCTAATGCTAATAACACTTCGTGAGGTGCGCCAGGTACGTTACGATCAATAACTTTTCTAACTTTTTGTAATTCATTCATTAAGTTGGCTTTATTTTGTAATCGTCCTGCCGTATCACAAATTAAAATATCAGCACCTCTATTTTTAGCAGCATTTACTGCATCATACATAACTGCTGCTGGGTCAGAACCTTCTTTTTGACTAATTACTTCTACACCAACACGTTCTCCCCAAACTTTCAATTGCTCAATAGCACCTGCACGGAAAGTATCTCCAGCTGCTAACATAACTTTTTTACCTTCTTGTTTATAACGGTGTGCTAATTTACCAATAGTCGTCGTTTTACCAACACCATTAACACCAACCATTAATATAACATTTAATCGGTCATTTTCAATATTCATTCGATCAATATCTTCATCATCTTGTACATAAATTTCGACTATTTTTTCAACGATGACTTCTCTTAATTCAGATGTTTCACTAATATTTTGGCGTTTAGCTTCCATACGTAATTCATCAACAAGTTCCATAACTGTGTTAAATCCAACATCTGCTTGAATTAACATTTCTTCTAATGCTTCAAAGAAATCTTCGTCAACTTTACGATACACTGCTAATAAATCATTTAATTTATTTTGGAAGTTCTCTCTAGATTTTTCTAATCCTTGTTTGAACTTAGCACCAAGTTGTTCTGATTCCCATTCTTCGAACTCATCTAATGACATTAATCCATCATCAAACTGAACCGCTTCAGGATTTTCCTTTTCATTAGACTCAGGTTCTAAGTCTTGGACTGGTAGTTCTTCTTGGTTTTCAATCTCTTTGTTTTTTTCTTCACTAGGAGAGAATCTATCCTTTAATCGTTTAAAAAAACTCATGATTGTAATGCCTCCAATTCTTCTTCTTTAATTGATTTTAAGTTAACACTCACAAGTTTAGAAATGCCCGCTTCTTGCATTGTAACACCATATAAGCTATCCGCGTATGACATTGTACCTTTTCTATGTGTAATAACGATAAATTGAGTTTCTGATTTGAGCTGATCTAAATATTCTGCATATCTTATGACATTTTGTTCATCTAATGCAGCTTCAACTTCATCTAGAATTACAAAAGGCGCTGTACGTGCTTTTAATATCGCAAAGAGTAAACTAATGGCAGATAACGCACGTTCCCCACCACTAAGTAGTGATAAGTATTGTCTGTTCTTCCCTGGAGGTTGTACGACAATTTCAACACCCGCATCTAAAATATCTTTGTCTGTAAGTTGTAACTCAGCACGTCCACCATTGAAGAGTGATTTAAACACATTTCCAAAATGATGATTCACTTCATCAAATGTTTCTTTAAATCTAGTCGATACTTCGCTATCCATTTCTAATATGACTTGTTCTAATGTTTCTTTTGCTTCTAATAAATCTGTTCTTTGATCACTTAAGAAAGTATATCTTTCATTAACTTCTTTAAATTGTTCAATGGCATTTAAATTTACATGTCCAAGTTCATCTATAGACATTTTCGTTAATTTAACAGTTTTTCTTGCTTCTGAAATATCTTCTGGCATTTCATACAATGATTGCGCTTTTTCAAAAGTTAATTGATACGTTTCATTTAAATGTGTCAATTGATGCTCAATCATAATATCTATTTTCGAGTGCTTACTCACCATATCTTGTAATCCTGTTTCTAATCCAGAAATACTTTGATGCATAGATTGCGTATCGCGCTCTATTTGCTCGATTTCTTCTTGAATAGATTTATATTTATCTTGATCATCCATCATTTTCGTTTCTATTTCTTGCTTTTTAGCTGTAAATAGTTGAATTTGACTTTCGACTTTTTCAAATTGACCACTACCCATATAATCATCAGAATTGATTAATTCAATTTGATCATTAATCTTAGTTAACGTATGTTCATATTCGTTTAAATCTTCTTTAAGTCGTTTCTTGTCTTGTTCTTTCAAACGATTTCGTTCTTTTTCAACTGCAAGATTTGAACGTTTTTCATTTAATGTATTTTGAATTGTTTTTTCGCTATCTTTACTGTGTGAAAGAGATGCATTTAATTGATTGATTTCGTTATCAATTTTCTCTATATCTTGTTTAATCGTTACAAGTTTATTTTGCTTTTCTTGTAATGTTTCTTGACCTTTCACAAAGTTATAGCCATCATTTTTTTCAAATTCAAACGTTTCATTTTCGTCTTTTAATCGTTTTTCTTTAGCTAATACTGCATCTAATTGTAATGTTACCTCATGCTCTTTAGCTCGTAATTCAGTACCTTTTTCTTGTGTTTCAGTTAAGGACTGTTCGATATTTTGAACTTCTTGTTTTAATGCTTTAACATTCTCCTCAATTTGAGTTGTTTGTTGCATAAAGTTCTGATACTTATCTTCAGTCGTTTTCAGTTCATCTTTTTGTGATAACAAACTTGCTTTCTTCTCTTTGCCACCACCAGTCATAGCACCGCCTGGCGTAATCACATCGCCTTCAAGTGTTACGATTCTATGCTTGAACTGAATTAACCTCGCAAGCTGATTGGCAGTTTCTAAATCTTTAGCAATAATTGTACTACCTAACAAATGCTCTACAATATTTCGATATTTCTCATCATATTTAACACCTTCAGAAGCTACTGTAATGAAGCCTTGTTGATCATTAATTTGCTCGATAACAGATTGTGGTATAAATCGTTTTTTAACCACATTCATTGGTAAGAATGTAGCACGGCCTAGCTTTTTATCTTTTAAATATTTAATTGCTAATCGTGCATCTTTCTCTTCTCGTACAATAATGTGTTGCAAAGAAGCACCTAGCGCTATTTCAATAGCTGTTGTCAATTTCGAAGGTGTATCGATAATTTCAGCAACTGCACCTTCTATACCATTGAGTGACTTTTCTTTCAGCACATGTTTAACACCAGAATAAAATCCAGAGTATTCATCTTGCATACTCTTTAACGTATTAATACGCGTCTTCATTTGTTCTGTATAACGGTACGCTTGATACAGTTTTGACTCCGTATCTTTATATGCTTGCTCTTTACTTTTTAACAACTTATGGTCAGCTTTATATTGTTCAGTTGTTTCTTGAAGTTCTTTTTCAACAGATTGTAGCTTTTCTGTATATGAAGATTTATCTTCCCAAACGCGTTGAAGTTCTTCGTATACTTCTTTTTGTCTGCCATCTAATCTTGATTGTTTTTCTTGATGTGTTGCTAATTTGTCTTCTAAAAATCTAATATCATTATTAATGTCTGATTGCTCTGTCATTAGTTGATAATAACGATCTTTCAGTTGTTCAATTTTCTCTTCAAATGTACCTTCTTGATTCGATAATTGACCTTCAAGTCCATTAATTTCTTGCACTAATGCTTGATATCTATCTTTAAATTCTTTCAATTCCACATCAATTTCTTTAATTTGTTCAGTAATTTTGTTAATTCTCGTTTGAGAAGCTTGCTTTTCTTCTTCTAGTCTTTCATTTGTCGCATCACTATTTTTTTGACGTTCTTTTAAGACTTCTAATTGACCAGTAAATCTTTCTAATGATTCAGTCGCTTCAACTAATGCCTTGTTATCATTTTGAATTTGATTTGAAATATGATCTCTCGATTTTTTCTTTTCATTTAATTCAAAAGTCATAGCGTCTAATTCATTTGTTTTTTGTTCTTTTTGATATTGAAAATGCTCAATCTCTTGTTCAAGCTTTTTAAAATCTTTATTTAAACTTTCAATATCATATACCGTTACAGTAATATCACTCTTTTTCATTTCTTCTTTTAAAGCAATATACTCTTCAGCAATGGCAGCTTCTTCTCTTAGAGGCTCAACTCTAGCTTCTAAATCGAATACAATGTCTTCAACACGATTTAAATTTTGTTCTGTTTCGTCTAATTTTTGCGTCGCTTCTTTTTTACGTTTTTTATATTTTAATACGCCAGCTGCTTCTTCTATGAGATATCTTCTATCACTAGGTTTAGCATTTAAGACTTCATCAACTTTACCTTGAGATATAATACTAAAAGCTTCTTTACCAAGACCTGAATCTAAAAATAGATCAAGAACTGATTTTAAGCGTGTTCGTTCTTTATTTAAATAATATTCACTGTCACCATTTCTATATAAGCGGCGTTCAACTGTTATTGTATCTTCATCTATATTCAATTTTCTTGAATGATTATCCAATGTTAATTTTACTTCTGCATATTGGCACTTTTTACGTTCTTTCGACCCGTTAAAGATGACATCTTCCATCTTAGATCCACGTAAACTTTTTGCTGATTGCTCACCGAGCACCCATTTTATAGCATCCGTAATATTACTTTTACCACTACCATTTGGGCCTACAATAGCTGTTACACCATTATCAAAGTCTACATGTGTATGTTCAGCAAAAGATTTAAATCCATATGCATCTATTGATTTTAAATAAACCATAAACTACCCCTTATTGACCATTATTCAACGCTTTTTTAGCAGCATTTTGTTCTGATTCTTTTTTCGTTCTACCTTTTCCTGTTTCTAAAGGTTTGCCATTTAATAGTACTTCAGAAGTAAACATCTTGTGATGTGCTGGACCACTTTCATCTAATAAATGATACGTAATATTGCCTTTATTATGACGATGCATAAATTCCTGCAATTCTGTTTTATAATCACGATTCGCAGTATAATTTTCATCAACGACATGTGGAAATACGACTTTTTCTAAAAATTGCTCTACAATTTCAAGTCCTTTATCTAAATACAATGCACCAATAAATGATTCGAATGCATCGGCGATTAATGATGGACGTTCACGACCGCCTGTTTTTTCTTCACCTTTACCAAGTAAAAGTAATTCGTTCATATTTAAACTCATTGCAAATGTTACAAGTGATGGTTCACATACAATTGATGCGCGCAGTTTAGTGAGCTTACCTTCTGGAAGTAATGGAAATTTCTTAAATAAAAACTGTGACACCGTCAATTCTAACACCGCGTCTCCTAAGAACTCTAAACGTTCATTATGACTTAATTTATCTAATTTAAAGTCATTAATAAAACTTGAATGCGAGAATGCTTGAACATAAATATCATATTGTTCAAATTCGATATTTATGTCTTTCATAAACACATCGAATTGAGCTTTAAATTGTGCTATGATTTGTGCTTTATTTTTAACCATGCCTGTCCTCCCTAATATTATGTTTCCTATCTATTTTACGTTATATTTCATAAAAAAAAAAGAATATTATCATAAACGACAATATCCATTGACACAATATATAAAACGCCTGAACAAATTGCTTTGTTCAGACGTTTATATTATCTTATGTAATCATCATGGATTGCTTAATTTGGTCTTATAAACCACATTTCAGTTTCATAATCATGCGTGATACGTTGTGCAACTTCTGTCTTGTCAGCGCCGCCACCATACCAATTTTGATCTAAACTTGTAAATTGCATGACGTTACCATCTGCATTACCGTTTAACACAATTGCTGTATGTCCAGCACCTGATCCGAAATCTTCATTAAATACAACAACATCTCCAGGCTGTGCTACAAATGATGGTGTGTTTTTGTACACTGTTGCTTCACCACTAAAATTATTAGCAGTTGGAATATCTTTTGCATAGTCACCATGTAAACCGTGACCATATAAATAATTCCAATAATAATTCACTAAATCAAAACATTGCCAACCGTAGTAGCCATCAAAATCCCAACCCTTGCCTTCCAATGAATAAACATAATTCATGGCAGCCGTTGAAGATTTTGCAACTTCTTTTTGGACCTTGCTCGATTTCTTATCGTAATCTCTATGTTCAACCTCTACGTTCTGTATCTTAGGTGTCTTATCTTTAGATGTATCACTACCGCCGCCATCCTTAGCGTCAGCATGCAAATTCAAATTCAATGCAGTCAAGCTCGTAAATGCAATAGCTAACAATAATTTGCTTTTAATCTTCATACATCCCCCTAAAAAATATGTATTATATATATTCTTAAATAATATATTAAAACATTTTATCATATATAAAGTATACTGGATAGGTTATAAAGATTAAGTATTGATTACAAAAAGACCACTAATCTCCCTCTCTATTTTATTAAAATTCATGATAACACTTGTTGCGACATAAAAATGCCCCACCAATTAAGGCGGGGATATTTTTACTTTGTCTTATCATATATAAAATCTCCAATAATTTTAGAAGATTGACCTTTTTCTATAGAACAGAATTTATCGTAAAACTTTTCTATTTTATCTTTATATTTTTCTTTATGTTTATCAATATCTTTTAATTCCTCAGCTAATTTAAACTCATCTGTAATAATTTCTCCAGGTAAATCATTCTTATAATCCATATAAAATCCTCTCAAACCTTTATCATATTTCTCAATATCATAAGCAAAGAAATATTGTGGTCTTTTTAGAATACCAAAGTCAAACATGACTGAAGAATAATCTGTAATAAGTGCATCAGATATTAAATATAATTCGGATATATCATTATAATTAGATACGTCGATTGCAAAATCTTCATATCCACTTAAATCTAGTGCATTTGAAATTAAATAATGCATTCTTAGTAAAATGACAAATTCATCACCTAATTCTTTTTGTAGGTTTTCTAAATTTATTTTTAAATCGAATAAATATTTACCTTTTTTAACAAATTCATCATCTCTCCATGTCGGAGCGTACATAATAATTTTCTTACCTTTTGGTATGTTTAATTCTTTTTTCAGTTTTTCTATATATACTTGATCATTACTTCTATTAACTAATATATCATTCCGAGGATATCCTATTTCTAAAGTTCTATTCTCATCCATCCAAAATGCCGTTTTAAAAATGTTCGTTGAGTACCTATTAGGAGAAATTAAATAATCCCATCGTGATGTTTCAGCGTAGAAATTCTTTTTATATTTAGGTGTAGTTGTCCCTGGCATTCTTACTATCTTCATATCATTAGCCAAACGCTTTAATGGTGTTCCGTGCCATGTTTGAATGTAAATTTGGTTATCTTTTTTATTTAAATACAGTGGTAACCTTGCATTCGTAACCCAGAATTTAGCTTTTGAGTATGCATCATAATATTCTTTAGATCCTTTTTTAACCTTTACTGCATTACCAGTTATGACATTTTGATTAGGATTTTTAAACACCCATATATAGTTTAATTTAGGATAATGTTTTTGCATATATTCATAAATATATTTAGGACTATCACTATAATTTTTACCACCGAAAGACTCAAAAACGATAGTTTCATTATTAACAGCTTCTTCTTTATCTAATAGTTGATATTTTGATCTATTCTTCATTTTATTATTCTGAACTATATTTTTTACATGTCTACTTACACTTCTAATATTATTTATATATTTAGCATTTTCAATGTCGTCCATAGATAAAAACAATAATTCTAATTTGTAGAGTATTTTTCCATCTTTTATAATGTTCCACTTTAGTGTTTTAACAATATTAATTAAAGGTTTCTCAAGAACACTATATCTTATATTTATATCTCTCAAAGATGGGTCGAACCCTTTTTTAATTTCAAGTTTCATTTTTTGAGATAAAAAGTTAAGAATATCTTTATTATCCGTTCTTTTAATGGAATCAAGATAACTATTAACGTAATCTTCGAATGTAAAAATGAAATCTTGATCACTTAAAGTATTACCTTCAAATGGATCATAAATTTCACCTCTAAAATAGAAAGGAAAATTACGTAACCTTACAAACCTCTCTACGTATTTAATATATTCAAGTGTAAATGAAGTATCGATATATATTTTTAAATCTTCATTAAATCTAATGTTGTGCGCTTTGACAATAGATGTTTTAAATAAAATATTACAAACTGTATTTTTTCTTAAAAAGGAATTAGGATTATTACCTTTAGTTAAGTAGTCAATTCTAATTTTATCTTTATTTACATATTGAGGTTTTTTTAATGAGAATTTATTTATTGGCCCAATTAAGCCGTCTAATCCATTGATTTTAGATAAGTAATACTCAACTGAATAGCTTGCAAGTTGGTCATCAGCATCTAAAAACATAAAATATTTTGTTTCAACATTTTCTAAAGCAATATTTCTAGCATAGGCGTGCCCATAATTTCTATCTAAATTAATGTGATTTACATTTTTATCATAATTATTTATCGCTTCATTAACTAATCTATTAGAAGAGTCTGTTGATCCATCATTAACTATGATTAAATCAAAGTTTTGATTTCTTTGGTTTATAATACTACCAATACAATCAAGTATATAATCTTCTTTATTATAATAAGTAATGATAATTGTTAATTCATTCATGATATTTCTCCTTAAAGTTTTTTAATATAATTAATATAAAAATATAATGCGTACTCAAATTTTTTATGACGACTTTAGTCATTCTTTTTTAGTACTCAAATAAAAGTACTACCTAAGGCATTTATTTCAATATCTAAAGAATAAATCAATGTATTATTAGGAGAATGGCTAATATTGAGTTTTAAATATTAATTTTACATTATATTATTATAGCTCCTTAATACTATTTGGCAATATTAATAAACAAAAACCTTAAACTGAATTAATTATCCATTTACTTATTTGAATTATTGTTAAATTTTCCAAAATTATTAAAATAATAAACATACAGATTTTGCACCTTTTATAAAAAAACATAATAAAAAGCCCGTAGCCAATGGCATACGGACTTTCATTATTAGAATTATTTTTCTAATGATGAAATACATGTGATTTTCGCATGAGTTTATGATTGTTCAAGTGCATTAATTAACGCACTATCTCACAGACTTTATGCAATGTTTATTTCATACTAGTTCATATGAAAACAAACTATTTGCCCCCTTTTTACCCCTACGTTTATATTATCAACATTGCTTTACAAAATAGAACGGTCGTTCTTACAATAAAACTACTAATTATATAAGAGATATTTGCTAAAATTTAAATTTTTGAACGTTTATTATCTTTATCTCTCTTTTGTACTTATTCTTTTTTTAATACCGAAATTAATTCTTTTTTATCTAAATTATGAAGGTCACCATTATGATTTTTAATTAAACGATTAGTAGCTAATGCGGTTGCTTCTGAAGTATTATTGACACTTCCCTTAGATTTATTACTTAAAGAAATATATAAATCTGCATTATCATTTGAATTGTAGATAGATTTATTATATTTATTTTTCAATACACCTATAGAAATTACCTCATGATAAGATGCAGGGTACTCTTTTTGACCAAATATATCATTACCATTTGCAGCCAAAACAATAATTCCTTTACTATTTGCCTCTTTTATTTTGTTGTGAAGGCTTTCGTAATCATGAGTAAAACCATAGCTCATATTTATCACATTTACTTTGTTTTTAATTGCCCAATCTATACCTGCTATGGTATCTTTAACAGTTCCAAGACCATCGCTATTCAATACTTTTGCATCATAAATCACAATATTATTTTGAGATTCTACTATTTTTGCAATATCATCACCATGTTTATTCACTTTTTTACTATCTTTAACAAATTCTTTTGAGATTACTTTGCTTTCAACAGAAGTACTATTAACACCGGTATCTAGAATAGCTACTTTTAATAGTTTTAGATTGTTCAAATAAAAAATTAAGCTTAAAATAATAAAAAAGATAATCGCTATGCATATGTATAGTTTAAACCTCTTCATTATCAAGATCCAATATTAAATCACTATACTTTTTAGAATATCTTGCATAATCTTCATTTTTATTAAAAGCTAACCATAGGCCCCTATCATCATATAAATGGTATATTAAATTTTTGGTATTATTAATTATATATATTTCAGAATAATTATAATTCTGATTAATATTTGGAACTAATCCTTTAAAATCTTGATTGGATATAGCTTTTAATAATTTTTTATATTTTAATTCTTTAATGGAACAATTGTATGAAAACTCCTCGCACAAAACTTCATCATCATCATTCGATTTTACATATTCTTTAAAATAAGATAATTCATCTTTAGTTAATGATGTGAATTTTTTTATAAAATTCGTTTTTCTATATGGTCTAGTATAAGAATATACAACATGAACCAAATTTATAGAGTCTGAAAGCGAAAATAAATCTTCAAAAATGTGTATTGCATTTTTATATACAGTTAAAAAATAATCATTATTGATAGTGTCACCATCTTCTAAGAACTGATACTTATCATCACTTAAATTTAAATGAATTGAATTTTTCATTATCCCAAAATTTATTTTTTTAATATTCAAATTATTTATATCAAAATACATAATATGTAGCACCTTATTTCCTTAAAATTTTTCCATCCTTAGTCAAAGAGGCCTTTCTTTCTCCCTTGTTATTTTTTAACTTCCAATAAGATCCACCATGTGGTTCTCCTTTATTTTTAGAGATAGTCCATTTAGTTTTCGGGTCTCTCCATGTAGGATTACTCCCTTTAACTTTTTGAGTAAATTTACCTATATTTACACCTTTATCATTAAGTAAACTTTTATTAATACTTTTAGCAATCTTGTGTGTATTAGATTTGACAGCTTTGTTGACAGCTTTTTTACCATATTTTTTAATAGCCCATTTAATACCAAATCGAGCAGCCATAACAGCTACTACAACTAAAGGTACTGCTGAAGCTTCAGATAAACGTGTATCAAACTGATGTTCTTCTCCTGTTTTATTATCTATTAAATATCCGGCAATATCATTTTCATCTGCATAAGTTAAGTCTATAGAATAATCTATGTGTTCTTCTACTTCATTATTAGATATTTTACCACTTAAACTAATCTCGCCTGTTTCAAAATTATTTGAAAGGGTTGTATCTAATGACACCTCTTCCTCATCAATAGATGTATTGACTTTGGATATTTCTCCAGTCTTACTTTCGGTTATATCAGCATGAGATAAAGAATTAGTAACTTCATTATTCTCTTTGATCAAGGTATTGTCTTCTTGTGCTTGTATATTTCCAAATCCAGAAAATAAGACAGCAAATGCAATTAAACATACAAACGGTTTAAAAATTTTAAAATTCATCAAAAATCCTCCTTTTTTTACATTATATACCAATTTTCTAGAATATGTATATAGTTAAAAATAAATAATTTTAATATATAAAATAGCCCACCAATTAAGGTGGGTTAAAATTATTTTTCTGATGATCTAGAATGGCTAGATTTTATCTTTCCTGAAACGTATGGTGATGAAACAATGGACGTTACTTTTGAAGAGGAAAAATACGTTTAGAATTTTAAGCAAATTAATTTAGCAGTTAAACTAATTTTTAGATTTTTACCCTTTTCATAAAAAACATAATAAAAAGCCCGTAGCCAATGGCATACGGACTTTCATTATTAGAATTATTTTTCTAATGATTCAATATATTTTACAGCGTCACCAACTGTGTTGATTTTTTCTGCTTCCTCATCAGGAATTTCCATATCAAATTCATCTTCTAATTCCATTACTAATTCTGCGATATCTAAAGAATCAGCACCTAAATCATCTTTAAATGAAGCTTCAGGCGTTACTTTTTCAGCGTCTACACCAAGACGATCTACAATAATGTCTTTAACTTTGTCGAAACTTGCCATTCCATTCACCTCCTTTAAATGATTTAAATCTTATATAATAAGAAATTCAATTTCTCTTACTATCCTATTCTACTATAAAAGTAGTTATTATTGCATATACATTCCGCCATTAACGTGAATTGTTTGGCCAGTAATATAGCTTGCTTTATCACTTGCAAGAAATGCTACTGTATGTGCAATATCACTATCTTCACCAAATCGTGCAAGTGGAATTTGTGATTTCATTTGTTCTTTTAATTCATCAGATAATTGATCTGTCATATCTGATACGATAAATCCTGGTGCAACTGCATTACAAGTAATACCTCTAGATGCTAATTCTCTAGCAAATGTTCTTGTCATACCTTCAACACCTGATTTAGTTGCTACATAGTTCACTTGTCCTGCGTTTCCTAATGATCCTACAACACTTGATAAGTTAATGATGCGACCAGATTTTTGTTTTAACATTGGTCTAGTTACTGCTTGAACACAGTTAAATACACCTTTTAAGTTTGTATTGATTACGTCATCCCATTCGTCTTGTTTCATACGCATCAATAAATTGTCTCTTGTAATACCTGCATTATTAACTAATACATCGATAGTACCAAATTGAGATGTTGTTTCTTTAATCATAGCTTTTACTTCATCTTGCTCACTTACGTTTGCTTGAAATGCAAATGCTTCTACACCAAATGATTTAATTTCAGAAACGACTTCTTCTGCTTTTTCTTTATTTCCTGCATAGTTCACAACTACATTGTAACCTTCTTTACCAAATTCTAATGCAATTTTACGACCAATACCTCTAGAAGCACCTGTAACGATAGCTGTTTTTGTCATTATTCATTCCATCCTTTAATATCATCAATTGTTTGAATTGATGTTATTTTAACATCACGACTAATTTTCTTAACTAAGCCAGATAATACTTTGTTAGGACCGACTTCGATAAAGTGATCTACACCTTGACCAATTAAATACTCAACAGATTGACTGAATTCAACTGGTGAGAATAATTGTTTAACCATGTTCGCTTTAATTACTTCATGATCTGTTTCAGGTTTAGCATATACATTTTGTACAATCGGGTGTTCTGCATCATTCCACTCAAATTGATTAATGTAGTTTTCAAAATCATCTGCTATAGTTTTCATCATTGAAGAATGAAATGGACCTGAAACTTTTAAAGGCATAACACGTTTAGCACCTAGTGATTTACCTTCTGCTGCAAGTTTATCAATGAGTTCTGCATGACCAGATACAACGATTTGACCTGGGCAATTGATGTTTGCTGGTTCAATAAGTTTGTCCTCTGTTGATAATTGTTCACAGATTTCTCGCACTTTTTCAATATCTAAACCTAGTACCGCTGCCATAGAACCTACACCTTGTGGAAAAGCTTCAGACATTAATGTACCACGTTTATGTACGATTTGAACGGCATCTTCAAACTTTAATACACCTTCTGATACTAATGCTGAATATTCACCTAAACTATGTCCTAATGCGTAGTCATAATTTAAATCTTTTAAAGCATTCATTAAAGCTGAACTATGCGTTAACAATGCTGGTTGTGTATATTCAGTTAATCCAAGAATTTCTTCTGGATCTTTAAACATAATTTCAAGTAAATCAAATGATAATGATTCATTTGCTCTTTCTAAAATTGATGTTGCATTAATTTCTTCTTGATATAAATCTTCTGCCATTCCTACTTTTTGTGACCCTTGACCAGGGAACATGATTGCAACTTTACCCATTTATTTCACCTACTGCTTTCTTCATTTTATCTACTATTTTAGTATCTGCAGCTAGCTTAGCTTGTTTAATTGCATTATAGAATGCACGTTGATCTGATGATCCGTGTGCTTTAACAACAACACCATTTAATCCTAATAGTACTGAACCACCGTATTCTGCATAGTCCATTTTATTGCTGATTTTTTTAATATCTTTTTTCAAAGTAAGTGCAGCAAGTTTATTTTTAGTTGAAGCAGTCATCGCTTCTTTTAACATTTTAAATATACCTGTTGCTGTACCTTCGATTGTTTTTAACACCATGTTACCGTTATAACCATCTGATACAACAACATCACATGCATCTAACAATAAAGATTTTGCTTCAACATTTCCAATAAAGTTATCAAATTGTTCTTCTTTAAGTAATTGATAAGTCTTTTTCATTAAAGCATTACCTTTTGTTTCTTCAGTACCAATATTTAAAAGTGCTAATGAAGGATTTTCAATACTTCTAATTTGTTTGGCATAAATTTCACCCATTTTAGCATATTGCACAAGATGTTCAGGTTTAGCATCTGAGTTTGCACCAATATCTAAAAATACAAATCCTTTACCTGTCACAGTTGGGAAAGTCGCAACTAATGCAGGTCTTTCAATACCTTTTATTCTGCCGACAATAAATAATCCACTACTCATAAGTGCGCCAGTATTACCAGCTGATACACATGCTTCAGCTTTACCTTCTTTAACAGCATTCGCCATTAAAACCATTGAAGCATTTTTCTTTTTCTTAATTGATCTAACAGGTTCGTCATCCATTGTTATCTTTTCATCAGTATGATAAAAAGTGATACGATCATGTTTGTAATCAAATTGTTTTTCATCACCATATAACAAAATCTCTAAATCTGGAAAATCATTAACTGCTTGTTTAACCGCTTCTATTACGATACCTGGCGCGTCATCTCCGCCCATCATATCTATCGCAATCTTAACCATTATTTTCACCCTCGCTCGAATAATACATTTCAAATTGTCCTTGGAAAACAGTTTCTCCATGAACAGTGCTAGTGACATCTACTTTAGCTATATGTTTCGATTTATGAATCACAGTAGCTTTAGCAATGACTCTTTCATTTAGTTTTACTGATTTTTTGAATTGAACATTACTCTTAGTTGTTAATGCTAATTCATCATTAATCAATGCTACACATAATGAGTTAGCTTGGGCAAATAAATAGTGTCCTCTAGCAATACCATTACGTGTAAAAACATGTTCTTCCTTAATATCTATAATAGAAATTGCTGATTTATCTAATTCAATATCTATAATTTCCCCAATGACATCTTCAATGGGTAATGATTTAATTTCATCATGATTTTGTGTTGCTACATCTTTGATGCGGCGTCTTAATTCTGGAATACCTAGCTCCATTCTATCTAGTCTAATAGTTTGGATGCTTACTTTAAAATATTCACTTAAAGTTTCGTCAGTTATGAAAGGTTCAGCTTTCAAACGATTTGTTAATTCCCTCTGGCGATCTGCTTTTGATAATTTCATTTCATCCAAATCCATTCTATTATGTACTTATAGCTAAAATTAGCACCTGCTATCATGACCTACCTTACTTATACTAACATGGGTATAACAATATACTCAACAAATTATACAATAAAAAAGAGCGAAATTTAAAAATTTGGTCATAAGACTTAAATAATAAGATGTGAAGACAAGGTGGAATGAGTGAATTTTGGGGGTTGATTATGGATTTGAGGAGGAAGGTCGGGTTATTTTGGGTGCGAGGTTAGGTGTTGGGGGTGGGAATTGATGTTGGGAGTTGAGACTTAAGCAATCTCTTGGCTTAATTACGAAGTTAAGCTACGACTTGGGCGATCTCTTGGCTTAATGTAGGACTTAAGCTAAGGCTTGGACGATCTCTTGGCTTAAGTTAGGACTTAAGCTAAGACTTGAGCCATCTCTTGGCTTTATTTGGGACTTAAGCCATGACTTGGACAATCTCTTGGCTTTATTTAGGACTTAAGCCATGACTTGGACGATCTCTTGGCTTTATTCAGGACTTAAGCTACGACTTGAGCGATCTCTTGGCTTTATTCAGGACTTAAGCTACGACTTGAGTGATCTCTTGGCTTAATGTAGGCATTAAGCTACGACTTGGGCGATCTCTTCGCTTAATGTAGTAGTTAAGCTAAGACTTAGGCAATCTCTTGGCTTAATGTAGGCATTAAGCTACGACTTGGGCGATTTTTTATGTAATCAAAAATGTTCATTTCTAAATAATCATTTAATTTTTAAAAAGATGTGAGTTTACTACCGCTTTAACTCACATCTTTCACAATCTCGTGAGTTTACTACCTCTTTAACTCACATCTTCTCGAATATCTCACATTCTTCCTACCTACTCCATAAACCCATACAACTATATCTCGAATCCAGGCACTCCATATTCTTTCTCCCAACAAAAAAAGAGCAAAATTTGAAATTTTGCTCTCCTCTATCAAAGTTATGCTGCATTTTCTTCTACTGCTGTAAATATCATACGCTCTTCGAACAATAATGTATCTGGATTATAATTATCACATGTTATTAATGTTAATTGATTCGGTTTACCTTTATGTTCATCTAATACTTCTACTTGATTTGGCTTCACATTTTTAATGTTTTTAATTATATATGTTTTTTTACCTTTTAATGTGATGAGTTCTACTTTATCGCCAACTTTTGCGCGATCGAGATAGTTAAATCTTATTCCCGCACCTTCTACACGATGGCCTGCGATTGCGACATTTTGCTCACTTAATTTTTCGTTCTCATCTACTAATGACAATCCGTTTTTTAAATTTTGTTCTGTTGCTGGCCCTTTAAATATAGGCTCTGATATATCTGCTGCTGGTACTTTTAAATAACCAACCATATGTTCATTTACTTTTAAGTTATCTGTTTCTGTTTTTGTAATCCATGATTCTATCGGATTTATTTTAACGCTGTCATCATGATTTTCATACGACTCGATGACTTTATCATTAACACGGTCTGTAAAATACGTTCTAATATCATTCCAGAAGAAAATAGATATTGCCGTTATAATTAATAAGATACCTATAATTTTATATAACCATCTCATGTTTCTAACCTACTCTCAAAATATGGTAATTCAAATTTATACAATACGTGATCCAATGTCAATCAAAATTTTGTTCTGACATAGATTCTTGTACTAATAATCTCAATTTATCATATTCAGGTTTGAAAAATTCACCTGATTGCACTAATTCACTCGCTTCGTCTCTTGCGACTTCTAACATCCTATAATCTTCTACAATATTTGCAACTCTGAAATCAGGCAAACCACTTTGTTTAACGCCAAAGAAGTCACCTGGTCCTCTCATTTCCAAATCTCGTTCTGATAAATAAAAACCGTCAGTAGATTCAGTCATAATGTGCATTCGTTCTACACCACTCTCAGTTTTAGGTGATGCTACTAACGTACAGTAACTTTGGTGATGACTTCTACCAACACGTCCTCTTAATTGGTGTAACGTAGATAAACCAAATCGGTCAGCATCATAGATAATCATAAATGTTGCATTAGGGACGTTTACACCAACTTCAACAACAGTTGTAGAAACTAATATCGCGATTTCATTATTACTAAATTTATTCATGATTTCGTCTTTTTCATCTGCATGCATTTTACCATGTACAAGACCGACTTTATCCGCACCGAAACGCAACTGTAATTGCTCATAAATTGCGACCACATTTTGAACATCCAATGCTTCACTTTCTTCTATTAATGGACAAATAACATACGCTTGTCGGCCTTTTAATATTTCACCATTTAGCTGATTTAATACATGATCAATTTCTTCATGTTTAGCCCACGATGTCAAAATTTCTTTTCTACCTTTAGGCATTTGTTTAATCGAAGTTACATCCATTTCCCCGAACGCAGAGATAGACAATGTTCGCGGAATTGGTGTTGCTGTCATAAATAAGACATTTGTATCTGCACCTTTTTCACGCAGCTTCTTACGTTGATTTACACCAAATCGATGCTGTTCATCAATAATAACTAATCCAATATCATTAAACGCTACATCATCTTGTATAAGTGCATGCGTACCTACAATGACGTCAACTTCTCCTGCTTCTAACTGTTCAAGTAATAATTTTCTTTTTTTACCTTTAACCGAACTTGTTAATAAAGCGACATTCAATTGCCCACCAAACAACTCATCTAAACTGATTGCATGTTGTTCAGCTAATATAGCTGTTGGGACCATAAGCGCACTTTGCTTACCTGCATTAAACATTGCATAAATCGCAATAGCTGCAACAACCGTTTTACCCGAACCTACATCACCTTGTAATAATCGATGCATTTTAATAGGCGCTTTTAAATCTCTAAAAATTTCATTCACACTATTTTTCTGAGCATCTGTTAATTCAAATGGTAATGTTTCGATAAAAGATTTCACCGCATTAACATCATAATTTAAACCTTCTATTTTATTAGATTCTTTTTCTAATTTGCTTAACCATTTCATCTTTAACTGAAATAAGAATAATTCATTAAATGAAAATGTTCGACGTGCTAATTTGAGGTGATTAAATTGAAGTGGTTTATGTAAAATTGGAATGACATCTTTTAATGGCATTAATTTGTACTTATCCATTAAATTTGGAGATAACCATTCATCAATTTCAACAAGTTGTAATGCTTGTTCAATGTATTTATTAAGCTGCTTTTGTTTTAAACCTTCTTTTAATCGATAAATAGGTGTTAACGCATTTCCACCGTCCTCTTTTTCAGCCATTACTTTTTGACCAGCAATAATTTGTTTCTTTTGATCCCATTTACCTTTGATCGTAACTGTTTCACCCATAATGAGTCTTTTTTTCAAATAAGGTTGATTAAAGAATGTGACTTTAACGGCAATTTGATCAATCAGCATATGGCACGTTAATTTAGATTTATTTCTACCAAAAAATGCGACAGTCGGACTAGAGTACACTTCTCCAGTAACAGTGACAACATCACCATCAGTTGCTTCGTTTAAATTTATGACAGATTCATCTTCGTAACGTGTTGGTAAATACAACACTAAATCTTCTAATGTATAGATATTTAATTCATTTAATAACTGTAAACTTTTTGGTCCAACACCTTTAAGTTCTTGCAAAGTTCGGTCTGTATATATTAGATGTTGCTTATTCATTTTTATCACCTATATTTATTAATACTCTAATTATAGAACAAATACATAATATAAACCAATCGATTTCACCAAAATGAGCTTTATACAAACAAATAAAGACTAGGACAATGAATCATGTCCCAGCCTTATAAATTAATGTTTTGGTTAATTTCCAAATATCTCTTGTTTTAACCTTTCTCCTGTTGGCGTACCTGCTAAACCACCACGACCTGTTTCACGTAGTGCTGAAGGCATTGTTTGGCCAATCTTATACATAGCTTCTATAACTTCATCAGTAGGAATTCTTGATTTCACACCTGCTAAAGCCATATCAGCTGAAATAATTGCATTTGAAGCACCTGCAGCGTTTCTCTTAACACAAGGTACTTCTACTAATCCCGCAACTGGATCACAAACAAGTCCTAACATATTTTTTAAGCTAATCGCAAATGCTTCTGCAGATTGTTGAGGTGTACCGCCAGCCATTTCTACTGTTGCAGCAGCACACATCGCGGCTGCTGAACCAACTTCAGCTTGGCAACCACCAGCCGCACCTGATATAGATGCGTTATTCGCAACAACAAATCCAAATGCACCTGTTGTAAATAAGAAATGTAACATATCTTCTCTAGAAGGGTTTAGTCTTTTTTTCAGTGCAAATAATACACCAGGCGCAACCCCTGCAGAACCGGCAGTTGGTGTTGCACATATTTTACCCATTGCTGCATTTACTTCGTTCGTCGCAACAGCTTTACTTACTGCATCAATCATTAAATCACCTGAAAGTGATTGTCCACTTTCTAAATAATCTTGTAAAAGTACAGCATCCATTCCAGTTAAACCTGTTGTTGACGTTACACCATTTATACCACGTTCAATGGCTTTTTCCATTGTATCTAAATTGCGTTCCATATTTTGATAAACTTCTTCTTTAGAGAGTTTAGACACACGCATTTCTTGTTCAATCATGACTTCATAAATTTTTTTATTTTCTCTTTCACAAATTTCAATAAGTTCTTTTACACTTTGAAACATGATAACCCTCCTTTTATGATTCCCCCATTAATGTGACTGTCTGTACACCATCAATTTCTTTAATTTTATTTAAGACTTCTTGTGGAATATCATCATCTAATTCACACGTCATTAATGCAAGTTCACCTTTCTCTTTACGCGCCACTTGCATACTACCAACATTAATACGATAATCACCAAAGACATTGGTCACTTTCCCGATTGTGCCAAATGTATCCTTATGAAAAACAAGTAAAGCAGGATAATTCCCACTAATGGCAATTTGGAATCCGTTTATCGCAACGATTTCAACTTTACCACCACCAATTGAAATACCTTCTACTGAGATTTCCATTTCTTTATTTCTCATGTTGATAATTGCTGTATTCGGATGTGATCGTTCTTCATACATTTCGATAAAGTTGACATCAATCTGTTGTTGCTCAGCATCTTGAAGACTTGTTTTGATTCGGTCATCGTCTGTATCATAGCCTAGAATACCGCCGACTAACGCAACGTCAGTACCATGTCCTTTATAAGTTTCCATGAAAGACCCATATAAATATATATCAATATGTTCAGGTTTACCATCAAATAACCCTCTAGCTATTAATCCAATTCTTACTGCACCAGCAGTATGTGATGAAGATGGTCCAACCATTACTGGACCAATAATGTCAAAGACACTTCTATATTTCATCAATAATCACTCGTTTCTCTTTTAATTTCACCATACCATTATAACAACTTTCGCTCGTTTTGTAAGCGTTTTACAACACAAAAGACAACAACGCTTTTGTTTAACATTGTTGTCTTTTATCTTGAGATTATTCTACTGAGAATAAGAATGAGTAAATTGGTTGGTCACCTTGATGTACTTCTACTTCAACTTCTTCATAGTTTTCTTCAACATATGATACTAATTGATCGACTTCTTCATCAGTAGCGTCTTCACCTTTAATAATTGTTAAAATTTCACTGTCTTCATCAATCATTTCATCGATAAGCTTTTTACTAGCTGTTAGGTGGTCAGCATCACTTACTTTAATACTGCTTTCATGGATACCCATGAACTCACCTTTTTTAATTGTAATACCATCTATATTTGTGTCTCTAACGGCATATGTTACAGAACCTGATTTTACAAAACGCATTGCATCTTCCATATGCGCTTTATTCTCTTCGATTGATTGCTCTAAGTTAAGATTTAACATTGCTGAAAGACCTTGAGATACTGTTTTTGATGCTACAACAGCTACAGGTATATCAACTAAATGTTCAACTTGCTCAGCTGCCATAATAATATTTTTATTATTTGGTAAGATGATTGCATTTTTACAACCTGATTGTTTTACAACTTTTACAATATCTTCTGTTGAAGGATTCATAGTTTGGCCACCGCTGATGACATGTGTTGCACCAAGTGATTTAAATAATGTTGTGATTCCTTCACCCATTGAAATTGTAATAACTGCTGTTTCAATCTCTTCTTGCTCTTGTTGTTGTTCTTGTTTGATCTTTTTATCTGCGCTTTTACGAAGTACTTCTCTATGTTGTTCGCGCATGTTTTCGATTT
This sequence comes from Mammaliicoccus sp. Q-M61, assembly GCF_022386055.1. NCBI lineage: Bacteria > Bacillati > Bacillota > Bacilli > Caryophanales > Staphylococcaceae > Mammaliicoccus > Mammaliicoccus sp. Q-M61. The sequence continues at coordinate 286,052 of NZ_JAJNJL010000001.1, forward strand.
TAATTTTAATGAGTTCACCGTATTGGCTACCGTAAGATAATACTTCACCTGGTGTTTCAGAATGAACATGTACTTTTACGATTTCATCATCAGAGATTACGAGTAATGAATCACCGAATTGACTCATATCTTCTCTAAATTGTTCTTCATCGAAAGCTTTTTTATCTTTTCCAAAGCGAACCATAATTTCAGTACAGTAGCCGTAGACGATATCTTCAGTATTCATGACGCCACCGAAATCATGGTCATCATTAATAAATTCGTCTGTATCTACTTTTTCTTTAGCAGGTTGAATTTTTTCGCCTTTTAATGTTGCTAAGAAGCCTTCATAAACAAACATTAAACCTTGTCCACCACTATCCACAACACCTACTTCTTTAAGTACAGGTAGTTGGTTTGGTGTGTTTTCTAATGCTGTTTGACCTTCTTTAATGACTGCTTCCATAACTGTTATAACATCTTCTGTTGATTCAGCTGCTTTAACAGCTGCTTCTCCAGCTACTCTCGCAACTGTTAAAATCGTTCCTTCAACTGGTTTCATTACAGCTTTATATGCTGTATTCACACCTGATTGGAATGCTTTAGCGAATTGTTGAGCATCAATTTCTTGTTCATTCTCAATCGATTTTGAGAATCCTCTAAATAATTGAGATAAGATAACACCTGAGTTACCTCTTGCGCCCATTAACAATCCTTTAGAAAATATTTTACCAACCTCACCGATATGTACATTACTATGAGCTTTAACCTCTGCTGCACCTGATGACATTGATAAATTCATATTTGTTCCTGTATCTCCATCTGGTACAGGAAACACATTTAAAGAATCTACAAAATCTGCATTGTTTGATAAACTATCTGATCCTTGAACGATCATATCAGCAAACAATTTGCCGTCAATCTTATTCATACTGTATTTGCCTCCCTATGCTTCCTCATCATCATTAATAACTCTAACACCTTGGATATATATGTTGACTGCGTTGACTTTTAAATTTAATGATTGTTCTAAAGTATATTTAACAGCAGATTGGACATTGTTTGCTATTTCTGAGATTTTCGTACCATAACTCACAATTATATACATATCTACATCAAGAACACCTTCGTTTTGAGATACAATAACACCTTTGGCATAATTATCACGCCCAAGAATTTCTGCAATGCCATCTCTAACTTGATGTTTACTTGCCATACCAACGATACCATAACATTCTACGGCAGCACCGCCAGCAAGCGTTGCAATAACGTCATTTGAAATATCGATACTTCCATACTCATTTGTAATTTCTAAAGTCATGATTACGTCCCTCCTACACATTTAAATTTTTTCGTTTTATAAACTACTTTATATATGTTCTGTTTAATTATACTTAATATCACATTCACATCGCAAGAATTCATCATTTTAATCACGTTTTTTATACAACGTTTTCACAAGATATTATTATAACAAATAAATTGAACTTTAAAATACTTTTTGCGAAATTTGTTATTATTTTTTCGCTAATTTACAAAAAAGGCGTTGAATAAATGACAAGTGCGTGTTATATTATTAAGGTGTGTAAACGTAAATAAATGTGTATTTATATTTCATTAAAGGAGGATATTTATGGCTAAAGAATGTTTCGTAACAGGTCGTAAAGCTAGAACTGGTAACCACCGTTCTCACGCATTAAATGCTAACAAACGTCGTTGGAACGCTAATTTACAAAAAGTTAGAATCTTAGTTGACGGTAAACCTAAACGTGTATGGGTTTCAGCTCGTGCGCTTAAATCAGGTAAAGTTACACGCGTTTAATGAATATAAGTCACATATAATAAAGAGAACCTTTGTGTGGAAGGTTCTCTTTTTTTTATTTATCTTTACTTTGTACCATCAATATATTACCAAGTTCAACTGTTACTAATGGGTGTTCATGACCCGCTTTAAACTCATTACTAATTGTTAACGTTGAGCCTTGAGCCAAAGTTGTAAATGGCAAATCATATTTAAATTCTTCTAATTTTATTCTAATATTCGTACTTAGCGGAATAAACGATACATATTTCATGCCTTCTACTTGTGAAATTCGATGATTTCCTGCTTTTAATACTGTAATTTCATTTTGCTCATCTACAAGCGTAATTTGAATATTATCTTCCAGAAATTCTGGTTTCGTTAATATTTGAACAGCACCCATAAAATGATCTAATCTGCCACCTGTCGCACCATATATTCTTATTTCTTCGTATCCGAGTTCAACTGCTAAGTTAACTGCTAATGCAAGATCAGTATCATCCTTTTCTTTTTTTACTGGATCAATATCGATATGTTTAATAATTTGTTGATACTCTTCATCTGATACCGAATCAAAATCTCCTATAGCAGCAACAGGCTTAATGTCACGTTTAATTAATTCAATTGTGCCTCTATCTACACCTATCCAATCAATGTGCTTTTCATCTTGAAGTATATGTTCATTGATATGACGCATACTACATAATAGATTTACTTTCATGATTAATCACCCTTTAATTTGTGTACAGGTTCTTTGTAGTCTTCATGTTTGAAGTAATAAGATCCTGCAACTAATATGTCTGCTCCTTGTGCTTTACATAACGCACCAGTTTCTTCATTAACACCACCATCAACTTCAATTTCAAAGTTTAAGTCATGTTCATTTCTATATTCGTCTAACCAAGTAATTTTACTTAACGTAGATTCTATAAAGCTTTGACCACCAAATCCAGGATTCACAGTCATAATTAAAACAAAGTCCACGTCACCTAAAATTTGCGACAATGATTCTACAGGCGTTCCAGGATTGATCACAACACCTGCTAATTTATGATGCGCTTTGATTTGTTGTATCGCTCTATGAATGTGCGGTGTCGCCTCAAAGTGAACAGATACCATGTCACTACCCGCTTCACAAAACGCGTCTATCATTTGTTCTGGGTTCTCAATCATTAAATGTGTATCAATCGTCATATCTGTTACTTTTCTTAATGATTCTAAAATAGGTAAACCAATTGATATATTCGGTACAAACTGACCATCCATTACATCAAAATGTAAAATGTCTGCGCCAGATTCTTTAACGCGTGTTACTTCTTGTTTTAATTCTGCAAAATCACAAGCTAAAAGTGAAGGTGCTATTTTTACCATTAATATCTTACCTTTCTATTTTGAATTTCTTCGAATAATGTCAAATAGTGCTTATATCTTAACTGATAAAAATGATTGTCTCGTATGCGTTCTTTTACTGCACATTTAGGTTCATTAATGTGCGTACAATTTCTAAATTTACACTGTGATTTAATGGCTTCAAATTCTGGGAATAAATCTGCAAGTTCTTCCTTTTCAATGTGAGAAAAGTCTAATGCACTAAATCCAGGTGTGTCCGCTAAATAACCACCATCTAACTCATACAACTCAACATGCCTTGTCGTATGTTTACCACGATTAAGCGCTTTTGAGATTTTGTTCGTTTCTAAATTCAAATCCTCGAACAATCTATTCATAATCGTGGATTTACCAACACCAGATTGGCCGCTTAACACGATGATACCGTCAATTAAAGGTTTAATCGCATTTGATACATCATCATCTTCACCTATAAATAATGTTTCATATCCAATTGATTGATATTGCGCTAATTTATCTTGAATTTTTTGAATTTCGTCATCAGTGGCGAGATCTTTTTTAGTTACACATATTATCGGTGTAATATTGTATGAATGAACGACTACGAGAAATCTATCTAATAATTGTTGACTAAACGCTGGTTCCGATGCGCTCATCACGACAATAACTTTATGAATATTTGAGACTGGTGGTCTTAATAATATATTCTCACGTTCATGAATATGTTGAATATACCCACCCGTTTCATTTTCAACTTGAAAATCAACGATATCTCCTACAACAGGAGATGTCTTCTTCTTTCTGAATAACCCTCGAGCTCTCGTAATATATATACCATCGTCAGCTTGTACTGAATAATCTCCACTTATTGATTTAATAATACGACCCGTTTTCAATATAACACCTACCTCATTTTATTTTTATTATACCAAATCATACTGCTTAAATAATCAATTATTTATGTTGCTTAAACAAAATCGTTACTTCTGTCCCTTTATCGACTTCACTTTCGAAGAAGATTTGAGCATCATGATGTTCAATAATTGAATCAACAATTGATAAACCAAGACCGTTACTATCAACATGAATATTATGAGATTGATCACCTTTATAAAATCGATCTTTAATATGTTTCAATTGTTTCTCAGTCATGCCATAACCTTCATCAATAATAGAAACTTTTACAAATTCATTTTGTTCTTTAAGATCAATTTGTATCATACTATACTTAGGTGAATATTTAATAGCATTATTTAATATATTATAGAGTGCTTGATAAAGTAACTTATGATTACCTTTAATAGTTAAATCGTCCATATCAAATAGAACTGAGATTTCATTGTCTTCTAATAAGAAATTCAGGCTTTGCACGACTTCTTTAACGACTTTTTGAACATGTACTGTTTCATTAAATGACAAATGTTCACTATTATCTAATTCCGATAACAACAATAATTGTTTCGTTAAATTACTCAAACGGTATGCTCTTGCATATATATCTTCTATAATTTGTATTCTGTTATTTTCATCTTGTTCATGTTCAAGTTCTCTTAATAAACTTAAAATAGATTGAAGCGGAGATTTAATTTCATGAGAGACATTTTGAACAAAGGATTGTCTCATCATTTCTAGTTGTTTAAGTTCATCTCTCATCTTAATAAATCGATGTTGTAATATACCTATTTCATCGTCACGTGTTACTTTGATATCGACATCAAAATCACCTTTACGTAATGATTCCGTTGTCTTCATAAGTCTTCTAATTGGGTTTGCCAATGAATAACTTGAAAAGAGCACGAGTACTAATGAAATAACGACAAGTAATACAAGTAATATCGCTAAAAATATTCTAAATTCGCCTAACATAGAACCGACACTAGGTCTTAAAAATAAGGCATATTCACTACCTTGATGTTGAATCTTAATACCGACAGTGTTTCTCGTTTCATTATCAAAGAATCCTGTAATAAAAATATTAAACGGTCTATTTTTAATACCATGATACGTCTTACCGTCTAAAACATCTTCAACAGCTTGTTTATCTAAATTATATTTTCTGAAGTGATCACCATAATAAGTCGGTTTCAACTTATCGTTATATAATACAGCCTGATAATGAAGTTCGCTTAAGTGATTTAAATAATTATCCAGCGACATTTCATTGTCATGATCAATATAATCTTGAACATCTTTTAAAGTATTAAATACTTTGTGATCATTTTTTTCTTTTAAATCTATATGATAATAAATATTTGTAAGAATAAATCCTAAAATAGCACTTACGAGCATCACAACTATTGTATAGATCGTTATACGTTGCGCTAAAGACTTAAACCTCATGAGCAAGCACCGCCTTGTAACCAACGCCTCTCACGGTTTTAATCAAGACATCGCTCTCTAACTTTTCTAATCGCTTTCTAATACGTTTAATATGTACATCAAGCGTTCGCTCGTCTCCTTCGAAATCAATGCCCCATACAACTTCAATGATTTTGTCTCGTTGTAATACTTTATCTTTGTTACGCATTAAATAATCTAGTAATGCAAATTCTTTCTTTGGTAAAAGCATTGTTTTCTGATTAATCGTTATTTCCATATCAACACTATTAATAAATGTGTTACCTATTTGAAGTTCATTGGATGAATTAATTTTAAATCTGCGTAGTACAGCTTTTATTCTAAAAATTAACTCTTTAATTTCAAATGGTTTCGTTACATAATCATCTGTTCCAGCAAGAAATGCATTTTCTTTATCACTCAACTCATCTCTTGCCGTTAACATGATAACTGGAATATCAAAACTATCTTTAAGTATTTGACACAATTCAAAGCCGTCCATACCTGGCATCATAATATCTACAACAGCAATATCAATATATTTATGCTCTACAACTTCTAAAGCTTCCTCACCACTGAGACTTGTTATAACATTTATATGTTCACGTTCAATTTCTCGCTTCAAATCATTTAAGATAAATTTATCATCATCTACAACTAAACAAGTTACCATGTCATCACCTCTTTACCTATGATACCAAATATCTTTGAAAATTTTCATATATACATGAATTCAGGCTGAAATTTCATTAGAAATTTCAGCCTGATTAATATTATTATAATGAATCAATTCATGATTAAACTGATTCTACGTTACGATTTACTAATGCATTAACATTTTCAATGATTGTACCACTTACAACACGACCTGGTAATTTATTTAAATTAACAGATAGGTCTTGGTCTTTTTTCATATCATATGAAATGTTTCTAGCGAAGTATTTCATTGATTCTTCCATGATGATAATTGTCATCCATTCACCCGCACAACGGTGGTTTGTATAATAATCGCCACCACCTTGAGGGATTAAATCAAATGGGCTTCCGTCCCAATCGCTGAAGCGGTTTGGATAGAATCTTTCTGGATTCTCCCATAAGCCTTCTCTATGCAATGTTCCGTAAATATCTAATACTAAGAACGTATCTTTCTCAATAGTATAGCCATCAAATTCGATATCTACTGCTGCTTTACCTGGTAAAAATGGTACGAAAGGATAGAATCTTCTAACTTCTTGTACAAATTTATAAGCATAGTCATTTTCATTATTGAAGACTTTTTCTGCTTCTCCTGGATAATCATGTAATGCTTTCACACCGAAACTAACAAAACGGTTAATTGCGACTAGAGGACGCACAACGTTCATTAAATCGATCGCACACAATCTAGAATCCATTAAATTACCTTCAAAATCTTCCCAATGACTAAATTCATGTAATGCTGTACCTTGTGGAGGTGTTAATTTACCTTCACGTACTGCAATAATTTGATTTTCTAGGAATGTTTCTACTCTATCTCTTGCTTTTTTAGCTTCTCTATATCCTTTGAATGCAGTACCGATATTTTTGAATGAATCGATCATAGTATCCATATCTTTAGCACAGCTTTCGATTTCTTCAGGAGAAGCGATAATGCCTGCCCATCTAAATCCAACTTTAGTTAATAGAATGATAGATTCTTTATAAACGTTAACTTCGTCCATTCTTTCCATACGTTCAGTATTCATAAACCAAGTACTACGTGTAAGTTCTCTCAAATATTCTAAGTTTTCTTCAGTCATTAATGACATAAATAGAGCTTTACGGTCTATGTGTTTTTTACCACCAGTAGTATGTATAGCGCCTTTACCGAATAAAGTATTAACAACACGTTTAGGTAATGTACCTTGTCTTTCGATTAATTCATTGTTATAAAAAATCTCTGCAGCTTCTTTACCGCTAAATACAACTGTTCTTCTTCCACCTAATGCTCTTAATTCAAAAATATTTGTATCAAATTTCTCAAGTCTATTTGGTACATATTTATAGCCTTCTTTTAAGACTTTTAATGTACTGTCTAGCCCTCTATCTTTTGGTATTTGCTTACCCATAAAGTTAATGCCCCCTAGAATTTTTGTAAATTTCATATACTTACATATTATTTCATTTTCTGTGAAAATAATCAATCAACTACTATTATCAATTGAAAATTTTATATCTTTGTCAACTAATGCATGCCTTTTTGACCACTCAATTAGCGTATCTGGATAAACGACATCATGTTGAATCGATTGACTTAGATTTTCAACTGGAAAACTGAGTATAAATCGTTGATCAATAATTTCCTCAACAATATTAAAAAATGCTAGATTTCCACTCGTTGGTCTTCCGACAAGATTGACTATTCCCGATTTTGCTATTTTATAAACGAGCCATTCAGCTGCATAAGATGTATCTTTATCAATTAATACCACAATTTCTTCAAATCGACTTAATCCGATAAAATCAATTTTATCATCATCAAAGAGTTTCCAATCACCAACAGGTTGATCTAAAATATTTTGATAAAAAGCTTGTTCATTCATTTCACTGCACGCTTTATACAAACGTTCTAATTTTTGCTTAAATAACGTCTTATGACGCTCTCGCTCAACCTTTACGTGTGTGTCTCTCGTTAATATCGTTTCTTGATTTCCAATCTCATAAAAATAAGGTATAAGAAACTCTGCGATACTTAAATTTTTAAATTGTGCGTTCCTAAAATCAAACACGACTTTTTTAGATGATTCTTGAATTTTGGATAATTTATATAACGCGTCAACAGCTTGTTCAAAACGAATATCACCGTTAAATTCTAATATTAGTACATCATCCTTAACCGTCACATCAATCGTATGTTCTGTATCGACGGGATAGTGTCTCAATTCAAAGCGATAAGTTTGATTCGCTCTTTTTACTTCTACTTCATTTTGGAAAGTTAATATATGTCCCCATTCTTCCCTATGGTATGGTTCATCTTTTAATAAACGATGATATCTCATTCTACAATATTCAATAGAATCTCCTGATAACTTTGTAATTTCATCACCAACAACAAAACGTATATCATCCAGCACTTCCGTAACAACTAAAGCATCTTTAGTAGCTCTTACCTTAATTCCCACTTGCTTGTCAGGAACTTTCAATGCCTTAATAGACGTACTCAACAAGCCTATATCATAGAAGAAATTATTCATAACTTCTATAAAGACTTGATCAGTTAGATGAGATGAGGTCACAATATTTTTATACTCTTCATAAATAGCGTGCTTTTGATCAGCATCTACAATAGCATGTTCTGTTTGACGATATACATATTCATATAAAGACACATAAGGAAGCATATTTTTCACCCCAGACTCATTTTCTAAATTTTACTAAGAACTAAGCATTAAATCAATAGTGTATAAAAATAGAGACTGAAACACTGGTTAATGTTTCAGTCTCACAAATAGCTATATACTTTTCATATATTTAGAAATCATCGTAATCAATTGTGTTACTTTCAATTTCTTTACCATCTACTTCAACGCGATATTCAGCTGATTCGCCTTTTGGAATCGTGAAATTTATGCTTCTTGTTGTATCTTTTTTAATCGTAAAGGAATCTGCAACTTTTTTAATATCATTTGATTTATCTTTAACAAAGATTTCTACTTTTTGACCTTTTTTACTATCAGATCCTGTAAATGGTATATAAACGGATTGTGTATATGTTTTATCTCTTGCATTATCATTGTTGTCATCTTTTTTATCTTTGTCATCTGATTTATCTGAGTCAGAGTCTTTATCTTCACCTTTAGATACATCAAAGTAAATCGTTGATTCGACTGGCAATTGGCCATCTTTAAATGATTGTTTGACGATTGTATCTGCTGGTTCATCACTTTCAACTTCAGATTGTTCTACTTGAAATCCAAGCGCTTCAAGTTCAGATGTTGCTTTACTGATTTCTTCACCCGTATAATCTTTAACGTATTCTTGTTTCACGCCAATTGATTTAGTCAAAATAATCATCGTATCTTTAGGTACGACTTTAGAACCTGGTTCGATATTTTGATTAATTACTGTACCATTCGCCGCTTTATCGTATTGTTCTTTTATACGGACAGATTCAAAGCCTTGTTTTTCTAATTGCTTTTTCGTTTTGTCTGCTGATTTTCCAACATAATCTTCTACGGTAAACGTCTTAACACCTTGAGATATCACTAAATCAACTTTAGTCATTTCTTTAACTTTACTGCCAACTTTAGGTGTTACTTTCATAACTTCGCCTTCTTTAAAGCTATTACTATAGGCTTCTGTTATTTTACCTTTACTTAAACCTTTTTCATCAATTAAAGCTAAGGCTTCACCACGTGATTTTCCTAATAAGTTAGGCACATCTACATATTTAGGTGCTGTTAAGGCAAAACCGATTGCACCTACTAACATACATAATAGTAAAATAGGTACAAAAACGATTAACCATTTATTTCGTTTACGTTTAGGCTTATTTGTTTCCGTATTTTGTTGTTGTGCATTAGCATTTTGTTGAGTCGTTGCAATTGGAACAGTCTTTGTATCACTTTCTTCTTCATCTGCTTTTATAACGGGCATTGTTTTAGTATCTGAATTAGAATCATACCTAGGTAGTTCATCTTTACGTTCATCATCCAATGCTGTTAAAAGGTCATAATACATTTCATTTGTATCACGGTACCTGAGTGACTTTTCTTTACGCGTTGCTTTCATAATGACATTTTCTATACTTTGAGGTATAGATGGTCGTTCTTTTCTAATAGATGGCAACTCTTCTTGAATATGTTTAATGGCAACACTTACAGGCGTTTCCCCATTAAATGGCGGGTGTCCTGTTAATAATTCATACAATACAATACCAATAGAATAAATATCTGATGATTCATCTGTTGATTGACCTTTAGCTTGTTCAGGCGATAAATATTGAACAGAACCCATAACATGATTCGTTTCAGTTAGAGCTGTTTCACTTAATGCCCTTGCGATACCAAAGTCTAATATTTTTAACGTCCCATTTTTAGTCATGAGAATGTTTTGCGGTTTAATATCTCGATGAATAATTCGATGATGGTGTGCATGTGCGATACCTTTTAAGATTTGAAGGGTCATTTCAACCGCTTCATCTGCAGATAACTTACCTTCTTTACATAGATATTCCTTTAATGTTGGTCCTTCTATGTATTCCATAACAAGGTAATAACAATTATCATCTTCTTCTACATCCAGTACATTCACAACGTTACTATGACTTAAAATCGTCGTATTTTGAACTTCTCTTTCGAAACGTTCAACGGCTTTTTCTTTTTCATAAGGCGGTATGTTGATTACTTTCACTGCTACATCACGGTTCAAGATCTTATCTTTCGCTAAATAGACGTTACTCATACCACCGCCACCAAGATACTTCACAAATTCATAGCGACCGGCGATTATGCGACCTATCATATTTTTCCACCTTCAAATGGATATAATATTAACGAGATATTATCTTTACCTTCGACTTCGATTGTTTCTTCGATAAGCGTTTCACCAATATCATCAACTGTACCTTTATGAGACATCACAATTTGTTGAACGTCATCTTCATGTAAGTAATCTGTTAAGCCATCTGAATTTAAAAGTAAATAATCATAAAATTTTGTATTGTAGTAAAAAATATCTGGGTTAACACGTTTATCTGTTCCCATAACTTTTGTAATAATATTTCTTTGAGGATGCGTGAAAGCTTCTTCTTTCGTAATTTCCCCAATCGTAACAAGATGATTAACAAATGTATGATCATTTGTTAATTGCATCATTTCACGACTATTCATCAAATAAGCACGTGAATCACCTATATTAGCTACAACGATGTCTTTTTCATAGACTAGAGCACAAACACAAGTTGTACCCATGCCTCTATACATCTCATTGTTCATTGACTCGTTATATAATTGTCTGTTTATATCAGCTAAGTTAGATTGCAACCAATCTTCAGCATGATCATATTCAATATAATTTTCATCTTCGAATCTAGCTTTAAGTGAATCATTCACAAATTGACTTGCAACTTCACCAGCAGCATGTCCACCCATACCATCACAAATCACTAATAAAACTTGACCTGTTTGATTTGTATAGATTCCACCTGCATCTTCATTTTGTTCTCGAAATTGACCGACATCTGTAAAAAACCGTGCTTCCATGATTTGTTACCTCGTTTCTTCTTTTCGCTCTTTTGCTCTTAGTTGTCCACATGCAGCATCAATATCTGCACCTTGATTACGTCTTATTGTAGCATTTATCCCGTTTCTTTTTAATTCTTTTTCGAATTTAAAGATATCTTCTTTTGATGTTTTTACATAATCGCGTTCTGGTACGTGGTTAACTGGAATTAAGTTCACGTGACAGTTTAAATGTTTAATTAATTTTGCCAATGCTTTTGCATGATGAACTTGGTCATTCACGCCTCCGAATAAACCATATTCAAATGTGATTCTTCTATTCGTTTTATTGACATAGTATTCAATAGCTTCCATTAATTTATCTAAATCATAAGCTCTGTTAATAGGCATCAATCTAGAACGTGTTTCATTATCAGCAGCGTGTAAACTTAATGCGAAGTTTATTTGTAGTGACTCATCAGCAAAATCATAAATTTTAGGGACAATTCCTGATGTAGACACTGTAATATGACGTGCTCCGATGTTTAAACCTTTATCATGATTAATGATTTTTAAGAATCCCATCATTTCATCATAGTTCTCAAATGGTTCACCAATACCCATAATAACGACTTGACTGACACGCTCATCCGTAGCATCTAAAGCTTTTTGAACTGTTAATACTTGCGCAACAATTTCACCCGCTTCAAGGTTACGTTTCAAACCACCGATTGATGAGGCACAGAACGTACAACCTATACGACAACCTACTTGAGTTGTCACACAAACTGAATTCCCATATTCATGTCTCATTAATACTGTTTCAATCGTGTATCCATCTTGTAATTCAAAAAGAAACTTGATTGTTCCATCTTTACTTTCTTGTTTAACAGCTACTTCTAACGTTGTAATTTCAAATGATTGAACAAGCTTTTCTCTCAATTCTTTTGATAGATTTGTCATTTCGCTAAAAGCATCTACTCTTTTAACATATAACCAATCAAAAATTTGTTTAGCTCTAAACTTTGGTTCTGATTGATCGATCAACCAATCTTCTAATTCTCCTAATTGTAATGAATATATTGAAGGTCTTTCGAAGTTTGGCATAAATTTATTGCGTTTTTTCTGTATCGCTGGCATATTAACTTTCCTTTCTCTTAATTTTAGTAATAAAGAAACCATCTGAATTATAATCTTGAGGTAGTAGCTGTAATGTTTTAGTTTCTTGATTTGTTCTTGGATCTATAAATGATGCGAATTCAAATTCTGGATTTGCTTTTAAGAATGAATATACAACATTTTCATTTTCCATTTGTTCAATTGTACAAGTTGAGTACACTAATTCTCCATTAGGTGCGAGAGATTTACTCGCATTTTCAAGGATTTCTAATTGCAAGTGCCATAATGATTCAACATCTTTTGACGTCTTATCATATTTAATTTCAGGCTTTCTTCTCATGACACCAAATCCACTACAAGGTGCATCTACAAGGATGTAATCATATGTTTGATCAAAAGGCTGAGTTGCATCGTGTACAGCTGCTGTTACATTTTTAAGTCTTAATTTTTTGATATTAAAATCAATTAAATCTATTTTATGTGGGTGAATGTCAAACGCATCAACATGACCTGTTTGATTCATGATTTCAGCGATATGACAAGTCTTACCACCTGGTGCACTACATGTATCTAATACTGTACTATTCGGTTTTGGATTCAAAATTTCTGCTACAAACATTGAACTCTTATCTTGTACAGATAATAAACCATCTTTAAATAATCTATCATTTACAATAGCTTCACCTTTAACATGTAAACATCTTTCTATGTCTTTATCTATTTCGACAGTATAACCATTACTTTGTAATCTTTCAACTGCATCTTCAACAGATATACGTGTTGTATTCACTCTTACTGTTGTATCTGGCGGTGTTAAACTTAGTAAACACATTTCTCTTGTCTTTTCATATCCAAAATGTGTAATCCAATGTTTCGTTAACCATAAAGGCACACTACCTTCTATTGAAAGCTTCTTATCATCATGTTTGATTTCATCTAATGTTCTTAATGGTGTAGACATGAAATTTCTAAGAATTGCATTAATTGCTTTACTATTGTGTAAATCACCGCGTACTTTAGCAATATTGACAGCTTCATTGATAATCGCATGATTTGGGACTTTATCTAAATATACATATTGATATGCACTCATGATTAATAGACGTTTCATCCAACCTTTTAACTTCGTCTTAATAAAAGGCTCAATTAAATATTCTAAAGTGATTTTTCTTTGTAAAGTACCATATACAAGTTCCGTTAATAATCCAACATCTTTTTTAGATACGGCTTCATTTTTTATCGCTTCATTAAGTTGTAGATTACTATATGCTTCACCTGTCAGTACATCATCTAAAATCGTTAATGCAACGTTTCTTACATTATTTTTCATCATATTAATTTAGTCCCATCAATTTTTGATTGTAATCCGCTTAAATAATCTCGTGCTTGCACTCGTTTTTTACCTGCTAATTGTATTTCAGTTAAAGCAACACCATCTTCACTGCCTGTTGCTACTATAATAGCTGATTTAGTTGTTTCAACAATTTCTCCTGGATTACCTTTAACATTTCTTACTATTTCACTGCGCCACAATTTCATATTTTTATCATTCATCGTTGTATATGCAACTGGCCAAGGTGATAACCCTCTAATATGGTTATGAATTGATTCAGCATCTTGTGTCCAGTCAATTCTTTCATCTTCTCTTGAAATATTAGAAGCGAAACTTACTAGAGATTCATCTTGAGGAATGCTATCATTTGTTCCATTAAAAATAGTAGGTAAAGTTCGTTTCAATAATGCTGTACCGAGTACTGCTAGTTGATCATGAACATCTCCTACTGTGTCGTTCTCTTTAATGTCGATTTCATCTTGGCTAATAATATTACCTGCATCTAATTTTTCTGCCATATACATAATTGTTACGCCAGTCTTCTTCTCACCATTCATAACTGCATAATGAATCGGTGCACCACCGCGATATTTAGGTAGCAATGAAGCATGTACATTGACTGCTTTATATTTTGGCGCATCTAATAATGATTTTGGTAATAGCTGTCCAAATGCAGCAGTTACGATCAAATCAGGTTGTAAATTAATAATCTCTTCTAATTCTGGTGAATGATTTAATTTTTCAGGTTGATATACTGGAATGTTGTGTTCGACTGCTACTTTTTTAACAGGAGGTGGTGTCAGTACTTTTTTTCTACCTACTGGACGATCCGGTTGAGTAACAACTGCAATCACTTCATGTTCTTCGATTAACATTTCAAGAATGCCTGTAGAAAAATCTGGTGTACCCATAAATACAATTTTACTCATCCTTATACATCTCCTCTAGTTCTTCTTCGCTAATTTCTCTTGTCATCTTATCCGTGAATAACTCACCATATAAATGATCTACTTCATGTAAAATAATACGCGCAATATCATCATACGCAGTTAGTTCAACTTCATTACCATTTAAATCATTACTTTTCACAACAATCATTTTACTTCTGTTCACTTCCCCAAAGACACCAGGTACGCTGAGACAACCTTCTACATCAGCTTCAGTTTCTTCAGATTGAGAAACAATCGTTGGATTGATCAGCTGCAAAATACCTTCTTGCTCCATATCAACAATCGCAACTTTAAGATCAACGCCAATTTGAGGTGCAGCTATACCCACCCCATCATTTTCAAACATTGTATCCTCTAAATCAGCAATTAATGTTTTTAAAGACTCATCAAAAGTCACAACATCTTTAACTTCTCTATTTAATATTGGATTTGGTACCGTAACAAGTGGTTTTACAGCCATATCTATCGCTCCTTTTTAAAAACTCATCGTATAATTATAACGTAAATCAATATAAAAAGCGACAGAGAAAATTCATCTACAATCGCTTATATTGATTTGATAGAAATTTTTGAGTAAACGAAGTAAAATTGAATTACCAATAAATAACAGAAAGGAGTCCTATATGAACGCATCCGATTACTATCAATATTTACTCGCACTTGAATCACGGAAGATTTTATCGAAAGATGAGAGGAATAATCTTCTCACTTATTACAACGGTAAAGAAGGAGAACGCTATTTCAAATCATTTTTAAATACGGTACCAAACATCAGCTATATTTATGACTTCGAATTCGGTCATCAACATCATGTCCAAATTGATTTTTTAGTCGCAACAGACAATACACTTTTCTTATTTGAAATTAAACATTATAGAGACGAGTGGTACTTCGAACAAGATTACTTAAAAAATAGTTACGGAATCACTACGAAATCCCCCATTAAACAAACTCAATTTATGAAATCTGAATTAGAAAAATTACTGTATCAAAATGGTATACATATAGATATTCAGCCTTATATCATTTTTACGAACCCTCATTTTATACCAGTTGGAAACTGGCCACATGATCAGAATATCATCTACTTCAATCAGTTAAATCAAATCAAAGAAATTTTACAATCTCATACATCAAAGTTTAACCCCGCACTTTTAAACTTTTTATTACAACACAAGAAAATTCACTCCACTTATTATCAAAAAGAAATCACACCTTACTTCGACATCAGTTTAGCAGGTATAAAATGCCCGAGCTGTAGAAAAATGCACACTATCAATATAGTAGAAAGTAAAATCTACTATAACTGCACATACTGTTACTCTAAGATCAAATCCGAAGAAATCGTCCTGTACAATTTGAAAGAACTCTATTATTTAAAAAGAGACGGCTTCACATTTGATGAAGCCATCCAGTGGTGTTATCCGGTGAAGCAATATACAATTGGCCGTGTTTGTAACAAGTATTTCAAATCAGAGAAGAAAAGAAATAGAAAATTTTTCCCTAAATAAACTAGTGTGGCGTTTGTTATTTGCACTTTTAGCCAGAACTGCTAATAACAGGGTCAGTATTTGCACTTTTAGCCAAAACTGCTAATAACAGGGTCAGTATTTGCATCTTTGGCCAGAACTGCTAATAACGGGGTCAGTATTTGCACCTTTAGCAAGAACTGCTAATAACGGGGTCAGTATTTGCACCTTTGGCCAAAACTGCTAATAACGGGGTCAGTATTTGCACCTTTGGCCAAAACTGCTAATAACGAGGTCAGTATTTGCACCTTTGGCCAGAACTGCTAATAACGGCATCAGTATTTGCACCTTTGACCAAAACTGCTAATAACGGGGTCAGTACTTCTCCCCCCACATACATCAATCTCTTGAATTTAATCTATTTATTGATATTATCAACTTGAGGTGAGGATTATGCACACTAAAAATAAAAATGAATTGGAATTCACCATATTCAATATTGATGTTAAGGTTGTTACTTTTTATAAATTTCTATATCAAATTAACGATATCATTCTTGCGATGATATTTATAACGGGTAGTTTTCTATTTTTTAATGAATCGACTACTTTTGCAGGAACTGTTCTATTTGTAATTGGGAGTTTCCAAATGCTTATTCGTCCGTTGATTGCAATTTCAAGAGATATTCATATCAGCAAAATTAGAAAAGAGAACTAGAATTCACTCTCTTCATATGAAAAACCCGTGAAATCATCACATTTCACGGGTTTCTTTCTATTTACATCATCATCTGAGGGTTAATATCTATTTCTAGTGATAGTTTATCTTTTAAGTATTGCTCGTGATAATAATCATCTAAATATTGTAAGGCTGTTAATAAATCTGGTTCGTTCTTAAATTTAATTAATATTTGGAATCGATGTCTATTATTAATTCGTGATAACGGGCTTGGTGATGGTCCTAATACAAAGGATTGTGTTGTGACGTGTTGCAACAATATACCATGTATATGCTTTGATGCTTTTAATACTTTTTTAATATCGTTATGACTAATAGTCAAATTCACAAGATAATAATATGGTGGGTACTTACCAATCTGTCTAAATTTCATTTCTTTTTGATAAAAGGACATATAGTCATTGCTTGTAACATCTAAGATAGCGTAATGATCCGGGTTATATGTTTGAATCATAACTTCGCCTTGTTTCTCATGTCGACCTGCTCTACCTGCAACTTGAGTCAGTAATTGGAATGTCTTTTCGCTCGATCTGAAATCTGGCAAGTTTAGCATCGTATCTGCATTAAGTACGCCTACTAATGTAATATTTTCAAAGTCCAGTCCTTTAGCAATCATCTGGGTCCCTAACAAAATATTAGCTTCTTGGTTTCCGAAAGCTGTTAATAATTTTTCGTGAGCACCTTTTTTCGAAGTGGTATCGACATCCATTCTAATGACTTTAGCGCGGTCGAATGTGTCGTATATAATTTCTTCTACTTTCTGCGTGCCAACACCCATTTGTCGTATATGTTCACTTTCACAACTTGGACATCTTTGAGGCATAGGTTCACTGTATCCACAATAATGACATTTTAAATCATCATGTGTTTTGTGATATGTAAGCGAGATATCACAATTTGGACATTGTGGCACATGCCCGCAATCTCTACATAATACAAATGATGAATGTCCTCTTCTATTTAAGAACAATACAATTTGTTCACCTTTATCAATGCGATCTTGAATGGCTTTTGTAAGGTCATTAGAGAACATCGAACGATTACCTTCTTGAAGTTCTTCCCTCATATCAATAAGTTCAATTTCAGGCATTTTCTGTTGATTTACACGATCTGGTAATCCTAAATATTGATAAACATTTTTCTCTGCACGTGCAAAAGTTTCTAGACTTGGTGTAGCAGATCCTAATACGACTGGGCATTTGTGATATTCACTTCTCCATATCGCGATTTCTCTTGCATGATATCTCGGATAATCTTCTTGCTTATAAGTTGCTTCATGCTCTTCGTCAATGATAATAAGACCTAATTTTTCAAATGGTGCAAAGACACTTGATCTTGCACCGACTGAAACACTTGCTTTACCATCTCTTATTTTTTGCCATTCATCGTATTTTTCACCTTTAGATAAACCGGAATGTAATACAGCTACTTCATCACCAAAGCGCGCTTTAAATCGGTTAACCATTTGCGGTGTTAATGCAATTTCAGGCACAAGCATAATTGCCTGTTCGCCTTTTTTGAGTACATTCTCAATAGTTTGTAAATATACTTCTGTTTTTCCTGAACCCGTCACACCATGTAAAAGAAACGTCTTCGATTCATTATTTCGAACCGCTTCATCAATCTGTGTAAAAGCTTCATGTTGCGCCTCAGTCAATGCTTTATTATGTTCTTTTTCAAAAATGCGATGCTCATACGGATCTCTATTCATAATGCCATCGTATTTTTCTAATATTTGATTTTTAACAAGCGTATTGATACTCGATTCTGAGAACCCTTCTTCTTTTAATGTTCTGAGCATGACATCATCTCGTCTATGTTCAATTAAATAGTTCATGACATCGAGTTGTTTTTCTTTTTTACTCAATGACATCAAAATCTCATCTAATCGATCTGTAGGGACGATTCTTACGCAAGTTACATATTTTCTTGTGAGTTGTTGACCTACAATTGTGTCTTTTATAATTGCCTCATTTTCTACAAAGTCTTCTAAAATAGAAACAATTTGAAGTTGTTGCGCTTGTTCAAATGTTAAAATACCTTCTTTATTAAAATGATTTAAATATTGTGCAGGAATCCCTTCTGGATCAGCAACACAATATACTTTTTGATATTTAGCTTTGACAGCACTCGGTAACATAATTTCTAAAGCTGAAATACGCTTAACTAAATGAAAGTTAGACATCCATTCACTCAGTTCAATGAGTTCCGCTGTTAACTCTGGTTTAAAATCTTTAACACGAATGATTGATTTTAATTTTGACTGATCAATTTCACTTGTTAATTCTTCACTTATGCCTATGACAAATCCTTGAATTTTACGTGGACCAAAAGGCACTTCAACTCTAACACCGACTTTGACGATATCTTCAATATCTTGCGGAATTAAATAATCAAATATTTTGTCGACATTTTTAGCTGGAATATCTACGACTACATTTGCAATCAATCTTCCCACCTACTAGTAATTTCATTTAAAATTTTGATGGCCACTTGTTGTTTAGAAGCTTTAGCAATTGGTACTTTATCACCATTTGCAAAATACATAACTACTTCATTATCTGAAGATCTAAAACCAATTGTCTCATTCGCAACGTGATTGGCAACAATGACGTCTGCATTTTTCTTTTTCAATTTACCCATTGCATATTCTTCGACATTATCTGTTTCAGCAGCAAATCCAACTAAATATTGCTTATCTTTATGTTCCCCTAAATATTTAAGGATGTCTGTCGTTCTTTTAAATGTAAGCTGTAAGTCGCCATCTTTCTTTTTCATTTTATGTTCAGAAGTTTCAACTGGTGTGTAATCAGCGACTGCTGCTGCCTTAATAATCATGTCCATATCATTCATACGTGATTTAACAGCTTGGAACATATCTTCAGCACTTGTTACTTGAACAAATTCTACGCCAACAGGTTGCGTTAAATTTGTCTCTCCACTTACTAACGTAACGTTCGCCCCTAAATCTCTTGCAGCTTCAGCTAATGCATAACCCATTTTTCCACTTGAACGATTTGTAAAATAGCGTACAGCATCTACTTTTTCAACTGTTGGTCCAGCAGTTACAAGTACGTTTTTACCTTTTAAAGCAAATGTTTGTGGTTGTGCTTGTTCTTTAAAATAATCATCAATAATTGTCAAAATGGTAATCGGTTCTTCCATTCTACCTCTTGCAACATAACCACAAGCTAAATAACCTTCCCCTGGCGCAATGAATTTATAACCATAATTTCTTAAACGAGACATATTTTCAACGGTAGAAGGATGTTCAAGCATATGAACATTCATTGCTGGTGCGATAAAAACAGGAGCAGTCGTAGCAAGCAATGTAGAAGTCACCATGTTATCTGCTAAGCCATTCGCTAATTTACTAATTGTATTAGCTGTTGCAGGCGCAACAATGACTGCATCAGCCCAGTCAGCTAACGTAATATGTTGAATTTCACTGACATCTTTTTCGTCAAAAGTATCTGTATAAACGTGATTGCGACTGATAGCTTGAAATGCCAATGGTGTCACAAACTGTTTCGCATTCTCAGTTAACATGACGCGCACTTGATAGCCGCTTTGTGTTAATTTGCTCGTTAAATCTATAGCTTTATAGGCAGCTATTCCCCCAGTTACAGCTAGAAGTATATTCTTCATTTGTGTACTCCTCCGATTAATTCGATTCTTAAACTTTATACTTATTATACATTCTTTAAAAAAGACTGTCATGAATCTAAATTACAATATCCATATTCAATAAAAAGACCTTTCATGTATGGATTGGTCGTCCAAACATAAAAGGTCTTTCGTTAATTCAAATGATTAGTCTTCTAATTTAGCATATACTTTATGAGCTGCTATTTCTTCTAGTGCTTGACCTACATTTTTTAGTGAACGATATTCATCTAATAATAAACTGTCAGGGTGTTCTTGTAGTTCACGTGCTCTCTTAGCTGCAGTTGTTACAACTAAATATTTAGAATTGATGCTGTCTTTTAATTCGTTTTGTGGTGGGTATAACATTATTTTTTTGCCTCCAATATCATTTTTCTGTAACGTGCTTCAACACGTTCTCTTTTTAAGTGTTCAGCTTCTACGATGGCTTGAATACGCTCTTTCGCTAATTCAACTTCATCGTTTACAACAACATAATCGTAAAGGTTCATCATTTCAACTTCTTTACGCGCTTCAAGAATTCGGTTCTGGATGATTTCATCTGATTCAGTTCCGCGACCGACAAGTCTTTCTTTCAAATGTTCAAGACTCGGTGGTGCTAAGAAAATAAATAATGCTTCAGGGAATTTCTTTCTAACCTGTTTCGCACCTTCTACTTCTATTTCTAAAAATACATCATAACCGTTATCCATCGTATCTCTTACGTATTGTACTGGCGTACCATAGTAATTACCAACATACTCAGCATACTCTATAAATTGGTCATCAGCAATTAAAGCTTCAAATTCTTCTCTTGATTTAAAGAAATAATCTACGCCATCCGTTTCGCCTTCACGCATGTTTCGAGTAGTCATAGAGATAGAATATTTAAAATCCGTACTCGGATCATCAAATATTGATTTACGTACTGTTCCTTTACCAACTCCAGATGGGCCAGAGAGCACTATCAGTAACCCTTTTTCTATGTTCATGTCAAACGACCTTTCCTAATGAATACTAACGATTTATTATCATTTTGTTTTTTTATATCTTACCATATTTCAATTCTATATGGCTAGAGACGTTTAAAGATTAAACAGAATTATACTCATTTAATCCCTTACATGTTACAATAAATTGACTTTTGATAAAGGTGTGAATGCAAATGGCTTTTGATGGCTTATTTACTAGAAAGATCGTTGAAGATATACAATCGCTCGTAACTGGGCGAATTCATAAAATTACTGAACCTAGTAATGACACAATTATATTAACAATTCGAAGTGAACGAAAAAATAAACAATTACTATTATCAACACATGCAAATTTCAGTCGTTTTCACTTAACTGCTGAAAAATTTGATAATCCTTTCGACCCACCAATGTTTCTTAGAGTACTACGTAAACATTTAGATGGCGGTATTATTCAAAGTATTACTCAAATTGGTAATGACCGATTAGTAGAGATCGATGTTCATTCTAGAGATGAAATTGGTGATTTAAGAAAACGAACAATCGTATTAGAAATTATGGGTAGACATAGTAATATCATTTTAATTGATGGCGACCGTAAAATTATCGACGGCTTTAAACACCATACACCTAATACTAATACTGCTCGTACAATTATGCCAGGTTTCAAATATGAATACCCACCTACTGTTAAGAAATTAAATCCTTTCGAAGTGGATGATATTAATAAATATATTGATTTTAATTCGGGTAAAATTGACCGACAGCTCCTTCAACAATTTGAAGGTTTTAGTCCACTTATAACGAAAGAGATTACATCTAGACGACCATTTATGAACCAAGAAACTTTAGTGGAAGCTTTTAATGAAGTAATGGATGAAGTTCAACAATCACCTAATCCTGTTATTTACAGTGATGATTCGACTGGGAAAGAAATTTTCTACTTTATGCCGTTACATTCTTACGGAAATGACTATATGTCCTTTGATAATTTACACGAATGTTTAGATAGATTTTATGAATCACGTGGTGAAAGAGAGCGCGTTAAGCAACGTGCATTAGATTTAGTTAAAATTGTCGACCAACATCTTCAAAAAAATCGCCATAAACTAGAGAAATTAATTAATGAGCGAGAAGCGGCTCGTAATAAAGATGAGCAACAATTATTTGGAGAATTAATAACGGCGAATATGTATCAAATTAAACAAGGTGACAAATCGTTAGAAACTATTAATTATTATAACAATGAGCCTGTTACAATACCTTTAAATCCAACAAAATCACCTTCAATGAATGCACAATATTATTACAAACAATATAACAGACTTAAGACACGTGAAATAGAATTAGATAAACAAATCAAATTGACACAATCTAATATCTTATATTTCGAATCATTAGAACAACAACTTGCCCATATTTCTGTTGATGATATTGATGACATTAGAGAAGAATTAGAAGATCAAGGTTTTGTGAAGAAACGTAAAAATAAGAAAAAGAAAAATGCTAACAAAATTACGTTAACGACATTTATTTCTACAGATGGTCAAACGATTTTATTAGGTAAAAATAATAAACAAAACGATTACTTAACGCATCGTGTCGCAAGAAAAAATCAATTATGGTTCCATACGAAAGATATTCCAGGTTCACATGTTGTCATACAAGAAGACGAACCAACGCAAAAAACAATCGAAGAAGCGGCAATGATTGCTGGGTATTATTCTAAAGCAAGTCAATCAGGTCAAATCCCAGTTGACTACACTGCTATAAAGAATGTCCACAAACCGAGTGGTGCTAAACCAGGATTTGTCACTTACGACAGTCAAACAACACTTTATGTCACAACTGATTATGACGATATTAAAAAATTACTTAAAAAATAACAAAAACTTTCATAACTCGATTGGCCAGAAATCATTTTTAAAGGCTTTTCAGTTATGAAAGTTTTTCTTTTATATATTACATTTATGACTGTTGTTCAGGTAAAGCAAGTTGGAAGTTCACGCCAAATTTATCTTGAACCCACGCAAACTCTCTAAATGTTGGTGGTAATTCTGTTTTCGGCATGAGAATCGCGCCACCCGATTTAAGCTTAGAATATAAATGTTCCATTTCCATTGCTGATTCACACGTTACATATAATGACATTGCAGGATTCATCTCAATTTCAACACCATTCGTTTGATCGATTCCCATAAATATTTGTCCATTTATTTTAAATATAGAATGTTGAACAGTCCCAGGTTCACCAGGTCCCTCTTCACCGTATTTAACCATTGTTAAAATTTCACTATCTTTAAAAATAGACGTATAAAAATTAATCGCTTCTTCAGCTTCACCGTTAAACATTAAAAATGTCGTAATTTTTGGTATCATTAAATAAACACTCCATCAACAGATTTTAATCATTTTTTAAATCGTATATAATTTAGTATAATCTTATTAAGCGTTAAAGACAAAGGAGAGATTTTATGTCACTTTCATTATTGTTACCGATTGTCATTATGTTAGCCATTATCATTGTCGGATATATATTTATTAAACTATTTATGGATTAAAATACAACATAAAGCAATGCTTGGATCAACATCCAAGCATTGCTTTTTTAATTTTATTTCAATTATTTAGTTGCTACTAAATCTATGCCAAATAACCATGGAACCATGAACCATACAAATCCGACGATAATCACACAGCTGATTAAGTTTAACCAAAATCCGGCTGTCGCCATTTCTCGGATCGTTACTTTGTCTGTACCAAATACAATCGCATTTGGTGGTGTTCCGACTGGTAACATAAATGCACAGTTTGCAGCCATTGCTGCTGGAATCATTAATGCTAGTGGATGTACATGAATACCAACTGCTATTGTAGCTAAAATTGGTAAGATCATTGTAGCTGTTGCAGTATTAGATGTAATTTCTGTTAAGAATAATACAAACAGCGTAACAATTCCTATAATTAAGATGATATTGACGCCATCTAATCCTGAAATTTGTTTACCCATCCATTTATCTAATCCACTTTCTGTAATGGCAGAAGCTACTGCTAAACCACCACCAAATAGCAATAAAATACCCCACGGTAAATCTTTAGCAATTGACCAATCAAGAATTCTAGCAAATTTGCGTCTTGCTGGAATTAAGAAAAGTATAACAGCGATAAACATTGAAATTGTGCCATCTTTAACTAATTCTGTAAAAGGTAATTGTGCTAATAAGAATTCTCTAGATACCCATAAAAATGCAGCTAAACAGAATAGTGTGAATACAACTTTTTCTTCATAAGTCGTCTTACCTAAAGACTTTAACTCTCTTGTAATAATTTCTTTCCCACCTGGAAGTTCTTTCATGTCATGTTTAAATACTACAAAATTTAAATATGCCCAAGTTATCGCGAGTATGATAATGACTGTAGGTACACCCATAACCATCCATT
Organism: Mammaliicoccus sp. Q-M61; assembly: GCF_022386055.1. NCBI lineage: Bacteria > Bacillati > Bacillota > Bacilli > Caryophanales > Staphylococcaceae > Mammaliicoccus > Mammaliicoccus sp. Q-M61. Next base: position 311,364 of record NZ_JAJNJL010000001.1, read on the forward strand.
GACCGAATCCAATTTCTTCTCCGAAAATCTTCTCGTATTGACCTTTCAAAATAATAAGAGGCGGTGTCCCAATTAAAGTTCCCAATCCTCCGATTGTACCTGCATAACCGATACCAAGTACGAGTGATTTTTCAAATTGCGATAAGTTGTGATGGTCATTGCCTTCAGCTGTTAATTCATTCGCTTCTTTAATAATTGCCATACCGATTGGAATCATGATCATTACGGCTGCTGTGTTTGAAACAAACATCGATAAAGCACCCGTTGCAATCATAAATCCTAATAAAATTCTACCTGTACTCGTACCAATACTTTTAATAATGACGAGTGCAATTCTTGTATGTAAATTCCATCTTTCCATCGCAACTGCAATAATGAAACCACCTAAGAATAGGAATACAATATCATCTCCATATGCACTTGAAACTGTCGCGCTATCCATAATTCCGCCTAACGGGAAAAGGAATAAAGGCATTAAACTTGTTGCTGGAATTGGTATAGCTTCAGTAATCCACCATACGGCAATCCATAAAGTAGCAGCCATAACGTAGACACCATTTTGACTCAGTCCATCTGCTTTGAAAAATAATAACACAACTAAAAATAGTAATGGACCTAATATTAACCCGATAAGTTGTGCGGTATTGTAAGCTTTCAATTCAGGATCTGGTTTATTTTGATTTTTTAATGCATCCGTTGAAAAGAACTTTAACATTTCTTTCGTACGTCCACTTTCTTTCCATAGTTGATTCGTAAACTTATTATCACGTTTATTCATACATTTCGCCCCCTTTAAAAGTGTATACGTTTACATTTTAACAAACGTCATTCTTAATTCATACAATTTTCTGAATATTCATGCTTGAAAAATAAAAACTACTAAAAAATTGATACCAATTTTTATAGTAGTTTTTTCTTAATGTCTTATTAATCATCAAAGAATCCTTTTGCTTCTAATTCTTTTTTGATACTTTTGAATATATTTTTGTCGCCTAAATCATATCTTCTCTGTCTATTCACGTTTGTGTTATTCGAATAACCTGTACGTTCGTACATATTTTCGTCTCTTACTTCATAGTGATTAAAGTCAGGTTTCGCATTAGAATCTTTTTTAAGAAAATCATTAATATGTCCCCATTTTTTTATCTGCTCTTGTTCTTCTGCAGCAGATAATTTATGTTGGCTTTCCATAAAGACCCCCCTTATCTTGACTTTATTATAAAGTATCTTTCCAAGCTTTTAAAGTTTTTATATCTTTATTTTCGATATAACCTTCTTTTTCAGCTACTGAAATCAGTTCATCGTAATTAGACAAAGTATAGAATGGAACATCGATTGCTTTGAAAGCTTCTTCTGCTTTGTCAATACCATATGTAAAGATTGCAAATACCCCTAATACTTCCGCGCCATCTTCAATTAAAGCTTCAACAGCATTAATTGATGAACCACCTGTTGATATTAAATCTTCAATTACAACTACTTTTTTCCCTTTGCTTAAAGCACCTTCGATTTGATTCCCTTTACCATGACCTTTGCTTTTAGATCTCACATAGCTCATCGGTAATTTTAATTGATCAGCAACAAATGCTGCATGTGGAATACCTGCTGTTGCCGTACCAGAAATAATTTCAGCATCTTGAGCGTGTTCTTTGATCAATTCAATTAAACCTTGATAAATATTTTCTCTAATTTCAGGATATGCTAATGTCACTCTATTATCACAATAAATCGGTGATTTTATGCCTGAACTCCATGTATATGGATCGTCAGGTGAAAGTGTTACAGCTTTAATTTCTAATAATGATTGTGCGATATTTTGAGTCATATGAATTATCCTTCCCATCTTTGTAATATTTCGTGATATCTTGCTACTGGATCTTCATGTTGCGTAATTGAACGACCCACTACTATATGTGTTGAGCCTAATTTTTTAGCATCTTCTGGCGTTGTCACACGTTGTTGATCATGTGTCTTATCAGATTCTAAACGTATACCCGGTGTTACTTTTAAGAATGTTTCACCGATATGGTCTTGAATTAAAGTAGATTCTAATGGTGAACAAACAACACCATCAAGTCCTGCTTCATGTGCCATTTTTGCATAGTGCACGACTGATTCATTGATCGATGATTGAATATTTTGTTCATCTTTCATTTGTTGTTCTGTAGTAGAAGTTAACTGAGTTACAGCTATTAACTTAGCATTAGGATTTGTCTCACGTAAGCCTTCAAGTCCAGCAGCCATCATGTTTTTACCACCTGCTGCATGCACATTGATTAAGTCGATATTGAGTTTACCTAATCCTTTTAATGCGCCTTTAACCGTGTTTGGAATGTCATGTAACTTTAAATCTAAAAAGATATCATGACCTCTTTCTTTAATTCGGTTGATCGTTTCAGGACCATTTTGCAAATAAAGTTCCATACCTACTTTTACAAATAGGGGTTCATTAAATAAATCTAAAAATTGATCAACTTCCTCTAGAGTTGCAAAGTCTAATGCAATTATTGGTGTATTCTTCATGTTATTTGACAACTCCTTGTTGGTTATAAGTTCTACCTTTAAGTTCTGTAATATGTTCGACACCTAATTTGTCGAGTAATGTAGGTAATTCATCAATAATATCTTTACAAACTGTTGGATTTTCAAAGTTTGCTGTTCCAACTGCTACTGCATCAGCACCAACTGAAATGAAATCAATGACATCTTGAGCCGTTCTCACGCCACCCATTGCGATAATTGGAATATCAACATGTTGACTGACTTCATATACCATTCTTAATGCAACTGGCTTGATTGCTGGACCACTTAGTCCGCCTATAACATTGCTTATGATTGGTTTTCCAGTCTTCGCATCAATTCTTAATCCTACTAAAGTGTTGATCATCGTTATACCGTCTGCGTATTCTGCAATAGCTTTCGCCATTTCTACAATGTTTGTTACATTAGGAGATAACTTTACATACACTGGCACTTCTGAAACAGCTTTTACTTTTCTCGTCAGTTCTTTAGCCACTTCAGGTACTGTACCGAATTGAATCCCACCTTCTTTAACATTTGGACAAGAAATATTCAATTCTAGTGCATGAACATTTGATGCTTGTGAAATATGTTTTGCGACGTAAACATATTCTTCTTCAGTCGAACCTGCAACATTAGCAATAATGGGTACATCATATTGTTCAAGGTATTTCAATTCATGTTCCATAATATGGTGAACACCTGGATTTTGAAGACCAATCGCATTAATCATACCGCTTGCCGTTTCAGCGACACGTGGTGCTTCATTACCGTATCTTGCAAATTGAGTTGCTGCTTTAATCATGATTGCGCCAAGTTCTGATAAATCATAAAACTGACTGAATTCTTTTCCGAAAGCAAAGCATCCACTTGCTGGCATGATTGGATTTTTCAAATTTAATCCTGGTAACGATACATTTAATCGACTCATATGATGACAGCTCCTTTTTCAAATACGGGACCATCTGTACAAACTTTGACATAACCCGCTTCATTATCCGTATGGCAAACACATGCATAGCAAGCACCGATGCCACAACCCATACGTTCTTCGAGTGAAATATATCCTTTCACATCACTTAATTGAAGTGTTAAAGCTTTTAACATTGCTTTTGGTCCACAGCTGTAAAAAATATCGAAGGGTGTGTCTAAATTTTCAATAACAGTTGTAACAAATCCTTTAGTACCAAGCGTTCCATCTGCAGTTGCAACATACGTATCACCTAGCGCACTAAATTCGTCTATATAAAATGCATCTTTAGCACTTTGAAAACCTAATACGTGAATCGTCTTGATTCCTCTAGCATTGAGTTGTTTCGACAATTCGTACATAGGTGGCACGCCAATACCACCTCCGACTAATAAGGCAGTATTTTGCGCTTCATCAACTGGGAATCCATTTCCTAAAGGTGCAATCACATCTATTGGATCACCTTGTTTTAATTGTGAAATCAATTCTGTACCGTGTCCTTCTCTTCTAAAAAGCATAGTAAATGTGTCTTCTTCACGGTTCACTTCACAAATTGAAATTGGTCTTCTCAACATATGTTCAGTTCCTGTACCAGCTTTAATATGAACAAACTGTCCAGGTTTTTTCATATTTTTCGTAAGATTTCCACGTACTTTTAATTCAAAAATTGCGTCTGCTATTTGATTATTTGATACAACTGTCATTATCTCGGACATTATAATCCCCCCACTACATTTGTTCAGTTCTAAATGTCATACTTTCCACTACATCTGCTAAAGCATTTGCCGTATCAAGTGATGTTAAACATGGTATACCATTTTCTACAGATTCACGTCTAATTTGGAATCCATCTCTTTCATATACTTTACCTTTTGTCATTGTGTTGACCACAAGTTGTACTTCACCTTTTTGTATTACTGATAGAAGATCATGTTCGCCACCTATTTTACCAACCGTATACACTGGGATGTCATGTTCGTTAAAGTATTGTGCCGTACCTTCTGTTGCAAAAATTCTATAACCAATCTCATGAAATCTCTTAGCGATTGTTAATGCTTCACCTTTATCTTTATCACTTACAGTGAATAATGCTGTACCTTGATCTTGTACTTTTAAACCACTTGCTGTTAAACCTTTATACAATGCTTTTTCTAAAGTACTATCTTTACCCATTACTTCACCTGTCGATTTCATTTCAGGTCCTAATGTGATATCAACATTTTTAAGTTTATTAAAACTGAATACTGGTGCTTTAACATATACACCTTCTTTATATGGCGCTAAACCACTTTCATATCCTTGTTCTTTCAAAGTGATGCCTGCAATTGCTTTAGTAGCAATCTTCGCCATTGGAATTTCAGAAATTTTACTTAAAAATGGTACAGTACGACTTGCTCTTGGGTTAACTTCAAGTACAAATACTTCTCCTTTAGAAAGCACAAACTGAATATTGATAAGTCCAACTATGTTTAAGCCTTTTGCCAATTTCGTTGTGTAATCGACTAATAAATTAATTTCTTCATCCGTTAAAGTTTGAGGTGGATATACCGCAATTGAATCACCTGAATGGACACCCGCTCTTTCAATGTGTTCCATAATACCTGGAATGACAACCGTTTCACCATCTGAAATTGCATCTACTTCAATTTCTTTACCTGTTAAATAACGGTCAATTAGTACTGGATGCTCTGGGCTTGCTTTAACTGCTTGTTCCATATAATTTCTCAATTCAGGTTCAGCATATACAATTTCCATCGCTCTTCCACCAAGTACGTATGAAGGTCTCACAACTACTGGATAACCAATTTCATTTGCGTTATCTATCGCTTCTTGTACTGAAGTGGCTGTTTTACCTAATGGTTGTGGTACATCAATTTTTTGTAATAAAGCTTCAAATTCTTTTCTATCTTCAGCTCTGTTAAGATCTTCAAGCGTCGTACCTAATATTTGAATGCCTTTTTGTGAAATTTTATCTGCTAAATTGATTGCTGTTTGTCCACCAAATTGAACGACTACGCCTTTAGGTTGTTCGTGATTAATGATACTCATCACATCTTCTTCAGTCAGTGGCTCAAAGTATAACTTGTCAGATATTGAGAAGTCTGTTGAAACTGTTTCAGGGTTGTTGTTAATAATAATTGCTTCATAACCCGCTTCTTGAATAGCCCATACAGCATGTACAGTAGCATAATCAAATTCCACACCTTGTCCAATTCTGATTGGACCTGATCCGAGTACTATGATTTTTTCTTTTTCAGTGACTATAGATTCATTTTCTTCTTCATAAGTACCATAGAAATATGGAGTTTCTGATTCGAATTCTGCAGCACATGTATCTACTGTTTTGTAAACTGGGTTAATACCATGTTCTTGTCTTAAATCATATATGTCTCGTTCTGATTGTTCCCATCTATGTGCAATGACTTTATCACTAAAGCCGTATTGTTTCGCCCATAATAATGCGTCTAAATCGCCTTTTTTCTCTTTTAAATCGTGCTCAATATCGATGATGTGTTTGAATTTATTCAAGAAGAAGTAATCAATTTGTGTTAATTCATGTATTCTTTCAAGTGATGTACCACGTCTAATAGCTTCACCAATAAAGAATAATCTTTCATCATCTTGTGCTTTAATTCTCTCTTCAATGAAATCTAGTTCAAATTCGTCGCCATTTGGTAAACCTAAATGATGAACGCCATATTCTAACGAACGAATCGCTTTTAATAATGATTCTTCATATGTTCTACCAATTGCCATGACTTCCCCAGTTGCTTTCATTTGTGTTCCTAGATGACGTTCGCCTTTTTCGAATTTATCAAAAGGAAATCTCGGTATTTTAGAAACAACATAGTCTAGTGCTGGTTCAAATGCTGCATAAGATGTGCCAGTTACAGGGTTTAACATTTCATCTAAAGTCATACCGATTGCTATTTTGGCAGCTAACTTCGCAATTGGATAACCCGTTGCTTTGGAAGCTAATGCTGACGATCTTGATACACGTGGATTAACTTCTATTATGTAGTAATCTAGTGATTTTGGATCAAGTGCTAATTGTACGTTACATCCGCCTTCAATTTTTAATGCACGAATAATTTTTAGAGATACATCTCTTAACATTTGATATTCAACATCTGATAATGTTTGACTTGGTGCAACAACAATCGAGTCACCTGTATGAATACCAACTGGATCTATGTTCTCCATGTTACATACTACGATGGCATTATCATTTTTATCTCTCATCACTTCGTATTCTATTTCTTTATATCCAGCGATAGATTTTTCTAATAAACATTGTGTAACCGGGCTGTATTTCAAGCCATTTTGAACAACTTCTATTAGTTCTTTTTCATCGTGACAAATTCCGCCACCAGTACCACCCATTGTAAACGCAGGTCGCACGATTAGCGGGTAGCCAATTTCGTTCGCAAAATTTAAAGCACCTTCAATATCATTCACGATATCACTTTCAGGTACTGGTTCATTTAATTCATTCATAAGTGTACGGAATAAATCTCTATCTTCAGCTTGTTCGATTGAAGATAGTTGTGTACCTAATAAACGTACGTTATTTTCTTCTAATACACCATTTTCGTGTAATTCAATTGCCATGTTCAAACCAGTTTGTCCACCTAAAGTTGGTAACAATGCGTCTGGTTGTTCTTTACGAATAATGCGACTCACAAAGTCTAAAGTTAAAGGTTCAATATATACTGTATCTGCTATTTCAGTGTCCGTCATAATTGTTGCTGGATTAGAGTTTACAAGTATTACGCGGTAACCTTCTTCTTTTAGTGCTAAGCATGCTTGAGTGCCTGCATAATCAAATTCTGCAGCTTGACCTATAATGATTGGGCCAGAACCAATTACTAAGATGGATTTTATATCAGTTTGTTTAGGCATTGATTGTACGCTCCTTCGCTTTATGTAATTTAATCATTTCAATAAATTCATCGAATAAATAGTTTGAGTCGTGCGGTCCAGGTGATGCTTCTGGATGATATTGTACTGAAAATGCTGGATATTTTTTATGTCTTAATCCTTCAATTGATTTATCATTTAATGCGATATGCGTCACTTCTAAATCAGTTTGTGCAATAGACGCTTCATCAATTGCATAACCATGGTTTTGACTTGTTAAATCTACTTTTCCAGTTTGTAAATTTTGTACTGGATGATTGGCACCTCTATGACCAAATTTCATCTTATAAGACGTTGCACCTTGAGATAATGCAAACAATTGATGTCCTAAACAAATGCCGAAGAATGGTATTTTGCCGACTAATTGTTTAATTGTTTGAATGGTTTCTTGTACACTTTCAGGATCCCCTGGTCCATTTGAAACCATTATGCCATCTGGTGAGATATTTAGTATTTCTTCATATGATGTTTGATATGGTACGACTGTTACATCACAGCCTCTTCTATTAAGTTCTCTCACGATATTTTCTTTTTTACCGTAATCAATTAATACAACTTTATAGCCATCACCTGTTGAAATGTATGGTCTAACTGATGAAACTTGTTCAACTTCGTCCGTTCTTAACGATTCAGTATTTAAGCGCTGAACAAGACTTTCTATTTCATCGGCATTATCAGTAAATCCAGCTTTAAGGACACCGAATTTTCTAATTTTACGTGTTAAACTTCTTGTATCAACACCTGAAATACCTGGTATATGATAGAATTTTAACGTTTCATCTAAAGACTTACTTGATCTAAAGTTACTTGGGTAATCACACGCTTCTCTCACAACAACACCATTTAAAGTTGGTGTTAATGATTCAAAGTCATCTCTGTTTATCCCGTAGTTACCAATAAGCGGGTAAGTAAATGTAATAATTTGTCCAGTATATGATGGATCGGAAATTGTTTCTTGATAACCTGTCATTGCTGTATTAAAAACAATTTCACCAACTGTTAAATCATCTGAACCTAATGCATAACCTTTATATGTTGTACCATCTTCTAATACTAAGTATCTTTTATTTTTCATCTTATACTTCCTCCTTGAAGACGATTTCTCCATCACAAATTGTTAAAATTGGATATCCTGAAACGACTTCTCCTATAAATGGTGTATTTGTACTCTTAGAAGCAAATTCTTCTGCTCGTATCGGTCTTTCTGTTTCCAAGTCTATGATAGTTAAGTCAGCGTAGCTTCCTTCTTCTAATCGACCATAAGGTAAGTTAAATGTTTCACTTGGTTTCGTTGTTAAAAATGCAACAAGTTGTTCTAATGTGAATTTACCTGTTTTCACAAAGTGTGTGTATAATAATTGGAATGCTGTTTCACTGCCTACAATTCCGAAAGGTGCATCAACCATTGACACTTCTTTTTCTTCTTTAGCATGTGGTGCATGATCTGTTGCGATACAGTCAATTGTTCCATCTAATAATCCTTCGATTAAAGCATCTCTATCTTCTTTCGCTCTTAAAGGTGGATTCATTTTGTAAATCGCATCGTCACCTGGTACGTCATCTTCTGTAAGTAATAAGTGATGAGGTGTAACTTCTGCAGTTACTTTAATACCTGCTTTTTTAGCATCTCTAATGACACGTACACTTTCTTTAGTAGACACGTGACACACATGGTAATGACAATTTGCTGCTTCAGCTAACAACACGTCTCTAGCAATTTGTACCGCTTCGCAAATTGAAGGAATACCTGGAATGCCAAGTTCTTCACTTCGTTTACCTTCATGCATTGCACCACCATAAATTAATGAATTATCTTCGCAGTGTGCTACGATTGCTTTATCGATTTTAGCCGCTTCTTGCATCGCTTCATACATCATTGAAGCTGTTTGTACACCTACACCATCATCAGTAAATTGGAACATCCCTCTATCTTTTAATGCTTTGAAATCAACATGCTCTTTACCAGCTTGTCTTACTGTAATGGATGCATAAGGTAATACTCTTACCACTGCATGCTCATCAATGATTTTGTGAAGACGATCTAAATGTTCAACTGAATCTGGGACAGGCTTTGTATTAGGCATTGGACATACTGTTGTAAATCCGCCTCTTGCTGCTGCTTTTGTACCTGTTTCAATTGTTTCTTTATGTTCGCCACCAGGTTCTCTTAAATGTACATGTACATCAACAAATCCTGCTGAAATAAAATGTCCTTTCGCATCAATAACTTCTTGATTCTCTACTTCTATATAATCATCTATTTTTTTAATTTTGCCATCTTCAATTTCAATTTCCTTGTTAACTAATTGACCTTCTAATAAGATTTTTCCATTTTTGATTATAAGTGACATTTTACTTTTTCCTCCTTGTGATTAAGTACATCATGTATACATGCCATTCTAATGAACACGCCGTTCTCCATTTGTTTAAAAATTCTTGATTTCGAACTTTCTACAAGTGAAGTATCTATTTCAACACCTCGGTTGACTGGTGCTGGATGCATGACGATTGCATTGTCATGAAGTTTGTTATATCTATCTATCGTCAGTCCGTATGCATTGTGATAGTCTTCTTTACTAAACGTCGTACCTGAATCATGTCTTTCATTTTGTACTCTTAACAACATACAAACGTCTACTTCTTCTATCACATCATCAATTTCTACATATGGTACATCTGAAAAGTTACATTTCCATTGTTCCGGTGCTGAGAACATCACTTCCGCACCAAGTTTCGTTAAAGCATCTGCATTACTTCTTGCTACTCTTGAATTTTTTATATCACCTGAGATTAAAATTTTTAATCCTTCGAAGTAACCGTATTCCTCATATATTGTCATAATATCTAGAAGACTTTGTGTCGGGTGGTGGCCACTTCCATCTCCACCATTTAATACTGGAATATTAAGCCCTTGTAATGTGTCATAATATGCATTTTCACTATGTCTAATGACTAATGCGTCTACACCAATAGATTCTAAAGTTTTGCAAGTATCATATAAAGATTCACCTTTTTGAACAGATGAAGTACTTATTTCAAAAGGAATGACTTCCAAACCTAATTTTCTTTCAGCCATTTCAAAACTACATTTTGTTCGTGTTGAATTTTCAAAGAATAAGTTTGCGACCGTCATGCCTTTACCAAAAGTTTCTGCACCATTTTCTTTAATGTCTTGTGCTTTCGTTATAATTTTCATGATGTCGTCTTTAGTTAAATCAGTCATTGTTAATAAATTTTTCATATGACACGCCTCCTGAGAATTATTTTATTTTCTTTGGCAATATAAGATTAAGCAAGATACCTACTGTTGCTGCTAAAGCCATACCTTCAATATTCAAATGTATGCCAATACCTGTGAAGTCTAAATGTGCTTTACCGATTCCTAATACGAGAATGACAGAAGCAATGATCAAGTTACGGTTGTCACCGAAGTCGATATTGTTCTCCACCAACATTCTCAAACCACTTGAAGCAATGATTCCGAATAATAGTATGGAAACACCACCCATAACTGGTGTTGGTATTGTTGAAATCATCGCTGTGAATTTACCAACAAATCCTAAGATTAGAGCAAGTACTGCTGCACCACCGATTACCCATATACTATAAATTCTTGTAATGGCAAGTACGCCAATGTTTTCACCGTATGTCGTACTTGGTGGCCCACCAATAATTGAAGCCATCATCGTTGATACCCCGTCACCGATTAATGAGCGGTGTAAACCTGGATCTTTGAAGAAGTTCTTACCGACAATTTTATTGATGACGATTTGATGACCGATATGCTCACTAACCGTTACAAAAACGATTGGCAGCATGATTAAGATAAGTCCCCATTGTAGCGATGGTGTGTAATCATGAAACGGTAAGTAAATATCAGGCATTTGAATCCATTTTGCTTTTGAAATCGGCGCTAAGTCCACAATTCCAAATAATAATGAAGATATATATCCAACAATAATTCCGATAAGTACAGGAATGATTGATAAGAATCCTTTGAAAAATACTGAAACGATAATTGTTGTAATTAATGTGATGAGTGCGACTGTAATGTAAATGCCACTATAGCCTTTCATTGCATTTGAATCTGTGTACATCGCCATGTTAACGGCTACCGGCGCTAGTCCAAGTCCGATAACCATGATGACCGGTCCTACTACAACTGGTGGTAACAGATTAAGCAACCAATTCGTGCCTGTAACCTTTATAATCAATCCGATAATGACGTAAAGGACACCACTCATAAATAATGCGACAAGCATTTCACCAAGGTCATGTGTCTTGAGTCCGACAATAATCGGTGTTATGAATGCAAAGCTCGAACCGAGATAAGCTGGTATCTTTCCTTTCGTTATCAGTATATAAAGTAGCGTTCCTAAGCCTGATGCAATGAGTGCTGCTGAAACAGGTAAACCTGTTAGAAATGGTACAAGTACCGTTGCTCCGAACATTGCAAATAAATGCTGTGAGCTTAAGAAGAACCATTGTGATGCTTTAGGTTTATCATTAACATCTAATATGGGTTCTACTGTTCGTTTAAACATTTCTTCATTATGTGACATTTCCATTCTCCTATTCAAAAAAAGATCCCTTTACAAGATATGCAAAGGGATCTATGTATACAGTGATACCTATAAAGGTATAGTTATCTCCTGTAACCATATAAGCTCCTTTGCCAGTCTCTCGTACTGATTTAAAAGGATTTATTTAATTTAATTTTACTGCTGTTTGTTGGTCAAACTCTTCTAGTTCAACGACAACTGATTCATTAGATGATGTTGGAACGTTCTTACCTACATAATCTGCTCTAATCGGAAGCTCTCTATGACCTCTGTCGACTAAAGTTGCTAAACTTATTTTTCGTGGTCTTGCGTGATCTAATATAGCATCTAATGAAGCTCTAACAGTTCTACCTGTATAAAGGACATCATCTACAATAATGACATGCTTATCGTTAATATCTACATCGATATTAAATGATTTCACTTTAATCGTACCTTGCTGATTCTGAACGTCGTCACGATAATGTGTCACATCAATTTCTCCAGTTGGTACTTGAACTTGTTCGATGTCTTGGATTTTCTGCTCAATTCTGTTCGCAAGAAATACACCTCTTGTCTTTACGCCTAACAAGACAATATCTTTAGTACCTTTGTTCTTTTCAAGTATTTCATGTGACATTCTTGTTAATGCTCTGTTTACAGCAGCAGCATCCATGATTAACCTCTCAGCCATATTCAATCTCCTTCCACAAAAAAATACTCACGTCTTTAGAAGACATGAGTATACACTAGTACCATACAAATATGGTCTACACGCTCATATTATGTCTTCTCAGCCTCTCTGGACTGTCTGTTAAAGACGCTTTAATTGTTAAAACAATAATATCGTTTTTTTCATATGATGTCAAAGTTTAAATAAAATTAAATAAGTATTATTACACGTTGTACTTATTTTTTATCTTCGTGATTTCTTAATTTCTCTAATAATGTTTCAAAATACTCTGGTAGAGGCGCTTCTTTTTCAATATATTCACCAGTAACTGGATGTTCAAATCCTAATAATCCAGCATGTAAAGCTTGTCCACCAATGTTCAATGTCTTCTTCGGTCCATATTTAGGATCGCCTACTAAAGGAAAACCAATATGTTTCATATGCACTCTGATTTGGTGCGTACGACCCGTTTCTAATTGACATTTAACCAATGTATATTTTTCGAACTTTTCAATTACATTAAAGTGCGTCACAGCTTCTTTACCATCATCCACAATCGCCATTTCTTGACGTTCTTTAGGATTTCTACCAATTGGTGCTTCAATTGTTCCAAATTCGTGAGGTATATTACCATGTACAAGTGCTGTATATTCTCTTGTCACAGTTTTATCAACTAACTGTTCAACTAATCCTCTATGTGCAATATCGTTCTTAGCAATCATCAATAAACCTGATGTATCTTTATCTATACGATGTACAATACCAGGTCTAATTTCACCATTAATACCTGATAAATCTTTAATCACATACATCAATCCGTTTACTAACGTACCTGTATAATGGCCAGGTGCTGGATGCACAACCATACCTTTAGGTTTATAAACGACCGCAACATCTTTGTCTTCATAATAAACCTCAATACCTAAATCTTCTGCGACAATATCGACCTCTTCGATTAATTTCTCAGTCACAACAATCACATCATTAAGCTTCGTCTTATAATTTGCTTTAATGACTTTACCATTTACTTCAACTAAACCTAATTTAATCCAATCTTGAATTTGATTTCTTGACCAATCTGGATTCAAATCAGGTAATAATTTATCAATTCTTACACCAATTTCATTTTCTGTCTCTATCTTAAATTCAAATGTATTCAAGCTTTTTCCTCCTTGCCCTCAAATAAAATCACAATTATCAATACAATGACACCTATCGTTAAAGCAGCATCTGCTACATTAAATATCGGGAAATTATAGCTGAAAATATATGTATCAACAAAATCAACAACTTCTCCTCTAAACAAACGATCTATAAAGTTACCAATTGACCCTGCAATTAATAAACTTAGTCCAAGTTGAACATCAGGTCGTCCATATCCTTCGTTCTTAAAGAACATAAATAAAATAACGAGCACGACAATTGTTACGATATAAAATAACCACATTTTCCCTTGTAAAATCCCCCAAGCAGCACCTTGGTTTCTATGAGATGTAATATATAAAAAATTACTGATAACCTTTATAGACTCACCCACTTCTAAAGATTTAACAATTAAAAATTTAGTAAGTTGATCAAGCGCGATTAATATAATAATAAAAGTACTCCAAATTGGTACATTGTAACCTTTACGCATCTACTTTCCACTCCAATCTTGATTATTTTACCACATAACACGACCTAATTGTTAATATGATCTTTTAAATTACACATCTAATTCAAACACCACATCACATATTTTTTCTCGCATAAACAAGAAATTAATAAACAAAATAAAAAGAGATAAAGCAACCACAATTGCTTAATCTCTTTCATTCATTAAATTACACTTCATACTTACGTGACAATCTATAAATACCAAGAACAATAAAAGCAGATAAAATAACTAAACCATTACGTAACCACGTACTATCACTCTCACCCGTTTTAGGTAATTCTTTTTGTTGTTTATCAGATTTAGCTTTATTGTCAGTAGCCTTAGCCTTAACATCTTTATTATTATCTTCTTTTTTCACATCAACTTTTTTAAAAGTATCAGAAGATTGAGGCTCAGACTTTTGATTATCAGCTGCAGCTTTATTATCTGAAAAGACCTTATTTTGATCAGCAGTATCTTTCTTATCAACTACATTACTTTAACTATCTGATTTTTTATCAACTTTCGCATTATCTTTAGCCGGTTGTTCTACTTTAGCAGGAACATTTTGTTTTGGTTGTTCTGTCATAGACTGATTGTCAGTAGTGTTTTTATTAGGTTCTGTTTGATCATTTTTAGGTTCATCTTTTTTGTCATTATTCTTATCATTTACATTATTTTGATTATCTATTTTATCATCAACTTTTGTGTTATCTGAAGTATTATCATATTTAGGTACAAATATTTCCCCATCTAATGGTCTAGGATGTTCTCCAACGAATAAATCAGCAGTTCGACCTTTTGATGCATAAAAATCATAGTACGCCCATTGATCCCATATGTGTTTATACTTTGGTGTGAGTTCATCAGTATCTACACCATTTTTCTTCACATAAAGGTCGACTGGCATACCTACAACATCCCAATGGTCTCCGTTAGGGTCAGGTATTGTCATTGAACCATCTAAATTAATAATTACTTCAGAATTTCCTCCATTATGAAACACATATTTAACAGGTTTATCTTGTTTCACTTCTTCTGCATTAACTTTACCTATTAAAGGTGTAGTTAGTGTTGTACATAACAATGTTGATAAAAGTATTTTCATTAACATAAACTTCTCCCCTTTTTGAATACAAATATAGTATTTTAAATTTTAACCTTCATATAACTTTCTTATATTTCGGTTTATATTTTTATCGCCTATACTTTATCTATATTGAAGAAATTTATACCTCAGATTAATTAAGGATATTATACAATGTAAATTTTTACCATTCAATATATTTTTTTACATTTATCATATTAAATTATGCCTCATATAAAAATTGTTAGACATAATTTTTTCTACAAAAAAACTCACGAGATTTATATCTCGTGAGTTCGTTTATGATTATTAAATTTATACTAATGTTTTTACAACTGTTTGACAGCGTGGGCATAGGTTATCTAATTCGCCTACTGAGCCTAGCTCATCTGAGTAGTTCCAACAGCGTTGACATTTTTCTCCGTCAGCGTGTTTCACTTTAACTTTCACATATTCATATGCTTCGCCGTCTGTTAATTCATCAACGACATCTACTTTAGATACAATGAAGAGTTGTTGTAAGTCTTGGAATTGACTTAAGAATTCAACTGTATCAAAGTCTTCTGAGTTTGATAATGTGATGTGTGCTTCTAATGATTTACCGATTACTTTTTCATTACGTGCAACTTCTAATGCTCTGTTAACATCGTCTCTTAATTTCATCAGTTTAGACCATTTTTCCACTAATTCTGTATCAACTTCATGTGGGTCTGGCATATTTGTTAAATGAACACTTTCTTCTTCAACATGTGGAATATGTCCCCAAATTTCATCAGCTGTATGTGGAATGATTGGTGCTAAAATTTTAGTTAATTTAACTAATGTTTCATAAAGCACTGTTTGCATACTACGACGTTTTAATGAATCTACTTGTTCGATATAAAGGATATCTTTACCGTAGTCTAAGTAGAAGTTACTTAATTCTACGTTAATGAAGTTTTGAATATCTTGATAAATATCTAGATAGTCGAATGCTTCATAGTGAGATAATGTACGGCCAATAAATTGATTTAATCTATTGTGCATATATTGATCGATTTCAAGCATATCTTCGTATTTCACACTATCTGTTGCTGGATTGAAATCATTCACATTACCTAATAAGAAACGGAATGTATTTCTAATTTTACGATATACATCTGAAGTTTGTTTTAAGATATCGTTTGAGATACGTACGTCTGCTAAGTAGTCTACACTACTTACCCATAATCTTGCGATATCTGCACCCATTTGTTTCACAATTTTATCAGGAACGATAACGTTACCTAATGATTTACTCATTTTCTTACCTTCTCCGTCCATTACGAAACCGTGAGAAAGTAACATTTTGTATGGTGAGATACCTTTAGTTGCTACTGATGTAGTAATTGAAGAGTTAAACCAACCTCTGTATTGGTCACTACCTTCTAAATAAATATCAGCTGGGTATGATAATTCTGGACGTGTTTCTAACACACCTCTATGAGTTGAACCTGAATCGAACCATACGTCCATAATATCTGTTTCTTTAGTGAATTCACCATTTGGGCTACCTTCATGCGTAAAGCCTTCTGGTAATAAGTCTTTCGCTTCTCTTTCAAACCAAATATTTGAACCGTGTTGTTCAAATAGATTGGCAACATGATTAATTGTTTCTTCAGTCATGATAATATCGCCATTTTCAGCGTAGAAGACTGGTAGAGGTACACCCCAAACTCTTTGACGAGAGATAACCCATTCTCCTCTATCTCTGATCATATTGTAAAGACGTGTTTTACCCCAATCGATTTTAAACTTCGTATCATCAATTGCATCTAAAATATCTTGTCTTACTTTACTGATTGATGCGAACCATTGTTCAGTAGCTCTGAAAATAACTGGTTTTTTAGTTCTCCAGTCATGTGGATATGAGTGTTTGAAGAATGTAAGTTTTAATAATGCGCCAACTTCGTCTAATTTTTCTGTGATATTTTTATTAGCTTTATCATAGAATAGACCTTCAAATTCTCCAGCTTCTTCAGTGAATACACCTTTATCATTAATTGGACTAAGCACGCCTAGACCATATTTTTGACCAACGATATAGTCATCTTCACCGTGACCTGGTGCTGTATGAACACAACCTGTACCTGCATCAGTTGTAACGTGATCACCTAAAATTAATAATGAAGTACGATCGATAAATGGATGTTGTGCTGTTGCATATTCTAATTCAGCTCCACTGAATTCTTTATCAATTGTAATTGTTTCTTTATTCCAGTCTAATGCTTCACAAACTGAATCAAGAAGTGCTTGGGCAACAACGTATTTTTTGCCTTCTACATTTACTTGTACGTAGTTCAATTTAGGATTAACAGCAATTGCTAAGTTTGATGGAATTGTCCATGGAGTTGTTGTCCAAATAATAAATGCTGCATCTTCATCTACAACACCTTTACCATCTACTACATTAAATGCTACATAGATTGAAGGTGATTTTTTATCTTGGTATTCAATTTCAGCTTCAGCTAATGAAGATTCACTTGAAGGAGACCAGTAAACTGGTTTTTTACCTTTATAGATTAAACCTTTAGCAGCCATTTCACCGAATACTCTAATTTGTGCCGCTTCAAACTCAGGTTTTAACGTAATATATGGATTATCCCAATCACCGTTTACACCTAAACGTCTGAAATCAGCTTTTTGTAATTCAATTTGTTCTAATGCAAATTCTTTACATTTTTCTCTGAATTCAGCAACTGACATTTCTTTTCTTTTAACACCTTTGTTTGTTAAAGCTTGCTCGATTGGTAAACCATGTGTATCCCAACCTGGCACGTAAGGTGCATAATATCCAGACATTGCTTTTTGTCTAACGATGATATCTTTTAAAATTTTATTTAAAGCGTGACCCATGTGTAAATTACCATTAGCATATGGAGGACCATCATGAAGAATAAATGGTGTATTACCTTTATTTTTTTCTAAAATTTTATTGTATAAATCTTTCTCTTTCCACTCTTCTTGAATTTGTGGTTCTTTATTTGGTAAACCACCTCTCATTGGAAAACTTGTTTTAGGCATAAGTAACGTATCTTTGTAATCCATAAGTCTTAATCTCCTTCTTAATAAAAATAATATAAAAAAACTCTAAGCTGAAATAATAGGGACGACATACATCGCGGTACCACCCTTATTAACTCAACTTAGAGTTCACTCATTAAACATATACCATATTCGCAAACAGGTGATACCTAAAGAAATGAATTTATTAGGCTCTCACTATCCCTAACTCGCTTCTCAATTCGTTTATTCTTCAGACTTGTCCTCTTCACTTTTAACTGCTTGATTATTTATCTGTTCTTGATTATTTTCTTCTTCTTTGTTCAAAATGTCAATATTTTCTTCAGTAACTTTTTGTTGATCGACATCATAGTTCAGTAAATAATCCCAATCTTCATTTTTCAATAAATCTAATTGCGCTTCAACTAACATGCGGAAACGTGAACGAAAAACTTTTGATTGACGTTTCATATCTTCAGTTTGGAAACTGATATGACGCGCTTTTTGAAGTGCATCATTAACGATTTGATCAGAACGTCCCTCTGCTTCTTTAATAATAGCATCTGCTTTTAATACAGCAGTATGTTTCGTTTCTTCACTTGTTTTTTGCGCTTGTAATAATACGTCAGAGATTGTATTTTCGACTGCTTTGAATCGACTAATATTCTCTTCTTTATCATCTATAATACTTTGTAAATGCGCTTTATCTGATTTTAATTTTTCAATTTCATCACTTAAAGTTTGTAGATATCCACGTACTTCAGTTTCATCTAATCCTTTATGAACTCTACTAAATTCTTTTTGTTTGATTTCCTCTGGGGTAAATGCCATAAGTTTTCCTCCTCAGCACTATTTAAACAATGTTCGATAAGCTATTCTTATCTTGCCTTTTTTTGAAGTTCCATTATTTTGAATGATCTTCGCACGTCCATATCCTTTAATAGAGATCAAATCATTTTCTTCGACTATAAAGTCTACTTGTTCGATTTCTCTATGATTGACTTTAACGCGTTTACTTTCAATCAATTTCTTACTAATTGTTCTACTCGTATTTGTAAGGTGTTTAATGATTACATCCAATCTCAATGCACTTACAGTTGCGTCATGTGTCTGCCAATTCTCACTTGATTGTATCATATTTTGGAATGGAATAGAACTCAATTTGATTCCAGCACCTTTAATCTTTGTTAATTCCATCATAATATACGATTCAAATCTCTTTGTCAAAACAAACTGTATACGGTCATTAACAATAATATCCCCTAGTTGATTTCTATCAATCCCAAGCGACATGATCGTACCTAATACATTACGATGCGTCAATTTAACAAATTTTGAAGGATAAGTAAGCTCAATAAGAACCATCTCAAAATCCGCTTCAGTCGGTTCAAAATAATCAGGTGCGACGATTGCACGTTTTCTTTCTGATTCTTCATTCCCACCAAAGTAATGTACATTTAAATCATCGAAGCCACCCACGATTGTTTGTAATATAAATTGTTCTCTAGGGTCCAGAAATTCTGTAAGCACTGGTTGATAATTTCGTTCAGCAACTTCACACCTATTTAAAAATAAATCAATAATCTCTTTTTCTTCTTTTCTAAAGTGTTGATATATATCCATTTTGACACCTCTAATTCAATAAAAAATAGGATGTGACATTGCGTCTCACCCTACTGTCATTTATCGTTTAATTATAATATTGGCATTACAGGTACAATCATATTAAATATATTAACTAAACCAACATAGAATAAACTTAACGTTATAAACGCCACTAATGAAGATATGTCTAACATACCTAAAGGTGGGATGATTTTTCTAAATGGTTCTAAAAATGGTTCATATATTTTCCCTAAAAATTGTCCAAATGCGCCTTCCCTAACGCCTGGTAACCATGATGTAAGGAAATAAACGATCATACCATATTGATAAATTTTAACGACGAATAATACAAAGCCTAATATCGTACTTAATAATCCACTATCCATATCTTAAATTCCTCTATTCTTGATAAGGTTCAACTTGTTCTAGTTGCTCAGTAATTGATCCAGCTACTTCAACATTATCAGGTGTACATAAGAAGATGTCTGTTCCTACACGTCTTATATCTCCACCAATCGCATAAACAGTACCACTCAAGAAGTCTATAATTCTTTTAGCTGATACTTTATCAATGCGTTGTAAATTCACTAATGTTGTACGTCTATTTTTAAGTTCATCGGCGATATCCTGCGTATCTGAAAATACTCTTGGTTCAAATAAGCACATTTTTGAACTTTGCGCAAAATCCATATTCCCGCTCATACTAACGACATTCGTTTGAGATGAATTTGTACGTTTCTCAGTCATGGCCTCTTTCCTTTCAGGTTTTTTAAAATCACGAGAACGTTGTGATTGGTATCTAGTTGTATTTGATTTTTGTGTTGGTACACTTTTTAAAGATTGTTGTTTTGGTTTTTGTTCTTGTATAGATGATTCTTGTTGTGGTGATTTTGTTTGTTCTCTTTGTGGCTCTTCGTATACTTCTTCTTCTTCATCGACTACGAAAAAGCCTTTAAATACATCTTTAATTGCCATAATTTACACTCCTATTCGCCAACTAATTTTGTACCAATTCTTACATAAGAAGCACCTTCTAATATTGCTTCATTGAAATCATTGCTCATGCCCATAGATAATTCAGTGCAAGGTGCATATGATAAGTTTAAGGATTGTACTTTCTCTTTCAATAATCTTAGTTGGTTAAAATATTGTCTTAATTTTATTTTGTCTTCAGTTAATGGTGCCATAGTCATTAAACCAACTATTTCAATATGTTTAAAATCCTTAAGCTCTCGAATAAATGGGATAACTTCATCAGGCGACATGCCATGTTTTGATTCTTCTCCCGAAACATTCACTTGAACAAAGCATTTTACAACATGTTCAGCACGTTTTTCAATTTCTTTAGCTAATTTTAATCTATCTAATGCATGTAAATAATCAATTTCATTAATGATGTCTTTTACTTTTCTTGTTTGTAATGATCCAATAAAATGCATGATAGCATCATCTGGAAGATGCTTTTTCTTTTCCAAAAATCCTTCAATACGATTTTCTCCAAAGTTTTTCAAGCCTGCTTCATAAGCTTCTTTAGCTCGGTCTATTGTAACATATTTTGTCACAACAATCACTTGAGGCGACGTATTAAATTCTGATTCTTCACTACTGTTACAAATTTGTGAATTGATTTCTACTAAATTTTCTTTTACTGATTTCAAATCTATACCTACTTTCTACCTATAAATGCAAGCATTCTACCAGTTTGCCCTTTTTCTACTCTATATGAGAAGAATAAATCCGTTTCACTAGCCGTACAATGATTCGTCTTAACGATATGTTCAGGATTAACACCATAATGTATGGCAAGTAGTTCATTTGCTTGTTTTAAATCTATGCCGTATCTATCTTGTCCTCTTTGTACAATGTACGCTTCAGAGTCTATTGGTAATGTTTTAAACTTTTGATAAATGTCTTCGTTAATTTCGTAACTGTCAGATGTGGATGGTCCTATAACAACTCTCAAATTTGAAACGTCTCCGTTATATTGTTCAATCATCTCTTTAATAATTTGGGAATGCGTACCTCTCCATCCGGCATGACAAAGACCAATATAACCATTTTGCGTATCATATAAATAGATTGGTACACAATCTGCAAAGCACATCGTTAATAATAGGTCAGACTCATAAGTATAAAGTCCATCTATTCCATGAAGTTCTTCAGTTAATGCATTGATATTTGTACCTTTATCCTTTGAAGATACTTCTCGAACTTTATTCTCATGTGTTTGAATTGGAAATACCCAATTGTCACAACTAAAATTAATTTCATTGGCTAATATTTGCTGATGCTTTGAAATATTATCTGGATCGTCATTGATATATCGCGCCATATTAAATGCATTCTCCGGATATGGACTATAACCACCTTGACGAGTTGTAATACCTATCGTTAAATCATTTCTATCATCGGCTTCATATGATAAATAATGATTATGTTGATTAAAAATCTCTTTCATTTCATCTCTCCTAACAAAAAAAGTCATCAGGACTTAGCCTGATGACTTTTTAAGTTCATTTATCGTCTAGAGCGTCTAGAACGTCTATCTTCTCTATTTCGAATGAAACTTGGAATATCACTATCATCAGTTGATTCATTTGCTGATTTATTTTCAAATGAAGCTTTTCTACCTAGTGATTCTCCTTCTTCTCTTTTAGAAGCAGGTTCTTCTGTAGTTCCACCAAATGCTCCGCCACCTTGTGGTTTACGAGCATTAGAAGGTTTGTCATTAAATCCAGTAGCAATTACTGTAACGACTAATTCGTCTTGTAATTCTGGGTTAATAACTGTACCGAAGATCATATTAACATCTTCGTCTGCTGCATCTTGAACAATATCTGCCGCTTCTTGAGCTTCAAATAGTGAAAGTGACTCTCCACCTGTAATGTTCATTAAGACACCTTGTGCGCCTACGATTGATGTTTCTAATAATGGTGAAGAAATGGCTTTTTTAGCAGCTTCGATTGCTCTATTTTCACCTGAAGATACACCGATACCCATTAATGCTGAACCTTGGTTAGACATAATAGTCTTAACGTCAGCAAAGTCTAAGTTAACTTCACCTGATACAGCGATTAAGTCAGAGATACCTTGTACACCTTGACGTAATACGTTATCTGCTTCTTTGAATGCTTCCATCATAGGTGTTGATTTATCAACGATATCTAAAAGACGATCATTAGGAATAACGATTAATGTATCTACTGCAGCTTTCATAGATTCTACACCAGCAGCAGCTTGAGTTTGACGTTTACGTCCTTCAAAGCTAAATGGACGTGTAACAACACCAACAGTTAATGCACCCATCTCTTTTGCGATTTTAGCAACAACTGGTGCAGCACCTGTACCAGTTCCGCCACCCATACCAGCAGTAACGAATACCATGTCAGCGCCTTGAATAGCATCTTCTATTTGTTCACGTGATTCTTCAGCAGCTTTTTTACCGATTTCTGGGTTTGCACCTGCACCTAAACCACGTGTTAATTTTTCACCAATTTGAATTTTAGATGAAGCTTTAGATAAGTTTAAAGCTTGACCATCTGTATTAATAGAAATAAATTCTACATTGTTCATTCCATGATCTATCATACGGTTAACAGCGTTATTACCGCCACCACCAACACCAATTACTTTTAAAGTAGCTAAATGATTAAACCCTTGCTCAAATTCTAACATTTATTATCCTCCTAATCTTTATGACCCATCAATCAAATAACGATTTCATTAATTTTTTTAATACACTTGGCTTCTCTTCTTGACTTTCCGAATCATATTCTGTTTCGGAGACTCTGTCATGATCAGAATTTGAAGCTTTTGCGTCATTGTTTTTGTTTGATTTCTTTTTAAACCATTGTTCATATGGTTTAGCTTTAGTTTCTTGAGTTTCTTCTTCGTATGTTTCTTCTTCGACATTATCAGCGTCATAATTATTCATTGTAACATAATCTAGTAGCTCATCAAAGTTAATTCCACTAGATATAGTAGATATACTAGAAGTAAACTCAGGTTTACGTATACCCATTTGAGACGGTGTATGTACACGTACTTTTTCATTAACCATATCTTGTAATAATTCTTTAATACCAAGTAGGTTTGAAGTACCACCTGTTACGATGAATCCACCGTTAACATTTGTAATACCCATATCTTGTAATAAATCAAATATTTCAAAGAAAATTTCTTCTACTCTTGATTCAATAATTTCACTTAATTCTTTTTGAGTGAATTGTGCGTGACCATCTTCGTTAATTTGTTCAACACTAAAGACATCTTGATCTGATGCAGAATCGTAGAATGCATGTCCATATTGTTGTTTAATCTTCTCGGCATTGTCATATGTAGTATTTAATGATTTCGCAATATCTGTTGTTATGCTTCTACCTGCCATTTCAATCGTATCAGCATCAACTAAATTGCCTCTTTCATAAAAGCCTACTTGCGTTAAATCTTCACCAATATCAATGACGCAAGCACCAAGTTCAACTTCTGTTGGAGATAATATAGATTGATAGTTATAAGCATCAGAAAATACTTCTAATACATCTACTCCACAAGATTCAACACATTTAATGATGTTGATTAATAATGATTTTGATGTTGCGATAACGCCTGCTTCTACTTTTAATGATTGCGTTGCAACCATCTCTTTAGGATCAGAAACCTCATGTAAGTCATCTACAATAAATTTCATTGGGAATACACCAATGACTTCAGTTTCAGGTACATCATTCAATTCTCTAATGCCCTCTAATACTGATTCTATATGACTGCCATTTATTTCAGTTTCTGTACCATCAAAAGGTATTTCAAATTTTTCGTCGTAAATCTCTGTATTCACGATAGGCATTTTTAAGAATACTTCTTTAATATCTATTCCAGAAGCAATTGCTGCTTTTTTGATTGTATCTTTAATAGCTTGTTTAGCGATATCAAAATCATCTATACAACCATTTCTTATACCATTCGTATAAGTTTGCCCTGTACCTATCACGTTAATGCCATTATGAAATTTTTCTCCTACTATTACTTTTACACTCGATGAACCTATATCTAAACTAATATAATAATGTTCCTCCATCGATAGGCACCTCCTCTAACACATGATAATCAAATTTAAACTATTATTAGTTTACATGATACTTGATTTAATGTGAACTAATTATAGGTTTATTTATTGAATTTTTTACTTATTCTTCTGATTTCTCAGTTGATTTTGGTTCTTCTCCAGATTTATCCAATTCTTTAGATAAATCTTGTAATGCTTGGTCTAATTTTTTCTGTTCAGTTTTATTGTTTTCATCTTGTTTTGTTTCTTTTTCTGAACGTTCTTTTTGCTGTTCTTCTGTTTCATACGGTAAGAATGTTACACCGACTTGTAAATCTAAAAATCCAGGTGTTTTGAGCGCTCCAGAATTGTCTCTCTCTAATTTATCAGAAATACTCGGATAATAGTTGATTTTATTCGCAAAAGTTTGAATATCTCCAACAACTTCTACATTATCTGTCATAAATAGTTGGATTCTATTCTGATTGTTCTCACCTGGCTTATAATTAATTTCCGATATCATTGATTTAACTTTAGGTTTCACCTTTTTCAATTCAGGAATCAATTTATTTAACTTTTTAGAACTGAAATCATTCAAAATCGGAACATCAATTGGTAAATCTGTTGATAAGTTTTTAATTGTTTTTCCATTTTCTAATAACGGTACGTAACGTTTTTTCTCTTTAACTAAGCCAATCGTTTCATATTCATTTACATTTACCGTTAAATCATTTGGAAAATGACGTTTAATTTCAACACTTTTAACGCCTTCAATTTCTTCGATTTTCGATTTCATATCACTTACAGGAATATTGTATATTCGAGAATCTTTTTTAATGTCTAAAGCTTTTTCGATATCCTTTTTAGATACGATTTCTTCACCTTTAATGTCCACTTGATCAACTTTACTGATGTCTGTAAACATGAACAGTAAAATCAAGATAACAAGGAGTATAACACCTATGAATACACCTAATTGAATTTGACGTCTACGTTTTCTTTTCTTCTTTAAAATTTCTAATCGTTCATCTTCCGTAGTCGTTTCAAATTGCAATATATCATCATTGTTATCAGAACTTTTATTCACGGTTGTCACTCCTTATTTTACAATTTCTAAAATGTTGGTAAATGTTTTTGGAAACTTTCAATAAATTCGTCGCCACGCGCTTCAAATGTATCATATTGATCCCAGCTTGCACACGCTGGTGATAATAAGACAACATCATTAGATTGTATATAATCTTGAATCAAATTGACGGCATCTTTAACGTCATTTGCTTGCAAAACTTCTTTACCTTGACTCGCACCCAATGTTTTTAATTTATCTTTTGTTTCGCCAAATGTAACCATCAAACGGACATTATCCATATATGGTATTAAATCATCAAAGTCATTTCCTCTATCTAATCCACCACATAACCAAATGATTGGCGAATTAAATGAACTTAAAGCAAATCGTGTCGCTAAAGTATTCGTCGCTTTAGAGTCATTGTAATACTTATTACCTCTATTATTCCCAACATATTGAAGTCTATGTTTAATACCTGAGAATGTTGTTAAAGTATGCACAACCGACTTCACGTCAACACCAGATAATAATGAAGCTAATACAGCTACAAGTACATTTTCTAAATTATGTTTACCAGGTAATACAATATCTTGCGTATTGATAATTCTTATACCATTATATACAACATAATCATCTTCAATATAAATGCCATTTACTTTTTGATTAGTTGAGAAATATAATATTTTAGATTTAATATCATCTGTATTGATTAAATGTCTTTGTTCATAGTTAAAAATTAAATAATCGTCTTCGGTTTGATTCTTAAAAATATTTTTCTTAGCATTCTGGTATTCTTCTAAACTACCGTGATAATCCAAATGTGCAGAATAAATATTTGTAACAATCGCGATATGCGGACGATAATGGATTGTTCCTAAAAGTTGGAATGAAGATAGTTCAGTAATAAGATAATCGTCTTTCGTAACTTCTTGAGCAACTTTTGATGCAACTACACCAATATTACCGGAAACTTGACCATTCACTTTACTATTACCAAACATATCACCTATTAAAGAAGTCACCGTAGTTTTACCATTTGTACCGGTAATACCGATAATAGGTGCTTCTGAAATGTAATAACTTAATTCAACTTCTGTTATGATATCCAATCCTTGATTCATCGCTTCTTGCAATAGTGGAATATTGTAAGGTATACCAGGGTTTTTTACTATTAACGGTTTATTATCGAGTAATGACAATGGATGTTCACCACTAATTACACGTATCCCTTGTTGCTCTAATTCAAGTGCATGCGGATCAGAGGATAATTCTTTACCATCATTAACTGTTACCTCAGCACCTAATTTATGGCATAACTTTGCACTTTCATATCCACTTTTTGCTAAACCTAAAATAAGAACAGGTTTCTCTTTTAATGCATCATATGCTTTCATATTACATTACCCCTATCCATAAACCAATTGCACCAGTAACGATACCTGTAGCCCAGAATACTAATACTATTTTCCATTCACTCCAACCAACTAATTCGAAATGGTGATGCAATGGGCTCATTTTAAATATTCTTTTTCCTGTAAGCTTGAATGACGTTACTTGTAACATAACTGATAATGTTTCAATTACAAATACTAAACCGATTAATAATAATGTTATTTCTTGGTTAAGCATGATTGAAATCGTTGCGAAAATACCACCAAGCGCTAGGCTTCCAGTATCTCCCATGAACACTTTTGCTGGGTACTTGTTGTAAATTAAAAATCCAAATAAACTTGCAAGCATCACTAAACAGAATAACCCAATTTCTGGTTTATCAAGAATAAATGATAGTGCCGCGTAAAAACCAAATGCAATGATGGATAAACCAGTTGATAGACCATCTAATCCATCTGTTAAGTTAACAGCATTACTGAATCCAACTTGCCAAAATACTATGAATATAATGTAGAAAACAGACAATGGTAATGACCAATCTGTAAACGGAATGTTGATAGCTGTTTCAAATTCATAGTTTGGTAATATAACACTTACGATATAGAATATAACGGCTATCGCAATTTGAGCTAAGAATTTTTGTTTACTTGTTAAACCTTGGTTATTTTTCTTAACGACAATAATATAATCGTCTATAAAACCAATAAGTCCAAAACCTAGTGTTACAAATAATAACAGGATGAGCGGACCTACTTGCTCAACATAGAATAACGCAATGATTGTTACAACGATTGTTGATAATAAGAACGTTAATCCACCCATAGTTGGTGTTCCTGTTTTCTTCATATGACTCTTAGGTCCTTCTTCTCGAATACTTTGCCCAAATTTTAATTTTTTAAGTGTTGGAATTAAAACGGGTACAAGTATCAAAGTCAATAAAAACGCAATGACAGGTAGCGTAAAATTCATAATTGTTCACCTTTTCTTTTGTATATTATCTATCATCCCGTGATTTATGATTCACTAGATGTTTTTTCTTCTTTACTATCTTTTTGATCATCTTTATTTTTGCTTTCATCTTTAGATGTTTCTTCATCATCTGGAACTTGTCCTATTGAATCATCACCATTCGGATGATTGTTAGAAAGTGTAAACTTAACTTTAGTACCAGATTTAATTGTTTGGTTCTGACTGACAGATTGCTCAGAAACATAACCAGAACCTTCTGATTCTACTTCAATACCTGTCGCTTCTTGTAATTTTAATAAGTCTCGTTTAGTCCAATTTTCAGTATCAGGCATCGTCATTTCACCGTCAGTAACAAGTAAAATTCTTTCTTTATCTTGGACATTTTTACCTTTAAGCGGTATTTGTTTTTTAATTTTATCACCTTTACCAATTACAATTGGCTCAAGTTTTTTACCTTTTATTGCATCTGTTGCTTTTTGTGTACTCATATTAACAACATCTGGTACATCTGATTCATTTGTCTTAGCTTTACCTTCAGTTTCTTCTACATCTAAATATTTCAATGTATTTTCCATAATTGGATTGAAACCTCTTGATACACCATACTCATACGCCTCTAGGTCACGTTTTTGTGCAAGTGACATACCAGCATAAACAACCACTTCAGGATCTTTAGCAGGCGCATAGCCCATAAAGCTTACGAAATAAGGATTTGCACCATCAACATAACCACCGTTTTTAGTATCTGGCACTTGAGCTGTACCTGTTTTACCTGCAACTCGGTAACCATCTATCTTATAGTTTGTAGCATGACTTTCTTTACTATTTACTACTTTATCTAATTCTGTCATTGTCTTCTTGGCTGTATCTTTAGATATTGGATTACCAACTACTTTTTTCTCGCCTTTTTTAATCGTTTCGTTACTTTCTTTGTTTTGAATCGATTTTACATAATAAGGTTCAAGCATATTACCTTGATTTATAATAGCAGTTTCAGCTTGTAACATTTGGATTGGCGTTACTGTAGTAGACTGACCAAATGAAGATGTCTTTCTTTGAAGTTCGTTATCAAATGCAATATTCCCTGGCGCTTCACTATCAAATAAGCCACCTGTCTTTTTACCGAAACCAAATTTCTCATAATATGCCTTTGCTTTATCAGCACCGACTAAGTCTTGAAGTTTCATCATTAATGTATTCGCTGAATATGTAAATCCAGTTGTCATAGGGATATTTCCCCAACCATCATCGTTCCAATCATAAATTTTAAATCCATCTATTTCTCTATGACCTGATTTAAATTTCTTGTTTGGTTCGAATTTACCTTCTTCAATTGCTGCAGCTAGACCATATGTTTTGAATGTTGAACCTGGTTCGTAAGTATTTTGATATAAATCATTCGCCCATTTTTTCCCGAAGTCTTTTTTCGTATCAGGATTAAACGTAGGTCTCTGACTGTAACCTAGAATTTCACCAGTTTTCGCATCCATGACAACCGCAAATAAATCTTTAGGTTCATAGCGATCTACCATTTCGTCGAGTGCATTTTCAACAAAGACTTGAATATTAGAGTCTAGTGTAAGATGTACATCATCACCATTTTGCGCTTTAATACTATCTTCACTGTTCGGTACGAGCATACCCCATATATCTTGCTTATAAGAGTTTTTACCCGTTTTTCCTTTTAAATAGCTATCAAATACTTTTTCAGCACCTGATACACCTTTTAATTTATTCGTATCTGGGTCTTTATCTGCTAAACCTATTAGATGAGACGCGAAATTACCATTAGGATAAAATCTTTTTTTCTCCGTTTCAAACGTCAATCCTGGTAATTTAAGCTTTTCAATTTGTGTTTTTTGTTTATAAGTTAAATCTTTACCTTTTTGACCAAACTCAACTTGAAAGGCATTTTTAGTTTTAAGTTTATCTAAAATATCATCTTCATCCATATCAAGAATTTTAGCTAATGCTTTAGCTGTTTTCTTCTTGTCTTTTACGTGTCGAGGTTTATCGCTAGCTTCGCTCATTTTTTTATCTAATATTGCCACTAATTTATAACTATCTGTATCTTCGGCAAGCACTTTACCATTACGATCATAAATTTTTCCACGTTCAGGTTCAGCGACTGTTTGTCTTAAATATTTCTCACTTGCCCTGTACGCTAAATCTTCACCAGCTGAGTGACCACTGATCATTAAATACGAATATCTTACGGCCAATATAAAAAAGAGCAGTCCGAAAAAACTTACTAAGAGGACTGCTCCTATTTTATTTTTCTTTATTTTAATTTTGGGCATCACTACGCACTACCTTTACATTGTCATTATTCAACTTTAGACCGTAGTCTTCAGCTTTTTCGTAGATGCGTTCGTATGACGATTGTTTCATTGATTCCGTCTTCAAATCACTGTTTGTTGTTTGTTGTTGTTCAATTTTACTGTCTAATTCTGCGATTTGTGTCTTGTTATTATACGCATCCATTTTTAAAGATAGCATATAAATACTTATCAACGCAATCATAGTTATTAATGATATGTATACGACTTTTTCGATCCTCGATATTCCTACTACCTTGGTCTTTTTTACTTTTTTCTTCTGTGGTTCGAGTTGTGGCTCTTGCCACTCATCAGGTCTATAATTCGGATATACTCTTTCTACTGCCATTCAATTGCCACTCCTCTGTTTACTTCAAAATTTCCGCAACTCTTAACTTTGCACTTCTCGCTCTATTGTTATGCTCAAGTTCTTGTTCATCAGAAATAATTGGTTTTTTGTTTACTCTTTTTAGTTTCGGCTTGTACGCTTCCGGTATAACCGGCAATCCCCTTGGTACATCTGGGCCTTTTTCATATTCTTGAAAGACTTGTTTACACAAACGATCTTCTAAAGAATGGAATGTAATAACTGAAATTCTTCCACCAACTTTAACGTGTTGTATTGCCGCTTCAATAGATGTTTCAAATGCACCTAATTCATCATTAACTGCTATTCTAATCGCTTGGAAGACACGTTTAGCAGGGTGTCCACCCTTTCTACGTTTAGCTGCTGGAATACCTTCTTTAATTAAATCCACTAGTTCGAAAGTCGTTTCTATAGGTGCTTGTTCTCTTCTTGCTTCAATCTTTCTAGCTATTTGTTTTGAAAATTTCTCTTCACCATATCTAAAAAAGATTTTGACAAGTTGTTCATATGACCATTCATTTACCACTTCATAAGCTGATAAAGATTGTGATTGATCCATTCTCATGTCTAATTTAGCATCATAATGGTAACTAAATCCTCGTTCTGGCGTGTCGAGCTGTGGACTAGATACACCAAGGTCATAAAGTACACCATCTACTTTACTAATATGTAGTTCTTCTAATATATGTTCTAAATTTCTAAAGTTGTTTTGTACAAAAATCACTTTATGCATATGGTCCTTTAAGATACCTTTAGCATGTTCAATTGCTGTTTCATCTTGATCGATTGCTATAAGTCGGCCTTGGTCATTCAATTGTTCAACTAGGTACAAACTATGACCAGCTCCACCTAATGTACAATCAACGTAAGTACCATCTGGTTTTATGTCTAATTTATCTACTGTTTCTTTCAATAGTACGGATACGTGATGAAACATTTAATTCACTCCTAAAAATCAAAGTCAATGAGATCTTCAGCAATGTCCTCAAAATTGTCTTCAGATTCATCATAAAAATCATTCCACGTAGAACGATCCCATATTTCAATTCGGTTAGAAACACCAATAACAGTACATTCTTTACTTAAATTAGCGTAACTTCTTAAATTTTGAGGGATGTTAATACGTCCTTGTTTGTCTAGTTCTACTTCAATCGCACCTGAGAAGAACATTCTCATGAATTTACGGGCATCTTTTTTTGTAATAGGTAAGGTTTTGAGTTTTTCTTCGATGCGCGCCCACTCTTCAAGTGTGTAGCCAAACAAACATTTATCTAGGCCTCTAGTGATAATAAAACGTTCGTTCAAATCATATCTGAATTTAGAAGGCACAATCATACGCCCTTTAGTATCCAATTGATGTTGGTATTCACCCATGAACATTTTATCTCACCTCACCTTATTTATAATTTACCACATTCCCCCACAATCCTCCACTATTTATACAAGATTTCTTAAAATTTGTGTAAATAGTAAAAAAAACACCCAATTTACGATTTCGTAAATTGGGTGTTAATCCTTGTTATGACTATAGTTCAAGCGTTATATGTTTAAAAGTGTAACGAAGTGGTGGATAGGTGGAGGGACTGAACATAGTAATCCCAAATTGATTCATTACTTGGATAGGATTCCACACTCTTTCTTGTAATCCGTGGTGAGGATGTAATGTATGCTCTACTATTTCGAAATGTCTCATACTGATTTCATTTTCTCTTTCAACATTTAATAAATATCTATCTATTAAATATTGATATTGGTGCTGATGTATTTGATTATTTTTTTCGACTAATTTTCTGTTTTGATAATCGTCACCAATTTCTTTAATCAGTTTTTGATGAAATTGAGATTGGCTTTCTTTCATTTCTTCAATTTCTCTTAAGACTTCATCAGAAGCTTTTGCTCTAATAAATTTTTCTTTATCGTTTTGAATACCATCTACTAAAACAGTATCTAGATCTAAGTTATAGTTATCGATACATTTTTTCGCTTCTTGCGTTAAATAACTAATACGCATACGCGGTGTAACTATAGGCATTTCAATATTAAATAAATTGAATACACCTTTTAATTCACCCCAATAAATAATTTCACTTGGCCCACCAATGAAACTTAAAGTATTAAATAAATATTCTTCCATTAAAGGTCTAGTTACAACATTATTAGAAAATCGTTCAGGATGTTCTTCTACAAGACTGAGTAATTCATCTTTAGTAAAGGTTACATCTGTATCTTTATTTAAATAGAATTTTTCATCTTCGTACATAATGAGCTGCCTTTTGTCGTCATGCTCATAGAATAAGTGAACATTACCATCCGTTAAAATCATGCGCTTTTTAATAACTTCAGCAAATTGGTCTTGTGTATTTCTAAATGCTGAATCTACTTCTTCATGTTTTTCAATGATTTCCTTGAAAAATGGTACTTCTAAAGATCTTAGTTCTGGATCATTCGCATCAATTAATAACAACCCATATTCTTTAAACACTTCATGTGTGATGACTTTAAAAATTTCACTCCATGATTCAGAAGACTCGATTGCTTTATGAATCAATGATTGAATATCTTTAGAGTGAACAGTTTCTCCGATAGAACTGAACATGTCATTTAAAGCATCTTTGATTAGTGTTTTATCAAAATGATAATGAGAAACACTCTTTTCTGGTGGTTCTAACGTACTATATTTCACCTTATTTAACTGTCTTGAAATACGATCATACGCATATGTATGATTCACTTCATCAAAATCATGATCTTCACCTGCTATCCAAAATACAGGAATAATTGGCGTATTTAATTTTTCACTTTGTTCGTTAGCTAAAACGATAATTGAAATGATTTTATGGAATGTATATAAAGGACCGGTAAAGAGTCCAGCTTGTTGACCACCAATAATGACTTTGTGACCACGTTTTAAATTTTCAATGTTTTCAAGTTGTTTATCTGTTAAATCCAATTGAGACATATAATTGTATATGACTTTTGAAAGAGCTTCTTCTCTACCATTAGCTGATAAATTCGAGCGTCTTTCGAATTCAGATTGGTCCCCTGGTTTATATCCATAAAAGTTTATAATTTCAGTATTATGATTTGTATATCTCTCTATAAAACTATTTTGTTGATCAATTACAGTCTTCTTACAGTCCATACGAGTCTTTCTCCTTCGAAATTAATTACTATCAATAGTATAAAGATTGTAGTTAAATAAAACAATCTAACGGCTTATAATTTAAAATTTTATTCAAATGAAGTATAATTAAGGAAAGAACAAGGGGGATTATCATGGCTAAAGTAGAACATTTACAAATTAATTACAAAACTGAAGAAGCATTCGAACAATTTCGTAACTTCGGAAACGAAGGTTTATATATGGTTGAAGAATTAAAAGGAAAAATGATCGATGCTAGTTCAGATTCACCATTTTACGGTATTTATGTTGGCGACAAGTTAGTAGCAAGAATGTGTTTATTTAAGCAAGATGAAGTAGAAAAAACTTACTTCCCAGCATTTAATGATTACCTCATTTTATGGAAACTAGAAGTATTAAGAGACTATCAAGATAGAGGATACGGCAAACAGTTATTAGATTACGCTAAGAGCTTCGATTTACCAATCAAATGTATCGCACGTAATCAATCTAAAGATTTCTTCTTAAATCATGGTTTCCAAGATATCGAGCAACAAAACCAATCCGGTGAAGATATTGTGATATGGACACCAGATAAATAATATACTAAAGGTCCCGTAGAGTGAGTGCTCTACGGGACCTTCTTTTCGTTTATATTCCCCATAATGTGTAGCAAGCAACTGCTGCCAATAAGATAATCATCACCAGTGCATGTGTCTTTTTAAACATATAAATGATTGCTAAATATTCTCTAATATATGCATTTGGATAGAAGTATGATTTCGATGATCCGCCCGTAACAGTTGCGTTCATTTTAATTTTCTTAGATAAAAATGCTGCTCTTAAAATATGAAAATGATTAGAAACAATCGTAGCAATTGCATGTTGTTTATAAGTGTTCATTATCTTCATAGAGAACACTAAATTTTCTTCTGTATTAGTTGATTTGTCTTCCATTATAATTTCTTCATTACGTATGCCTTGTTCCACTAAATATCGTCTCATCGCTTCAGCTTCACTGATTGCTTCATCCGAACCTTGACCACCACTTACAATCAATTTCGTATCTAAACTTTTTCGTTTTAATTTAATCGCTTTATCTAATCTCGCTTTCAAAAGTGGTGTTACCTTTTCTCCTATAATACCTGCACCCAGTACGATTATAAAATCTTGTTTTTTTCTTTTAGAAATGCCACTCACAATCCAAGCGTATAAATTATGCAATATAAATATTAAATTCAAATAGTAAAACAAGCTAGAAATAGCAATTAATATCAATCCGTTCCATAATTCTACTAACAGATACGGTTTAAAAACAATGATTAAAAAGTTAATTAAGATGAAAGATCCGTAACCAATGACAATCATGTTTGTTACAATTTTACCTTCATTTGCTATTCGCTTTTTAGTATTTAATAAAGCTAAGAGCATAACCACAATTACAATTAAACAGTAAATGATATTCGCTATGATAATGTAATTAATATTTAGATTTAAATCTAATGTTGGCACAATGATTTCAATCAATATCGTACTCATTAAACTGATGATAAACAATCCTAATAAGAAGACATTTTTATATTGTCTAAAATCCACTAAATAACTGATTATAAATAAAATTAAAAATGCTAACGTAACAAACATCATCGTCACCTCCTAGCCTATTATTTTCACAATCAAAGTATATCATCATAACCAACAAGATACACATAAAATTATTTTCAGAATTTTCAAAATAAATATTGAATTAGGTCAATATAGCTGATATACTATTTCACATTACTTACTTAAATATAGGAGGCAATTTATATGGAATATCAATCATCAAGTAGTCAAATAAAGGACGAATGTGGATCCACCTTTGGTAACAAAATGTTAACTATGTCGTATCAATCATCAAAAGGATGGTCTTCTCCTATCATTAAAGATTATGCACCTATCACAATTTCTCCAAGTGCACAATGTCTTCATTATGGTCAAACCGTTTTTGAAGATATGGTCGCCTATCATATCAATGACGATATTCATATCTTTAAACCTTTCGAACACTTTGAAAAGTTCAATCAATCACTGAACCGAATCGAAATGCCAGCTATAAATAAAAGCGAACTACTTTTAGGTATCGAACACCTTATTAATCAAGAACGTCAACTATTCGATTTACATGAACATCAACCTGTTAACATTAGAACAGTTATGTTTGCATCAGAGAATAAATTAGGTGTTAGTAAATCTGATACATATGAACTCATTACATTCCTATCTCCACTACCTAAAAAGCTGAATTGCCAAACACCAGAACTTATAAAAGCACATGTAGAAGATGAATATGTTAAATCTGTTACAGGCGGTGCTGGTTTTACACAATTTGGTGGTAACTACGCCGCTTCATACGCTGCAAAATCAAAAGCAGCTCAATTCGGATACGACCATGTAATTTGGCTAGATGGTACAGAGAGAACTTATATAGAAGAATTAAATAATATGAACATTTTCTTTGTTATCAATCATACACTGATTACGCCAGCATTAGACGGTATTACAGTACCAGGTGTAACACGACAATCAATTATTGAATTAGCAAAAGAATTAGGCTATCAAATAGAAGAAAGACAAATTAGTATTGACGAAGTCCTTCAATCATATAAAGATGGATTATTAACAGAAGTATTTAGTACAAGTACTTTGAATGCTATCACCCCTGTCTGTGAAATTAAATATAAAGACAATGTTTTAACCATTCATAACAATAAAATCGGACCAATTACACAACATTTATATACAACATATACATTTATTCAGCAAGGTAAGCTTCCAGACTTGCATCAATGGAACTATACAATAGAACGAGAATCGATCGAAATGTAGTATCTGTAAAAAGACTGGCACAAAAATTTGCCAGTCTTTTTTATTTGGAAAAATCAAAGTAAGTGGGAGCTTCTATGTTGCTTGTTTGGGGAGTCTTGCAACATACAGAGCTTCTATGTTGCTTGTTTGGGGAGTCTTGCAACATACGGAGCTGCTATGTTGCTTGTTTGGTCAGTCTTGCAATATAGGAGGCTTCTATGTTGCTTGTTTGGTATGTCTTGCAACATACGAGGCACTTATTTATCTTGTTTGGCTAGTCTTGATAAATTCGAGGCGGCTATTTATCTTGTTTGGTCAGTCTTGATAAATACCAGGCACTTATTTATCTTGTTTGGTCAGTCTTGATAAATACGAGGCACTTATTTATCTTGTTTCACCAGTCTTGATAAATACGAAGCTCCTATTTATCTTGTTTGGACAGTCTTGATAAATACAAAGCGTCTATTTATCTTGTTTAGTCAGTCTTGATAAATAGGAGGTCCTCAACATTGGTTGTCACGCCTCACTTTCAATATTCAGACATCCAACATTGCTTGTCACACCTCACTTGCAATATTCAGACCTCTATTTCTAAAAATATGAAAAGGAGTCTAGAACATTTCTGTCCCAGACTCCTTATGAACTTTATTTATCTTTCACTTCTTTAATGACTAAATTATCTAATACGAAATCTTTAGTCCCTTCAAAGTTCACTTGACCTTCATTTTTAACACCTTTATTGTCTGCCTTTTTATCTGTTGATGCTATGCCAATCCATGTTTGACCATTTTTATGACCTTTAATTGTCGTTTTGAATTGACGATGTTTTTTATTATCTACAGTACCTTTCAATGGTGTTTCTTTATATTTTTGATTATCAATACTGTCGTTACCTGTAGCAAAAGCATATGTGTCATCAGATCCTGCTTCATAATCAAATGAAACTTCATATGTCTTATTTGGTTCAAATCTAAAGTTTTGAGGTATCGTTTGATAAGCAAGTTTATTCTTTTCTACTTGACCATTAATTTTTAATGACCATGTACCATCGATGACATCACTTATACGTTTATTGTTCCACCCACGTTGTGTATATGGTGCATGTTTTTCAGATAAGTGTGTTCTGTTATCTTCTACGCCTTCAATATCAGATACGACAAACGGGAAGATGCCTTGAGGTACTTTTTCAAAATTTTGTTTAAACACTTTATCTTGTGAATATAATTGTTGATCATTTTCAAAAATTCGAATGTCATCAAAATATGTGACACCTTCACCTTTATCTCTAGAAAGCATTAAAGTTGCTTTACCATTTTTAGGTGCTTTAAAGTGCACATACATATTTTGAAAATAACTGTCGTTACCTTTCGTTGCAGATTCTTTAGTTGTATTATGAGCGTTAGCTTTAACATAATTTTTAGCGATGGATTTAGTTGTATAATTTTGATGTGTCGTACCATCTGCATCTACACTAATACTTGCTTTTTGATCACTTCGATTATCCACACCAACATAAACTGCATATTGTTTACCAGGTTTCAAATCTGTTAATTTTTGTTTCAATTCAACATTTTTCTTCGGATTATTAATCGTTAACATATTGTCGCTACTGTTTGATTTCGTAATAAAAACGTCTTTTTTAGATCCTTTAATTTTCCAATCTTTAAGATTTTCTGCATTAAATCCTGGATCTTTAATATGCATATCTTCTCCGTATTTTACTTTCTCATTACGTTGTTTTGATTTATACAATACATATGGTGTATTTGCTTTAACATTGGTTAAGGTAACTTTTCCATCTTTAACGCGCACATTATCAACATATTGACGACCATGCTCTGTTAGTTGGTATAATTTTAAATGCTTACTGTTCCAACCTTTTGGTAATTCCCAAGTTGATTCTCCACCATCTTCATTATAATGATAGAGCTTTTGTTTCTTACTGTTTAATTGCTTACCATTTTCATCCCAGTTCCACGGAATTAAATATTTATTGCCATCTAATATCTTCTGACCATTTAACGTTATCGTTCTAGATCTATAATTTTCTTTATCATTTTCATAATCATTAGATTTACGTTTAATAACTACTTTATCTTTACCATTTTTTAATTGGATTTCCATTTCAGGTGTCCATTCAACTGTTTGGTCATTTGCTGTCATTTTGACTGGCTTGCCATCTACCCACTTCGTAACTTCAAAGTGCTGTAAGTATTTAGTAGATAAATTTGTTTTAAAAATATTATTAATGTATTCATCAAAGTTGTTTCTACCTTGCCAACCTTCAAAGTCTTTCATATCATATCCACCTAGTAATGGATAATCAGCTGCGCCTGAATAAGTTTGGTAATTACCTACCCAAGAGTCTTTCTCGTGGTTTCGAATAAATCTTGCGACTTTTGAATTAATCCCTTTGTTTTCATAACCACCATAAGTTAAATCTGCAGCCCAATGTTGGAATGTTGAATCATATTCCATACCGTGACCCCATTCAACAGCTACTCTCCAACCTAAATCTTGTATTTCTTTTGCTAATTGATGAGACATCCAAGCTTGGTTATCACCTGATTGACCATTGCCCCATACATCTACATAAATAAAGTCTAAATCTTTACCTACTTTATCTTTAAAAGCTTTTAATCGGTCTTTCCTACCATGCAACATGTCATATTTTGCATCAATATTAATACCTTGATCTAACCAATTCCAACCATAATTATACGTACCGTCTTCATTTTTTCTTAAACGATCAGGATTAAATGCTTTAGACTCTGGATATGTTTCACTCGCATTAATATGTACCCCAAACTTTGCACCATATTGCTTACCGTTCTTAAGTAGTTTCTTCATATCTTCTGTGCCACCGATACGTTGTCCAATATTATCATAATCAAGATGACCAGAATCGTGACCCTCACTACCATATCCTTTTAAAATAATTGACTGACCTAATCCATCTGTATTTAAATTAACTTTTTTAACACCATCAAGTGATTTTAAAAATGGATTTTGTGCTTGTGAACCGAAATTCATTGCGATACGGTGTGCAACTAAATCAGGTACAGACTCTGAACCTGTCGGATGATTCATGATAGCTCTATATGCAATAGCACCATCTTGCCAGTCTGTTTTTCCATCACCATTTTCATCATCCGTTATAACAACTTTTGTTTTCGGCATTAAATGTTGTTCTTTAGCATTTTCATAACCTTGACCAGGCTGCAATATCCATTTAGAACTGGATAAACCGACATATTTATCTTTATCTACTTGTTCCGAAGTCGCATTTATTCTCGTATAATCTAACTCTCCTGTCCCTTCAGAATGTTGTGAATTACTCCAAACACCTGCACTCGTCTTATCATTTGAAACAAAACCATACATCATTGGATAATTAAAATCATCTTCAATATCTTTATTGACTTTAAAGTTTTTGTCGCCACTTTTCATCGTATTTGTAGACATACGTGTCGTTTGTAAGTTAGCATTTTTCTGTTTAGAATTCACAGAAACTAATGAATGATTAGGTATTTCAAAATCTTTTATTATAGTATCATCACTTTTACCATCTAACTTATTTTTATAATCCTTCATATCAAAATGTAATTGGTTATCTTTAACCTTCATCTCAATTGTAAATTCAGCATCTATTTTTTTATCTTTATTAGAAGCAATTAATTGATATTGAGCTGCATGTGCATTAAGTTTTTTATACTTAACTTTCGGTTGAACCGATTTACCATTCACTTTAATCGTCTTAATTTCTTTAACTTGGCCATCCATCTTCTTACCATTTTTCAAAGTATATTCAATAGCCCTTGGAAATGACTTATCAACCATCACTTTCATCTTATTGCCCTTTAATACGTCCCCTTTGTCTTTTGCTTCTACATGATGATTCGTCAGCGTTAATAAGCTGAACAACATAACAGAAACAATTGATACGACAAACAGTTTTTTCCTCCATACAAATGTTTTATTACTAAAATTCAAATTAAACACCCCTTTTTAAATTTGAAAACTTACATTTATTGTATACTTTTATATCATTATAGTCTAGCGTTTTTGTTCTATAATGTTTGATTTAACTTTCTATTTTGTTCATATAAACAAAAAGAACGAAATGATGAGATTCATCATTCCGTTCACAATTCATACTATTTATTTATAATTTTTAATTACTCTGACTATCAGTGCAATCATGGGAAAAATCATTAAGACAAGAACAATATAATATAAATTAACAATACTATTTTCCCAAGTAATTGGCACAATCACACCAAGTGCCATAATAAGCACTAAAATGATAATGTTAACAAACATGCATACTAACAAATCACGAAAACTTGATTTATTCTTGTAATCGAATGTTTGCTTCCAAAAATTTATATATGTCATAAGCAACCCTCCATTCCATTTACAGAATATACCAAATATATCAATTAATATCAATTGTTTTTTAGTGGATTATAAAAAATATTAAGAACATAATTTGTTTTAAATTACTCAAATAAGTTAAACTTAATTTACTATCTAGAATGATGAGGCATATTATGAATTTATGACATATTCAAAAGGACTGATAAAGATAATGAAGGTTAATATCGAAAAATATAATCCTTATTGGGTAAATCTTTTTGCAAAAGAATCAAACAATATAAAAAGAATACTTGGTGATGAATTACATTCAATTCATCATATCGGTAGTACATCGATTCCACATATATCTGCAAAGCCAATTATAGATATTATGCCTATCGTTAATAATATTGACAATGTGGATAAATATAATCTTGCTTTTGAAGAGTTTGATTATGATGTGCATGGCGAATATGGAATCGTTAATAGAAGATACTTTACTAAATTTGATAAAGAAACAAATAAAAAACTTTACCATGTTCATATTTATGATCGTAAAGATGATAAAAACATTATTCGCCATCTCGCTTTTAGAGACTTCTTAATTGAGTTTCCAAAAGTAGCAAAAGAATATGAGGATTTAAAAATGATGCTCATTAATAAGTATTGTGGAGACAAAGAGCAATATGTAAATGGAAAAATGAATTTGTAAAAATGACTGAAAAACTTGCTATAAATTGGTATTTACAAAAAAAAGATTACCGACTATAATTCTTATCAAAAATAAAATATAGGTGATAACAATGATACATATAAAAGAATTTTATAATTCATTACCAGAGTTGGAGAATAAAGAACTGTCTAAAATACATAATGAAATCTTCGATACAAATGAAAATTTAAACGACAAATTCTTAAGTAAAAATAAAGTTATAATTTTAGTCGCCTATAAAGAAAAGACAATTGTTGGATATAAAATTGGATATGAAATTGATTGTTCTACATTTTACAGTTGGTTAGGTGGCGTTGAAAAAAATAATCGAAATCATGGAATTGCGCAAATGCTTATGGATAAACAAATAAGCATATTAAAAAGTAAAAGGTATGAAAAAATTCAAACTAAAACTTTTAATAAATGGAAAAGCATGCTCATTTTAAATATAATAAATGACTTTCAAATAAAAAATTGTTATCCAGATAAAAATGACTTAGCGATTATTTTAGAGAAAGATATCAAATAGTAAATTACAAAAATAATCTACAACATAAATACTTGATGATCCATGTTGTAGATTATTATACTTTTGACACATATTTGACACCTGCATTCTGCTTTACTTTTATTAACCTTCTATAGAATATCCTTTGTAGTTATTACAATTTTTATAACGTTGGCGTTATGTTGGCGTAGTTACGCTATTTAACAAACCTTTTATATATACAAAAAAATCCCGTCATATCTACGTTACTAGTAACGAGATACAACGGGATATTGGTAATTTACGTCCTGGGAGGGATTCGAACCCCCGACCGACGGCTTAGAAGGCCGTTGCTCTATCCAGCTGAGCTACCAGGACATTTTCAACACAAGAATAATTATATCGAATAGATACTGATTTATCAATACTTTTTAAAAAGAAAAAGGTTTATTAAATCGCTTTCGAAGTATTATTACACGTTTAGTTATTTTATTTTACTTTTATTCGGTGATAACAATGTCATTAACTTTAACTGTATTGGCTTTTTCGGCTTTACACAAAGATTTATCTTCAAATATTTCTATAACACTCGCATGTACTAGTCCATTTGCTG
Source organism: Mammaliicoccus sp. Q-M61 (assembly GCF_022386055.1). Classification (NCBI taxonomy): domain Bacteria; kingdom Bacillati; phylum Bacillota; class Bacilli; order Caryophanales; family Staphylococcaceae; genus Mammaliicoccus; species Mammaliicoccus sp. Q-M61. The sequence continues at coordinate 354,636 of NZ_JAJNJL010000001.1, forward strand.
TTAATACATATATGTTTTCGTTCTTATGTAAGTCGTTATATTCGTTTTTATTTATACAAAACTCATCATCATTGATAACTGATGTAACGTGTGTTCTGCCCATTTCTACCCCTCCTACGTATCATAGCTTATTAGTTTTTACATAAAATTAACGACATTCATAATTATAAAACAATTTTTGTTTAATTGAAAGTTTATTCTAAATTTTTAATAAAATTGAGATATTCGTAAGAATATCTCAATAAATAAAATCTATTTGCCATTTTTGTTTTGCAAAATATATATTTAAAGTGCTAATGATAATTTTTCTATTTCTTCATTATTTCTATTTAAATATGTTAAAGTTGCATTATTTAATGCTTCGTCGAATTCGATGATGGCATATGTTTCTTCCCACTGTCCTCTTGTTTGAGAGATGCTTCCTGGATTGATACAATAAACGCCATCTATTGACTCACATAAAGCTATATGACTATGTCCATAAAATGCAAATTTAGCATGGTTATTTTTAGCATGGGCACTTAATACTTCTCTAGATGCTTTAATATCATATCTATGACCATGTGTATAGAAATAACCAATACCTTCTATTTCACCTTGTTCTTCTATTGGAAATTGTGGATCGAAATCACAATTTCCTTTAACTCTTTGATACAAACTTAGTTCTGTATCGTTATAGTCGAATTCAGAATCACCTAAATGTAAAAATAAATCTGCGTCTTTATTTTTTTCGTATATTTCATGAAGTATGCCTTGTTCGCCATGATTATCGCTAACAATTACCCATTTCATTGGAATCGCTCCCCTATGTCTTCATTCATTAATTTAATTGCATTACCACGGTGACTGATTGCACTTTTTTCTGCAGCAGTTAATTCTGCCATCGTTCTGTCTTGTGATGGTACAAAGAAAATTGGGTCATAGCCAAATCCATTTTCCCCTCGTGGTTCGTCTATAATTTCACCAGGTGCTTTACCTACATATGTAACAGTTTCTTTACCAGGCTCACTTACAGCAATGGCACAAACAAATTCTGCTGCTCTTTCTTCTATACACTTTAAGTTTGTTAATAATTTTTCTATATTATCTTGATCATTTTTTTGTGAGCCTGCATATCTTGCTGAATAAATACCTGGTTCACCGTTTAAAGCTTTTACAGATAATCCGCTATCATCAGCAATAACGATTTTATTTAATTGCTTTGAAGCCGCTTCTGCTTTCAAAATCGCATTCTCTTCAAATGTTGTACCCGTTTCTTCTACATCAAAATCAGGTGCAATTTCAGAAATACCTATAACATTTGCTTTTGGAAAAATGGTTTTAAAGTCATTTATCTTTCCTTGGTTATTTGATGCAATAATAATATCTTTCATATTTATCTCTCCTTACAATGTTATTCGTTCAACGTGAGCATCTTCTATATGTAGCCACTCTTTAATCGTTCTCGTAATATGTTCAACATCACCATTTGCAAAAAATTGATGTTTCGGATTTGGTGTATAATATGAATGCTCATTACTAAAAGTCAATAATGCACTTACTTCTCTTGCTGTTTCTAAACCTGAAGATATAATTGTCTTTCCGTCATCAAAATACTGATGAATCGCATCATATAATAATGGATAGTGCGTACATCCTAATATAACTGTATCTGAATCATCATATCGCCACTGTTTAAGCGTTTGATGGATAACAATACTCGTAATCGTCGGATCTTTATATCTCATTTGTTCAACTAAAGGAACGAATCCTGGACAAGCGACGCCTTTAACTTCTACTTGAGGATTAATAGATTTAATACTTCTTCTATATGCTTCAGATTTAATTGTCCCTTCAGTACCAAGAACAAGTACACGATTATTTTTAGTCGTCATAATTGCTGTTCTTGAACCTGGATCAATAACTCCAATAACGGGTATTGATAACATTTCTTGTAAAGGTTTCAAAGCAACCGCAGTAGCTGTGTTACATGCGATAACTAGCATTTTAATATCTTTTTCAACTAAAAAGTTAGCTAATTGAATGGTAAATGATTTAACTTCTTCTCTTGTTCTCGGGCCATAAGGACACCTTCCTATATCACCTAAATAAAATATCGTCTCATTTGGCAATTGTCGCATGATTTCTTTAGCAACTGTTAAACCACCAATTCCTGAGTCGATTACGCCAATTGGTTTATTCATTCATCTTCACTTCGCATTCTTTTCAACATAATTTCTAACGCTTCATTAAACTTTATTTTATCTTCATCTTCCATAATAGATAGAAGATCTTCAGTATAAATTTGTCTCGCTTGAACAACTTCGTCAATAAGTGCCGTGCCTTTTTCTAATAACTTGACGTGGAATACTCTTTTATCTTTCTCAGATTGAATTCTTTGAACGAGTTCTTTTTTCTCAAGTTTATCTACTATATCTGTTGTTGTAGAATATGCTAAAAATAAACGTTTAGATAACTCACCAATTGTAATTTGATCATGCTCATTGAGCCATTGTAAAGCAATAAATTGAGGCGGTGTTATATCATAAACCTTTAACTGACCTCTTGATTTTAATTTCGTTCTTTCTACTATATGTCTTAACGAATATTCAATCTGTTTTGTAATTTCTTCCATAGTTGTTTGTACCTCTTTTCTCATCAAACTTATATTAATAATAATAACACATACCCTTATATGCAGTTAATGAATTGGTCTTTATGTTATATAAATAAACAAATAAGAGGCCAAGACATAAAATTATGTCCCAGCCTCTCATATCTTTATTAGTTTACTTCGTGATCTGAACCGAAGAATGATTTGAACATTTGGAAAGTAGCTTCTCTGTTCATTGCTGCGATTGATGTTGTTAAAGGAATACCTTTTGGACAAGCATTTACACAGTTTTGAGAACTACCACACTCTTGTATACCACCATCAGACATAAGTGCTTTAATACGTTCATCTTTAGTCATGCTTCCAGTTGGATGCAAGTTGAATAAACGAACTTGAGAAATTGCTTGAGCACCCATGAAATTATTATTCACGTTTACGTTCGGACAAACTTCTAAACATACACCACATGTCATACATTTAGAAAGTTCATATGCTGTTTGACGTTTCTTCTCAGGCATACGTGGTCCTGGTCCTAAGTCATACGTACCGTCAATTGGTACCCATGCTTTAACTTTTTTCAAGTTATCGAACATACGAGAACGGTCAACTTGTAAATCACGAATAACTGGGAATGTCTTCATTGGTTCAAGTTTAATTGGTTGTTCCAATTGATCAATAATAGCTGAACATGATTGACGCGCTTTACCGTTAATAACCATAGAACATGCACCACAAACTTCTTCAAGACAGTTCATATCCCAAGTTACTGGTGTCGTCTTTTCACCATTTGACTTAATCGGATTTCTTTGAATTTCCATTAAAGCTGCAATAACGTTCATATTTGGTCTATAAGGAATCTCAAATTTTTCTTCATAAGGTTGAGATTTATCATTTTCTTGACGTTTGATAATGATTGAAATCGTTTTGTTTTCTTGGTTTTGACCTTGTGCATTGTTTTCAACTGTTTGAGTGTCTGCCATAATTATTTACCTCCTTCAGATTTCTTAGAGTAATCACGTTTACGAGGTTTAATGTGACTAATATCCACTTCTTCATATGAAAATTCTGGTGCTTCTTTAGGTCCTCTAAATTGAGCAATCGTTGTTTTTAACCACTCTTCATCATTACGGTCTGGGAATTCTGGTTTGTAATGTGCACCACGTGATTCGTTACGATTATATGCACCAATCGTAATAACTCTTGCTAACACTAACATATTCCATAATTGACGCGTAAAGAATACAGCTTGGTTACTCCAAGTAGATGTATCTTCCATATCAATATTTTGATATCTTTCCATCAACTCAACAATTTTCTTATCTGTTTCTAGAAGTTTATCATTATGACGAACAACTGTAACATTGGCTGTCATAATTTCTCCTAATTCTTTGTGTAACTTATAAGCATTTTCTGTACCTTTAAGTTGTAATAAATGATCGAATTTTTCTTGTTCTTCATTTATACGTTTTTGGAAAATTTCTTCATCTAATTCTGTATATGATTTTTCAATATTATTAGCATATTTAACTGCATTTGGTCCTGCAACCATACCACCATAAATAGCAGATAATAAAGAGTTTGCACCTAATCTATTACCACCATGTTGTGAGTAGTCACATTCACCAGCAGCGAATAAACCTTTAATATTTGTCATTTGATCAAAGTCTACCCAGATACCGCCCATTGAATAATGAACTGCTGGGAAAATTTTCATTGGGACTTTACGAGGGTCGTCACCAGTGAATTTTTCATATATTTCTATTATACCACCAAGCTTAACATCTAACTCATGTGCATCTTTGTGTGATAAATCAAGGTATACCATGTTTTCACCGTTAATACCAAGTTTTTGGTTCACACAAACATCGAATATTTCACGAGTCGCAATATCACGAGGTACTAAGTTACCGTAATCAGGATATTTTTCTTCTAAGAAATACCAAGGTTTACCGTCTTTATACGTCCAAATACGTCCACCTTCACCACGAGCTGATTCACTCATTAATCTTAATTTATCATCACCAGGAATTGCAGTTGGATGAATTTGAATAAACTCACCATTTGCATATTTAGCACCTTGTTGATAAACAACAGAAGCTGCTGAACCTGTATTAATCATTGAGTTAGTAGATTTACCAAATATGATACCTGGTCCACCAGTTGCCATAATTACAGCATCTGATCCAAATGATTCGATTTTAGAGTCTGTTAAGTTTTGGGCGATGATACCACGTGCAGCATCTTCCTCATCTTTAACAATACCTAAAAATTCCCAACCTTCATATTTTGTAACTAAACCTTTAACTTCATAACTTCTAACTTGTTCGTCTAATGCATATAGTAATTGTTGTCCAGTTGTTGCACCTGCATATGCAGTTCTATGATGCAAAGTACCACCAAATCGACGGAAATCTAAAAGTCCTTCTGGTGTACGGTTAAACATTACACCCATTCTGTCTAATAAATGTATGATACTTGGTGCTGCTGCAGTCATATTTTTTACAGGTGTTTGGTTAGCGAGGAAATCTCCACCATACACTGTGTCATCAAAGTGAATGTCAACAGAGTCGCCTTCACCTTTAGTATTGACAGCTCCGTTAATACCACCTTGAGCACAAACAGAGTGTGAACGTTTAACAGGTACTAATGAGAATAAATCAACATGCGCACCTTGTTCAGCAGCTTTAATAGTTGCCATTAGTCCTGCTAAACCACCACCGACAACAATGATTTTGTTGTTTGCCATAAAAATTGTCACTCCCCTAAAAAGTATAAATCCTATACGAATGCAAAAATAGCTCTTAAGCCAATAATACTAATTACGATAAATACAAATAAAGTTACATAAGTCATAAAACGTTGTGATTTTGGTGATTGTGTAATTCCCCAAGTAATGAAGAATGACCATAAACCATTTGAGAAATGGAATATAACACTTAATACACCAATAACATATAGCGTTACAGAAATTGGATTAGATAAAATATCTGAAACCATATCAAAGTCAACGTGATGTCCTAATGCAGCTTGAATACGCGTTTGGTAAACATGAACAGCTATGAAAATAAATGATATGATACCAGTTAAACGTTGTAATAAGAACATCCAGTTTCTAAATAGTGAATGCCTTCCTACGTTTTCTTTAGCTGTAAACGCTATGTATAATCCATAAATAGCGTGGAATAGTATAGGAATATAAATAACTACAACTTCTAATACAATTTTAAATGGTAAATTCCACATAAAATCTGATGCTTTATTAAAAGCTTCTGGACTTATCGTTGCAAAATGGTTAATAACCAAATGCTGAATTAAGAATATTCCTATAGGAATTACACCTAATAATGAATGAATACGACGTAAAATAAACTGTTTTTCGCTTGACGCCAAAAGAAGTCCCCCCTAACTTTAATCTATGGCTCTATCGTTATATTAAGAATATAATAATCTGAAAACGATTACATACATCCCAAAAAAAATTCGATGAGCATTTACATGTATATTGTAACATCATTAAGTATGAATTTGGGCATGAGAATTATTCTCATACCCAAATATATAGATTTTTTGTTGTAATTTTACCATTTATTTACTAAGCTTATCTACTAAGTTTTGAGCAACCTTTTTCGGAACACCAATTTTAACAAAATCCTCTAAATTCGATTCTCTCATTTTTTTAATAGAGCCAAAATGTTTTAATAATGTTTGTTTACGTTTTGGTCCAATACCTTCTATTTCATCTAAAGCTGACTTAAGTGATGTTTTTTGTCGTGTTGATCTATGGAAACTAATTGCAAATCGGTGCACTTCATCTTGAATGCGTTGAAGTAAATAAAATTCTTGAGAATTTTTCTTTAGTGGTATAATTTCTGCTTGTGATCCGTACAATAATTCTGAAGTTTGGTGTTTGTCATTTTTACTTAGACCTGCAATTGGTATATCAAGTCCTAGTTCATTTTCTAATACATCACTCACTGAAGACATATGTCCTTTACCACCATCGACAATAATCAAATCAGGAATTGGAAGTCCTTCTTTTAATACTCTTGTGTATCTTCTTCGAACCGCTTCTTGCATCGACTTGTAATCATCTGGACCTTTTACAGATTTAATTTTATATTTGCGATAATCCTTTTTACTTGGCTTACCATCCACAAAAGCTATCATAACAGACACTGGATCTACACCTTGAATATTAGAATTATCAAATGCTTCAATTCTAATCGGTGTTTGAATACCCATAGCCTCTCCTAAGTTCTCAATAGCTTTGATCGTTCTAGATTCATCTTTCGCAATTAATTCAAATTTATTTTTAAGTGAAATACTCGCATTTTTTATCGCAAGATCCACCATTTCTTTTTTCTGACCTCTTTTAGGCTGAACCACTTTTGAATCAACGACTGACTCAACTGTTTTAATGTCTAAATTTTTCGGAATATGAATTTCCTTAGGCGTTAAATGTTGATTTAAAGAATAGAATTGTCCAATAAATGTATAGAATTCTTCTTCAGCAGTTTGAATAATAGGTATCATAGATGCTTGTCTTTCAATTAATTTACCTTGTCTAATAAAGAATACTTGAATACACATCCACCCTTTATCAACAGAATAACCAAATATATCCCTCATTGTCATGTCTGCTGACATCATATTCTGTTTATAATTTAACATTTCAATATGTTGTATTAAGTCACGGTATTCTTTCGCTTCTTCAAACTTCAAAGCTTCACTCGCTTGATTCATCTTCTCGTTTAAGTCATTGACGATTGTTTTGTCATCACCATTTAGAAAATCAGTAATTTCTTTAACCATCGTTTGATACTCGCTTTGTTCGACTGGATAAACGCAAGGTCCTAAACATTGGCCAATATGATAATAAAGGCATACTTTATTTGGCATTGTGACACATTTTCTTAACGGATAAATTCTATCTAGTAATTTTTTCGTTTCATGTGCGGCATAAGCATTAGGATATGGTCCGAAGTATTTACCCGAATCTTTTTTTACAGTTCTCGTCACGATGAGTCTAGGATGTTTTTCTTTTGTAATTTTTATAAATGGATAACTTTTGTCATCTTTTAATAATATATTATAACGTGGTTGATGTTTTTTAATTAAGTTAAGTTCAAGTAATAAAGATTCTATTTCACTTGAAGTCACGATAAATTCAAAATCTCTAATCTCCCCTACGAGTCGAGTTGTCTTTTCATCATGTGCACCTGTGAAATAGCTGCGAACTCTGTTTCTTAATCGTTTAGCTTTTCCAACATATATGACTGTTTGTTGTCTATCTTTCATGATGTAACATCCAGGTTCTGTTGGTAAAACTTCAAGTTTTTGCTTAATTTTCTTTTGGTAGTCTTCCACCTTTATCACCTACCTTTTTAAATTCATTATATCAATAAAATTTGCATTGACCAAAACATACGTTCTATATAAATATCTATCATCACACAAAAACTGCCTACAAAGTCATATGCTTTGTAGACAGTTTGGATTAATCATAGGTTATAACGATTAATAATGTTTAGATAATACTTGTTCTAGTTGTTCTTTAGGTTGGAAACCTACTACTTTATCTACAGCTTCGCCATCTTTAAATACGATTAAAGTTGGGATACTCATAACTTCGTATTTAGCTGCTGTTGCTTGGTTTTCATCTACGTCTAATTTAACGATGTTAGCTTTACCTTCAACGTCTTTAGCTAAATCTTCTAATACTGGCGCGATCATTTTACAAGGTCCACACCATGGTGCCCAGAAGTCCACTAAACTAACGCCTTCTTTGATTTGTTCATCGAAATTTGCATCTGTTGCTTTTAATAATGCCATTGGAAAAATCCTCCTTGTTAACTTATGATAATGAGAGTATAGCACGCTTTATTTTGCAATGCATGTTGTTTGCTCAAAGTGTATTGTACTTGATATGAACTATATTAGCAATCACTTAAATTCAGGTTTTCTTTTGTTTATAAATGCATCAATACCTTCTTTTGCATTGTCGCTTTCAATAATATCAACGAAATGTCTTTCTTCAATTTGATCACTTTCTAATGATAAATCTAAATTAGACATTTGCTTGATGACTTTAATAGAGTCTAAAGATTTAGAAGCGATTGTAGTAGCTAATTTTTCAGTAGCTTGTTCTAATGCTTCTTTATCTTCAACTATTACATTAAATAAATGTTTCACTTCTTCTAAATTGATATTCTCACCAGTTAACGCAGCTTGTAATGCTTTATGTTGACCTACCATAGCAGATAATCGTCTGACACCACCAAAGCCTGGGAATATACCTAAGTTAATTTCAGGTAATCCTACTTTTGTATCTTTCGTGATTAATCTCATATCACATGCTAAAGCAAGTTCAAAGCCACCGCCTAAACAAACACCATGAATTGAACTGATAACTGGCTTATGACATGTCTTAATCAATCTAAATAATTTAGCACTTGTAGAAGCTAAATCTAATCTTTCATGTTTAGTTAGTTCTGGGAATGATTTAATATCTGCACCCGCAGAGAAACATTTTTCATTACCTTTTATAACGATGACTTTCACATCTTCATTGAATCCTTCTGTTTCAATTGCTTCAATAATGCTATTTAATACTGCCTCATTTAAAGCATTTACCGGACCATGATTTAATTGTATATAAAGAACGTGGTTTTCGACATTTGTATTTATCAAGAAAATTCCTCCTTATAAAAATATTAAGTATGCAATACCTGCTATAAATGTTAAAGCAGAAATAACGAGTAATACTTTAGCTAGTTTATACATATCAAAATTATCCAATATGTTTCCTCCTTATTTCAATGTTACAACAGTAACACCAAATCCACCTTCTGAAGGCATACCTGTACGATATGATTCTACAGAACGATGTTTTTTAAGATGGTCAGCTACACCTTTTTGTAATGCACCTGTACCTTTACCATGAATAATATTCACTGTACCGTAATTAGAAAGTACTGCTTGATCGATATATTGGTCTAATTCTAACATAGCATCTTCATATCGGTAACCACGTAAATCTAAATCCATTTTTATAGTAGATCGATTCGTTCTAGGAACAACTTTACTTGGTTGTTGTTTCTTTTTATCTAGTTTTTCTAAATCTTTTACTTCTATTTTCATTTTGAGTATACCCATCTGAACAACAACTTCTTCATCGCTGATCACATCGATAACTTCACCTTTTTGACCGTATGATAATACTTTAACGTCATCACCTTTTTCAATCTTATCGTGACGTTCTTTCTTAACATTTTGTTTCAGAGATTGCGATGTATATTGATTATCAAGTCGTTTCTTTCGCTCAATGAGTTCATGCTCTTTTACATTTGCAGCTGAATTATCTCGCATATCTCTTAGTTCTTGAAGGATTGTTTCCGCTTCTTCAGTCTTCTGTTTAACTTCTTGATTCGCTTTATTTCTCGCTTCATCCATCAGTTGTGTTTTGAAGTTTTCAAAGCGTTGTAATTCTTGCGTTAATGATTGATGCAAGTCTATAGATTCTTGTTTTAATTTTTCAACTTCAATACGATCATTTTCGACAGATTTAGCATTTTTCTCAAGTGATTCTATCATGACATTGATTTCTTTTTCATCTTGACCAATCAGTGATTTCGCATGATTGATGAGTTCATTTTTTAGCCCTAATTTTTTAGAGATTTCAAATGCGTTTGAACGTCCTGGTATGCCCATCAATAATTTATAAGTTGGTCTTAATGTTTCAACGTCAAATTCAACACTCGCATTCATCACTTTCTCTCGATTATAGCTATATGCTTTAAGTTCAGGGTAATGTGTTGTAGCCATGATTAAAGCATCTCTTTCAATCGTATAATCTAAAATACTCATTGCTAATGCTGCACCTTCACTCGGATCAGTTCCTGCGCCTAATTCATCAAATAAAATTAATGAGTCTTTATCCGCTTGATCAATAATATTGACGATATTTTTCATATGTGATGAAAAAGTCGATAACGATTGTTCAATAGATTGTTCGTCACCAATGTCACAAAATACTTTCTTAAATATCGTTATAATGGCGCCATCTAATGTCGGAATTAACAAACCAGATTGTGCCATTAACGTGATTAAACCAACTGTTTTTAAGGTAACGGTCTTACCACCAGTATTAGGACCTGTAATAATAACAGCATTAATGTCTTCTTTAAATTCAATCGTATTGCTGACAACTTCTGATTGATTAATTAATGGATGTCTTGCTTTCGGTAAATATATTGCTCTATCTTCAGATATGATTGGTTTAGTAGCTTTAATAGTTGCACCAAATTTAGCTTTTGCTGTCACAAAGTCTAAATGCCCCATAACTTCTGTACTTGAAAGTAATTCATAGCCTACTTCGCTTACTTGTTCTGTCAGTATATATAACAATCTATCTTTTTCTTCTTTTTCTTTAGCTTTAACTTGAGCAATTTGATTATGCATTTCAACAATTGCACTTGGTTCAATATATAATGTTTGGCCAGATGCAGATTGATCATGCACGATACCATTAAAATCTTGACGATATTCTGCTTTAACCGGAAGTACATGTCTATCATTTCTAACCGTTACAATAGAGTCCGATAATTTCTTCTGATTAGCTGAAGATCTAACCATTTGCTCTAATCTTGATTTAATGCGATCGTTCGTTTTTTTAATTTGATGTCTCAATTCAGCTAATTTCGGACTTGCCGTATCAAACAAATCGTGTTCATCACACTGTTCACTTATTTGATTCAGCAAGTCACTTAAAACTGGCAATTGTGCAACATAACCATCGATATTTGGATAAAGTATTGCCTCATCTTCATCAACGATACTTGCGTAAAATGTTTTAAATCTATTTTGAACTTGAATATTACGTTTAATTTGGTTTAATTCTTCAACGTTTAACAAACTGCCAATTTCTGCACGTCTTACATAGGATTTAATATCTTTTAGCCCTGAATACCCAGGTACTCTATGTTTATTATAAATTTGAGTCATTTCGTCTGTTTCATTTATACTTTGCTGAACCGTTTCAAGTTCATCACTTGGTTTAAGTTCGTTAATAAGGCGTTCAGCAATATCACTTGTCGCATGAGTAGACAATTGTTGAATAATTAAGGGATATTCAAGAACTTTTAATGTTTTCTCATTCATATTATCTTCCCTCTTCTTTTAATACTTTATTTTGTTGATTGGATCCATTTTTTAAATGCTTCACGTGATTTAGCATTAATAACTTGTGATTTTTTCACCCAACCTTTTTGAGCCGTTCCAACACCATATTTCATGAAATCAAAATGATCAATATGATGGGCATCTGTATTGATTGTAATCATTAGGTCAGGATTATTTTTTAATACGTCAGCGTTTAAATCTAATCGTTGTGGATTAGCATTCAGTTCTAATACTGTATTAGTTTCTCTTGCCATTTTAATAAGTTCATCAATATTCGGACGGTATCCATCTCTTCTACCAATAATTCTTCCTGTCGGATGTGCAATATGTCTGACATATTGATTTTCACATGCAGTTCTAAGTCTATTCATAATCTCTTCTTCAGATTGATTGAAACTTTGATGAATTGCTGCAATCACATAATCTAATTCTTTCAATACGTCATCTGGATAATCTAAACTACCATCTGGTTTAATATCCATTTCTGTACCACTATAAATATCAATTTCTTTATATGATTCATTTAGTTTTTTAATTTTTTCGTTTTGTTCCAATAAACGTTCAATAGATAATCCATTTGCTACTGCTAAACTTCTAGAATGGTCTGTAATACAAATAAATTGATATTGATGTTCAATTGCCGCTTCAATCATTTCTTCAAGTTTAAATGCACCATCACTATAAGTTGTATGCATATGAATATCACCATTAATATCTTCTAACTGTATGATATCTTGAATATCTTTATCAAATTCTGTACCATCCTCACGCATTGTTGGTGGTATATATGGCACGTTAAAATGATCATAAATTTCCTTTTCACTTTGATAAGTAATGATGTTACCATTTGCTTCTTCTATACCATATTCACTTACTTTTTCATTTTTTTGTTTAGCAAGTTGTCTAATTTTTATATTATGATCTTTAGAACCTGTAAAATGTTGCAATGTATGATAGAAAGCTTCTGGTTGAATCAGTCTAAAATCAACACCAATAACATCTTCTTCAATTTGTAAATCTAAAGAAACTTTCGTTTGGCCAACAGCAATTTGTTCTTTAATATCTGGAAAATCAAGTAGTGCTTGTTGTACTTTTGTAGGTTCTTCAGTCGAAATAATATAATCTAAATCTTTGCTCATTTCTTTCATTCTTCTGAAACTACCTGCAACTTGATATTGAATAATGTCTTCAATATTATCTAAAAATTGATTAATCACTTCATGTGCTTTAATCATAGTATTGATTGGATATTTTTCAGGTCGTTGCCCTAACACTTTCGTTTCTTCAAGAAGTTTTTGTTCTGTCTTTTTCGCAAAGCCTGGTAATTCAGACACTTGATTATTTTCACACGCTTTGATTAAGTCTTCTTTATTTTTTATATCTAATTCTTTATATAATTTCGCAATTTTTTTACTACCTAATCCAGGTATTTTTAATAATGGAATAAGTCCTTCTGGAATTTCTTGTTTTAACTCATCTAAATAACTTTGTGTCCCATTATCTATATATTCATTTATGACATCGCCTACACCTTTACCAATGCCTTTTAATGATGTCACATCTTCAATTTCGTTTAACGTTCTTTCATCTGTTTCTAATGATTGACTTGCTTTTCTGTATGCTGATACTTTAAATGGATTCTCACCTTTAATTTCCATGTATATTGCAATTGTTTCTAACATTTTTACGATATCTTTTTTTGTTAACATATCTATTCCTCCGTAAAAAAAGTCATAGGTTCTCCCATGACTTTTTTCAATATGAATTCATTTAATTTGAAAGCCATTTTACTAATTGATCAGATAAGAATGGTGTCTTTGTTAATACTGCATTTCCAATAGAAGACTGTTGTAATGCATCAATAAAAGGTGCTACGGGAATTACCGCAACTGCTGCTAGTATGATAATTACAACTAAATACGCTTCTATAAATCCAAGTACGATACCATAATACCTTGCATATTTACCGCCAAATTCCATTTGATGATAAAAATCAAATACTGTTGCTACAATTTGTAAAATTATTTTAGTAAAAACAAATAAAATGAGAATCGCCATAATATTATAAAATGCATTCTCATTATTAATACTGTTAAATATTGCATTCTTACCTTCTGTAGACGCACTCGGATAAGGTAATATTAAATGCAATTGCTTGCTAAATGGTGCGTAACAAATGCTGGCAATCACCAATGAACTAATCGTGCCGATAGAATGTAATGATTGTAATACTAAACTACGTCTATATCCAATGATGACACCTATAATTAAACATAAAAATATAAGTAATGTTATCATTCTAAATGTCCTTTATTTTTTAATTGTTTGATTTCTTCTCTTAACTTTTCATTTTCTTCTTCTAATTTAACATATTCATGCATAACATTAACAGCTGTAAGAACAGATTTACGCGTTGTATCCAAGCCTGCATTTAATTGCCCGAGCGCTTGCAACTTTTCATCCACTCTACCAGCTACATATCGAATATGTGATGGATCGTCTTCACCAATAATTGTATAATGTTGATCATTTATAACCACTGTCACTCTATTTTTTTTTTCACTCATTATACTACCCCTGTTCAAATTATAAATGGATTTCTATATATGTAATCATACTATATTATACATGACATAAGTTCATTTGTGTATGAATATCCACCAACTTGATTTGAGAAAATTCGTTTATATCATAAATTTATGCTACTCTATTTATAGAAAAAATTAAAAAGGCAGGACTTAAAAGTGGCAAACATCGTAAAAACAATTGACTCCAATACAATCAATCAACTTATAAAACAATATAATATGGAAACAAAGAACTTACCAACTGGCACTTTAGCCCGCAAGAAAATAAAAAGTACACAAGTCCAAATATACCGTTCAAAAAAAATAATGTTTCAAGGTAAAGATGCAGAACAAGTAGCAAGTGAAGTACTTAATCAAAACATAACGTCATCACCATCTAAAGCAACACCAGCTACAAAAAAATATGAATTTGATATACATAATACAATTGGTAGTGATGAAGCAGGCAGTGGCGATTATTTTGGCCCACTCACAGTATGTGCAGCATACGTATCTAAACATAACGCTAAAATATTAAAAGAAATTGGTGTAATGGACTCCAAGTCTTTAACTGATCCTAAAATTGTAGAACTAGCTGAACAAATTATACAAATATGCCCTCATTCTCTAATTGTACTTGATAATCCCAACTACAATACAAAGCAAGCAGAAGGTTGGAGTCAAGTTAAGATGAAAGCAGTCCTTCACAATCAAGCGATTAAAAATGTCATCTCACGAATCGACGAACAAGAATTAGAACAAATTGTGATTGACCAGTTTGTACAAGCAAGCACTTATGAACGATACATTATTGGTCAAATGCCACGTAAAGACATTACGCACTTTGAAACAAAAGGTGAATCAAAATCAATCGCAATTGCTGCTGCTAGTATTATCGCAAGATATGCATTTGTTACACACATGGATCAATTAGCAAAATCTTTAAATGTCATTATTCCTAAAGGCGCAAGTAATAAAGTAGATCTAGAAGCAGCAAAAATCGTCCAAAAATATGACATGCAGCAGTTAGATAACATAACGAAAACACATTTTAAAAATAGAGATAAAGTATTAGACCTTATTAATCGAAAAAGGAGAAATTAATATGTTACTTATCACATTCAGTTGGCAAGTAATTCTTGCCCTAATCATTATTTGCTATTTAATTTGGTTTATCGGTAAACAACTTACAAATTCCACAAACAAACGAAAAAAATAATATAAAAACACAGCAATCTGAAGATTCATATCAGATTGCTGTGTTTTTTATTTGTATATCTTATGCTCTTAATGTCGCACCATTTTGTTCTAATGCTGTTAAGATTTGCTCGTGTACTGCTGAAACTTTATCTTCTGTCAATGTTTCATTAACGTCTAAATAATCTAAGCGAATTGCGACCGATTTCTTACCTGGTTCCATATGTTCGCCTTCGTAAACGTCAAATACTTCTGCGTTATTTAATATATCTGCACCATTTTCATTGATTGTATGAATAAGTGTAGCTGCCGTAACTTCTGTGTTAACGACAAGTGCAATATCTCTTGAAACTCCTGGGAATTTCGGAATAGCTTCGTATTCAATTTTGCCAACAGGTTGTCCTAAGATTTTTGTGAAGTTTAACTCAAACACATAAGTGCGGTCTAAGTCATTTTCTTTTTCAACTTTCGGATGTAATTCTGCTATTAAACCAACAACTTCATCATTTAATTTAACGTACGCTGTTCTACCTGGATGTAATAAGTCTACTGTAGTCGCTTCATATGTGAACGTTAAGTTTAATTGTTCTGCAAGACGTTCTACTATACCTTTCACTAAGAAGAAATCAACAGGTTCATCTTTTTGTTGCCATTTATTACCTGTATATTGTCCTGTTAAAATACCACTTAAAAATTCAACTTCTGTTGGTAATTGATCTTTTCCGTTACTATAGAACACTTTACCAAGTTCATATAAAGCAACGTTTTTATTCTTACGCGCAACGTTATAACGTGTAGCGTCAACAAGTCTAGGTAATAAACTTTGACGTAATACAGCTTGATCTTCACTCATAGGCATCATAAGCTCTACAACTTCTTGTTGTTCTAAAGTATAGTTTTGAGCGACATCTTTACGAACTAATGAATACGTAATCGCTTGATCTAAACCAGCACCTTCAAGAATTTCTTTAACTTTTCGTGTCTTCAATTGGTTATCTGTTAAATAGCCAGCAGTTGCATTATCAAAGTTTGGTAATGTTGAAGGTAATTGGTCGTATCCATAAATACGCGCAACCTCTTCGATTAAGTCCGCTTTAATTGAAATATCATTTCTTCTTGATGGCACTTCTACTTTAAAGGCATCTCCAGAAACAATCGTTTCAAATCCTAAACGATTAAATATTGTATTAATTTCATCTGTAGAAAGATCGAAACCGATTAATTGGTTAACATCTTGTGTTGTAATGTCTATCGTACGAGACAATTCTGGTAAATTACCGTCTGATACAACTTCACTTAACACAGTTCCACCAGCAATATCTTGTAATAATTTTGCTGCTCTATCTAAAGCATCAAGTACTCTTTCACTCGCAATACCTTTTTCGAATCTGCTTGAAGCTTCACTTCTTAAGCCTAATCGTCTTGATGTTTGTCTAACATTTGTAGCATTAAATAATGCACTTTCGATTACGACATTTTGAGTGTTTTCTGTAACTTCTGAGAAATCGCCACCCATGACACCAGCGATTGCAATTGGTTCTTCACCATTTGTAATAACAAGGTCTGAAGTAAGTAGTTCTCTCTCAACATTATCTAATGTCGTGATTTTTTCATTTTCACGTGCATAACGTGCAACAATTTGATCTGACCCAATTTGATCTTGATCAAACATGTGTAACGGTTGACCATACTCTAAAAGTACGTAGTTCGAAACATCTACCACGTTGTTAATTGGACGGATGCCAGCTTTCATTAATCTAGACTGCATCCATGATGGAGATGGTGCAATTGTTACATTTTTAACAACTCTAGCTGCATAGAATGGAACACCTTCTTGATCTTGAACAGTCACTGATAATGATTGACTAGCTTTCTCTTCAGATTCATCTAAAGAAGTATTTGGGTATTGTATGTCATTGCCATATAATGCACTCACTTCATGTGCAGCACCTAGCATACTTAAACAGTCTGCTCTATTTGGTGTCAAATCAAAGTCTAATACATCGTCATTTAATAATAATGCTTCTAGTGCATCACTACCAGGCGTTGGTTCGCTTGAGAAGACGTAAATGCCATCTGCATATTTTTTAGGCATCACATTTGGATCAATACCTATTTCTTGTAACGAACAAATCATACCTTCTGATACTTCACCACGTAATTTAGCTCTTTTAATTTTAACGCCACCAGGTAAACGACCACCTACTCTTACAACGATGACATATTGATCTTTATCTACATTTGGTGCACCACAAACGATTTGTACGGGTTCTTCTTCACCAACATCCACTTTACAAATATTCAGTTTATCTGCCTCTGGATGTTTCTCTTTAGAAAGCACATGTCCAACGACTAATTTTTTAATATCGTCTCCATAATGTGTAACACTATCAACTTCAATACCGCTTCTTGTAATTTTCTCAGCTAAATCTTGAGTATTAGCATCTATATTTATATATTCACTTAACCACTCTTTACTTACTAACATTATGCTTCACCACCATCTTCTACAGGCTTAAATTGTTCTAAAAATCTCACGTCATTTGTATAGAAATGTCTAATATCTTCAATTCCATATTTCAACATTGCCATTCTGTCTGGTCCTAAACCAAAAGCAAATCCAGAATATTTATTTGAATCAAAGCCTGCCATTTCTAATACATTTGGATGTACCATTCCTGAACCAAGAACTTCTATCCAACCTGTTTGTTTACAAACGTTACATCCTTTACCTTTACATTTGAAACATGACACATCTACTTCAACTGATGGTTCAGTGAATGGGAAGAAACTTGGTCTTAATCTAATTTCACGATCTTTACCAAATAATTTACGTGCTAATAATTCTAATGTTCCTTTTAAGTCACTCATCTTGATATTTTCAGCTACGACTAAACCTTCAATTTGCGTAAATTGATGACTGTGCGTCGCATCATCAGAGTCTCTACGGTAAACTTTACCTGGACAGATGATCTTAACGGGTCCAACACCATTACGTTTTTCTAAAGTTCTCGCTTGTACAGGAGATGTATGAGTACGCATTAAGATTTCTTCTGAAATATAAAAAGTATCTTGCATATCACGTGCTGGATGAGACTTTGGTAAATTAAGTGCTTCAAAGTTATAATAGTCAGACTCTACTTCATAACCTTCAACAATTTCATAACCTAAACCAATAAATAAATCTTCTAAATCTTCATTGATTTTAGTTAGTGGATGTTTCGCACCTAAACTTACTTTTCTACCAGGTAACGTTACATCGATTGTTTCATTCTCTAATTGTTGGTTTAATGCTTCCTCTTCTAAAAGTACTTGTTTAGCTTCGATTTCTTTCTCAACAGCTTTACGTACTTCGTTCACAAGTTGACCGAATTCTGGTCTTTCTTCTTTAGGTAATTCTTTCATTTCTTTCATAAGGCCTGTAATAACGCCTTTTTTACCTAAATAATTTACTTTCACGTCTTGTAATGATCTTTCTGCTTTTGCTTCATTAATTCTTACAAGCGCATCTTGTCTTAATTCAGATAATTTTTCTCGTAATGACATATATATCCTCCTATTTTGGTCGAAAAAAAGACTCCGCCTCCTCAAATATAGAGGGACGAAGTCTTCCGTGGTACCACCCAAATTTATACATAGTTATGCATACACTTATATGTTGATAACGGATCTACATTCCGACTTAAATTTCTTTAAGTAGCTAAAAAGATGAAAAAAATTAAGTTACAACATAGGATTTTTCAGTCTCGAATCCATTCCCTTGTCATGTGTAAACATTAATTTACGTCCTTTTGTAAGCTCATATTGATTATGAAATCATTATATTAAATATTATATAATTGGTCAACCTTTCAAATGATAAAGCAAGATACCACAAGATACAGCTACATTTAAACTTTCAGCTTTGCCATATAGCGGTATATGAAGATTTTTAGTCGTTTGTTCAAGTATCGCTGGATCAACACCTGCACCTTCATTCCCCATAATTAACGCAAAGTTTGAATGGCTTTTGACTTCTCGATATTCAACTGCATTTTGAAGACTTGTTCCGTAAGTTTCGCCATCAAATTGTTCCATAAATTCAAATATATCTTGCTCAACAACTGGTAAATGAAAGACACTACCTTGTGAAGCACGTAATACTTTATCTTGGTACGGGTCTGCACTACCTTTTGAATAAATAACAGCGTCCATGCCTGCAGCGTCAGCATTACGAATCAATGCACCCATATTACCTGGATCTTGTACTCTATCTAATACAAGGACTTGTTTAAAATTACTCGTTTCGTATGTAGGCATTTCAACAACCGCAAATATACCTTGAGGTGTCGTTGTGTCAGATAATGATTCTGCCACTTTAAAATTAATGACATATGCTTCCTTTGCATATTCAACAATTTTCTCATCAACTCTTCCATAATCTACTGCTAATAATGTAATGATATTCAGTTGACTATGATAAGCTTCTTCGATTAAATGAAATCCTTCAATTAGAAATTGTCCTTGTTTAACTCGTTCTTTTTTCTTTTTTAATTTATTCATTTGTTTAATTTTATTATTTTGAACTGAAGTAATTTCTTCCATAGTAACGCCTCATCTTCTCATTATGATATAAAAATATTATATACGAAAAAAGACTGCCAACAAAGTCAAAGACATTGATGACAGTCTTAAGCACCTTAGTTTAGGTGTTTAAATATTAATTATTATTTAGAAACGACTTCTTTACCTTTGTATGATCCACATGCTTTACATACACGGTGAGATAATTTCATTTCTCCACAGTTTGAACATTCTACCATACCTGGTACTGAGATTTTGAAATGCGTACGACGTTTTCTTTTAGCTGTTTTTGAAGTTCTTCTAGCTGGAACTGCCATGTCTTATTCCTCCTTAAATTTTATAAACACTTTTCCGATTATTTTTCGTCATCGAAGAATTGTTGTAATTTTTGAAGTCTTGGATCAACTTTCTTTTCAGTTTCTTGTTCTGAATCTTCGGTTGACTCAATTTGATCTTCGCCAATAACTTCCCAACCATCGCCTGCCATTGAAATATCTTCGCTACCTTCAGAGAATACTTGTAACGGTTTCTCTAAAATAACAAGTTCTTCAATGATTGGTAATAAATTAATCATGCCGCCTTCGAGTTTATGTCTCAATTCGTCATCATCATTATTACTTTCACTAAATTCATCTAGCTCAAATATTTCTACTGATGTAGTATCAAATGGTAGCTCTACTGGCTTTAAAGTACGGGCACATGGTAACGTCAATACACCATTAATGTCAAGATTGACAATTATCTCATGCATTCGCACTTGAACGTCTCCTGTTACTTTTATTGGAGATATATCGATAAGTTCATCTACCCTATCAATAAGGTATTTCATATCGATTTCTTTATCAAAAGTAAATGGTTCGTTTTGGTATTTTTTAAGTTGTGTTATTGACCACTTCATCTGGGTTCACCTCTTACAAACACAAAAATTATTGTAACCTTAACGACAATGTTTGTCAAGATTTTTTCTTAACATTCATTATCTGATACAATACTTATGATGAAGTGAAATGGGAGGAAATGCAAATGAAAAGTGTTGCTTTAGTAACAGAATATAATCCATTTCATAATGGGCATGTATATCACGTAGAATCTTCTAGAAAATTAACAAAAAGTGATGTTGCTATTTCTATTATGAGTGGTTCTTTTACAATGCGTGGAGAACCAGCTATTTTAAGTAAGTTTAAGCGTGCCGAAATGGCGATTCAATATGTAGATTTAGTCATTGAATTACCCCTTGTATATGCCATATCATCTGGTGATTTATTTGCTAAAGGCAGCGTTCAAATAGCAGAACAACTTGGATGTGATACATTATCATTCGGAAGCGAATCCGGAAATATTGACGATATTAAACATGTCATTAAAGAAATAGAACAAGTATCTAAAAGTGAAAAATATATTCAAATGTTGAAAGAAGGAAAATCACACCCGAGAATCATTTCAGAATTAATACCTCATAATCAAATGCTTAAAGGTTCAAATAATTTACTCGCAATTGAATATGTGAAACATATTATGCAGCATAACTTAGCAATAGAACCAACAACGATTCAAAGAAAAGATAACATGTATTTAGATGCTCATTTAAACGAAACAACACACATTTCAAGTGCAACTTCTATACGTAACGCCTATTTTAGACAGGACGATACATATCAATTAAGTTTACCGATAACAAGTTCAAATATATTAAAGCACGCTCATGCAGTTAACTGGGATCACTTTTTCCCATTATTAAAATGGACAATATTAAGAGCTACCCATGAAGAATTGCGAGACATATATATGATGACTGAAGGATTAGAATATAAAGTTAAAAAAGAAATTAAAGAAAGTACGAACTTTGAAATGTTTGTCCAAAAGCTCAAATCTAAGCGATACACGTGGACAAGAATACAACGCTTGTTAACCGCAATTTTGTTAAACGTTACGAATGAACAAGTTTCTGAATATAATCCAACTGCCATACGTGTACTTGCAATGTCTAAAAAAGGACAAGCATATTTAAAATCTATTAAAGAATCATGTCCGTTACCTATCGTTACAAATGTAAATAAACAAACAGCTGCTCACTTCACTAATGAAATTAAAGCAACAGATTTATATCAATATATTTCAGGTGATTCTGATACTGATTTTAATAAACCAGTCATAATAAAAAACGCATGACATATGCATGCGTTTTTTATTATGATTCTTTATTTTTTATTTTTTCTTTCAATGCTTTATTCACATTTTCAGGAACAAATTCCGAAATATCGCCGTCAAATTGAGCAACT
Organism: Mammaliicoccus sp. Q-M61; assembly: GCF_022386055.1. Classification (NCBI taxonomy): domain Bacteria; kingdom Bacillati; phylum Bacillota; class Bacilli; order Caryophanales; family Staphylococcaceae; genus Mammaliicoccus; species Mammaliicoccus sp. Q-M61. The sequence goes on from NZ_JAJNJL010000001.1 coordinate 377,015, forward strand.
TCTTTCACAACACTTGAGCTTATAAATGAATAATGATTATTTGTCATCATATATAATGTTTCAATGTCGTCATCTAGTTTTTTATTCATAGATGTCAATTGCATTTCATACTCAAAGTCGCTAACAGCTCTTAATCCTCTTACAATCGTGTTAGCATTTATTTCTTTGCAAAAGTCTACAAGTAACCCATGAAATGAATGCACCACTATATTTGGTACATCTTGTACCGCTTCTTTAATTAATTCAACACGCTCTTCTGTACTAAATAAGCCTTTTTTAGAACCATTTTTCAATACAGAAACATGAATCTCATCAAATATTTTTGCACTACGCTTAATAATATCAATATGTCCTAATGTTATTGGATCAAAGCTACCTGGAACAACTGCTATTCTCTTAGTCATTGTCTTCTCCTTTTGTTAGCAACATAACATGCGTCAGTCCATATTCATACTTTTTAAGAACTTTGAACGCACCCGTATCTATGTCTTCACTTTTATCAAATTCGCAAATTATTGTACCATTTACATTTAATAAGTCAAACGCTTGAATTTTTTCTAATGATTGATCTATGAGCGATTTTCTATAAGGTGGATCTAGAAATATATAATCAAACTTAATATTGCGTTTATTTAAAGCTTTTAACGCTCTAATTGCATCATTTTTATAAACTTCGTATTGAGTTTCAGGTATATGTAATGTATTTAAATTTTCTTTTATCATTTTAGTTGCTTTGAAATTACCGTCCACAAAAATCACTTTATCTAAACCTCTAGACAATCCTTCGATACCAAGTCCACCACTACCAGCAAACAAATCTAACCCGATACCTTCTAATTCTTGAAGGCCATTAAAGATATTTTCTTTCACTTTATCTGTAGTCGGTCTCGTTGATTGACCATCTATTGTTTTTATATGAAGTCTCTTGTATTTTCCACCTATTACTCTCAATGTTAATCATCACTTTCTTTATTATTAATTATTATTTATACTTATCCATATAGTATTTAAACGAAAACGAGGTTTATAAAAATGAAACAATCATTTATCGTCATCGGTCATGGCCTAACTGATTTATTTGAATTTCAAACGTTAATCGAATATAACCATGAACGTATTTCTGACATTATTATGTTACATACACCATTATCTAAGGAGAAACTATCTTCAGCTTGTATCATTATGAAGCCTACTAAAGGTCAACATTTTCAAGCGATTTACATGATAATGGAAGGTATTAAATATCCTTACCCTGACTCAAATAAAAAATTCGATTTAATCAATGAATGGGCTAATGCATATCACATACAAGTTAAAGGTCTTGATGTTAAATCACGTGCTGATTTCGCTGAAGATGAACTTTACTTCGCCTATTTAAAAGGTGTATTAAGACTTGAAAGATACTTGCCTCCGCTTCAATAGTTAAAAGTTTAAATACTCTTTTTTGTCCGTATTTGAATTAGAGTAATCTCTTTTAACATATTTAAATGGTGAAACTTTTACATCTTTAACATATTTTAGTTTCATTAAATGTTGAACAGTATCGTCTATTTTATCTTCATTTGTATATAACATGACGTATTGTTCTTTTCTATGTGCAAAGTATATATTACCAAACTTGCGTAATTGTCGTTCGTGTTTCATATTCTTTAAATATACGACAATACTGATTCGTTCTACTAATTCCATCAAAATAACCTCCTAACGCTTTTTATTTTTATATTAGCACTTTCTATAAAATGATGAAAGAAGATAACTCCAAGCACATGTGACTTGCTTTCTTATCTTAAATCAATTTGATAGAATATATATAAGTCTTTATTTGCATTTCGAAAGGATAGGATAACATGTCAAAAATTAATTTATTAAAAACAACAGGTCTTATCGGAGGCATTGTTGCGGGTTCTTGGATTGTGACAAAAGCAACATCAAACGTTAAACCACGTACGATTAAACCATTCTTTACACAACCAGCTCCTTATGTATTCGCTCATCGTGGAGGCATGGCGTTAAGACCAGAACATACACGCTTAGCTTTTGATCATGCATTAAAATACGAAGTAACTGGATTTGAAGTAGATGTTCGACTTACTAAAGATGAAGTACTTGTTGTAACACATGACAACACAGTCGATCGTACAAGTAACGGTTCAGGGTATGTAGGTGATCATACATTAGAAGAACTACGCCAATTAGATTTCGGATACCACTTCAAAGATATTAATAACGAGCATCCTTATAGAGGAGATGCCAAAGCTAAAATCGTCACTTTAAAAGAGTTATTAACTGAATATCCAGATGTCTTAGTAAATATAGATATTAAAGACCATCCTGAATCATATAGTGGTAGTTTAGCACCATCACACTTATATCGTTTAATTACAGAACTTAAAGCTGAGGATCGTGTTAATATTACAAGTTTCTATGATGAACAAATTGATCGCTTTAATTTATATGCTCAAGATTCAATTGCATTAGGTACAGGTCAAAGCGAAGTAGCTAAAGCTTTCATAGCTTATCAATCAGGATATGGTCATACGTATCAACCTAAATCCGATACATTCCAAATTCCAATACAAGCTAAAGGGCTTCCTTTAGACTCAGAAGGTTTCATTCAATTTTTAACATCACTTAATATATCTGTTGCTTATTGGGTTGTAAATCAAATCGATACAATGGATGATTTAATTCAAAAAGGTGCACATACGATTGTAACTGATCGCCCAGATACTGCACACTTCTTAATAAAAAAACAATACTAATTTTAAAAAGCTTTCCATCTGTCAAATGACAAATGGAAAGCTTTTTTTATGTTATGTTGAACATCCACAAGAACCACCAGTAGAACAACCACCACCATGTGACTCACTACTAAAGAATGGATTACCTGTATCCACTTTAACATTGCTTGAAACTGAATAAGAAACAATGCTAATCACTTCATCTAATAAATCTTGTAAAGCAGTTTCTTTAGTCTTAAATTCAGAAACAACTGGATGCATTTCATATGCTCTCTTTTGTTGTCTTGTTTCTTTCATAACTCTGCTGTAATCAGGATGATATCTGCCAAATCTTAAACAATCATCATAATGTGATTTTATTTGATCAAATTTTTGTCTTAATATTTTAACTTCAAAATTTGTTTCAAGTTGATGTTTTGCTTCGATGTATTCTTGATAAATATATGAATCTTTAATACATGCACTTAGTTCGTCTGATTGATCAAGTATATCAACTGTTTCTGCAGTAAACATAATATGATTCCCCCTTATTCTTTATTTTCTTTGAAAACAAGTGAATAGTATTCGCGAGAATTACCAGCACCAAATTCATCATATTGACTACCTAATAACTTTTCTCGATACGTGTTGTTGTTTAACCAGCTATTGATAAGTGTTGGTACATCATAGAAATTGTATGCTAAATTTTGGTTAATGGACTCATATTCAATCTTTTGATTATTGATATGTTTTGTGATGCCATCTTCTAGAGATTTAACTGCCTCTTCCTCATCGATATCATCTTCAATTAAATCTGCTTCCATTTGTGTTATATACGTAAGTTGATCATTAATCTGTAATGGTTTGACATCTTTCATTTCTCTAATTTCATTTACGATTTCAAGAAGTGATAAATCTTTATTTATATGAGCTTGGAAGTCTTGTTTGTCTGTTCTCTTTAAATCTTGACCTTTGTCATTATTTATCTTAGTCATTGAAAATGGTGCATGCTCAATAACAGCATCTGAATCCATAAATTGTACGCCCATCACTTCATTTGTTTCACTATCAATTAAGACTTGCGCATAAACATTCCCGTATTTAATCAGTAATTGTGTCTTGATATCACGTTCAGATAATTCTAATTGATATTTTCCATATGCACTTTCAACAACTGGTTCCATATCTATATTTGTACCATTAAAAATCTTTGTTGCATCTTGTTTCATTTTAATTGGTGAAACATTCACTTTATTTCCTGTAGCAAATACTGAAGAGACTTTATCATTTTTAGTAGATATTAAATAATAGTGCTCTTTATTTTTAAAGACATAATTCTTTCTACCGTGCTCTGCCTTATATACCCTATCTGGTTGTCCTAAATCATTTATAACTTCTTTAATATTTTTATAGACATATGTACCTACGCCTTCTTTCAACTTTGCATTGCCAGTTGATTTTTCAGCTTGTTGCTCATAATAATTCTCATTTGCTTTATCATGAGAGTAGTTTGGATTCTTTAAAACATCAAATTCTAATTTAGGTGAATAGAATAAATAAAAGAGTACAATGATTAAAATAGTTATTGCTACAACTTTTATGATAATATTTTTCAACTATTTACCTCCTCATTTATTCCTATATTCAATTATATCATTTTACAGGAAAACATTTACCTAAATCAATCGAAATGTTGTCATATTTGTTAAATATAAATGTACATTGCAACATTGGCGCTTTTATCATAAAATAAACTTAAAGGTACTTAGAGGGAGGAAAAATACATGGTATTTGATAATACAGGTCTTGAGAAGGTTATCATTGAACAAGAGCTATTAAAAGATGTTATGAATAAACATGGTTTTATTGCTGGAGGACATTGGGATTATGAGCGTATTACTTATGATTTTAAATATGAAATAAGTGAAGGCGTCTATTACTTAAGAATTCCAGGTTATGCACTTAAAGGGGATATCGGTGCCAATAACGCAACAATTCAATTAATGGATCCATATCTCGGTAAACACTACTATCCAACAGGTGTAGAATACGGAGATGATGAAGTTTACCCAGATAATTTAGTTGCACATTGTAACTTATTAATTGAACGTATCACATCAGATATTAATGCATTAAATACATTAGGTGCGCATTAATTAAAATATTACTAACAGAGTAGAGACGTGATATTTCACGTCTCTTTATTTATATATAAATGAGCAAAGAGGTCATCATTATGAAAAAATGGATAAACAAACGAAACATAAGCATATTTATCATTATAGTTTTATCTATTCTATTTATTTATTTCATTTTACCGATATCAATACCTTTAATAACAGCACTTGTTATCGCATTAGCACTCAATCCGCTCGTTAATAAATTAGCTAATAAAATTAAAAGCCGTAAATGGAGCGTAACGATTATTTATACGTTACTCCTTACGATAACAGGATTTGTTATATTTTTATTTTTAACTAAATTAATAGACCAGATCGTACTATTTATTAAAGATTTACCTAATAAAATTAATATACTCATCACTGTCATTGAACAATATAACGACAAAATGAAAGCTATTTTACCAGATGAAATGGCAGTTACAATCAACAAGGAACTGCAGAACTTTGTTGCATCTTTAAGAGATTCAATCGCAAATTATTTAAGCGTTGAAAATATAACAGAAGTTGTATCTTCTTTACCCGGTTTTATAATAAGTCTTGTAGTGTTTCTTGTAGCATTGTTCTTATTTATGTTAGAAATACCAAATATTCATAAATTTATTAAACAACATCTATATCCGTCGACTTATCATGAAATTTATAAAATATACAATAAAATTGGCCATTCTATTATTGGAATGATATCTGCTACCATCGTATTAAGCTTTATAACTTGGTTATTTACATACGTTGGTCTACTGATCATTGGTGTAGATTCAGCGTTTATCATCAGTTTATTTATATGGTTTATAGATATCTTACCGATTGTTGGTGCAACAGGTTTTACAATTCCGTGGGCAATCTATGCTTACATAGTTGGAGACCCGACGCTCGGTATTCAACTGATTATACTATCTGTTATATTACTCGTTCAAAGAAAAATATTAGAACCTAAAATATTCGGTACAGGTGTTGGTTTATCTCCACTACCTACTTTAATATCCATGTTTATCGGTTTAAAATTACTAGGCTTTATCGGATTCTTTATCGGACCATTATTCTTAATCGTTATCAAAACGATACTAGAATCTGGTCTTATAAAAACAGACTTTAAAATATAATATATGCAAAAACCTCTCAATCCATTATATACGGATTGAGAGGTTTTAATTTAATGTCCTAAAATTGCTTTTATCATAGATGTTGTATCTCCACCGTGATAGAACACATATAATAATAAATAAACGGCAACACCTGTAATAGCTGTACAGAACCAAATAATAGATGTTACTGGCCCAAATTTACGGTGTCTATCCAGTTTGTTCGTCCAACCTAAATAAATCGTATAGATCCCCATCACTGCCCCGACAGTCGCTAGTGTTATATGGAAAATCAAGAAAATTGTATAATAAATTTTGATATTATCCGGTCCACCAAATGAAGTATTTCCAATAAATACTGTTCTACTAGCATAAATGGTAAAGAATACGACTGCCGCAACTGCTGCAGATATCATAAACTTTTTGTGTGTTTCAATTTTTCGTTGTGCAATAAAATACCATCCGATAGCAACTAAAATAGCGCTTAATACGATGAAAGTTGTACTTATTGTCGGTAAAATTGGTAAATTCATTTTCATACATCCTATCTAAATTGATTATATAATGCTTTTTGCTCTTGTAATTTTCTCAAGCTATCTTCAGTGATTTGCTTTTCATTTTTTCTCTCATATCTAAACCATCTCATGAAAATGATATATAAATAAATACCAAACACGATTTCTTGCATAACTTTCATGATGACACCACCTGTTTGCTGATCTTCTAAAGGTGTAAAATTCGTAAAGTATTCTGGACCAGATAAACCTGTTCCTTGAACGACTGAATTTAACGTATCAGCTGGTACACATAAAGTCATCGCACCTAGCCATGCTTTACCTGACGTGTATGTTTCATACATTGCAGAACCGCTAAATATGATAAGTCCACATGAAGGTGTTAACAACACACCGATAAAGAAGATATATAAGATTTTCTTAATGTTACTCATGTGCAGTTCTTCAGGAATATGTTTGTTAAATATTGGATGCCACATAAACCATGCACTTATGAATAAAATAATCGTATATAACTCATGCAAAACAAGATCTTGTTTTAATGTATCTAACACAAGTGGTATATGATATACAGAGAATAAACCGTTAAAAAGAAAAATTGCTAATATCGGCTTTGTAAATAATTGAACAATCTTGTTGATCACGGGTAGTTCTTCCACATATTTGATGATGTATTCTGGGATAGCAAAATATAGCAATGGAACTACAATTAAAAATAATAAAGCCATTTGCAACATATGGAAACTAAAAATGATATGTGAAAGCAGATCAATAGGTCCACCTTCTAATAAGTATATCGTTAACATTAAGATAACGAAAAGTGTCGCTTCACCTTTTCTTAAAGGTCTTCCACCTGGTATATCTTTGTACCATTTTCCACAAATTAAAAAGTATAAAATAATTACACACAATACGCCTACAAAGAAGAATGGCGTCCAGTTTGCCCAAAAACCGAATATAGATATTGAGGTTAAGTTACCCATCTCTTTACACTTCCCCACTTAGTCATTACTTTTATTATAAAATTTAATCCATCGTTAAACAACCCAACAATGTAAATAGTTATGACAATGATATGACCAAATAAAAAGACTCGAGAACTTATATAACAAAGTTCTCGAGTCTTTTATAAATTATTTTGTTTTTACGAATAACGGATCGCCTAACCATACGATGTAAATAAATGTTACAACGAACGATAATCCGAAGAATACACCCGTAATCATAAATAATTTTGATATACCATGTTTTTCAGCTTTCATATGCATGAAATAATAGAATTGTAATACAACTTGTAGTACTGCTAATCCTAAAATAACTGGTATAACGAATTCTTTAGGAAGTTCTGCAGCAACTAATGCGAAAGCAATAAAAGTAACAAAAATCATAATAGCGAAGTTTGTAACTTGCATACGCATTTCTTTTGTACTTTTACGCTTCTTATAATCTCTAAGTGCTTGTGCGTCATGATTTAATTGTTGACTCATATTATCCTAACGCTCCCATCAAGTATACTACTGTAAAGATAAACACCCATACAACGTCAATGAAGTGCCAATATAAAGCAGCAGTATTAAATTTATGTGCATTATAAATACTTAATCCTCTAGCTCTATTACGGAAGATGAGTAATGTTAACCATACTAAACCTATAAGTACGTGGAATCCGTGTGTTCCTACTAAGAAGTAGAAGGCACTACCGAATGCACTTGAACGGAATGTATGACCTTGATGTACATACTCAACGAATTCATAAATTTCTAATCCTAAGAATCCTAATCCTAACAATATTGTAATACCAATCCAAATGAATAATCCTTTAGCATTGAAATTACGCATATGATATAAAGCATACACACTTGTTAGAGATGATGTTAATAATAACATCGTCATTACGAACGCTAATGGTAAATGGAATAAATCTTTAGCTAATAAATGATCTTCACTTGGTACAGCATCTTTTAGTGCTAAGTAAGTAGCGAATAGTGATGCGAATAATGCAACCTCTCCGCCTAAGAACACCCAAAATCCTACGAGTTTGTTCTTACCTTCCATAGATGCTGTTTCAGGATGGTTTGGCCAATTGTCAGCTGTAAATTTTGCTTCTTCATGTGACATTAACGCTCACCCCTTTCATACTCTAATAACTCTTCTTTAGAAATATGATGACCGTGATCATCTTTAAGTGATCTTACAATCATACTTCCTGCAGTAATACCTAAACCAAGAATCAATACGTATACTGCCCATGGTTTTTCATGTAAATCTTTAACTGCATCTAAAGCCCATTCTTTACCATCTGCAAAGTATAAAGCACCGAATGCAGCTACGAATAAACCGAATGCTTGCATAAATGGAATAAATGAATTATTAGGCATATGAATCTCATCTAAAGATTCAGCTGGAAGAATTTTTCCGTCACCTTGAGTTTTTTCAATCCATAATGCATCTAATCCACGAACTAATGGTGTTTGTGCAAAGTTGTAATGAGGTGTTGGTACTGGTAACGCCCATTCTAAAGTACGGCCGTCTCCCCAAGCATCTTTTCCAACTTTTTCACCTTTAGCTAATGTCATGATTACATTGATAACTTCAGTAATAACAGCTACTGCCATGAATAGCGCACCAATTGTTGATACTAAGTTTGGTATGTCATACCCTTGACCAGGTAAGTATGTAAATACTCGACGTGGCATACCCCATAGTCCTAAGAAATGTTGAATTAAGAATGTTAAATGGAAACCAATAAAGAATAACCAGAATGTTACTTTACCTAATTTTTCACTTAACATTTTACCAGCTATTAGCGGGAACCAATAATGTAAACCAGCTAATAATGCGAATACAACACCACCAACAATTACGTAGTGGAAGTGAGCAACGATAAAGTATGAGTCATGTAATTGATAGTCAGCTGGTGCTGATGCTTGCATGACACCTGTTACCCCACCCATAACGAATGATGGAATAAAGAATAACGCATATAACATTGGTGTAGTGAATTCAACGCTACCGCCCCATACAGTCAGTAACCAGTTGAATATTTTCACACCTGTTGGAACAGCAATTGCCATTGTTGCAACAGCGAATATAGCGTTAGCTACTGGACCTAAACCTACAGTGAACATGTGGTGAGCCCAAACCATGAATCCTAAGAAACCGATTAATACTGTAGCGAATACCATCGCTGAATAACCGAATAAACGTTTTCTAGCGAATACAGGTATAATTTCAGAGAATATACCGAACGCTGGTAATACTAAAATGTAAACTTCTGGGTGTCCAAAGATCCAGAATAAATGTTCCCAAATAATTGTGTTACCACCTTGAGAAGCAACAAAGAATGATGTACCAAACATTCTATCGAAAATTAATAAGAAAATACCGATAGTTAATGGTGGGAATGCAAATACGATTAATGTAGAAGCAACAAATGTTGTCCAAGTCATTAATGGCATACGCATATACGTCATACCAGGTGCTCTCATGTTAACGATTGTAGCTACAAAGTTAATACCAGCAATTAATGTACCAGCACCAGAGATTTGTAACCCTAGAGCATAGAAGTTAATACCATGCCCTGCCGATTCTAAAGATAAACTTGCATAAGATGTCCAACCTGCGTTAGGCGCTCCACCTAAAATCCAAGATAAGTTTAAGAATATTCCACCGAAGAAGAATAACCAGAAACCTAATGCATTTAAGAATGGAAATGCAACATCTCGTGCACCAATTTGTAATGGGACAACTGCGTTCATATAACCGAATAACAAAGGCATTGCGGCTAAGAATATCATTGTTGTACCATGCATTGTGATAATTTCATTAAACAGTCCAGCTGTAACAAAGTCGTTTTCTGGAACTGCTAACTGGATACGAATTAACATTGCTTCGATACCACCGATAGCAAAGAATAATCCCCCAGCAATTAAATACAAAATAGCAATTTTTTTGTGGTCGACTGTTGTTAAATAGTCCCAAATAGTCGATCCAAACCCCTTTTTACTTTGAGTAGACACTAGAGTAACCTCCCTTTCAATTCTTACTTATCAACTTTTCTTTCCATTAAGTAGGCAGATAAAGCGTCAATGTCTTCATCAGAAACTTTATATTGACCAGTCATCTTATTACCAGGTTTAACGCTTTCTGGGTCTTTAATCCATTTTTTAAGATTTTCTTCATCATGTTTTAAGTAACCTGCAATTAAATCACGATCACCAAAGTTAGTTAAGTTAGGGCCTTTAGCGCCATCTCCAGTTGGTGTAACAGCGTGACATCCTGCACATGATTTGTTAAATACCTTTTCACCCTCTTTAGCTTGGCTAGAAGTAGCGGCTACAGGTTTTTTAACGTCTTTCATATCTTTAACCCATTTATCAAAATCATCTTGTGGTAGGGCTTTCACTTTAAAGTCCATTAAAGCATGTGATGGTCCACATAATTCAGCACACTTACCATAGAATAGATTTTTGACTTCTTTAGCTCTTTTATCATCGAATTTTAAGTAGAATTTATTAATACCTTCTACGTTAGTATCCAATTTTCCTCCAACTGCTGGTACCCAGAATGAGTGTTTAACATCAGCTGAATGTAATCTAAAGTAAACTTTCTTATCAGTTGGTACAACCAGTTCTTGGCTGGTAACAATTTTTTCATTTGGATAACTAAACTCCCACCAATAAAGGTTAGCAGTTACATCAATAACAAGTTCTTTACTTTTACCTTTTTCATCTACTTTATCGATTGCTTTCGTATCTCCAAGTGAGAACGTTAGCATAACAGTAGGAATTGCTAGAATAATAAGTAAAATGATTGGGATGATTGTCCAAACCAATTCTAATTTATGATTTCCTTCAACGTCTTTAGGTACATAATCTTCACCTAATTTTTTACGACGGAATTTAATCATTGCAAATAAGAATATAACAACAACTACAACAATAACTAGCAACATAATGCCTATTGAAAGCATTAGTAAAAAGAATTGTTTATCAGCCACTTCACCAGCTGGGTGAAGTACTGATAAATGTTTTTGTCCACAACCTGCTAATACAAACAGCAAAGTAGCAAGCAAACCGAACATTTTCGTGTTTTTTAAACGTGTCTTCATTCGTTTAACCCCTCTTTCATGCATTCATTCATAATTAATTATATTAATTGTATAACAGTTACGATAACTGTCATGACAAAGAAAATAACAAGATAATTTAAAGAAAAAACAAACATACTCGTAGCCCATTTTGATTTGTTTATTTCTTTTTTAAATCCATATAAAGCTAATAACATCCATGCTAAGTTGAGCAGTGTTGCAATAACGATAAACACTGTACCAAGTTGCGTCATTAAGAACGGTATCGGTAATAATAGAACTACCCAAAACAACATACTTAAACGCGTTCTATTGAAGCTTTTAACTGACGGTAACATTGGTATATTAGCTAAGGCATATTCATCTTTACGACGATAAGCTAAAGCATAAAAATGAGCAGGTTGCCATGCAAATAACACTAAGAATAGTGTCCATGCTAATGGGCTTAATGATGGATCAATACTCGCCCAACCGATTAACGGCGGTATTGCACCTGGAAAACTTCCTACAACTGTATTCCAAACGGTATGTCTTTTTGACCATATTGAGTACAGTACAACATATCCAAATATACCAAGTAATCCAATTATGCCAGTTGGAATATTTATCATGAATAATAAAATTTCACCCACAATCATTAATCCGAAACTTAATTGAATTAAGTGGCGATTACTAATACGTCCATTTACTGTAGGTCTCTTTTGTTTTGAAGGCATGATAGAATCGATATCTTGATCGTAATAATTGTTTATAGCACATGCTCCGCCCATAATTAAGGTTGATCCTACCATCATTAATAGAACAACCGGTAAACTGTGGAAGAAGTTAAATCCACCAAATACTATTGCAAGCCACGCACCTGCAAATGTTGGGATCAGATTTCCTTGAACAAGACCCATTTTAATGATGGCTTTAATTTCATACAAAGTGAGACGACCAGTTTCTATTTCTTTCTCAGAAGTCACACTATATTGATTTTGTTGCAATTTTGTCCCTCCTTCCATTATCTTTCACATATAACTCAATGATATATGAAAATTGTCACATAATCTATACATTTTTGAAACAAAATTTTGACATTTTATTACTTATCCTTTGTTCGCATAAAAAGTCATTATTGTGTAACATTTACAATGCACATTCATTGTTATACTATAGATATTAGTGTTTAAATTAGAATCGTATTAAAGTAAGAATAATTGTTAATACGTTGTTCTCTTAAATTCTATCATATTTTGACATATAAATAAGGTTTATTTTAGAATAAAACTCATTTTATAGTACTATAAATATCAATTTTAATTTTACTTGAGGTGTTCGAATTGTTTAGTGATAAATTTTTAAAATGGCTATCTACTATAGCGACAATTGTGATGCTCTTTGTCCAATTAGGTGGTGCATTAGTTACTAAGACTGGTTCCGCTGATGGTTGCGGAAACTCTTGGCCATTATGTCATGGCTCTGTTATACCTGCAGATTGGCCAGTTGAAACGATTATAGAATTAGCACATAGAGGCGTATCTGGATTAGCACTTATTCTTGTTTGTCTACTTACTTATATAAGTTGGGTCAAACTTGGTCATATTAGAGAAGTTAAACCACTTTGTATTACGAGCATTGCATTTATCTTTGCCCAAGCTTTAATTGGCGCAGCAGCTGTAATATGGCAACAAAATGATTTTATTTTATCTCTACATTTCGGCATATCACTAATTAGCTTCGCTTCAGTTTTATTATTAACATTAATTATTTATGAAGTTGATCAAAAATTCGAAGCTACAAGCTTAATAATAGATAAACACTTAAAGTTCCACACTTATGCTGTTACATTATTTATATATTTTGTGATTTATTCAGGCGCACTTGTAAGACATGCAGATGCAAGTTTAGCATGTTTAAGTTGGCCATTATGTAGAAACGGTGAAGTCGGACTACCTCAAAACTTTTATGAATGGGTTCAAATGTCACATAGAACTTTAGCTTTCATCATATTTATTTGGATATTATATATATTCATTCATGCTTTCAAAAATTATACACAATACCGCGTTATTAAATACGGTTGGACATTAGCTTTTATACTGGTTTGTTTACAAGTAACAACAGGTGCTTTATCAGTTATCACACGTGTTAATTTATTTATCGCACTCTTCCACGCATTATTTATTACAATGTTATTTGGATTATTATGTTACTTCATCATGCTAATATCACGTTCTAAACGTCGAAGTTAATATACAAAAAAGCCGCTTAAATCATTTGATGATTTAAGCGGCTTTTAATTTATTATGCTTTATCGATTGTAATAATCAAATCTTGTGTTTGAATACTGTCACCAGCTGAAACGTAAATATTGCTTACCGTTCCATCAAATGGCGCTTGTATTGTTGTTTCCATTTTCATTGCTTCAGTAATGATAAGTGCGTCACCTTGTTTCACTTCATCACCTTGTTTTACTTTCACTTCTGAAATTGTACCTGGCATTTGAGCTCCGATATGAGATTCATTACTTAAGTCTGCTTTTTGTAATACTGCCTCAGATACTTTAACATGTTCATCTTTAACGTATACTTTTCTTGGCTGACCATTCAACTCATAGTATACCCAACGATGACCATCTTCGTATACATGACCGATAGAAAGTAATTTAACGATTAAGATCTTACCTTTATCAATTGTTATTTCTACCGTTTCATTTTTCTTCATACCGAATAAGAATGTAGGTGTATCTAACAATGATAAGTTTCCGAAACTTTCATATGTCTTAATATATTGTTCGTATACTTTAGGATAAATGGCATAACTGATTAAATCTTGTTCCGTTACTTCCTCTTGTTGTTTAGCTTGTAGTTCTTCACGCAATGCATCAAAATCAACAGGCTCTAACAATTCTCCTGGTCGTTTTTCAATTGGTTGTTGCCCTTTTAAGATGACTTTTTGTAATTCTTTATTAAAGCCATTTACCGGTTGACCAATTTCTCCTTTAAAGAATGAGACAACTGATTCAGGGAAATCTAGTGAACGGCCACGTTTAATGACACTTTCTTCATCTAAATCATTTTGAACCATGTATAATGCCATGTCCCCAACTACTTTAGAAGAAGGTGTTACTTTTACGATATCACCAAATAATAAGTTAACACGTTTATACATGTCTTTAACTTCATTAAATCTTTCACCTAATCCTAAACTCTTAGCTTGTTGACCAAGGTTAGAATACTGTCCACCTGGCATCTCATGTTGATAAATTTCAGTATGTGGAGAACGAATATCACTTTCAAAATCAGAATAATAGTTTCTAACTGTATCCCAATATTGAGATAATCTTTCTAGACCATCAATATTTGTTCTAACATCTCTTTCATTACCACTTAATGCATAGTATAAAGAGTTAGCTGAAGGTTGTGATGTTGTACCACTCATACTTGCTACTGCAGTATCGATTACATCGACACCTGCTCTAATCGCACTTTGATAAACAAGTAATCCGTTACCACTGGTATCATGAGTATGTAAATGGATTGGAATATCAATTTGTGTCTTCAATTCGCTAATTAATTCATAAGCTGCTTTAGGTTTTAACAATCCAGCCATATCTTTAATACCAAGGATATGTACACCTTCACGTTGTAATTCTTTAGCTAGATTAATGTAATACTCTAAAGTATATACGTTAGATCTTTCTGGATTTAAGATATCTCCTGTGTAGCAAATTGCACCTTCAGAAATTTTACCTGATTTTTGTACCGCTTCATTTGCGACTTTCATTTGATCTAACCAATTTAATGAATCGAATATTCTAAATACATCGATTCCAGCTTCAGCACTTTCTTTAACAAATTTTTCAATCACATTATCAGGATAGTTTTTATATCCAACTGCGTTTGATGCTCTTAATAACATTTGGAATAACACATTTGGAATTTTTTTACGTAAGCGTGTTAAACGTTCCCATGGATTCTCTTTTAAGAAGTTGTATGCCACATCAAATGTTGCACCGCCCCACATTTCTAATGAAAATGCGTCATTTAAATATTTAGCTGTTTCAGGTGCAATTTGTAACATGTCGTACGTTCTCATACGTGTTGCTAATAATGATTGATGTGCATCTCTAAACGTCGTATCCGTCAATAGTACTTCTTCTTGTTCTTTTAACCATTTACTTACGCCTTCAGGTCCATGTTGTTCTAGAATTTGTTTCGTACCTGATAATGATGCAATTTCTTCATTAGATACTTCTTCTAATTTGAACTTTTCAAAGTGTGGTTTTTCTCGTTTTTCAACACCAGGGAATCCATTTACCGAAATGTTCCCGATATATTGTAGCGTCTTTGTACCTCTATCTCTTGTCGGTGTAATATCAAATAGCTCTGGGTTGTTTTCTAAGAATTTAGTTGTATATGTCCCCTTCGCAAACTTCTCGTGATTTACCACATTATATAAGAATGGAATATTTGTTTTAATACCTCTTATTCTCATTTCTTTAAGAGAACGTAGCATTTTTTCAGTCGCTTGTCTTAATGACATAGCATGTGTTGAAACTTTCACTAATAATGAATCGTAATAAGGTGAAATTTCTGCACCTTCAAATCCATCACCAGCATCTAGTCTTACACCGAAGCCACCACTTGAACGGTAAGCAATAATTTTACCTGTATCTGGCATGAAGTCATTTAAAGGATCTTCAGTTGTGATACGACTTTGAATTGCGAAACCTAAAGTAGTAATGTCTTCTTGTTGTGGCATTTCAATTTTGTCACCAAATAATGATTCGCCTTCAGCAACTAGTATTTGCGTCTTAACAATATCGATACCTGTTACCATTTCAGTAATAGTATGTTCAACTTGTACACGTGGATTAACTTCAATGAAGTAGAATTCATCTCCTGAAACTAAGAACTCAACCGTACCTGCATTGACATATCCAATTTTCTTCATTAAGTCTAATGCAACATTACAAATACGATGTCTCAATTCATCTCCTAATGAAACAGATGGTGCAACTTCTACAACTTTTTGATGTCTACGTTGTACTGAACAATCTCTTTCATATAAATGAACTAAGTTTCCGTGTTCGTCACCTATGATTTGAACTTCAATATGTTTTGGTTGATCTATGTATTTTTCGACATAAACTTCGCTATTTCCGAAAGATTTTCCAGCTTCTGATTTAGCTCTTTGGTATGCATCTTCTAATTCACTCGCATTATTGACGATACGCATACCTTTACCACCACCACCAGAAATGGCTTTGATGATAACTGGGAAACCGTGTTCTTTAGTAAATGCTTCTACTTCCTCAAATGATTCAACCGCACCATCAGTTCCTGGAATAACTGGAACATCTGCAGCTATAGCTGTCGCTCTTGCTTTTACCTTATCTCCAAACATGTCTAAATGTTTAAGTTCTGGTCCGATAAATTTAATACCTTCTTCAGCACATCTCTTTGCGAATGTTTCATTTTCACTTAAAAAGCCATATCCCGGATGTATTGCATCGACGCCTGCTTTTTTAGCAACTTTAATAATTGCCTCTATATTCAAATAACTTTCTGTAGGTCCTAAGTTTTCATCTACTAAATAAGACTCATCTGCTTTATATCTATGCAATGCCCCTAAGTCTTCATTAGAATAAATCGCTACTGTTTCAATATCTAGCTCTGTTGCTGCTCTAAAAATTCTGATTGCAATTTCGCCTCGATTGGCTACTAATAATTTATTTATTTTGCTCATATTTGGAGGCTCCCCTCAATGTATTTGAATTTTCTAAAAACAATATATTAGTCCATTATATAAAAATTGCGAATTATATTCTACTATAATCCGCAATTTTTATATAATTTATTAATTTGTTTGATTAATTATGCATTTATCTCGCTCTTTGACGACTCTCAATTCTTATTTGTTTAGCCGTTAATAATAGTATACCTGTCGCGATACTTAAGCTTAACATAGAAGATCCACCAAATGTCATAAATGGCAATGGAACACCTGTTAAAGGAATTGTTCCTGATATACCAGCTAAGTTTACAAAAGTTTGAATACCAATATAGCTTGAAATACCAACACATACTAATTTAAAGAAATATGAATCCGTAAGTGCTGCATATAAGAAACCTTTATATACAATGAACCCAAGTAAACCTATTATGAATAACACGCCAACTAAGCCTAATTCTTCAGCGATAACTGCAAAGATAAAGTCTGTATGCGGTTCAGGTAAATAACCTAATTTCATAATACCGTTACCTAGTCCTTTACCAAAGAGGCCTCCGTTACCGATTGCTAATAATGAATTAGCTAAGTGATATCCGATACCACTTTCATAGTTGAAAGGATTCTCAAGTACATGAAATCGGTCAGCTTGGTGTTGTGACAAAATGCCACCTTTAAACACTATACTAAAGATAACCAGTAATACCACACCAGCAAATATTGGTCCAGACCATTTTAAAATTGCTTTAATACCTATACCTGAATATGCGAAGATACATAATACGATCATACATAGTATCAATGCTTGACCTGTATCGTTTTGTAATAAGACTAATCCAATACAAGTACCAATTAAGAATAAAGGCATCATCAGTGCAAGTTTAAACTGTTTAAGTCGATTTCGTCTTTTATCGATAATGAATGATAAGTATAATATCATTGCAACTTTCAATATTTCAGATGCTTGTAAGTTCATAAATCCTAAGTTAATCCAACTTTTTGCACCGTTAATTGTCGTACCAACAAGTAAAGTTAACACGAGCAAACCAAATATCGTGAATATGACAATTTGTTGTACTCTTTTATTCTTTAAAATGTTAATATGCATAAAATACGACATAAAAAATACAATAAAAAATCCAACTATACAATATAATAACTGCCTTATAAAAAAGTACGTACCCGATACTGGGATACCACCTGTTAAAGTACCTTTTGTAGCAGCTACCATACTTGCGCTGTATACCATCACTAAGCCAATGAATGATAAAATGATATAAGTAATTAACAATGTGAAATCTATGTATTTTGAGTAATTCTTAATGTACTGGAAAAACCTCTTAATATATTCCATCGACTCATTCCAATTCTAAAAAAATAAGTCTAAAGAAAGATTTCTCCTCTCTAGACTTTGTATAATTTAAGCATTTGTGAAAGCATCATGCAATTTAGATAGTTCCTTTTCTAAACTTGCCATAAGTGTCTGACCCTTTTCTCTATCAACAAGTCCAATTTGTACTGCAAAATCTACTTCCTTTTGAAGACCAAACATTTGCGTATCTAAAACTTCCTCATATAAAGGACATTGTGGCATAGTTAAGTTGTCCATTTGTACCTTTATTAACTGAAGGATTTTTTCAGAATCGTTATATAATTGGTCATATGCCCTTTGACAAATTTCTGAATCGTAATGCATGACATACTCCCCCTTAATCTTTTTAAGTTTCTATACTTATAAAATTTTAGCCTACAAATCTGAAAATTGCAAGCGAAAACAGAAGGTTATTAATTACAAATATGTTAAAATTGAATTGTGAGATTGATAGGAGTGAAAAAATTGATACAAATTAAAGGAAATACGAAGTTTAATATTACGTTAGATGCAACAACATGGATTTTTGATGATCGCAAAGTAAAAATTGAAGATTTAGAGCAAGGTATCTTTAATGGTGAAAAGCCAATTGAATTTGAAAATAATGTTGCATGGAACCGTGCAATCCTTGAAGGTGCTACAAATCCTCCAACATTAAATAGTGAAACAACTTATAAAAGACGTTCATTTTTAAAAGATACTTATGTTATAAATGCGATGCCTTTCATCAAAAATGCAGAACCAAATGAAAGCGCTACAAAAGTAGTCTTAAAGAATGATCAAGATTCAATTGATATTCCAATTGAACAATGGCCATATTTATTTTTCCAATTCTCTAAAGAAGGTAAAATGATATATAAAGATGGAAAAATCGACGCTTTTACTTATGATCAAGAAAATGGTTACCAAAATAAATTCAGTTATGTTTCAGACATAGAGGTTGTTTAACCATGATTATGAAAGTAAAATGTATTATTTGTGATTCTATCGTTAATTTAGATTCTAAATCTAAAGAAGCAAAAAGATTAAGAAATCACCCAATCCGTACATTTATGTGCGATGATTGTAAAGCAAGACTTGATAAACCTAAATCAGAATAAAAATAAAAAAGGCAGCTCTTACGAGCCGCCTTTTTTTATTGTTGTTTACCGCTACTTCGTTCTTTATGAAGTCTGTAACGATATAGACCTAAAACAATTGCTGCTATTATTAAACTTTCTCCTACAGGCAAGAATACCGCTAGAAATGTTAATAATAAACAACCTAAAAACAGTAATATATAGATAATAATGTTTTGCCAAAACTTTAGTTTTCTTGCAAACCCTAAATTATAAACAATCGCACTTAATACAAAAATCGTTAATAATAAAAGCCACATACCAAGCTCTGGGTTCTCATCTACTCTAAATAACTTACCAAAAAATGAAAGCCTTTCTGTTGGATTAACACTTACATTTTTAGCAACTAAGAGCATCTATATCACTCCTCTTCTTGTTCAGCCATTTTTTGTCTCTTCTGAGCTCTTTCTCTTTCTGCTTTATCTAAAATTTTCTTTCTTAAACGAATTGATTCAGGTGTTACTTCAACTAATTCGTCATCATTTAAGTATTCTAACGCTTCTTCAAGTGTTAAAATTCTAGGTTTTTTCATTGTTGTTGTTTGTTCTTTAGTAGCTGAACGGATGTTGTTAGCTGCTTTAACTTTTGTAATGTTAACTGTTAGATCGTTTTCACGAGTATTTTCACCAACAATCATACCTTCATAAACTTCAGTACCTGGCTCCATGAAGTTTACACCTCTATCTTCTAAGTTCAAGATAGCATAAGTACTTGCTACACCTTTATCGATTGATACAAGTACACCATTTCTTCTTCCACCAATACGTCCTTTAATTCTTGGACGGTAAGAATCGAATGTATGGTTAATGATACCATAACCACGAGTCATTGACATGAATTCAGTAGTGTAACCAATTAATCCACGAGCTGGAACGATAAAGATTAATTTAGTTTGTCCATTTTCGTTAGATTGCATATCAACCATTTCACCTTTACGTGACCCTAAAGATTCAATAATTGCACCTGTATATTCATCAGGAACATCAATTTGAACACGTTCATAAGGCTCAGATTTAACGCCATCTATTTCTTTAACAATAACTTGAGGTTTAGAAACTTGTAATTCATAACCTTCACGTCTCATATTTTCAATTAAGATAGATAAATGTAATTCCCCACGACCTGCTACAACCCATGCATCAGGTGAATCTGTAGGTGTTACACGTAAAGATACATCTGTTTCTAATTGTGTTTCTAATCTTTCTTCAATCTTACGAGCTGTAACGTAAGTACCTTCTTTACCAGCGAATGGAGAATTATTAACTGAGAATGTCATTTCTAATGTTGGCTCATCAATTCTTAAAATTGGTAAAGCTTCAACATGATCTTGAGGTGTAATTGTTTCACCTACGTTAATATCTTCCATACCACTAATAGCGATTAGGTCACCAGCGTATGCTTCATCAATTTCTATACGGTTTAAACCAAAGAAACCAAAGATTTTTGTAACTCTGAAGTTTTTAACGCTACCATCAATCTTAACTAATGATACTTGTTGTCCAACTTTAATTGTACCTCTGAATACACGTCCTACACCAATACGTCCAACATAGTCATTATAATCTAATAATGCAACTTGGAATTGTAATGGCTCATCTCTATTATCAACAGGTGCTGGTACATATTCTAAAATTGTTTCATATAGACATTGCATGTTATCGTCTTGTTTATCAGACTCTAAACTAGCAGTACCACTTAATGCAGATGCATATACAACTGGGAATTCAAGTTGCTCATCATTGGCATCTAATTCAATAAATAAGTCTAATACTTCATCTACTACTTGTTCTGGTCTTGCAGAAGGTTTATCTATTTTATTAACAACTACAACTGGTTTTAAATTTTGTTCTAATGCTTTTTTAAGCACGAAACGTGTTTGTGGCATCGTTCCTTCATAAGCATCTACTACTAATACAACACCATCAACCATTTTCATAATACGCTCAACTTCTCCTCCGAAGTCAGCATGTCCAGGTGTATCTAGTATATTGATACGGTGATCTTTATAGTCAATTGCCGTATTTTTAGCTAATATCGTAATACCGCGTTCTTTTTCAAGGTCGTTTGAATCCATCGCACGTTCTGCTATATGTTCATTTTCACGAAAAATACCAGATTGCTTTAATAATTCATCTACTAAAGTTGTTTTTCCGTGGTCAACGTGGGCAATAATCGCAATGTTACGTACATTTTCTCTTAAATTAGTCATGCAAAAAATTTTCCTCTCCGATTTAAATTAATCGACATTTATTCGACTTAAATTTATAACTTGATAATTATAACATAAATCGTTTGAAAAATAACTATTATTGAACAGATTTACTCAAATTTCCATATTTTTTATTTGGTACCGTTTTAATCAACAGGTTGATTTTTCTTTAAATGTGAAGCATAATAAAATAATGAAAACGGTTAAAGGATGGATATAAATGAAGAAATCTAAAGCAATATTCGTACTACTTGCTTTAATTGTAACATTTCTCCTTTTAGTGTTTAGCTTTGCATTAGCAGAAGGTTCTATGTTGTTTATGTTATTAGCAGTATTGTTAATCGTAGCAACAATGGGATTTGGTTTTACACTTAAAAAGAAATACCGCGAAAACGGTTGGCTATAAACAACATACGACATCAAATGAAAAGCATATCGCTTAACAAAACGTTAAAGTGATATGCTTTTTTGATGTGTTAAATTTAGTTGTAAGGTGTTTAACGGAGATGGTATTGATAGTTAGTTGATAGATATTGTTAGGATCTTGATTTCATTATTCCGAATTGTGGTAATTAGAATGCTGTAACTTCCACTATTCTGAATTGTGGTAGTTAGAATGCTGTAACTTCCATTATTCCGAATTGTGGTAGTTAGAATGCTGTAACTTCCATTATTTCGAATTCTGGTAGTTAGAATCCGCTAACTTCCATTTTTCTGAATTCTGGTAATTAGATGGGCACTCCTTAGAGACATTTCTCAGAATTCTGTCCCTAACAACGCATCTTAGAGACACTTCTCAGAATTCTGTCCCTAACAACGCCTCTTACGGACATTTCTCAGAATTCTGTCCCTAACAGCACTTCTTACGGACATTTCTCGGAATTCTGTCCCTAACAGCACCTCTTATGGACATTTCTCGGAATTCTGTCCCTAACAACGCCTCTTTCGGACATTTCTCAGAATTCTGTCCCTAACATCCCCTCTTACGGACATTTCTCAGAATTCTGTCCCTAACAGCACTTCTTACGGACATTTCTCGGAATTCTGTCCCTAAAAAAAGAGGCTTAAACAATAATTGTTTAAGCCTACTTCCTATTTTCCTTTAAATCTTTCTGTATGAATTTGTTCTAACATTGTCTTATATGGTAAGAAGTATTCATTCAATAGTTCTTGGTGAATTTTTTTATTGCCTATTAAAATTGAATTGGCTTCTAATATATTTAAGTGTTCTCCTAATTGGTTTGTTACAACTGCTCCTACTTCTTCTGCAATTATTAAGCCTCCTGCAAAGTCCCATGGATGTAATCGCATTGTTAAATACGCACTTGTATTGCCTTTTGCAACGTTAGCAAAGTCTAATGCTGCTGATCCGTATGCTCTTGTACTTCTTGCTTGATCAACAATCGGCATATAGATTTTAGCTAATTTTTCTTTTGTTAACCATAATGGATTTGTTGAAATTAAACTGGTCTTCAAATCAGTATCTTCTAATGGTTTAAGTTGTTCATTATTTAACCATGCCCCTTTACCAGCTATGGCGTGATACATTTTATCGTTCATGACATCATATACAAATCCTGCATATTTTTCGCCATCAATAAAAATACCGATTGAAATGGCAAAATTTTCTTGTTGATGTACAAAGTTTAGCGTGCCATCTATTGGGTCAACAATCCATAGGACGCCCTCTGTATTATCAATATCTGTACCGTGACCTTCTTCTCCTAAAATACGATGTTCTGGATATGTAGATTTAATTTGATTAAATAATCTTTCTTCTGTTTCTTTATCTATATTTGTCACTAAATCATTAGGATTTGACTTTGTTTCTATTTGAATATCGTCATCTATTGAATCACGAATAATTTGACCCGCTTCTAGTATTATTTGATAAGCAAATTTGTATATTTCCATGACAAAACCTCCTATGTTATTTTTATATTAGCATTGTTCTTTATATATTCAAAAAAATTTATGATAAAATATTGTTATGTACCACAGTTATAAGGAGGACAACTATGACTAAGTATACGTTTAAACAAAAAGATTTTAAAGTTTTTAGTGTTGAAGGTTTAGAAAATAGGATGCAAGCACTAGACGAACAAGTAAGACCACAATTACATGCTTTAGGTGAAAGATATACAAAATATTTAACTGAACAAACTGGAGATACATTCCATTACCATGTTGCAAAACATGCGAGAAGAACTGTTAATCCCCCTAAAGATACTTGGGTTGCATTTGCGACTAATCAACGTGGATATAAAATGTTACCACATTTTCAAATTGGTTTATTTGAATCACAATTATTTATAATGTTTGGTGTTATGCATGAAAATAAAAATAAAGGTCAAATGGCTGACTTTTTAAATAAAAACTTTAACTTATTAGAAGATTTACCAAGTGATTATTCATTATGTTTTGATCATTATAATATTGATAAGTCTCCTATTGATTCGTTATCTACAGAAGATTTGAAACATCATATTAAGAGACTTAAAGATATTAAAAAAGCTGAGTTCTTCGTAGCACGTACTTTAGATCCTAAATCAGATGTATTAAAAACAGATAAATCATTTACTACATTTTTAGATGAAACATTTGATGAATTAATTAAATTTTATAGTTAATACTTAATACAACAGCCCTTCAGTTCGATACTGAAGGGCTGTTGTTTTATTATATATCGATTAATAAATATATGGATCGTCATCTTTTTTCTTTTTATCTTCTGAATTAAACTGATTTTGTTGATGATTGTTACCATCTAAATGATTATGGTCATTTTGGAAATTCACATCTTCAAATTGATGATTTTTATCTTTTCTCACTAATAACATAATACCTGCAATAATTAATACAAGGAATGAAATAACGTTAAAGATGAGTATTGAAACAAGACCACCAAGTATAGCTGATATACCAGATAAAATTCTTTGTTTTTTTACAAATACTAATGCCACTATTGCTAATACAATACTGATGATGAGAATAACAAGCGCATAATTCGTAAAGCTACTCATAATAGTTGATAATTGATCCGAAGATATTTCATTTTGCAAATCTGGATTATTTTGCACTTGTCGCTCAAATTCCATTTTAAATTCAGCAGTATTTGAAAAAGATTTAGTTATAAATGCCAATACAATTCCAATTAATGAGAATACGGCACCAACAACGAGTAATATATATTCTGTTGTTCTTTTCATGTAAACCCTCCTAAAATTTGTCAATTACTATTATCTCAATCTGAATTTTATTTATCAAGTTTATTATCGTTTTTTTCTATATTTTGTTCATCTTTATTTTTTTCTTCGAAATATTTTTTCTGTTGTTGCATTCTTTTTTCGTAATTCTTTCTTCTTTCAATTGTTGCATTAGGTTTTACTTTTTTAGGTTTCTTTTCTTTTTTCAGTTTATCAGGTTGAACTTGATACTCATCTGATTGAGTTGTTTCATAATTGTATGGATCTTCATGTCTTTGACCAATATTCTCTTGTTGATCAATATCTGACTGAGCTGCATCATCTAAGTCTTCAACATTTGTCTCTTCTTGTTGATTTCTTTGTTTTTTATTTTGATGCTTTTTACTACGAGAAAGTACTTCCTCACTATGCGTCGTTTCAGTTTGTTCTACTTGGTCAACTTGTGCTGAACGTTCTTTCTCTTGTAATGGTTCTTCTACATGTTCTTCTCGATATTGCTGTTTAGGTTCAACTTGCTGACGTTCTCTTGGCTGTGGTTGAATATTTTCGCGTTGATTTTCATAATAAGGTTGTTGTGGTGCCATACCTTGAACTGGTAATATTTTATCTTTTCTTACGAATAATAAAATACATACAATAAAGAAGAATAATGGTACAAGCACAATAAATAATGGAATTGTAATAATTGCTAAAAGTAAAAATACAAAAGCAGAAAATATTCTCCATCTCATTAAAACTAAACCAATAAATGAAAATATTAAAACAATAATCAAGTAAATTATAAATAACCAAATACCATTTTGAATATTGAGTGCTACTTCACTAGCAGACATTAATTGTCCATTAGTCGTAATATTAATATTTAGTCTATTAATTAACGTTTCTAGCCTAGTTATATTTTCTGGATTATTTAATACGACAAGTGCAGCAAATAAAGATAAAGCTGTTATGCCCAATAATATAATCCAAGCAAACCAGCCGAGAAATTTTTCTACACCTCTACCAACTGGCTGTCTCACATGTTCTACATATGAATTCATCATGTTTACCTCCTAATAATGAATTGGTTTTAATTATAACAAAAAAAGGGCTTTGTTTCTCACAAAGACCCTTTATAATGACTAATTAAGCGACATTTTAAATTTTAAAAAGGCTTCATTATACGCTGCTATATTTTCTTTTCCCAAATCTTCATAAACTTCAAGTTTATTTCTTACTGAAGAATCAGGATAGAAACGCTCATCTTCTCTAACACTCTTATCTAAAAGATTATAAGAAGCTTTGTTTGGCGTTGCATATCCAACCCATTCTGCATTTTGCTTTCCATTCTTTTCTTCTAATAAGAAGTTAATAAATTTATGTGCTCCATCAACATTCTGTGCTGTCTTAGGTATAACGATATTATCAAACCATAAGTTTGATCCTTCTTTAGGTACGACGAAATCCAATTTATCATTTTCAGTCATGATATCAGCTGCCATACCACTCCATACAACGGCTACATCCGATTCATTCTGAACCATCATTGTATTAATTTCATCACCAACAACACCTCGAACATTAGGTGATAACTTAATTAATTTATCTTGTGCTTTTTTCAGTTTTTGTTTATTCGTTTCATTTAAACTTTCATTCATACTATTTAATGCAAATCCTATACCTTCTCTTGATCCATCAACGATTAATACATCATCTTTAAGGCGTTTATCCCATAGACTATTCCATGTATTAAAGTTGATCCCTTTCGTTGTTTCTGGATTATACAAAATGCCTACTGTTCCCCAGAAATAAGGTACGGAATATTTATTCCCTGGATCAAATGGTAAATTCATAAAATCTTTATCAATATTTTTTAAATTCGGTACTTTTTTATGATCAATCGGTATTAATAATTTTTCTTTTTTCATTTTTTCAACAGTATACTCACTTGGCACTGCAACATCATATGCTGTACCACCGTTTTTAATTTTAGCCATCATCGCTTCATTTGAATCAAACGTTTCGTATACAACTTTAATACCTGTTTGTTTTTCAAATTTTTTCGTCAAATCTGGGTCAATATATTCTCCCCAGTTATATACATAAATGACATTCTTTTTCCCTTTAGAAGGAGGCGGATCAATTAATTTAGTAGATAACATTAACAATGCACCTACAACAATTGAGATGCCGACTAACTGCATTAATTGTTTCATCTTATAATGCCCCCTCTTTTTTCAAGTCTTTTTTGTTGGCTTCTTTTTATGAAATAATATCCTAAAATCAGTATCATAACTAACGCAAATAGTAATGTAGAAATCGCATTGATTTCCATCGTAATACCTTTTCTAGCCATTGAATATACTTCAACAGATAATACGCTAAAGCCACTACCTGTCACAAAAAAGCTCACTGTAAAGTCATCTAATGAGTACGTAAGTGCCATAAAGAATCCACCAATTGCACCAGGTAGAATATGAGGTATCACAACTTTAATAAGTGTTTGCCATGAAGTTGCACCTAAATCTTTAGCAGCATCGATCATAGATGTATTCATATCATATAGTTTAGGAAGTACTAAAAGCACGACTATTGGTACACAAAATGCTATATGAGATATTAAAACTGACCAGAAACCAAGCCCCATACCTGTATAGTGACCAATAACAGTAAATAATAGTAAAAATGATGATCCGATTACAACATCAGAACTTACCATTAAGATATTATTCAATGTTAATAATCCGACTTTTAATTTTTTATTTCTTAAGTAGTAAATACCTATAGCGCCACATATTCCGATTAAAGTAGAAATACTCGCGGCCAACAATGCAATCGCAATGGTATTCACGATAATCACTAACAATCGTTTATTTTGAAACACTGATGTGTAATGATCAAATGTAAAGCCTTTAAAGTGCGTCATATTACCTGCACCGTTAAATGAATAAAATATTAAGAAAAAGATAGGCAAGTATAGAAATATAAGTATGATTGTAAAATAAATTTTTCCTGTTAATTTCATACTATACCTCCTTATTCTCTGATTTAGATTTCGTAATAATTAGTATCAGTGCCATAGCTAATATTAAGAACACAGCTATCGTAGAACCCATACCATAATTTTGTGTAACTAAAAACTGTTCTTGAATTGCTGTACCTAAGTTAACAACTTTATTACCTGCGATTAAGCGTGTAATCATAAATAATGATAATGCCGGTATAAATGTAATTTGGATACCCGTTTTCACACCTTCTAATGTTAAAGGCACGATGACATTTTTAAATGTTGTAAAACTATTTGCACCTAAATCTCTTGATGCTTGTAATAAATTCTCTGGTATTTCATCCATTGAATTAAAGATTGGTAACAGCATAAATGGAATATAAATATAAACCGAAACAATGATAAACGCTGTACTTGTAAATAATAATTCTGTTGATGGTACATGAAATACACTTAAGATTTTATTTAATAAACCATCATGACTAAGAATGCCGATAAAAGCATACGTTTTAAGTAACAAGTTAATCCAAGTTGGTAATATAATAAGTAATAATAATATATCTTTATGTTTCGCATTTCTAAGTGTTAACGCTAAAGGATAACTGATCAATAAACAAAAGAAAGTAATAATTAATGCATACCAAGCTGAACTTAAAGTCATTTCTAAATAACTACTTGTAAAAAAGTTTTTGTAATTCTCGAATGAAAAGTGTCCATGAATATCAAGTAATGATGCATAGAAAATCATAGCAATCGGAACGATAATAAATAATACTATCCATATCATGTAAGGTACGAGTAATAGTGATTTTATTTTATGCATGTTCCTCATCCTCATAGCTTTCAATTCGACGATCAAATTCTTCTTCAGTTTCACCTGGCAACATAATATGAATCGCTTCTGAATCAAAATCAAGTCCTACTGTTTCACCGATTGTTGCTTTTTTCGTCGTTTGGATAATCCATTCATTTCCTTGCGCATCATAGCAACAAATTTCATAATGAACACCTCTAAATAATTGAGAATCAACTACTGCAGAGATACGACCTTCATTCTCTGATTTAATCGTGATATCTTCTGGACGAATCACGACGTCAACTTTAGCATCTTTTTCAAATCCAGCATCTACACATTCATAAGGAATACCGTACATTTCAACAACATAATCACGTTTCATGACACCTGTAACGATATTAGATTCACCAATGAAATCTGCAACGAATTTATTAATAGGTTCGTCATATATGTCGACAGGCGTACCACTTTGTTGAATTTTACCGTCTTTCATAACAAATATGTAATCACTCATTGCTAATGCTTCTTCTTGGTCATGTGTAACAAAAATAAACGTAATACCTAATCGTTGTTGCAATTCACGTAGTTCATATTGCATTTCCGTTCTTAACTTTAAGTCTAAAGCTGATAATGGCTCATCAAGTAAGATAATTTCAGGTTCATTCGCAATTGCTCTAGCAATCGCAACACGTTGCTTTTGACCACCACTCATTTCAGTGATTTTACGTTGTTCATATCCTTCAAGTTTCACTAATTTTAATGCTTCTTTTACTTTAGTTTGAATATCTTTTTTATTTAACTTTTTTATTTTTAGTCCAAATGCTACATTGTCGTATACATTTAAATGAGGAAATAATGCGTAATCTTGGAACACAGTATTAACTTTCCTATTATTTGCTGGCACTTTATTAATAATTTTATTATTAAACAAAATATTACCTTTAGTTGGTGTTTCAAATCCTGCTATCAATTTTAAAATAGTTGTTTTACCACAACCTGATGGACCTAATAATGTATAAAATTTACCTTCTTCAATTTCAAAACTGACATCATCTAATACTTGCGTGTTGTTAAAGTTCTTTGAAATGCCTTCGAACTTTATGATTGGTTGTTTCATGCCTTACCTCCTATAAATACGATTCTGTAGCTACAATCAATACTTCAGCATCTTTGCTAGATTGATTTAAAAACTGATGCGTTTCATGCGCTTTAAAATAAAAACATTCTCCACTTTTAGCAGTATATGTTTGATTCCCTATATTCAAAGTTATGAATCCTTTTTTTACATATGCAAATGTTTCAGAATTTGATGGGCTAAATGCTTTATATTTAGATCCACTTTTTAAAGTGATAATTACAGGTTCCATTTCAAATTCATTTGAATCTGGAACGAGCCATTTTATTTTGTAACCTAAATCATATTCATCATATATTGTGTGTTCTTGTTCAGTATAATGTATACGAGCTTGATACAATTTCTCATTAAAAAACTCACTCGGTTCAACCCCTAATACATCTAAAATATTCAAAAAAGTTTCCATAGATGGTGAAGATAAATTTCTTTCTAATTGAGAAATATAACCTTTAGATAAATCTGTACGCTCTCCAAGTTCTTCTTGTGTTAGGTTCTTTTGATACCTTAAATTTTTAAGTTTTTCTCCTATATTCATAAATCCCCCAAGAAAGTGTAATGTTTACTTTTACTAAACATTAAGTTTAGTACCTTTAATAAAATAACAGAAATCATTTTATAGTTCAACACTTTTTGGGGGATTTTATAATATTATTTAACTGAAATCGTTGTCGCTTCTTTATTCTCTTTTAAAGCTTTAACAACTTTATAGCCATCATAACCACTTTCTTCTTTGAAAGCTTTATAAAAATTATTCTCATCAGCTTTACCAGGAATAATTTTTTTGAAGTTTTTATATGCTTTGTCTAATTGTTCTCTATTTGCTTCACTTTCATATGCATCTTCTATAAGGTTATAAAATACCATCACTTCGAGAATCTCATCTTGCGACCAATCCACAACTATTGGATAACTATACTCCATGTTTTCTACTCCTTTACAAAAAAAGGCTGGGACATAAATATGTCTCAGCCTTATATTTTTATGATTACATTGTATGGATAGGTGTTCCTAATGCTACTTCTGCAGCTTCCATAGAAATTTCACCTAATGTTGGGTGAGCATGAATTGTTAATGATACGTCTTCAGCAGTCATACCTGTTTCAATTGCTAAACCTAATTCAGCAATGATATCTGAAGCGCCTGTACCAGCAACTTGTGCACCAATTAGAAGACCATTTTCTTTTAAAGTGATAAGTTTAACGAAACCAGCAGTTTCATTTAATGCTAATGCACGACCATTTGCAGCAAATGGGAACTTAGCAGCTTTAATTTCTAATCCTTCTTCTTTAGCGCTAGCTTCTGTATAACCTACTGTAGCTAATTCTGGCTCAGTGAAACATACTGCAGGAATACCTAAGTAATCTACAGCTGATTTTTCACCAGCAATTGCTTCAGCAGCAACTTTAGCTTCATAACTTGCTTTATGAGCAAGTGGAGGTCCAGCAACGATATCACCGATTGCATAAATATTGCTAATTGAAGTACGGCTTTGTTCGTCAACTTCAACTAAACCACGATCTGACATTTTTAGACCTAATTCTTCAAGACCTAATTCATCAGTATTTGGTCGACGTCCTACTGTAACTAATACATAGTCAGCATCGATTTCTTTTGTTTCTCCGCCAGCTTCGTAAGTAACTTTAACGCCGTTATCAGTTTCTTCAGCTGATTTAGCCATCGCTTCTGTTACGATTTCTACACCTTTAGCTTTAAGACCTTTTTTAACGATTTGAGTCATTTGCTTTTCAAATCCGCCTAAAATATCTTTAGCACCTTCAAGGATTGTTACTTCAGAACCAAAGTTAGCATATGCAGTACCTAGCTCAGATCCAATGTATCCGCCACCTACTACTACTAATTTTTTAGGTACTTCTTGAAGTGATAATGCACCTGTAGAATCGATTACACGTTTACCAAATTTGAAATTAGGAATTTCGATTGGACGTGAACCAGTTGCGATAATAGCATTTTTGAAAGTATAAGTTTGAGATGCTTTTTCAGTCATAACTTTTAAGTTATTTTCATCTACAAAATATGCTTCTCCGTTAACAACATCGATTTTGTTACCTTTCATTAATCCAGCTACGCCGCCTGTTAATTTTTTAACTACGCCATTTTTGAATTCTTGAACTTTTTCGAAGTTTAATGCTACTTTCTCAGCTACAACACCCATATCTTCTGAATGTTGAGCGTTGTGGAAACGGTGTGATGCTGATAATAAAGCTTTAGATGGGATACAACCAACGTTTAAACATACGCCACCTAATTCGCCTTTTTCAACGATTGTTACTTTTTGTCCTAATTGTGCTGCACGAATTGCTGCAACATATCCACCAGGACCTGCTCCAATTACAATAGTATCTGTTTCAATAGGAAAATCTCCAACTACCATTTTTACCCCTCCATTAATAATAATTCTGGATTATTTAATAATCTCTTAATATGGTTCATTGCATTTTGTCCAGTAGCACCATCAATTTGTCTGTGGTCGAAACTTAATGATAGTGATAATACAGGTGCAGCAATAATTTCTCCATCTTTAACGATAGGTTTTTGAGCAATACGACCGATACCTAAAATAGCTACTTCAGGATGGTTGATTACTGGTGTAAACCATTGTCCACCTGCTGAACCGATATTACTTATCGTACATGTTGCGCCTTTCATTTCGTTAGCTTGTAGTTTACCGTCACGTGCTTTAACAGCTAATTCGTTAATTTCATCAGAAATTTCGAACATTGATTTGTGATCAGCATTTTTAACTACTGGTACTAATAAACCACGATCAGTATCCGCAGCTATACCTATATTATAGTAATGTTTATGAACAATTTCACCATTTTCTTCATCAAATTCAGTATTTAATGCTGGGTATTTCTTAAGTGCAGATACTAATGCTTTAACAACATATGGTAAGAATGTTAATTTAGTACCTTGCTCAGCAGCAACTTCTTTGAATTTTTTACGGTGATCCCATAATTCTTGAACATCAATTTCATCCATTAATGTTACGTGAGGTGCAGTATGCTTAGAGTTAACCATTGCTTTAGCAATTGCTTTACGCATAGCTGGTATTTTCTCACGAGTTTCAGGGAATTCTCCTTCTGGTACTTGTGGAGATTGTACTGTTTGTGTATCTTCAGATGAAGTTTGAGCTTCTTCTTTAGCTGGTTGCTCTGTAGTAGCGCCACCATTTAAGTAAGCTTCAACGTCTTCTTTTAAGATACGGCCATTTTTACCTGAACCTGAAACAGCTTTAATATTTACATCGTTATCACGAGCAAATTTACGAACTGAAGGCATAGCAATTACACGTTTAGACTCATCAACATTTTCTGATTGAGTTGCAGTAGTTGCTTCTTCTTTTGCTTCTTCAGCTGGTGCTTCTTCTTTAGTTTCTTCTTCATCGTCGTCATGACCTTTGAATTGTAAACCTTCTGCATCAGGTGCATCAATTTTAACAATTGTATCACCAACAACAGATACTGTACCTTCTTCAACCATAACTTCTTCAATTTTACCTGCAACAGGTGATGGAATTTCAACGACAGATTTATCATTTTGAACTTCACATAATACATCGTCTTCTTGAATTTCGTCTCCTGCTTTAACAAACCATTTTACAATTTCACCTTCGTGGATACCTTCACCGATATCTGGTAATTTAAATTCGAATGACACGATTTTTTCCTCCTAAATATTAAATCCGTATTTTAATGCGCATTAAAACTCTAATGTTTCTTTAGCTTGCGCTACGATATCTTTTTTGTTTGGTAACCAAACACCTTCAGCTTGTGTGAATGGATAAATAGTGTCAGCAGCTGCCACACGTGCAATAGGAGCTTCTAATGAAAGAACAGCTCTTTCAGAGATTTCAGCTACAACATTTGCGCCAACGCCTGCTTGTTTTTGAGCTTCTTGAACTACAATTACACGGTTTGTTTTTTCTACTGATTTAACAATTGTTTCAATATCTAATGGTTGAACAGTGATTAAGTCAATAACTTCAACTGAATAACCATCTTTTTCTAAATCTTCAGCTGCTTTTAATGATTCTTGAACCATTGCACCATAAGTGATGATTGTTAAATCTGTACCTTCACGTTTAACTTTAGCTTTACCGATTTCTACTTCGTACTCTTCTTCAGGTACTTCTTCACGGAATGAACGGTATAACTTCATGTGTTCTAAATAAACAACTGGGTCATTACTGCGGATTGCAGAAATTAATAATCCTTTAGCATCGTAAGGGTTTGAAGGAATAACAACTTTCAAACCTGGAGATTGAGCTACTAAACCTTCTAAGTTGTCTGCGTGTAATTCTGGTGTATGAACACCACCACCAAATGGCGCACGGATTGTGATTGGAGCCACTTTAGAGTTACCTGAACGGAAACGGTGACGAGCTATTTGACCAGCAATTGAGTCCATAACTTCAAATACGAAACCAAAGAATTGGATTTCCATGACAGGACGGTAACCTTCAAGCGTTAAACCTAAAGCTAGACCACCAATACCTGATTCAGCTAGAGGTGTATCAAATACACGATCTTCACCGAATTCTTTTTGTAAACCTTCTGTTGCACGGAATACACCGCCGTTTACACCAACGTCTTCACCGAATAATAGAACATCTTCGTCTCTTTTTAATTCGTTTTGAAGCGCATTGTTAATCGCTTGAATCATTGTCATTTGTGCCATGACTTATTTCGACTCCTTCTCTTTGTAAATTTCATATTGTTCAGCTAAATTGTAAGGCATTTCTTCATACATGTTTTCCATTAAGTCTGTAACTTTTTGTTTAGGCGTATTATCTGCCTCTTTAATAGCTGTTTTAATTTCTTCTTTAGCTTTTTCCATTACTTCGTTTTCTTTTTCTTCAGACCATAAGTTTTTCGCTTCAAGATATTTTCTGAAACGTACTAATGGATCTTTCTTTTCCCAATCAGAATCTTCATCAGAAGTTCTGTAACGAGTTGGATCGTCACCAGCCATTGTATGTGGACCGTAACGGTAAGTTAATGTTTCGATTAATGATGGACCTTCACCATTTACTGCACGTTCACGCGCTTGTTTAGTTACTGCATATACTGCTAATGCATCCATTCCATCTACTAATACACCTGGAATACCAACTGCTACTGATTTTTGAGCTAATGTTTTAGCAGCTGTTTGTTTGTCACGAGGTGTTGAAATCGCATAGTTGTTATTTTGGATAACGAAAATTGCAGGTGCTTTGTAAGCAGAAGCAAAGTTGATACCTTCATAGAAGTCACCTTGTGAAGAACCGCCATCACCAGTGTAAGTAATTGCAACATTTTTCTTACCACGTTTTTTAAGACCTAGTGCTACACCAGCTGTTTGGATAAACTGTGCACCGATAATAATTTGTGGACTTAAAGCATTAACACCTTCTGGGAATTGGTTTCCAATAAAGTGTCCACGTGAGAATAAGAAAGCTTTAGTTAATGGTAAACCATGCCAAATTAATTGTGGCACATCACGGTAACCAGGTAATACATAGTCTTCTTTCTCTAACGCATAATGTGAAGCTAATTGTGAAGCTTCTTGTCCAGCTGTTGGTGCATAGAAACCTAAACGTCCTTGTCTATTTAATGAAATAGAACGTTGATCTAGAACACGAGTCCAAACCATTCTTTCCATTAATTCAACAAGTTCTTCGTCAGATAAGTCCGGTAACAAGTCACTATTTACGACATTTCCTTCTTCATCTAAAACTTGAACCATTTCAAACTTAGACTCTATTTCATTTAAAGTCGCTACTGCATCGAATTGGGCTTTTTTTCTCGGAGCCATTCAATTCACCATACCTTTCCCTATATTAAATAATCATTTCTTAATCATTCTAACACAAAACTGTTTTACTGTTAAATAAAAAATACTAACATCTTAAAAACCCAACAAATCAAAGGTTTTTATGTAACTGTACTAAAACATAATATTAGCTGTACTAATACAAATTATTTATCTAAAATAGCTGAAACATCTTTCTTTTCTTGTTGGACTTTTCTTAAAGTGTTTTGATAATCTGTTACAACTTTTTCAGTCTTTTTATTAACATCAGTTAACTTAGAAGAACGATCATTTGCACCTTTTTGCGTTGCATTGTCTTTTGATAGATAACTAAATAAATCTTTTTCAGTTTTTAATACTTCTTGATAAGCATTCATTACATCATTATGTAGCTTATACTTTTCATCTAGAGCGTTCTTTAAATCTTTAGCTTCTTTTAATTGTTCTTCATCTTCTATATTTTTATAATCTTTTTTAGATGATTCATAAATGTCCTTAGATTTCTTCATTGCAGCTTTTTCATCTTTTACAATTTCTTCCCTATCTTTAACGCCGTCCGTTAATTCTTTCGCTTTTTCTTTAAAATCATCATTTTTAGCTTTATTTAATGCTTCGATTTTTTTAACTTTATCTTTTTCTGCCTTAGTCATTTTCTCATTTAAATCAACTATAACTTTTTCTTCTTTATTTGCTTTTTCAACTTTGTTATAAAAAGATTCAAGTGATTCTTTAGATTGACCACACGCTGTTAAAATTATTGAAGTCGCTAATGTTAATGTTACAAATTTCTTGCCAATCATTGGTAATTCCTCCTTTTAATCCTATCAATATGTTACTCTGTTTTTTTTATTTATACAATTAATAATAGATGTAAAAATGACCAGTTTTTGATAATATTTTATATGAGGAAGGTGCATGTAAATGATAACGATGGAAAATATTATTCGTGACGGCCACGAAACACTTAGAAAGAAAGCCGAAGAAGTAGAATTACCAGTATCGACTGAAGATAAAGAAACATTAAATGAAATGATGGAATTCCTAAAGAACTCTCAAGATGAAGATCTTGCTAAAAAATACAAATTACGTTCTGGCGTAGGACTAGCCGCTCCACAAATCAATGTTTCTAAAAAAATGTTAGCTGTATATATACAAGATGACGGAAAAGGAAACCAAATAGAACTTCAACTTATCAATCCTAAAATCGTAAGCCACAGTGTACAAAAAGCATATTTAAATGGCGGAGAAGGATGTTTAAGTGTAGACGAAGCTAAACCAGGACTCGTTCATCGTAATTATAAAATAACAATTCAAGCATACGATATAGAAGGAAATCCATTTAAGAAAAGATTCAAAGGATATCCAGCAATCGTATTGCAACACGAAATCGATCATTTAAATGGCATCATGTTCTATGACTATATTAATGAAGAAGATCCATTCAAACCACTCGATGATGCAGTAGAAATTAATTAATAAGTATGATGATAAAAGAGCGAATACCATTCAGTCGGTATTCGCTCTTTTTAATGTCATTATTCCGAATTGTGGTAATTAGAACACTGTAACTATCATTATTTCGAATTCTGGTAATTAGAACGCTGTAACTTCCATTATTTCGAATTCTGGTAATTAGAATGCTGTAACTATCATTATTCTGAATTCTGGTAATTAGAATCCGCTAACTTCCATTATTCTGAATTGTGGTAGTTAGAACGCTGTAACTTCCATTATTCTGAATTGTGGTAATTAGAACGCTGTAACTTCCATTATTCTGAATTGTGGTAATTAGAATCCGCTAACTTCCATTATTCTGAATTGTGGTATTTAGATGAGCGCTCATTTACGGACACTTCTCGGAATTCTGTCCCTAACTACCACACCACTATAACTTCTCTCCTATCAAAAAACAGTAATCTCAATCTTCCAATTGTAGATTACTGTTTTTCTGTTTCATAATTTTGTTCATTACATAAATTCATCTCTTCGTTCGATGAAATGAATGTTTTTTTCTTTTAGTGCTTTTTGAATAGCGGTTAATTCGTCCAAACTTAACCATTCTGGATCTTTGTTATGTCGAATGTAATGTGGATCTTGTTTAACGTTATTAATCATTTCATCATAGTTATAGATCATCACAACTTCATTTTTTCGAATATTAAATTCTATTCCTTTAAATTGTTTGTCAGATCTGTTTTTTTCTGCATCGATTGTTTTGATGATGCGTTCGACCTTATCCATAAAATTCACATCCTATTCATCTATCAATCCTAATTCTTTACAAGCATAGTATATACCATTTTCACTTACATGTTTCGTTTCAAAATCACAAACTTCTTTTAGTGCGTCAACGGCATTTCCCATTGCTACACCACACCCTACTTCAGTAATCATTTCTACATCATTTGGTCCATCACCGAATGCAACTACTTCGCTTAATGGGAATCCTAATTTATCACTGAGTTCTTTTATGCCTTCTGCTTTAGAACGATCATTCGGCACTACATCTCTACTTAGTGGATGCCATCTATAGAATTTCAATGCATTGAATTGATTATCGTACTTGTCATCTTCATCGTCAGCATGGAAAATAAGCGCTTGATAGACTGGGTGATCAAGATAATATGTATTGTGATATTCTGGATAATCCATCTTTAATGTTCCAAGACTTTCAGAAATGTCGTTATCACTTTCTACATTTGCATATACTGCAGTTTCACCGAAGAATACTAGAGGA
The DNA here is from genome assembly GCF_022386055.1 of Mammaliicoccus sp. Q-M61. NCBI lineage: Bacteria > Bacillati > Bacillota > Bacilli > Caryophanales > Staphylococcaceae > Mammaliicoccus > Mammaliicoccus sp. Q-M61. The sequence continues at coordinate 415,689 of NZ_JAJNJL010000001.1, forward strand.
TGGTTATTTGCATGTGCTTTGTCTACTATGCTCGTAAGTTCCTCTTTATTTAATGGATATTTACTTATAATTTCTCCATTATATACAACAATTTGTCCGTTTAGCGAAACAAAAGTATCAATACCTGTTTCTTTAATAACTTCTTTAAACATATATGGTGCTCTACCTGTTGCAATTGCGACGATATGGCCAGCTTCTTTTAAATTTTTTATCGCATCAATAGTTGATTCTGGAATTTCTTTGTTTTCATCATAGATTGTACCATCTATATCGAAAAATATTAATTTCTTATTCAACTTTCATCGCCTCCTTGTCTCTATTCTAGTTGATAATCAATATATATGAAAGATTTAGTTAAATATCTTTATTTATCTCTAATTATCATGTAAAATGAACTTATTAAAAAGGTATTTATATATTTTCATATAATTACTTTTAAAAATGTACGGGAATCAAATTTCGAAATTGACAAACCCTAGACTTAAAAACTAGGGCTTTATTTATGTTAATTAACCTAGGAGGATTTATATATATGGCAGTATTTAAAGTATTTTATCAAGAAGACAAAAGTGAAGTAATCGTACGTGAAAGTACACAAACAAAATATTTCGAAGGACAAACTGAAGAACAAGTTAGAAGATATTTATCTGACCGTAATTACAATATCGAATTTGTCCAAAAATTAGAGGGCGCTCATTTAGAATATGAAAAGAAATCAGATCACTTTAATGTGGAGACAATCTAAATGAAGCCTTTACAAAAAAATGAAGTAGGCGTATACGCACTGGGTGGTCTCGGTGAAATTGGTAAAAACACGTACGCCCTCGAATATCAAGATGAAATCATAGTCATCGATGCAGGTATTAAATTCCCTGATGACGATCTTCTTGGTATCGATTACGTGATACCAGATTATACGTACTTAATTCAAAATAAACATAAAGTGAAAGCTTTATTTATCACTCATGGACACGAAGACCATATTGGTGGTGTCCCATTTTTATTAAAACAAATGAATGTTCCGATTTATAGTGGACCACTTGCTTTAGGTCTTATTAGAAATAAATTGGAAGAACATAATTTATTGAAGACAGCTCAATTAAATGAAATTGATGAAGATTCAGTATTTGAATTTAAACATTTCAAGATTTCATTTTATTTAACAACTCATAGTATTCCAGAAGCATACGGGATTATTGCAGATACACCAGAAGGTAAAATCGTTCATACAGGTGACTTCAAATTTGATTTCACACCTGTTGGTAAACCTGCAAATATTGCTAAAATGGCTCAACTTGGTGAAGAAGGCGTATTATGTTTGTTATCAGACTCTACAAATTCTGAAGTTCCTAACTTTACATTAAGTGAAAAGGAAGTTGGACAAAACGTAGATGAGATTTTCCGTAAATGTTCAGGTAGAATTATTTTTGCGACATTTGCTTCTAATATTTATAGAGTTCAACAAGCTGTTGAAGCAGCCGTTAAATACAATCGTAAGATCGTTGTCTTCGGTCGTTCAATGGAGAATAATATTAAAATTGGTACAGAATTAGGTTATATCAAAGTACCACCTGAAACATTTATTGAACCTAACAAAATTAATACCGTTCCTAAACATGAAATTCTTATTTTATGTACAGGTTCTCAAGGTGAACCAATGGCAGCACTATCAAGAATTGCTAATGGTACACATAGACAAATCAGCATTATTCCAGATGATACAGTTGTATTCAGTTCATCACCTATTCCAGGTAACACGAAGAGTGTAAATAGAACAATCAATGCATTATACAAAGCTGGTGCTGATGTTATTCACGGTAAATTGTCTAACATTCATACTTCAGGTCACGGTTCACAAGATGAACAAAAATTAATGTTACGTTTAATTAAGCCTAAATATTTTATGCCGATTCACGGTGAATATAGAATGCTTAAGAAACATAGTGAAACTGGTGTGAACTGTGGTGTAGATCCAGATAATATATTCGTATATGAAATTGGCGATGTCCTTGCACTTACAAAAGATTCTGCAAGATATGCTGGTCGTATTCCATCAGGAAATGTATTTGTTGATGGTAGCGGAATTGGAGATATCGGTAATGTCGTAATTAAAGACCGTAAAGTCCTTTCTGAAGAAGGTCTTGTAATAGTTGTTGTAAGTATAGATTTCAAAACGAAACAACTGCTTTCAGGTCCAGATATCATCTCTAGAGGATTTGTATATATGAGAGAATCAGGTCATTTAATTTACGATGCACAACGATTAATCAAGAAAGCTGTTATTGAGAAGCTAAACAATAATGATAAAGTAGAATGGCATCACGTTAAATCTACAATTACTGAAGCTTTACAACCTTATTTATACGAAAAAACAGCTCGTAAACCAATGATTTTACCAATTATCATGAAAATTAAATAAAACATTAAAACACCCGTAATTTCTAAAAATTACGGGTGTTCTTTTATTCGTTTACTAATTTTTTCTCAAATCTATTTAAATCATTGTCATGACCTATCACGATTAATATATCATGAAATTCAATATTTTCATTTGGATCTGGTGCTACGATGATATCTTTACCTCTTTTAACTGCAATGATATTTATACCGTAATTTGCACGTACATCCAATTCTAGTATAGAACTACCAGCAAGTCTTTCCCCTGCTTTAATTTCTACAATTGAATACTCATCAGAGAGTTCTAAGTAGTCTAGTACAGATGCACTAGCAACATTATGTGCGATACGACGACCCATATCTCTTTCTGGATGGACAACAGTATCCGCACCTATTTTATTCAGAATTTTAGCGTGATAATCGTTCTGAGCTTTAGCTGTAACTTTTTTAACACCTAATTCTTTAAGAATTAATGTTGTTAACGTACTCGCTTGTATATTCTCACCTATCGCAACAATGACATGATCGAAATTGCGTATACCTAAACTTTTCATGACCGCTTCATCTGTTGTATCTGCAATCACCGCATGTGTGGCGATATCACTGAACTCATTCACTCTTGCTTCATCTGCATCAATGGCCATTACATCCATATCTAAAGCATTGAGCTCTCTTACAATACTTCCGCCAAATCGGCCTAAACCTATAACTACATACTCCCTACTCATGATATGCCTCCATACTTTATAATAATATTATTTTTTACCTTTAACGTAATCTGCATCAAAGATAAATAATCTTAATAATAATATAAGCGATGGCACGAGTAAAAGTAAACCTAAAATAAATACGATTACAAGCATTAATGCCATTTGATCGTTCACAACTGCTTTATCAATATTGATAAATGGATCTAAAATATACGGCAATTTACTTACACCATATCCAAAGAATGCTGTACCGAATTGTAATAATATCATGATAAATGCAACACCATGTGCTTTTTTAAAGTATATTAATCCAACAGCAATGATAAAGAATATAATACTTAATCCGAATAACCACCAATAACTGCCGACTGCATTATTAAAATGCGTTTCATTATGTTGTCTTAATGATAAGAAAACGAACTGACAAATGATGATCATTGGAATTGCCCATATAAGGAACCACTGTCTCAATAAATGATATGCTTCAGAATCTTTAGCTTTATTCGCATAAAATGTTAAAAATCCTGATGAAATATATAACACTGAGATAATTGCTAAAAATACAACTGCCCATGCATATGGACTTAATAATAAATCAACCCACTGTAGGTGAACGCCATCACTTGTTTCTTTAATATAGCCACCTTCAGCAATTGTTAAAATGGTTGATAATGATGCTGGAATCAATAAACCTGTTCCACCATATAAGAATAACCATGATAATTTACTATCTTGTCCATAGTTTTCAAATGCGTAAAAGCTACCACGAATGGTTAGTAAAATTAATGCAATACTACCAGGTATTAATAATGTTGACCCGAAATAATATGCAGAGTCTGGGAAGAATCCAACTATTCCTACAAAGAAGAATACGAAGAACACATTTGTTACTTCCCACACAGGGTTTAAATATCTAGAAATCAAGTTATTGATAATATGATCTTGCTTCGTTAATTTAGCGTGAAATGCGAAGAAACCTGCACCAAAATCAATCGCACCAATAATAATGTAACCAAACAGAAAGAGCCAAAGCACTGTAATACCTATATGTTGATAATCCATTATACTTCACCCTTTCTGTCTATTATTTTGTTCACATCATCAGTCGCTTTACTGTGACTAAACATTCTAATAAGTACATAACTTGATGAAATACCAAGAACTAAATAAAGTATTGCGAATGCAATGAATACAAGTGCAAGTCCATCAGCATTTGTTGCAGCTTGTGCAACTTTTAAGTAACCTCTTAATATCCAAGGTTGTCTACCCATCTCAGCTAAGAACCAACCAAATTCAATTGCAAGCATTGCAAGTGGTCCCGTTAATACCGCTAAATATAAGATTGGCTTACTATATTGCGACCATTTTTTCACCCATTTTAATACGACAAATAAAGCTGAAACGACAAAACAATACACACCAAAGAATACCATCAAATCAAAGAAATAGTGAATGATAAGTGGTGGTGTTTCATCACTCTTAAATTCGTTTAATCCTTTAACTTCAGTATTAAAATTACTATCTGATAAGAAACTTAAAGCGCCAGGAATTTTAATAGCACCTTTAACTTCTTGTTTATCTTCATCAACTACCCCAAATAATACTAGGTCTGCTTTTGATTCACTTTCAAAATGCCACTCCATAGCTGCTAATTTTTCAGGTTGTTCTTGATGTAAGAACTTAGCTGATAAATCTCCTGCTAACATTGCAAGTAAACTCGCAATTAAACCAACTATCATTGTAAGTTTAAGAGCTTTTTTATGATATTCTTTATCGTCTATAAATTTATTCTTAATTAAACGATATGCTGCTATACTTGCTAAAATAAATGCAGCTGTCATAAACGCAGTCGCTATAACGTGAAATGCTCTAATACCGAATGATGCATTAAACATCGCAGCGATTGGATCAATGTTCATCAATTTTCCATTGATAAAATCGAATCCATTTGGCGTATTCATGAAAGAATTCACAGATGTAATAAAGAACGCTGAGAATGTACCACCAATAATTACTGGTAACGTAATTAAAAAGTGCGTCCATTTACCTTTGAATCTATCCCACGTATATAAATAAATACTTAAGAAAATAGCCTCAAAGAAAAAGGCGAATGTTTCCATAAATAATGGTAGCGCAATAACTTGCCCACCTAATTGCATAAATGCTGGCCACAATAACGATAATTGTAGACCAATAATTGTTCCCGTAACTACTCCGACCGCTACAGTAATCGTATACCCTTTAGACCAACGTTTTGCCATTGCTATATACATAGGATTATTGTTCTTAATACCTATGAATTCAGCAATTGCAAACATTAATGGGATTCCCACACCAATTGTTGCAAAAATGATATGGAATCCCAATGTCATAGCAGTTAGTAAACGACTTATAACTACTGCATCCATAATATTCCTCCATTCAACGTTTGTGATATACATCACAATTTAATCTTATTATACAACACTTTAATCATTTGTGAAATGTTTAACATTTACAAAGTAATGACAAATTAATGGCAAAATAGGACATAATCGTTGAACGCTTTAAAAAATCATTTATAATATGTCTATATAAAGTTGAGGTGAAAGCTATGAGTGAAGTTACAATTTATACACAAGACCAGTGTCCCCCTTGCCAATTTGTAAAACAATATTTTAATGAAAAAGAAATTCCGTTTACAGAAAAAAATATAAAAAACAAACAATTTAAAAACGAACTTATCGATCTAGACAGTTTTTCAACACCTACTGTTCTCATTAATGATGAAGTTTTTTATCAAGTTGATATAGAATCTTTTAATAAAGCATTAGGCATTCATTAATGAAGATTCAATTTCCAAGTTCTAAAATTAAAGTCACCACACATTCTATTGATACAAACTTAAAATCAAATCTAAAACTCATTCATATAACAGATTTGCATTTAGGTTATTATTCTAATTTAGAAAATTTATATCAACTTGTACGTCTTATCAATGAGCAAGAAGCAGATATTGTTTGTTTCACAGGTGATTGTTTTGATGATATTGCTCAAATTTCATTTGACCCTTATCTAGTTATACCTTTATTTCGTACAGTTCAATCAAAATATGGAAAGTTTTTTGTTCCAGGCAACCACGATTACGGTTCAAACGGCATTCATACGGTATTAGATATCATGAATAAATCGGGTTTTGAAGTCTTGTTAAACAATTCTTACGTCGTCAACACACCTGATGGTAATATTCAGATTAACGGTATTGACGATTTATGTTTTGGTCAGCCTAATTTTAGCAGTTCATTCCAAGTAACTAATTGTCGTATAGACTTTCGAATTGGACTCGTACATGAACCTGATAAAGTTAAATTATTAGATCCAAACATCCATTTAGTACTTTCTGGACATACACATGGTGGTCAAGTTCGACTTCCTAAGATTGGCGCTATTTATACTCCAACTTATGGAAAAATATATAAACAAGGTTTGTATCAAATTAGAACTGGACAATACCTCTATGTTAATCAAGGCATAGGTATGACAAGACTACCTATTAGAATATTTTGTTCACCTGAAATTGCGATATTCAACTTGAACGCTCATTAAAATCTGAAAAGATCATTCACATATAAAAACAGAGCAGTTATCTACTTAATGTTAAGAGATAACTGCTCTGTTTTTTAATTTTAAAGAATTTGATTAACGAGTTCTACAACTTCTTCTTCTGTTGCACAGTTAATTGCTTTGTTCGCTAATTCTTGCATTTCTTTTTGATCTAATTGTTTGATTTGCTTTCTAGCTTTTAGAATACTTGTCGCACTCATAGAGAATTCATCTAAACCTAATCCAAGTAATAATGGAATTGCTGTATTGTCTCCAGCCATTTCTCCACACATACCAGTCCATTTACCTTCTTTATGAGAAGCTTCAATTACTTGCTTAACTAAGCGAAGAATTGCAGGGTTATATGGTTGGTATAAGTAAGAAACACGCTCAGACATACGGTCAGCAGCCATTGTATATTGGATTAAATCATTCGTACCAATACTGAAGAAATCAACTTCTTTAGCGAAGATGTCTGCAAGTGCTGCAGTAGATGGAATTTCTACCATAATACCGATTTCGATATCATCCGCAACGTTAACACCTTCAGAAACTAATTTTTCTTTTTCTTCAAGTAAGATTGCTTTAGCGTCTCTAAATTCTTTAATAGTTGCAATCATTGGGAACATGATATTTAACTTACCAAATTCAGAAGCACGTAATAAAGCTCTTAATTGTGTTCTAAAGATATCAGTTTGATCTAAACATAAACGAATCGCTCTATATCCTAAGAATGGGTTCATTTCTTTAGGTAAGTTTAGGTAAGATAATTCTTTATCTCCACCTATGTCTAAAGTACGAACGACAACACGTTTGCCGTCCATTTCTTTTAAGACTTTGCTATATGCTTCAAATTGTTCTTCTTCTGAAGGCATATTGTCTCTACCCATGTATAAGAATTCAGTACGGTATAAACCGATACCTTCTGCGCCGTTATTTTTAACACCTTCTAAGTCATTAGGTGTACCAATATTCGCAGCTAATTCTACATGAACACCATCTTTAGAAACAGATTCATCATTAACTAATTTAGCTAATTCTTCTTTTTCAGCTAAGAAGTTTTTCTGTTTTTGTTCGTATGCTTGAACTTCGTCATCTGTTGGGTTAATGATTACATCACCAGATAAACCATCAATGATTAAACTATCACCATGGTTAACGCGATCAGTAATATCTTTAGTACCTACAACAGCTGGAATTTCTAATGAACGACTCATTATTGCTGAGTGTGAAGTTCTTCCACCGATATTTGTCGCAAAACCTTTAACAAACTCTTTGTTAAGTTGCGCAGTGTCAGATGGTGTTAAATCTTCACCTACAATAATAACGCTTTCATTGATCATACTAGGATTTGGTAATTCTACACCTAAAATATGTGCCAAAACACGTTTAGAAACGTCACGAATATCTGCCGCACGTTCTTTCATGTATTCATTATCCATATTTTCGAAGATTGTAATGAAGTTTGTTGATACTTCATTTAATGCAGTAGGTGCATTTACTTTGTTATTGCGAATATTTTCTTCAATTGGATTTAATAATTCTGGATCTTCTAACACTAATAAATGCGCATCAAAAATCGCAGCTTTATCTGCACCAAGTTGTTTTTCAGCATTATTACGAATTTGAGTTAATTCAACTTTTGATTGATTAACAGCCGCTTTAAACTTTTCAACTTCGCCGTCTACATCGCTGATATTTTCGCTTGAAAACGATAAGTCAGGTTCAACTAATAAATATGCTTTACTAATAGCCACACCATCAGATGCAGCTATACCTTTTAATAATTCAGACATTATTTAGTTAATCCTTCTTTAGATAATACTTCAGTAATTGCTTCGATAGCTTCTTTCTCATCACTACCCTCAGCGTAGATAGTAATTTCAGCATCTTTACCAACACCTAGGCTCATTACACCCATAATTGATTTTAAGTTAACTTTTTTAGCGTTATATTCTAATTGTACATCTGAATCAAATTTAGATGCAGTTTGAACTAACATTGTTGCTGGTCTAGCGTGAATACCCGTTTCGTCAATAATTACGTATGAATTTTGTTCCATTTTTATTGTCTCCTTCTGATACCTATATTAAATTTGTATAAAATCAAATTTTATCTATACGATTAAAGAATATCAAAAAACCACTTACAATTCAATCATATTACATAAGTATGCAATTATTTGAGCTGATTATTCTTTATTTTTGAAGGTTCGTGTATTCAACTGCTATTTGTGTACCAATTTTAGCGTTATGTTCAACAAGTTTAATATTTGTTTCTAATGATTTACCTTCAGATTGCTTAACGATTTCACCTAATAGGAATGGTGTAGAATCTTTGCCGTGAATACCTTCTTCTTCAGCTTTAGCAACTGCTTTGTCAATAATACCATTGATGAAACTTGGCTCTAATTGATCCTCTTCTGGTACCGGGTTAGCGACAACAATACCTGTTTCTAAACCTAAGTCCCATTGTACTTCTGCAAGTTTCGCGATTGTACTTACTTCATCAATTCTTGTGTTTAATTTAAGGCCACTTTCTCTAGTAAAGAATGCTGGAAGTTCGTCAGTTTGGTATCCAACTACCGGTACACCTTTTGTTTCTAAGTATTCTAATGTTTTGTCTAAGTCTAAAATTGATTTAGCACCTGCACAAATAACAGCTACTTTCGTTTTTGAAAGTTCATCTAAGTCTGCAGAAATATCCATTGTGTGTTCTGCACCTTTATGAACACCACCGATACCACCAGTAACAAAGAATTTAATATCTGCTAATTGAGCACAAATCATTGTTGAAGCCACTGTTGTTGCACCAATTTTTTTAGTTGCTAATATTTCAGCGATATCTCTTCTAGAAACTTTTGCTACATTTTCTGCACTTGCTAATAATTGTAATTCATCTTCGCTCAATCCAATTTTAATTTTTCCATCAATAATTGCGATTGTTGCAGGTACCCCACCATTATCTCTTACAATTTGTTCTACTTTTTGTGCCATTTCTACGTTTTGAGGATAAGGCATACCATGTGAAATAATTGTAGATTCTAAAGCAACAATTGCTTTACCTTCCTCTTTTGCTTTTTCTACCTCTGCTGAAAATTGAATATAGTTTTCCATTATAAAGCCTCCATGTCCTTAATTAATTGTTTTTTATCTAAATCTTGTCTTACTGTATAAGCTGTTTGAATTGTTTTAGATGCATTTGCTTTTGCTAAATCAATAATTTTGTCGATTTCATATGATTTCAACCATCCATAAATTAAACCTGATGTAAATGCATCACCGGCACCTGTTACATCAACGACATTATCCACTTTTTTAACTTCAAATTGTCGTTGACCTTCCTCACCATCATAAATAATATTATCTTTACCTGATGTCACAACTAAGTTCTTCACACCTAGTGATCTAATTTCACCAATGTATTGAATTAATTCTGCTTCTGTTTGTGCATCTTTACCTACGAATGATTCAACTTCATCTTTATTTAATATGAGCCAATCAACCGCATGTAAATTATGAGGTAGACGATTCATTTTAGGTCCCGAAACTGCAATCAATACTAATTTAATCTTTTTCTTCTCTGCATATGAACATAAAAACTCTATCGTCTCTTTAGGACAGTTTAAATCTGCAATAATACATTTTGATTTATTGAGTAAATATGTGTTTTTAATCATAAATTCTGGCGTAATTTTGTCATATACTGACATGTCCGCAAACCCCATCGTCATACTACCATGTTGATCTAACAATGCCGTATAACTTCCCGTTGATTCACTAGAAATCTTCTCAACATAATCCACATTCATAAATGGTGATGATAAATCAGAAATATGTTGCCACTCTGCATCATTACCTGAAGTCGTTAATAACAGAACATCTTCACCGATGCGTCCTAAATTCTCAGCAACGTTTCTAGCAACGCCACCAATAGAAGTTTCAGAAGTTACTGGATTTGAAGTACCCTGCACTAATTCGTCTGTAATATGAAATTTCCTATCTATGTTAGCCCCACCTATACAAACAATTGGATTTTGCTCGTTTAACACATATGCTTTCCCTTGAACATATTCTTTCTTAACTAAACCTGAAATAATATTTGCAACTGCAGGTCTAGACAAACCAACTTTATCCGATAACTCTTGTTGTGATATAAAAGGATTCTCTTTAATTAAGTTAAGAATTAATTTTTCATTTTCATTCATTAATTTCACCTCACAAACATTTGTTTATATTTCAAACTTTAGTTTACATTTTGATTATAAAGCGTTTTCAGAATAATTGCAAATATAAAATAAAAAATTACACAAAAATAAGCTAAGACATTACAAAATGCCTTAGCTTATTTCAATATTTTATTCACCTATAAAGTCTTGAATGACTGTTTCACATTTTTTAATGTGATCTTCACCCATTTTTTTCATTAAATAATAACTAATTGAACCAGCAACTGCTTGTCCAACTAATGGTACCCATCTTGATTGTTTTGCCGCTTCTCTTTTTACAACTGATCTAAATATAACTTTTACCATTGCATTCGTTACTTTTTGACCAATAAACTGGCTACCTCTCATTGCAGCTGATGTTAAAACTTTTTGTTTTAAATCATCTTGCATTTTATTAACTTGTTTATGGCTTAATCCATAAATTTTATTAATATCTTCAATGATATCGCCCATTAATTTAATATCCATACCAACACCAAGTCCTGGGATTGGTACTACATTTGCAGCTGAAGACATTAATGACTTCTTATGAATAAGTTCTTTAGCTTTTTTTCTACGTTCTAACAATTCTTCTTGTGAAGTTGGTAATTCAGAACGTTTCTTTATTTCTTGTATACCAAATGCTTTATTACCTGCTTTTGTCGTAATTTTATCGAAAATTCCCATTGTTTCCATTCTCCTCACAGTTCGATTATATTCAAACATTATTATAATAATATATACCCGAACTAGGAAATTTTAACCATTTATTTGTACGAATACGACTTTCAAGTATTTACTTGGTTTATAGTGTGGATGACTCTTGAAGTCTTTAGGTAATCCCATTACATCAGAGATTGTATAATCTACACCTAATTGATCTAATGTTTGATTAATCATTTTTTTGAATGCTTTTTGTGGAAAAGCACTTGAATTTGTACTTAACACTAAGTTACCATTCTCGTTTAATAATTCTAATGCACCTTCAATTAATTCAGGATAGTTTTTCTGAACACTAAAAGTCTTTTTCTTATTACGTGCAAAGCTTGGTGGATCAATAACGACAACGTCATAACTTAAACCATGTCTTAAAGCATATTTGAAATAATCAAATACATCCATTATAAATATATGGTTCTGATTAAGATCCATAGTATTTAAACCAAAGTTTGCTTCAGTTAATGGTCTAGCTCTATTAGCTAAATCCACACTTGTAGTAGATCGAGCATTTTCACTTGCTGCAACTGAAAATGCACCCGTATAACTAAATAAATTCAATATATCTTTATCTTGACTATAGTGGTCTCTTAATTTTTTTCTAACATCTTTTTGATCTAAGAAAATACCTGTCATAGGTCCATCATCAAGGTTAATATTATAGAACATATGGTTTTCTTCTATGACATATGGAAATTCTGGTGCTTCACCCGTTACGAAGTCTGACGCTGTTTCCATTCCTTTAAATCTTCTTTTCTCAAAAATTGATTTATATTCAAAGACTTCTTTAATTGCAGGTAATATTCTATCTTTCAATCGATATATCCCTACTGAGTACCACTGAACTAATAAATGACCATCATAATGATCGATTGTCAGTCCACCAATTCCATCGCCTTCAGCATTAAATAATCTATATGCATTGATTCCATCTACATTTTCATAATATGCTCTATCATTTTTAGCTTCTTCAAATAACTTTACAAAAAAGTTATGATCAATCTTTTCAGTTGAGTCTAATGATAATACCCAGCCTATACCTTTATTTTGTTCACCATAATATGCAGTTGCAATGAATCTTTTTCCTGCATCAACAAGCGCAACTAATTCGCCTTCATCCATTTTAGGCATATCAAAAACGTCGTCTTTTTCAACTAGAGGATACCCTCTTAAATATTTATCTTCTTTTCCTTTTTTGAGCATTAATTGTTTCATTATATATTAGCCATCCTTTCGAAATGTCTCACATATTATAACGTATATTATTCAAAACACCAAAAAACAGAGTATTCCCCTTTAGAATACTCTGTTAACCGAATTTTATTAATCAAAATTTCCCCCAGAAAGTTTTGATCCCCTTATATGTAAACGCTTACTAAAGTTAGTATAAAGGATAAGATTATTCCACGCAATACATTTTTTGAATAAATTCATTAAAATAGTTTACTTATTACATATTCAAACTTTTAAATACAGCAATTGCTCGTGCAAATTATAAAATAAAAGACACTTTATTGAGCGCATAGCGCTCAATAAAGTGTCTAATTATATCGTGTAAGATATTAAAATGATTTTTTCAAGTGAATGATAAATGCAGGTGTTACAAATAATAATAGTAAAAATGAAATTGGTGTGATAAACACGGAAAATTGTGACGTTTGAATTGCTGAAACAAAGAATGTCGTTGCAATTTCAAAGAATAATGCTGAAATGACAAACAACTTACCAAAATTATTTTTATTCTTATAATTTGTTGTGTAATTAAAGTATGCATATAAAATAATCAATAACATCATAATAAATAATGTTAGCCATTCAAAAACATATTGAATTTGAGATAATTTCCATTCACCTGATAAGAATAAACCATTACGGTTATTAAACTCTATAAATGTAAATAAGAATAGAACAACTGTACTTATCCATTCTATATAGCTTTTCTTTAACCATTTCGGTCTTCTCATCCATCTTGGAATATCGTCTTCTTCAATTTTAATAATTTCTTTCCATTTTTCATTACGGCGTTTTCTTTTAGCGATCGCCTCTTCAGAATTGAATTTTTCTAAAGTCGCTTGTTTGAAATTCTGTAATTTTTGGTAAAAACCTTCTGCTAAAGTATATATTTTTCTTGTTAAGCGGTTATTTTTAACTCTTGAATATCTTTCTTCATGAAATTGTTCAATGTCTTCATCACTTACAGGTAAAGATCTTCTTAAATATAAACTAATCCAAACTGACATTTGGCTTAGACACCATAATAGAATGAAGAATAAGTTAACACTCATAACGTCTATAGGCTTTACATTTTGAGCATCGATATTATGGTTCATTGCAAATTGTGAAATGAAATAACATAATCCATATGAAATGATAATCCATAAATAATGTTTCTTTCGATGCATTGGATTTAGCTCATTTTTATAAACGACATATCCCACATGAATTGCAAATGGAATAATAAATAAGAAAGATGCAAAACTATATACTTGGAACATGGTCATCATAATAACAATCATTAAAATAATTGTCAGTCCGATATAAAATACAGAAATATCATAATCGTAATGCGTTGTTCTTCTTAAAGTACGTCCTACTAATAATACAAACACACCAAATAGCAATACGATAATTGCTGCGATAACTGGAAAGTTACCAATATAATGGTGCAATATTCTTACTAATTCATCAAAAAAAGCTACAAAAAAGTCCCAAATGTTATTGATATGGATATTACTTGAATCCTTGATATTATAGTCTTTAATACGCGGCGCATTAAAAAGTATAAGTAATCCAGTAATCAAAAGAAATATACCTATAATTCGACTAAAATGAACTTCCCAGCTTTTTTTCTTTATAGCCATGTTCTTCACCTCATTGAACATTATAATTGTTTCATTTTCAATTGTCTTTAATTATATTGAAAATCAGTCCCAAGTACTAGCAAGAAGTTTAATACTTATATGTAGTTGGGTATATAATAATATCATACATTTTAAAGGAGTGTTATTATGACTCATAATGAAAAGCATAAAGAAGAAGCAGAAAAAGCTAAAAAGAAAGAACAAGAAAATAAGCAAGACAACAACAAAGGTCAGGATGAAACAAAAGAAAATATACAAGACACATTTGAATAAATGAATTTCATTACCTATTCGGGAGCGAAATCGCAAATTTAGATATATTGCGATTTCGCTCCTGATTTTATTTCGAATTTATTTTAATAACTTATAAATCATTTATTTAAGAAATTAATTTCATTTTTATGATTTACTATTGACAAATAGATTAATAAGACTTATCGTATGGATAACAAATTAATAAATGCACTAGGGGTGTTTTGAAACTGAGACAGACATGAAAAGGTCTGAACCCTTTGTACCTGATCTAGATGATACTAGCGTAGGAAAGTGTTCGTAAATCATATAATATTCATTTTTAAATGATAACAATATTTTTGTGCGCTTCTATTTAGATATAGGAGTGCACATTTTTTTATTTAAAAGGAGAATTTAACATGTCAAAAAGATTAACGTTATCAGATGTTTTAGTAACTGTATTAATTGGTGCTTTGTTTGCAATCATTTATAAGTTCTTATGGATACCTTATGAAATTTTAAAACCACTCGGTCTACACTTAGAACAATCTGTATACGGTGTATGGTTTATTGCAGCGATTGTCACTTATTTAATTATTCAAAAGCCTGGTGTTGCAATTCTTGCTGAATTTGCTGCCGGTGCTGGCGAAACGATTGTAATGGGACAATTTGATATTCCAACATTTGTATACGCATTATTACAAGGTTTAGCTTGTGAAATCATCTTCTTAGCAGTTCGATATCAATCTAGAAAATTATCAGTTGCTGTTATAGCTGGTATGGCTGCAGGTATTATTACGTTACCAATTGATTGGTTCTATAATTACTTAGGTGACGTTGCTTTATGGAATGTTATTTTAATGTTTACGATTAGAATTTTAAGTGGTGCAATCGTTGCTGGTGCATTAGGCTATGCAATTGTAAAAGCACTCGACCAAACTGGTGTTACGAAATTGTTCAGACCAGCATCTAAAAAAGATTATGACTTATTATAGGAGTTATTCAATTGTTATCACTAAAAAATTTAAGACTAAAGTATCCTGATGATGAACGCATTATATTTAAAAATTTAAACATCAATATTAATGATAAAGAAAAAGTACTGTTACTAGGTCCAAGTGGATCTGGTAAAAGTACATTATTAAATGTATTAAGCGGTATTATACCGAGATCGATGGACATACCGATGAAAGTAGATTCAATCGATATCGATTCTCTTCCGGGTGTTATTTTCCAAGACCCAGATACGCAATTTTGTATGCCTGAGATTAAAGAAGAATTAGCATTTGTGCTTGAGAATATGAACATCGAACCTGATAAAATGGACGGATTTATAAAAAATGCCATGAAACAGGTAAATTTAAATGCTGACCCTTCACTTAAAATCAATCGTTTAAGTGGTGGTATGAAACAAAAATTAGCGATTGCTTCTATATTATTACAAGATACAAATACGTTATTTCTTGATGAACCGACAGCAATGCTTGATCATCAATCAACGACACAACTATGGGATTTGATTATGGAGCATTGGGATAATCAAACTGTTGTAATCGTAGAACATAAAGTTGATTATATTTGGAATTATGTTGATAGAGTTATTGTAATGAATGAAAATGGTGAAATCACACATGATAGTACACCTCAAGATATATTAGATCATCATACAGACATTTTAAATGAATACGGTGTTTGGCACCCTAAATCATGGCAATATGCCCCAAAATTGTCTAACCAGACTGCTGAGCACAATCCGTTGTTAAATATAGAGCAATTAGATGTACTGCGTGGCTCCAAAAAACTATTTAGTATAGATGAATTAACGATTTCAAGTGGCGAATGGCTTACAATAACTGGACCAAATGGAACAGGTAAGACAACATTTTTAGAAACGATGATGCAGCTCATTAAATATAATGGCCAAATATTTTACAAAAATAAACAGATCAAAAAAGTAAAAGATGCTTCTCAACATATGTATTTCGTATATCAAAATCCAGAATTACAATTCATAGAAACATCCGTATACAATGAAATATTTATCAATTATGCATATCAAGATAAACAAACAGCTCATGACAAGACCCAAGACATGTTGACGTTATTAAAACTCAATCATGTGAAAGACCAACACCCTTTCGAATTATCAATAGGACAGAAAAAAAGATTAAGTGTCGCAACTGCATTAAGTACAAATTCTGAAATTATTTTACTTGATGAGCCAACATTTGGTTTAGACAGTCACAATACCTTTGAACTCATCAAATTATTTCATGAACGCGTTCAACATGGTCAAACTATCTTAATGATTACGCACGAAAATGAGATTATTAATCGTTATGCTACTAGAAGATTGACGATCAAAGACGAGCAATTACATGTAAGCGGTGGTGAATCTCATGTTAACTAATTGGAAGAAATACCGTACTTTTATTGATGATGTGAATATTCTAACGAAACTTATATTAGGTATCACTCTATTTTTCTATGCGATATTTATTCATCAATTTGATTTCATGCTTTATTTAACAATTATTATGTTCCTTTATCTAATCATCATGAGTGGCGTGAGATGGTTACCACTATTAATCGTCATTGCTATCACTTTATTTTTCGGACTCACTTCTTCCCTATTTATGATTTTTTATGGTGAAGGAAATGAAACAATTTTCAAGTTTGGTATTATTCATATTACTGAAGAAAGCTTTTTGAGAGGTATTCACGTAACCATGCGTACACTAGTCATTTCATTTTACGGCATGGTTATACCATTTACTTCGCAAATCATTTATGTGTTTTATAGTTTCATGCAACATTTAAAAGTAAAACCTAAAATCGCATATGCTTTCATGGCTTCTATACGCATGATACCGCTTATGTTTAGTTCTTTTATGCAGTTAAGACAAGCTTTAAAGATGCGATATGCAGTTATAGATAAAAGTAATCGTAAAGGCTTAAAATGGATTCACCATTTACTCATTCCAACGCTAAGTCAAAGTATAAGAAAGTCTCATAGGTTAGCTGTTGCGATGGAAGCAAAAGGATTCACAAACGGCAAAAGAACGTTCTATTATAAAGTACCTTTCACTAAAAAAGATTTATATTTCATCTTATTGACGATTGCACTTGTTGCTATCGCATATTTATTAAATATTTATTTACCTATAACAAACATTTCAGATATTCGATAACATTGCGTTATATTTGACCATACCTTTCCCTAAAAGAATGAAATATAGCGCAATGAAAAGGCTGAGACAAACTTTGTTGTCTCAGCCTTTAATTTATGATTTATATGCTTTTAATGCTTTATGTCCAATATCATTTCTATAGAATAGTCGTTCACTTTTAATATGTTTGACTTGTTCATATGCATTTTTTTGAGCCGCTTCAATATTGTCACCTGTACCGATAACGATCATGACACGTCCACCATTATTTTCATACTTGCCTTCTGAATTTTTCTTCAAAGCACTCACAAAATATTGATCTACATGCTCTAAACCTTCAACTGAATATCCTTTATCATAGCTACCTGGATATCCTTTAGATGCTAATACGACACCAACAACGCTTTCATCTTTCCATTCTAATGTTAAAGGTTCTTTATGGTACACCTTGTTTAATATTTCAATAAAATCAGAATCTAATTTAGTCAATAATACTTGCGCCTCTGGATCACCGAATCTTGCATTAAATTCAATTACTTTTGGTCCTTCTTTTGTTAAAATTGCGCCAATATAAATCAAACCAAAATAGTTAATGCCTTCACTCACTAAAGCATCCGCAATAGGTTGTGCGATTTTTTGATTCGTTTCTTCCAATACATCGTCCGTAATATGAGGTACTGGACAGTATGCACCCATACCACCAGTATTCGGCCCTTTATCACCATCGAATGCACGTTTATGATCTTGGGCGATACAATCAAATGGAACTGCATATGATTGATTTACAAATGTCATAACTGAATATTCTTCTCCATCAAGAAACTCTTCGAATACGACTTTCTCATGAGGTGTTTGATATAAAGTTTCTACGCCTTCTCTTGCTTCTTCACGTGTTAAAGCAACGATTACACCTTTTCCAGCTGCAAGTCCATCTTTTTTAAGTACAATAGGTATTTTACATTGCTCAACATAATTGATTGCTTCTTCTTTTGTTGTGATTGTCTTATATTCTGCAGTTGGAATATCATACTTTTCCATAATTTTTTTCGCAAATTCTTTAGAACCTTCTAATTGTGCAGCTTCTTTATTTGGTCCGAAGACTTTAGCATTTGTTTCCTCTAATGCATCTGTTAAACCATCTATTAAAGGTTGTTCCGGTCCTATTATTACCCATTCAATATTGTTTTGTTCTACAAAAGATTTTATAGCTAAATGGTCATTTTCTTGAACATCCGATACAATTGTCGCAACTTCTTCCATTGCATCATTACCCGGAATGACAAAGACTTCATTTACTAATTTAGACGATTGACATTTTTGAGCTAACGCATGTTCTCTTCCACCTGATCCTATAACAAGTACTTTCATATTGACCTCCTAATGTTTAAAGTGTCTCATACCAGTAAATACCATACTGATGCCATATTTATTTGCCATATCTATTGAATCTTGATCTTTAATAGATCCACCTGGTTGGATAATTGTTTTAATACCTGCTTTAGCAGCTGTTTCTACAGTGTCACCCATTGGGAAAAATCCATCTGAAGCTAAGGCTACATTTTCATTCATTTCAATAGCACGTTCAATTGCTATTTTTGCAGAACCAACTCTATTCATTTGTCCAGCACCAACACCAACAGTTTGGTGATCGTTCGCTAGTACAATGGCATTACTTTTAACTGAGCGGACAACTTTCCATCCTAGTTCTAAAGCTTTCCATTGTGCTTCAGTTGGTTCAACATCTGTAACGACTTTCATTTCTTCGCGCGTTAATGTTGCATTATCTTTATCTTGAACTAAGTATCCACCTGAAACTGATACAAATTCTTGTTCATCTTGCGTTTCTGTCATATCAATTTCTAGTAATCTAATATTCTTCTTCGCTGTTAGGACTTCCAACGCATCGGCTTCATAGCTTGGTGCAATAATGACTTCCAAGAAAATAGAATGTAATTTCTCCGCTAATTCTTTTGTAACAGGTCTATTTAAAGCGACAATACCACCAAATATAGATTGAGAATCCGCTTCATATGCATATTCGTATGCTTCTTCAATAGTTGCGCCTACACCAACTCCACATGGGTTCATATGTTTTACTGCAACAGCTGCAGGTTGTTCAAACTTTTTAATAAGTGATAACGTTGCATCGGCATCTTTAATGTTATTAAAGCTTAAAGCTTTACCATGTAATTGTTTAGCGCCAGCTAATGTATTCGGCTCGTTAGAAGTCTTTACAAAAGTAGCATTTTGTTGAGGGTTTTCTCCATATCTTAATGTTTCTGATGTATTTCCAAAGAATTCAACAATCGCATTATCATAATCATTTGTATGTTTAAATACTTTTACCATTAGTGATTTACGATAATTTTCATCTAATTTGTCAGAAGCAATACGTTCAATAACTTCATTATAATCAGAAGGATCTACGACTGTTGTAACAAATTTGAAGTTCTTAGCTGCTGCTCGTAACATAGTTGGTCCACCGATATCGATGTTTTCAATTGCTTCATCTTCTGTTACATCTTCTTTCTTAACAGTCTCTTTAAATGGATATAAATTTACGACTACTAAGTCAATTAAGTCGATGTCTTGTTCTTTTAATGCTGTTAAATGTTCAGGAATAGAACGATTTGCAAGAATCCCTCCATGTACACCTGGATGTAAAGTTTTGACTCTTCCATCCATTATTTCTGGAAAGTTTGTTAATTCTGAAACTGAATATACTTCAATCCCAGCATTTTCAAGTGCCTTTTTAGTACCACCAGTTGAAAAGATTTTATAATCATTTTCTATTAATTTGCTTGCGAAATCTTCTATATTTGTTTTGTCTGACACACTTAATATTGCATTCTTCATTTTGTAAAGACTCCTTTATTGAATAATTTCTTTCATAACACGGGGATATAATTCGTATTCTAAGTTCTGTATTCTTAATTGTAATGTTTCTCTCGTATCATCTGGATATACTTTACAGCTTAATTGGTCTATAATTTCGCCAGTATCCATACCACTATCAACGTAATGAACTGTCGCTCCTGTAACACGTACGCCGTAATCTAATGCTTGCCCTACAGCGTCCTTACCAGGAAAACTTGGTAATATAGATGGATGTATATTCAACATTTTACCTTCATATTGTTTTAATAATGTAGGACCAACAATTTTCATATATCCTGCGAGAATAACCCAACTTACACGATCTTGAGATAATCTCGTGAGTAGAGCTTCTTCATATTCTTTTTTACTATCGTAAGTTCTTGGATCTATGATATAAACAGGTAAATTAAATCTTCTTGCTCTTTCTATACAAAAGGCATTAGGGTTATCTGTATACAATGCTGTTACTTCTATATGGTCTAAATAACCTGCTTCGATATTTTCCATTATTTTCTCAAAATTCGATCCATTTCCTGATGCAAATACTGCTATATTAATCATGATTGAACCCCCGTCAATTTGACCTGACCTGTTCCGTTTGAAATTTCACCTATTACATATGCTTCTTCATTTTTTGCTTTCAAAATATCTAATGTTTCTTGAGCATCTTCTTTATTAACGATAAGTACAAAGCCAATGCCCATATTAAACACATTATACATTTCCTCTGCTTCAATCTTTCCTTGCTCTTTTAACCAATGGAATATTTTTGGTACTTCATAAGATTGAACATCGATATGTGCATCTTTATTTTCTGGAATCGCTCTTGGAATATTTTCAATAAATCCTCCACCAGTAATATGAGACATACCTTTAACTTTTACTTTATCTAATACGGCAAGAACAGGTTTAACATATAGTTTTGTTGGTTCAAGAAATGTTTCTAAATACGTTCTTTCTTCATCAAATGCATCATTTAAGTTAATTTGACTTTCTTTAATTAAATTTCTAACTAAACTGTAGCCGTTTGAATGAATACCGCTTGATGTAATACCAATTATGACGTCACCTTCATTAACTTCACTGCCGTCAATATAGTCATCTTTTTCAACAGCACCAACACAAAATCCAGCAATATCATATTCTCCTTCATGGTACATTTCGCCCATTTCAGCAGTTTCTCCGCCAATTAATGCACAATTCGTTTCTTTACAACCGACAGATACACCTGAAACAATCGCTTCAATTGTCTCAGGATTTACTTTATTCGTCGCAATATAATCAAGGAAATACAAAGGTTCTGCGCCAGTCGTTAAAATATCATTCACACACATCGCAACTGCATCGATACCGATTGTGTCATGTTTGTTATAATCAATTGCGAGTTTAAGCTTTGTACCAACACCGTCTGTTCCAGAAACAAGTACTGGTTTCTTCATATTTAATTGTGACAGATCAAATGCAGCACCAAAGCCACCTAAACCGCCTAGAACTTCCTTTCTCATTGTGCTTTGAACATGTGACTTCATTCTATTGACCGCTTCATAACCAGCTTCAATATCTACACCAGATGCTTTATATGCTTTCGACATTAAGATTACCCTCTTTATCAAAGTATTGTTTATTACTAGCTAAATAAGATTTTTGACGTGGACTTAAGTTTTGATAATATCTTTCTTCATAGTCATAAAGACCTGCTGGATAGTCACCAGTAAAGCTTTCTACACATAATCCGTGATAAGGTACGTCTTTATCTAACCCTATTGATCGTATTAAGCCATCAACTGATAAATATGCAAGTGAATCTGCACCGATATAATCTCTAATTTCTTCAGGTGATTTATGTGCAGAAATCAGTTCAGCAGATGTCGACACATCGATACCATAGAAACTTGGAAACATGAATTCTGGTGATGCGATACGTACGTGCACTTCATTTGCTCCAGCGTCTTTTAACATTCTGACGATACGTTTACTTGTTGTCCCTCTCACAATAGAATCATCAACAAGCACAATATTTTTACCATGTACGATATCTTTTACAGCTGATAATTTCACACGTACACCTTGTTCTCGTAATTCTTGTGTCGGTTGGATAAATGTTCGAGCAACATATTGATTTTTTACAAGACCCATTTCATAAGGTAAATGACTCTCTTCTGCATAACCAGATGCTGCTGAAAGTGAAGAGTTTGGTACGCCGATTACCATATCAGCATTTAAAGCTGGACTTTCTTGAGCTAGTTTTTTTCCAGATGCTTTACGAACTGCATGAACATTCTTACCTGCAATTGTAGAATCGGGTCTTGCAAAGTAAATATACTCCATCGCTGAAATTGCAGTCGTTGTTTCCGTTGTGTATGATTCAACTCTTATACCATCATCATTTATAACGATATACTCACCTGCATGAATATCTCTCACAAATTCTGCGCCGAGTACATCAATTGCACATGTCTCACTAGCAATGATATAAGCACCCGTCTTCATTCTCCCAACAGCTAAAGGTCTTATTGCATTTGGGTCAACAGCGCCATATAGTGCATCTTTTGTTAATAAAGCAAATGTGAATCCACCTTTAACTGTATTCAAACTTTCCTTCAATGCTTCTTCGAAAGTAGGCGCTTTACTTCTTCTTATAAGATGCATAATCACTTCAGTATCAGAAGAAGAATGGAAAATTGCGCCTTCTTGTTCTAATTCTTTTCTTAAGCTTTGTGCATTGACTAAGTTACCATTGTGACAAACACCAACACTCATATCATAAAAGTGATATAAAAAAGGTTGAATATTTTCAATTCCTTTATTACCAGAAGTTGCATATCTTACATGACCTATCGCATGTTGATTCCCTTTAAAACCTTCTAATTGTACATCCGTAATCGCATCAGATAATAAACCTAATCCTCTTTCACCTTTTAACTCGAAACCGTTTGAAGTTACAATTCCTGCACCTTCTTGACCTCTATGTTGTAAACTATGAAGCCCCATGTATGTGAGTTGTGCAGATTCTGGATGATTCCATATACCAAATACGCCGCATTCTTCATTTAAACTCTTGATTTCATGCATTGAGCTATTGCCCCTTTCAATTGCTCATTCAAATCAGATACATTGTATTTAATTTGAGCAGCATCATTTTTAATCGTAAATTGAGCATTATCAGTAACGCGACCTATTTCAACGGCATCGTCAATATCTATAGATTGTCCTTCTTTAACGATGACAATATATCTACCTTGAGTTTCACTAAATAATTGAGCATTTGTTACTGGTAACGTCACATCTAATCCTAAGTTAAAGTGTGTAGCTATTTTTGCAAGTCCAATAGCAAGACCACCTTTACCAACAGCTTGCGTATGTGAAATTTTGCCTGAACGTATAGCATTTTTAATTTGTTCTCCACGTTTTATTTCTGCTGATAAATCAATTGAACTTGGTTCATGATTAACTTCTTTAAATAATAACTTTTCAATCTGACTACCACCAAAGTCATCTTTTGTTTCTCCGACTATGAATACACGATCATTTACTTTTGGTTGATAATCATTTAAATACGTCACATCTTCAATTAAACCAACCATACCGACTACAGGTGTAGGGAAAATTGACGTCCCTTTTGTTTCATTGTATAAAGAAACATTCCCTGATACGACAGGTGTATTTAAAGCTTCACAAGCTTCAGCCATTCCTTTAGTAGAATCTGCAAGTTGTTGGTATATATCTTTCTTCTCAGGAGAACCATAATTTAAGCAATCTGTCATTGCTAATGGTTTAGCACCTACAGAAATTAAATTTCTATACGCTTCTGCAACAACCATTTTTCCACCTTCATATGGATTGTTATAAACATATCTCGCTTCTCCATCTATAGTAGAAGCTATCGCTTTATTTGTACCTTCCACTCTAACTACTCCAGCACTAATACCTGGCTTGATAATTGTATTGGCACCAACTTGTTGATCATATTGGTCATATGCGTAATGTTTAGATGCAATTGTTGGATGATTAATTAGTTTTTGGAATACTTCTTCTACATTGATTTCATCATATTGATTATCATTGTGTTTAAATTCTTTTGCTTCACCTTCTAGAATATATACGGGTGCTTCATCAGCTAAAGGTTCTACAGGAATATCAGCGTATATTTCATCTTCATAAGATAAAACAAATCTATTTGTATCTGTAACTTCACCTATAACAGCAGAATCTAATTCATGATGATCAAATAAATCTAAGAATTTTTGTTCTGTACCTTTTTCAACTACTAATAACATACGTTCTTGTGTTTCTGAAAGCATCATTTCATATGGTGAGATACCTTCTTCTCTTGTCGGTACTTTCTCTAAATGAAGATGGATACCACTTTCACCTTTAGCTGCCATTTCAGAAGAAGATGACGTTAATCCTGCTGCGCCCATGTCTTGAATACCTACTAATTCAGGATAAGTAATTGCTTCTAATGTTGCTTCCATTAATTTTTTACCTACAAACGGATCTCCTATTTGTACTGATGGTCTTTTACTTTCAGATGCTTCACTTAGTTCTTCAGATGCAAAAGTTGCACCGTGAATACCGTCTCTACCTGTTTTTAATCCAACATAGATAACTGGGTTTCCGATACCTTTAGCAGTACCTTTTTGAATTTTGTCATGATCTATAATGCCAACACACATCGCATTAACAAGTGGATTACCATCATATCTTTCATCAAATTCAATCTCACCTGCTACTGTCGGTATACCGATACAGTTTCCGTAACCACCGATACCTTTTACGACTCCACTAAACAATCTGCGGTTTGTCTTATTAGATAACTCGCCAAATCTTAAACTATTTAATAAAGAAATAGGTCTTGCTCCGATTGATACGATATCGCGGATAATACCACCAACACCTGTAGCAGCACCTTGATAAGGTTCAATTGCTGAAGGATGGTTATGAGATTCTACTTTAAACACGACTGCTTGGTTATCACCGATATCTACAACACCAGCACCTTCACCTGGACCCATTAAGACATGTTCTCCAGAAGTAGGGAATTGTTTTAAAAATGGTTTAGAATGTTTATATGAGCAATGTTCACTCCACATTACCGAGAATATACCTATTTCAGTAAAGTTCGGTTTGCGTCCTAAAATGCTTACGACTTTTTGATATTCTTCGTCCGTTAAACCCATATCTCTATATAAATATTCTTTTTCAATTTCTTCTATACTAGGTTCTAAAAACTTAGACATGTTGTTCCCTCCAACTTTCGATCATAGATTGAAATAATTTAACGCCACTATCTGAACCAAGTAATGTTTCCATGGCACGTTCTGGATGAGGCATCATCCCACAAACATTTCCTTCTTTATTCGTAATACCAGCTATATCTTTATATGAACCATTAGGATTATCATTGTAAGTTAAAATAATTTGATTATGATTCACAAGTTCTTCATATAATTCATCTGTACAATAATAGTGACCTTCACCATGCGCAACAGGATAAATGACAGTTTCATCTTTATCATACTGATGTGTGAATTTCGTTTCGTTATTTACAATTGTTAACGATTCATTTCTACTTACAAATAAATGACTGTCGTTATGTAACAGTGCACCTGGTAACAAACCAACCTCTGTTAAGATTTGGAACCCATTACATACGCCAAGTACTGGTTTACCTTCACTTGCAAGTCTTTTTACTTCACTAATAATTGGTGCTACGCGTGCCATTGCACCTGATCTTAAATAATCACCAAATGAGAAGCCTCCAGGTATTAACACACCATCAAAACCTTCAAGAGAAGTTTCTCTATAATCTACATATGCCGCTTCGACACCTGAACGTTTAGCAGCATTATACATATCACGATCGCAATTAGATCCTGGAAATACTAATACAGCTAATTTCATTATGCGTTCTCCTTATCTTCTAAGATTTTAAAACTATATTCTTCGATAACCGTATTGGCAAATAGCTTCTCACTTAAAGTATTAACGATATTCTTGATTGAATTTTCATCTGTTTCGTCAACAGTCATGTAAATCACTTTACCAACTCTTATATCATTGACTTGTTCATAACCTAAATCATGTACCGCTCTATTTAAAGCTTGTCCTTGTGTATCTAATACTTGACCTTGTAACGTAATATGCAATTCAATCTTTTTCATTTTATAGTTCCTCCAATTTTTTGTAGAAAGTTTCATAAGTATCAATTAATGAGCCTGTATCTTCTCTATATACATCTTTATCAAAGTTTTCTTTCGTTTCTTTGTCCCAAATTCTGCATGTATCTGGAGAAATTTCATCCGCTAATAAAATTTCACCATCAGATGTTATGCCAAATTCGATTTTGTAATCTACGAGTATTAAATTCATGTCATCCATAATTTCACTTAATACTTTATTTACTTTTAATGCTTCTTTTTTAATAGTTGATAATTCTTCTGATGAAGCAATATTCAATAATGACACGTGATCATCCGTGATAAGTGGATCATTTAACTCATCTTTCTTATAGAATAGTTCTAATAAAGGTTCTTTAAATTCATGTCCCTTTTCAAAACCTAATCGTTTACAAATTGAACCTGCAGCAACATTTCGTACGACAACTTCTAATGGGAAAATTTCAACAGCTTTAACAAGTTGTTCTGTTTCAGAAATTTGTTCTACAAAGTGGCTCTCAACGCCTTTTTGTCGCAATATTCCAAATATTTTTGATGTAATTAAATTGTTTAAACGCCCTTTTCCAAGCATTTTATCTTTTTTAGCACCATTTCCAGCAGTCACTTCATCTTTATATTCGATTCTCAAAATACCATCTTGATCCGTATTGAAAACTCTTTTAGCTTTGCCTTCATAAAGTAATGACATATTAATCGTTCCGCCCTTCAAATAATTGATTAAATTGGTTTTCATCTTTATTTAAATCTGTTGATAATTTTGTAATATGTCCCATTTTACGATTTACTTTATTGACCTTTTTACCGTAAATATGAACGTGCCATTCAGGATGCTCACTAAAAACTTCTTGTAAATTCAACACATCTTGTCCTAGCAAATTCATCATGATTGCTGGTTGTAATAAAGTAATCTTTTTCGGTAAATGCCATCCTGCAACAGCAAGTATATGTGTATCAAATTGTGAGTAATCACATGCTTCGATAGAGTAATGTCCTGAATTATGTGGTCTTGGTGCAATTTCATTCACATAAAGTTGATGATCTTCCGTTACAAAAAATTCAATTGTAAACGTTCCTACAAAGTGTAGATTCGTCATAATTTTTTGAACTTCTTGAATAGCTTGTTCTTCTAAATCTACTCTAGCTGGAACAACTGTCTTATATAAAATTTGGTTTCTATGTTCATTTTCCTGTAATGGAAAATAAACTGTATGATCATATATATCACGTGTAGCTGTTATGGATACTTCTTTAAATAGAGGGAGATATTTTTCAACTACGCAAGGTGTATCAGTAATTAATTTCTTAGCTTCATCTAAATCTTCTTTAGATTGAATGACAAGCTGACCTTTACCGTCATATCCACCAAAGCGTGTCTTTATAATAAATGGATAGCCAATTGTTTCTATAGCTTCATTCAAGTCTTCTGTTGACTTAACTTCCATAAACGGTACAATTTGAACATTTGCGCTTTCTAATGTTTGTTTTTCAGTTAAGCGATCTTGTAATAAAGCAACTGTTTGGCTCCCTTGAGGAATATTAAATTGATTGGAAAGTTTTTCTAACTGTTGTGCATCTATATTTTCAAATTCATAAGTTACAACTTTAGAGATGTCACCAAGCTGATTGAGTGCATCTATATCCGAAAATTCAGCGTTTATAAATTGGTGTGCTACAAATCTTGCAGGGCAATCTTCGTCAGGGTCTAAAACGGCAACTTGAAATCCCATTCTTTGAGCAGATTGAGCCATCATTTTACCTAATTGACCTCCACCGACAATACCTATCATGTCACCTGATTCTAGGTTATAATAAGTCATTTTGCATTTCCTCCACTTTATCGACTAAACTTTTTTCATAATTAACAAGTTGTTTTCTTACATTTTCATCTGTCATACCGATCATTCTTGCGGCTAAAATACCAGCATTTTTAGATCCGGCTTTTCCTATTGCAGTTGTCGCAACCGGTATCCCACCAGGCATTTGTACAATCGACAACAATGAATCCATACCTTTTAAGCTTTTTGATTCAATAGGTACACCAATCACTGGAACTGTTGTTAATGAAGCTACCATTCCTGGTAAATGTGCTGCCCCACCTGCTCCAGCAATAATAATATCTATATTATGATCAGTAGCATTTTTAGCAAAGTCAACCATTTCTAATGGTGTTCGATGTGCAGATACGACCTTTTTCTCATATTGGATATTAAAATATTCAAGCATATCGCATGCTTCTTTCATGATTGGCCAATCTGAAGAACTACCCATTATAACTGCCACTTTCATGTAGGTCACCCTTTCAAATAGTTGAAATATTTAATCTTTTCTGTGTATATTACAGATATAGCATAACAATTGATCATGCTATTTTCAATGAAAAAAACGAACATTTTATATATTTTTTACAAAAAAGTTTGATTTATGTTCGTATTAAGGGCATAATTTTCATTGTATCAATCAATATAGTTCGATTATTAATAGGAGGCAATTTTCATGGTAGCTAAGATATTAGACGGTAGAGAAATAGCGAAGACTTACAGAGCAGGTCTTCAGGCAGAAGTAGAAAAGTTAAAAGAACATAACATCGTACCTAAATTAACGGTCATACTCGTTGGTAATGATGGCGCGAGTCAAAGTTATGTTAATTCTAAGAAAAAAGCAGCTGAAAAGATTGGTATGATTTCTGAAATTGTACATATGGATGAATCATCTACTGAAGAAGAAGTATTATCTGAACTCGATAGATTAAATAATGACGATTCAGTAAGTGGTATATTAGTCCAAGTTCCACTTCCAAAACAAGTTTCTGAAGCAAAAGTATTAGAAGCAATCAATCCTGACAAAGATGTAGATGGATTTAATCCTATAAATATTGGTAGATTATATACTGGAGAAAGAACATTTATCCCATGTACCCCACTAGGTATAATGGAAATTCTCAAACATGCAGATATTGACTTAAAAGGAAAAAACGTAGCTGTAATCGGTAGAAGTCATATTGTTGGTCAACCAGTTAGTAAGTTATTAACAGATCAAGATGCAACTGTTACGTTATTACATTCAAAATCAACAAATACAGAAGAAGTCTTAAAGCAAGCAGACGTAATCGTAAGTGCAGTCGGACGCGTACACCTCGTTACAAAAGACTTAGTAAAACCAGGAGCAGTTATTATCGATGTCGGAAACACACTAGATGAGAATGGTAAATTAAAAGGTGACGTCGATTACGAAGCTGTTAAAGAAGTAGCTAGTGCAATCACACCAGTACCAGGCGGCGTCGGTCCATTAACAATCACTATGGTATTGAACAATACATTATTAGCTGAAAAATGGAAAAACGGACTTGAATAAAATTATAATATAGAAAAAAGCGGAACCCGATGACGGTTCCGCTTTTGTTTATTATGGTAGATAGAATGTGCTAACTTTCATTATTCTGAATTGTGGTAATTAGAATCCGCTAACTTCCATTATTCTGAATTGTGGTAATTAGAACTCGCTAACTTCCATTATTCTGAATTCTGGTAATTAGAATCCGCTAACTTCCATTATTCTGAATTGTGGTAATTAGGACTCGCTAACTTCCATTATTCTGAATTCTGGTAATTAGAATCCGCTAACTTCCATTATTCTGAATTCTGGTAATTAGAACGCTGTAACTTCCATTATTCCGAATTGTGGTAATTAGAATCCGTTAACTTCCATTATTCTGAATTGTGGTAATTAGGCGGGCCATTCTTACGGACATTTCTCCAAATTCTGTCCCTAACAGCACCTCTTACGGACATTTCTCAGAATTCTGTCCCTAACGACACCTCTTACGGACACTTCTCAGAATTCTGTCCCTAACGACACCCATTACGGACATTTCTCGGAATTCTGTCCCTAACAGCACCTCTTACGGACATTTCTCAGAATTCTGTCCCTAACGACACCTCTTAGAGACACTTCTCCAAATTCTGTTCCTAACAATATAAAAAAACACCACCCCACTATGCTGTTCATAATGGGATGGTGTTTCGAATACTAATATTATACGTTTGTAATACTCATTTTTGGACCAAATGGTTCGAAGTGAACATCTGCTTGGCCAATATTTAATTTTTCTAGCTCATCAAATATTGTATCCATAAATGTGATACCACCACATAAATAGATGTCGACGTCTTCATTAATCCAATTGCTTAATTCATTGCTTGTTAAATATCCGTCTTTTTCTTTTAAATGATAAGTAACTTCTACATTTTCGTTCATTGCGTTTAATGCGTCTACTTCTTCTTTAAATGGTACGTCTTTTTCTGCTTCATTTACATGTACGAAATGAACATTTCTACCTTTATATGCTTCATCTTCTAACATTGCTAGCATTGGTGTAATACCTGCACCAGAAGATAATAGTAATAATTTTTTATCTTTATCTGATTCTACTTTGAAATCACCTGCTGGAGCTGAAAGTTCAATTGTATCTCCAACTGAATATTTATCATGTAAATCATGAGATACTAGACCTTTTTTCTCGCCTTCTCCTTCACGTTTTACAGCAAATCTTAATTTACCGTCATTTTTTACAGAGTAAATTGAGTAATGTCTTAATGCTAAATTATCATCGTTTGTTGGTTTAATACGTACAGTGATATATTGGCCTGCAACAAGTTCAGGAATTTTAATGTTATCTACTGGTTCAACTTCGAATGATTTCATTGAAGTACCTTGATCTTCAATATTTGTAATTTTAAATGATTTAAAGTCGTCCCAAGCTGCTGCTTCGTACATTGCTTTTTCCATTTGGATAAATACGCCTGCGATTTCACCATATGCTTCTTCCCAAGCATTCATAATATCATCTGTAGCTGCATCGCCTAGAACTTCTTTAATTGCTTTTAATAAGAATTCACCAACAATTGGATAATGTTCCTCTTTAACTTGTAATGCACGGTGTTTATGTGCAATTTGATTTACGTTAGGAACGATTGCTTCTAAATGATCGATATGTTTAGCAGCTGCTAAAACTGTTTGTGCTAAAGCTGTCTGTTGTTTACCTTGTTTTTGATTAGATTTATTAAATATGTTCAATAATTCTGGATGAGCTTCAAACATTCTTTGATAAAAGACTTTTGTAATTTCATTTCCGTATTGTTCTAATACTGGTACTGTTTGTTTTACGATTTCTTTAGTTTGTTCTGATAACATCAGAAGTCCCCCTCTAAAAGATATATTTTAAATACATGTTTAATTGTAAATAATTTCACAATGTTTTTCAATACAGTTTGCAAAAAGTTTACAAAGTTGTCACTCTTTTAAAAATACATATATTGATTGATTGTTTTTTAACCTTCATATTAAGTATAATTAATATATTATAAGGAGGTTGAACTTTATGAAGCTCACCCAATACACGGATTATTCTTTACGTGTCCTCATGTATTTAGCCCAACAAAATAAACAATCTCAAATAGAAGAGATTTCAAACTTTTATGGCATATCAAAAAATCATTTAACAAAAGTCGTACATCAACTTGTTAAGTTAGGATACTTAAAATCTATAAGAGGAAGAAATGGTGGCATAATCCTCAATCAGTCCCCCAGTGACATTAATATAGGTAAACTTGTTAGACAAACTGAAGATCATTTTGAATTAGTTGAATGCTTTAATATGGAAACAAACACTTGTCCAATAGCATTAAATTGTGGATTAAAAGGTGCACTCAATCATGCTTTAATGGAGTACTTACGTACGCTTGATCAATATTATTTAAGTGATATCATCCCTAAAAACACCCTAAAAGACACTGTTTACACTACTTAAGTTAGGAAATCGGTCTAAAGGTCGATGTAAATGTGAAAATATTACGATAATATATCATTTAGTAAGGAAATGAAAAACGAGACATGTTATTCTTTCCTTATAGCTTACAACAAAGGAGTACATAAAAAATGATGAATAAAATATTACAATCACTTACAGTACTTGGTGTTTCTGCTTCACTTGTTACACCTTCATTAACTGCGAGTGCTACTGGAAACAGCCTTCCACAAATTAAAGGTGTTGAGGGTGACGTTGTTGAAAAAGGTGCTGACTACGATTCATTAAAAGGCATAAAAGCATATGATAAAGAAGATGGAGACTTAACAGATAAGATTAAAGTAACTGGTGACGTTGATACTTCTAAATTAGGTAAATACAAAGTACAATATAAAGTCACAGATTCTGATGGCGCATATAGAACAAAATGGCATTATGTATATGTTGTCAAAGAAGGTTCATTAAATGGTTCTAAAGATAACGATACTAAAGATAAGAATAAAGACGAATCTAAAGCCGAAGTAGCATCTAACAAAAAGACATCTACTAAAGATTTAGATGAAAATATGCCAATTATAACAGTGCCAACTAAAGATTTAGTTTATCAAGGTGACCACTTCGATCCGATGAAAGGTGTTAAAGCATCTGACAAAAAAGACGGAGACATCACTGATAAAGTAACTGTTAAAGGTGATATTGACACATCTAAAACTGGTTTACAATATATCACTTATCACGTAAAAGACTCTGATGGCTACTACTACACATACAAAAGAGGCGTTTACGTAAACGATGCAGATTTAGCACCTAATCCTGAATTATCAGGAATTAAAGACGTTACCATTAAAAAAGGTCAAGACTTTGACTTATTAAAAGGTATAACAGCTAAAGATAAATCAGGAAAAGATTTAACATCTGACATTGTTACAAGTGGTGAAGTAGACACTAGCAAACCAGGTAAATACAAAGTTGGTTACGCAGTATCAGATGCTGACGGTCATATTTCAGCTGAAGGTAGAACAATTACAGTAAAATAATCATATATAAACGAGCCAAATGACTTCATTCATTTGGTTTGTTTTTTTATATTTATCAAAAGTGTAATTTTTAAATTTATGTTTCATTTAAGTACTTATTAAAGAACATTAAAAATATTTTAAACTATTCTTAATAAGCTGAAAACTCAATGTTTTTAACAATTTAAAGATGTTTTTTCGTTTTTTTAAATATTTTTAAAATGTACACAAAAATTTAACAATTAGGAAAAAACGCGTCATATCAAAGTTAATTAAATACATTTTTATATTATAACGCTTACACCCTATTTTATAGCCTTGTAAATATGTTTAAATCCTTTAAAATTAAGGTCTAGCCATATATATAGGTATATAGAAAATTGGGAGGTAAAAAACGTGGCAAAGTTAAAGTCAATACTTCTCATGTCAACATTAGGTATTTTACTTAGTGGTTGTTCAAATTTAGAAGTATTAAACCCCAAAGGCCCTATGGCTGAAGATCAACATTTCTTAATTATCTTTTCAATTATAATGATGGTCTTTATTGTTATAGTGGTCTCCGTTTTGTTTTTAATATTTATTATTAAATATAGAAAAACAAAAAACGAAACATCTGGTACGATGCATCACAACGTCGTTTTAGAGGCTGTATGGTTTATTATTCCAATAATCATACTTGTGGTATTAGCTGTACCAACAATTAAATCATTGTATTTCTATGAAGAAGCACCAAAGTCAGAAGAAGACCCAGTTGTTATTTATGCAACAAGTGCAGGCTTTAAGTGGTTCTTTAGTTATCCAGATGAGAAAGTAGAAACTGTCAATCATGTAACCATTCCAGAAGGTCGACCAGTTCTATTTAAATTACAATCTATGGATACAATGACAAGTTTCTGGGTACCTCAATTAGGTGGACAGAAGTACGCGATGACTAGCATGACAATGGACTGGACATTGCAAGCTAACGAAACAGGTACATTTAAAGGTAGAAACTCTAACTTTAATGGTGAAGGGTTCTCTAGACAAACATTTAATGTTAACGCTGTAAGCAATGAAGATTATGATAAATGGGTTTCTAAATCTCAAAAACGTAAAACAATTGATCAAGATACATTCGATCATCAACTTTTACCTACAACTAAGAATGAGGAACTTACTTTTAGTGGAACACACTTAGCATATGTAGATCCTGCTGCGGATCCTGAATACATTTTCCATGCTTATAAACGTTTCCGCTATGAACCAAAAGATCCAAACTTCTATGATGAAAGTGAAGGCGTAACAGAAAAACCAGTATTACCTGCACGTAAAGTGACTGTTACTAACCCTAACTATGACCGTCATGGAATGAAACCTATGATTCTTAAAAATAACGAAAAATATGACAGTGACTTCAAAAAAGAAGAAAAACATCATATGGACGAAATGGAAAAAATGCAAGAAGATGCAAAATCTGATGATGAAAAATCTTCAGATAAGAACCATGGAGGTGACAAGTAATGAATTTTCCATGGAATGAATTTATCGTTCAAAGTGACTGGATGATAACAATGGCACAAGTTTTACTTGTATTAACAGGTATATGTGTTGTTGGTGGACTAACATATTATAAAAAATGGAAATGGCTTTATACAGAATGGTTAACTTCAGTTGACCATAAAAAAATTGGTGTAATGTATATTATATCTGCAATCATTATGTTCTTCCGTGGCGGTGTAGATGCACTTCTTATCCGTTTACAATTAATGACACCAGATAACACATTACTTGAATCTCAGCACTATAATGAAATCTTTACAACACATGGTGTAATCATGATTATCTTCATGGCAATGCCGTTCTTAATTGGTTTAATGAACGTTGTTGTACCATTACAATTAGGTGCTCGAGATGTTGCATTCCCTATGTTAAATAACTTAAGTTTCTGGTTATTTGCTGCCGGAATGGGATTATTTAATATTTCATTCGTAATTGGTGGTTCGCCAGCTGCTGGTTGGACAAACTATGCGCCACTTGCAACTGACTTCAGTCCAGGTACAGGTATTAACTATTATTTAATTGCAATTCAAATAGCTGGTATTGGTACGTTAATGACAGGTATTAACTTCTTTGTTACGATCTTAAAATTACGAACTAAATCAATGAAATTTATGCAAATCCCAATGTTCTCAATGACAACATTAATTACATCATTATTAATTATCTTAGCCTTCCCTATTTTAACTGTCGCACTTGCTTTAATGACATTCGACCGTTTAATGGGAACAAGCTTCTTTGAAGTTGCTAATGGTGGTATGCCAATGTTATGGGCTAACTTCTTCTGGGTATGGGGTCACCCTGAAGTTTATATTCTAGTATTACCGGCATTCGGTATTTACTCAGAAATCATCCCTACTTTTGCTAGAAAAAGATTATTCGGACATCAAAGTATGGTCTGGGCAACTGGTGGTATTGCGTTCTTAAGCTTTATCGTTTGGGTTCACCATTTCTTCACTATGGGTAGTGGTGCATTAGTTAACTCATTCTTCTCAATAACTACTATGTTAATTGCCGTACCAACAGGTGTTAAAATATTCAACTGGCTATTAACGTTATATAAAGGTCGAATTACATTTGAATCACCTATGTTATTCGCATTAGCCTTTATTCCAAACTTCACATTAGGTGGGGTTACAGGTGTTATGCTTGCTATGGCAGCAGCGGACTATCAATATCACAATACTTATTTCTTAGTGGCACACTTCCACTACGTTATTATCGCTGGTGTTGTATTCGCATGTTTCGCAGGTTTAATATTCTGGTATCCAAAAATGTTTGGTCACAAATTAAATGAAAAGATTAATCAATGGTTATTCTGGACATTTACTTTAGGATTCAACTTATGTTTCTTACCACAATTCCTATTAGGTTTAGATGGAATGCCACGTCGTTTATATAAATACACTCAAGCAGATGGATGGTTCTCATTAAACTTCATCTCTACAATTGGTGCATTCTTGATGGGTATTGGTTTCTTAGCTCTAGTATGGAACGTCGTATACAGCTTCGGTAAAGCGAAACGTGAAGCAACTGGTGACAACTGGAATGGTTTAGGTAGAACATTAGAATGGGCTACTGCTTCAGCTATGCCACCACACTACAACTTCGCTATTACACCAAAATGGTATGATACTGAAACATTTGTAGAAATGAAACAAAATGGTAAACACTATTTAGACGATAGAGATTATAAAGATATTCATATGCCAAACAATACACATATCGGATTCTGGATGGCAGTATGTTTCTTATTCGGTGGATTCTTCCTAGTATTCGAAACATATATACCAGCAATTATCTTTGGTGTTGGCGTATTAGCATGTATGGTTTGGAGAAGTTTCGAAAAAGACTACGGCTACCATATTCATGCTGAAGAATTAGAAGAAAATGAAGCAAAATTACGCGAATTACGTGAACAAGAATTACAGGAAAAGGAGGACAATAAAGATGAGTAATGAACACCACAATACAATTGATACTGTTAATGAAACAGGACAATTAAATAAACTCGGATTTTGGGTCTTTCTTACTGCTGAGGTTGCGTTATTCGGTACATTATTTGCAACATTCTTAGTACTACAGAAAAGTGGTTCATACGGTGGTTTCACTACACCAGAATTATTTGAATTACCATTAGTTATGATCATGACATTCCTATTACTTGTAAGTAGTTACACTTGTGGTATCGGTGTTTACTACATGCGTAAAGAAAATGTCAAAATGATGATGGTATGGATGGTTATCACACTTATCTTAGGTGCAGGATTCGTAGGATTTGAAATTTACGAATTTACTCACTATGTTCATGAAGGTGTTACACCTCAATTAGGATCATTCTGGTCTGCATTCTTTATACTTTTAGGTACACATGGTCTCCATGTTACTTTAGGTATATTCTGGATTTCAGGTGTACTAATCCAAATCCTTACACGTGGATTAAATGAACACAATGCACCAAAAGTATTTATCGGAAGTTTATACTGGCATTTCCTTGATGTTGTATGGATCTTTATCTTTACATTAGTTTATCTTGTAGGGATGGTGAGTGGATCATGAATAAAACAGTCGTTACACATACAGTCGGTTTAATATTCTCAATTGTATTAACATTAGTAGCTGTTTATGTCATGTTATACACTGGCATGTCACTACAAGTAAGAACATCAATCATTATTGGATTTGCTTTCTTACAAGCATTAGTTCAATTACTAATGTTCATGCATTTAACAGAAGGACCAGATGGACGCGCAACTGCATTCAAAGTACTCTTCGCAGTAATTATTACTTTATTAGTAATAATCGGTACTTATTGGGTTATGGTTGGCGGACACAGCGCCCATATGTAAAACCTATATATTTAAAGCTGTTAATAAAGTCAGAGACTTTATTAACAGCTTTTTTATTTTGTATAGAATTAATTAATGGTATGGAGAGTGAGTTGGGTGTTGGGATTGGGTGTTGGGATTGGGTGGTTGGTTTGGGATTTTGGATTGTATTGAGGTTGCTATGTTGCTAGTTTGACTCGTCTTGCAACATTCGGGGGCTCTATGTTGCTTGTTTGGTCAGTCTTGCAATATTCGGGGGCTCTATGTTGCCTGTTTGGGTCGTCTTGCAACATAGAGAGGTGCTATGTTGCTTGTTTGGGTCGTCTTGCAACATACGGGGGTGCTATGTTGCTTGTTTGACTCGTCTTGCAATATAGAGAGGCGCTATGTTGCTAGTTGTGGTCGTCTTGCAATATTCAGGGGCTCTATGTTGCTTGTTTGGTCAGTCTTGCAATATAGAGAGGCGCTATGTTGCTTGTTTGGGTCGTCTTGCAATATTCGAGGCTTCTATGTTGCTAGTCATGCCCCACTTGCAATATTCAGACCTCTTATTTATCTTGTTTGATCAGTCTTGATAAATACAGACCTTCTATTTATCTTGTTTCACCTGTCTTGATAAATACGAGGCACTTATTTATCTTGTTTCGCCATTCTTGATAAATACATGCCTCCTATTTATCTTGTTTGGCCTGTCTTGATAAATTCAGACCTCCTTTTTATCTTGTTTGGTCAGTCTTGATAAATGGAATACCCCTAACTTACTTAAGTTAGGGGTATCTGATTAAATTGTACTAGTATTTTTCCATGATTTATAAGTCAAGTTCTTCTATAATATTCAAAGCTACATGAAATTTGTCTATATTATGATTCGCTTCTTTTAATCCATCTACATTATATGTTTCTTCAGAAAGTACATCACCAGTTACAAGAAAGTTAAATATTTCAAATCCGTGAAAATCACAAACTGCTTGTACTCCAGCAAGCTCCATATCTACTGCTATACATCCTTCTTTTTTTCTTTTATTATACTGCGTGTTTGTTTCCCTTAGTACTGCATCAGTTGTCCAAACTTTACCTTCTATAAATGGTAACGCTAATTTATTA
The DNA here is from genome assembly GCF_022386055.1 of Mammaliicoccus sp. Q-M61. Taxonomy (NCBI): domain Bacteria; kingdom Bacillati; phylum Bacillota; class Bacilli; order Caryophanales; family Staphylococcaceae; genus Mammaliicoccus; species Mammaliicoccus sp. Q-M61. Next base: position 454,910 of record NZ_JAJNJL010000001.1, read on the forward strand.
AATACTTCAGCTAATTTATTAGCATTCTTTACTTTAATATAGTCTGATGGAGGGGCGTAATGATATGACATTCCTTCATCTCTATAGCTGTGAGTAGGTATTATAAATTTATTAAAAGTCCTTTCGCTATCAAGACTTCCTGCTGAACCAAACATTACAAATTTTGTAGCACCTGTTATCCAATTACATATCATGCAATATTGAGAAGCAAGCGTTGAACCAATTGCAGATAGATAAAATGCTACAGCTTTACCGTTATAAATGAATTTATATATAGGAAATGCTCCGTTAGAGGCTTTGATTTCACCGATTTTTTCGCATTTATTTTCTCTTAGAATACCATCGTATATTTCTTTAGAATATGTAATTAAACAAACTTCAACTTTGAATTGTTGTTCACCATAGAAGTCACTCAAATTTACAATTGGTTTTCCTTGTATATCAAATGAATCGGTTATCATTTAATTACCTCCCTTGTTCATTTATAGTACTTAACCAACTCTTTATTTCTTTCCCTACTGTTACAGGGTTATCTATATAAATATCGTGGCCACTGTTAGGGATTGTTTTACAGGAAATATGTGAAGGTATATTTTTAATTTTCATGTCTAAGATGAATTGGTCCTGTTCTTGTGGTAATAAGACCATTATATTTCTGTCTATTAATTGATTGAAGGTAGGTAAGTTGATTTGTCTTCTTATTTTCAATAATTTTAGAATAGAAAGTTCATTAATATTAAGTTCATAAACATGTTTATTTAAATTGAAAGTCATCCTTGCAGTTGATGCTTCTAATAAATTTTGATTCCATGTTTTATATGCGTCTTTTTCTGTCTCTATAAATTCGTCCAAGTTCTTGAATTGAAAATTTTCTAAATGATTTTTAGTATCTTTTATTTCAACTTCACTGCTGTATTCTAGGTCTTCAAGATTAAATAATCCACCATCTAATAATATAATATTTTTAATTTGTGGAACCTTGATACTTATATAAGATAATAAATCTGCTCCTAAAGAATGTCCCATTATAGACAGTTCTTCATTACCATAAATTTTTATCTCTGTTTTAAACCACTCCACTAATTCATTTAAATCATTAACAATAACATCTAAATTCAAACCATGACCTGGCAGATCAATTTGAACTAAATTCAGATTATCCAATTGGTTATTTAAATCTTCCAAAAATAATCTATGACTGCCTAAACCAGAAAGAAATAATATTTGTTCTTCCATATAAGCTCCTTCATTAAAGATAAATGTAGTTTTTTACTTACTTACCTCTACCAAATCTACAAAATCAGATTTTCAAAGTTACGACTGACTTGGGATACTTTTTCTTGGTTTCCGACTTCTCTATAATATAGGATTGCTTTTTGATACATTTCGATTGCTTTTTTTCTGTTTTTTTGTGATACGTATATTTCAGCAAATTTGTTAAACCCGTCTCCCATTATTTCAAAATCATATCTTACAACATTTGCTTCTAGATCTCTTAGTAACATCATTGCTTCTCGTTCATTACCTACTTCAATAAAATTGCTAACGCGTTCTATACTCTTTTTAATATACATCTTACAATTACTCCTTCTACCGTTACTATCTTAATTATATAATTGTAATCCCAATATTTACAAAACACAAGTTAGTTAATATTAACGGTAACGACTTCAAACAACATAAAAAGGTCTACGATGCCGAGGCATGGTAGACCTTTTGTCATTTTGTATGAACTTGAGTTATTGGATGATCTATTGGTACAAATTGATTATAGACTTCGAGTAATTTTGATTTTTCATTATTCCAATTATAGATTTCTTTGGCTTGTTTAGTGTTTTCACTTAATTGATTTCTTAAGCTTGTATCTTTTACAAGTTGATTCACTGCATTAGCTATTTCTGAAGCATTATGTGAATCCACAACTAAACCGGTATTAGTTTCTTCGACTACTTTCTTAATTTCTGGGAAGTCACAACTGATAACTGGTACGTGAGCCATCATATATTCAAACAATTTATTTGAACTTGCTGAATAGTGATTGAAGCAAATGTTCTGCAACACTTGGAATCCAAGATATGCTTCACGCGTATATGATGGTAATTCTTGAAATGGCACTTTATCTAAGAAATGAATTCTATCAGCTTGTTTGGAAGCTTCGGCTTGTTCTTTTAAAGGTTGCGTTAACTTCCCACCACCGATAAATAGTAAATGACCTTCTTTAATTTCATCCATAGCCTCTATAAGCAATTCAAGCCCTCTTCCTTGTTGGAGTCCGCCTTGATAAAGTAAAATGTTCTCATCTTCATTGATGCCTATTTTCTTATGTAAATTGATTTGTGGCTTTTCTTCAATATTGTATTTCTCTGAGTAGTTATACAATGTTTTAGGATAGAATCCATAAATATCTTCATTGTATTTTGCTCTTGTATGATTTTCTACAATCATTTGATCTACAAATTTTAACATAAACGACTCAATAGACTTAATTGTTTTTGGATTATAACCTGTTCTGTCAGATTGGACTTCATGGCTATCATAAATTAATGGCTTCGGTTTTAAGCGTAATTTAGAACATACGATAGCTTGAGGCAATGTGTTTAAATCATTTGCATGATAAATATCAGCATTTTGTATATAACCTTTTACAATCATTCTCGTAATAATTGCACCATTTATAAACCATTTTCTTATTTTTTTAAACTTTATCATACCTGCAGCAACCACGAGTGATAACAAATAAGCTGCCATTAATGTGAAACTGATATAGAAAAGACTTGGTATAATAACAACTTGGACACCAGCTACAACTAATAAGAATTTCTTGCCATGATCTTGATAAGCTTGCAATAACCATGGATATCTCTTCACTCTATGAACTTTAAATGTATTAGATATTTCTTCATAAGCTGAAATAGCAGGATTTTTCGGATCATTTATCGCAATTAAATTTATGTCATATCCATTATCCGCTAAAGTTGTACACTCTCTATTGACTCTTGCATCATTCGTAAAATGATTCCATACAAACATTGTGACCTTTTTCATTTGATAACCTCATTCCATGCAATTTATAGTATCCCTACTTGGAATAGTAGTATATATATCCATGCCACACTCATGATCCCAATCATCGCTATTAAACTTGTTGGTCTTTTTTCTTTTTGTATGACTGAATCATCAACTTCTTTATTACGTTGTTGTTGGATTTTTATACGTTTATATTCTAATTGTTCTTGTTTCGATTTCTTTTTTACTTTCTGAATGAGATTAACGTACCTCGTTACGATATCATTGACTTCACCATATGCAACCATCTCACCGTAATGTATCCAAATCGCTTTTTTACACATTTTTTTGATTTGTCCTGCTGAATGTGATACAAAAAATATTGTTTTTCCTTGTTCTTGTAAATCATGCATTTTATCTATACATTTATTCGAAAAAGTTTCATCGCCTACTGACAATGCTTCATCAACAATAAGTATATCTGGATCTGTATGAATCGCAATTGCAAAGCCTAATCTTGATTTCATACCACTAGAATATGATTTTAAAGGTTGATAAATAAATTCATCAAGTTCACTAAACTGTACAATATCATCAAATTTTTCATTTATTTCTCGTTGCGACATACCGTGCATTAAACATTTATAATGAATATTTTCTTCACCTGTAAATTCAGGATTTAACCCTGCGCCAATCGCAATTAGCGACGGCTTACCATTTGTATAAACTGTACCAGACGAAGGTTCAACAACACCACCTAGAATATTAGATAAAGTTGATTTACCTGAACCATTTAATCCAATTATACCTACAGATGTCCCTTCTTCTACTTCAAATGAAATATCATGTAAAGCATAATAAGGTTTAGATTTATAACTTAATCCAAAAGTAAATAAAGATAGCAGCTTATCTTTTCTGTTTACATTTAAGTCGTAAACTTTCGAGACATTTTCACATTTTATTTTATAAGTATTTGTCATCTCTATCACCTTTTCTTAAAAATGTCATAAGCTTTTCAATATTATCTTCCCAAATGAGGTGTTCATCACGATATTCACGTGCATTCTTAGCTTTAATAGATAAAGCTTGTTCATCATATTTTAATGATTCAATTTCGTTAACGATTGTATCTATTGAAGCTTGTCTTCTTGCAAATCCTAGATTATATTTTTGAATAATGGCTTCAGTTGGACCACTAATATTAGATATAGGAGGTGTTCCGACACCAATAGCGTCTACAATTTTTCCAGGCATCACATTCATAAACACATCTGAAGATTCTAAAATGGAAAGTGAAATATGATGTTTAGATATTTCAGTTAAACAAGCTGTACGATCCATTGGCTTTTTCACTTGAATATATTTACAATCTCTCACAGCTTTTCTAAACTTGTCAGCTTGAACACCATAAACAATCGCTGTAACATTGATTTGTTTATCATTTAAAGCTAAGCATATTGAAATAAGTTTATCTACATCTTGGGCATATCCAATATTTCCTGTATAAATAACACTAAAATCATTATATTTTTCTTCAGTTATCAGTTCATTTCTTGAAATGCCATTTGGTAAATAAAATATAGGCACTTTTCGCTGTAACCGTTTCTGAATATGTGACCTAAATGCTTCATTATTAATGACAATTTTATCAGCAGAATTATACATTTTTTTCTCTAAATATTTTAATAGTGGCATAAATAAACTTATGTTAATATGCTTTAATCCATTTACACTGTCTGGCCATAAATCTCTAATTTCTAATACATATGTCGGATGTTTCGCACTTTTAAAAAATAACGTCGCCCATGCTAGAAATATATTTGGACTAGAAACATACACAATATCGTAATCGTCATTGTGCATTTTCAAGAAGACTCTTAATCTAACGTATTGTTCTATATAATAGACTAACCTCATGATAAAATTACTATTTTGCTTATTACCATGCATTTTCATTCGAATAATTTTCTTCTTTTCTAATTTATTTAAAGATGCATCTGTAAAATAAGATTGGTCTTCAAATAAACTTTGGTTAGGATATGTTGGCTCAGTTGTTAACATTGTCGGATCTGAACCACTTGAACGAAAAGCTTTGAACATCATTTTCATTCGATTTGCAGCAGACCCAAGTTCTGGATAAAAATTTTGTGAAATCATTAATAATTTCTTTGTCATATTATGAACACCCTATAAGTAGTCTAGTAATTTCCGTTTAAACCTTGAATGAACCAATGAACCTATTAATAATAATATAATTGTTAAAAGCCAAAAATATAAATGATCATGCCATTGTCCGTACACAGAAACGTTATCATGCACAAACGCCGTACGATAAACACCTACTAAATATGCAAATGGATTTAAGCTTGCTAATCTTTGTAAAATACCATGTGCTTCTTCCATCGCCCAAAAGATAGGTGTCATAAAGAATAGCATTCTTATAACATTTTGTAGTAAATTTTTAGTATCGCGAATAACAATAATTAATGTACTCATAATTAATGAAATACCAAAAATAATTGCATAAGATGCAACTAAAAAGTATATAAACCAAAAGTAATGCCACCAAGGTACATATCCATTAATGACAGATACGACAAATAAAATGGCTGATGTGATCATTAAATTAATCATATTATTCGTTAAAGCTATAGAAATAAATATTGAAGATGGGAATTTCATTTTTGATAAGAGTCCAATATTGCCTTGAATAGCAGATGCACCTGTATTGATCCCTTGTGATATAAATAACCAAGGAAACAAACCTGAAATAAGATGTACTAAAAATGGTACGCCTACTACTTGAGCACTCGCATCTCCTCTTAACCCTAAACCAAACACAAGATAATATACAGCAACTTGTAAGATGGGTTGTAGTATATTCCAAAATACACCAAGATAATGATTGGCATATTGACTTTTCATATTATAAATTGCAAGTTTAAAAATTTTAGGTAAATTATTAAATTGTTCATTTAAGATATCAATAACTATCTTCATATATAACGACCTACTTGATTTTTATTTTTCAATAAGTTCAAATTGTGAAGCGCTAACCCAAGATTCTTTTTCAAAACTCTTACTTGCGTAGACAGATATTGTAATAGATGATTGTGGTTTTATTGTCAATTCTAAATTGTTTTTACTCAAATCTACTAAGTCGATTGACTCACTTTCTATATCAAAGTACACCGTATCTCTGCCTTTTTTATTTTGATAAAATGTTCTTAATTCAAGTGTAATCGTGTTATCCTGCGTATTCGTTAACATCATTTTCTTTTGATTGTCATAACTAAATTCAGGTGTTAATGCACGAAATAACTTTTTTTCATTTTGTATCACTTGATAGAAATCTTCAGTTTGAATCATAATATTCGCCAAACTTTCTACTTGCTCATTTGTGTCTTCTTCTAATTGAATTATTCTATCCTCTAATGTGTTCACGTCATTGATTTGAAAGTAATTTAAAATTGGCCAATGATGTTTAATCATCAATTTATGTAACATTTGGTTTTGCTTATCTTCCTGATTAATACTCATAAATTCAAATAAGATATGCCTCGTATTGATTAAGCTAAACACATCTAAATAATCATCACTTTCTTGAACAATACAGCTATGCCAACCGTTCATTCTAGATTCGTAATACAACGTTTCATAAGGATGATAACCTAATTCAATCGTCTTATAGAGATTATTTCTTTTAACAAATTCTAGTAAATAATCGTGAGATAATTGATCCACTGGAAAATCTTTAGCCCATTTTTTGATTGCATTTTCATACGGTAAAAATGAGTCTGCTCTTTGTATCCGCTTAGGAATAATACTTTTAGCAAGTTCAAAGATAGTAGATTTTAAATGTATACAATGATTAAACGACCTATTCTCATGATAATAATTGATTAAATGAATACTATGATTTGTTTCATATAACTGATATCTATCAATCAAATTTGAATTGACTGCTAGTTGATCCATATTAAATAACGTATGCTTTAAATTTAAATTGTATGCTAACTTTTGAGAAATATATTCATCTATACGATAAATATGAGCAGTTTGTTTATGTTCTAATTCATCAATATTTTTTGTATAAGTAAAGAAATTCACATCATTGATATGTTCTTTAATATAAGATAAGGATACTTTAGAATCATGACCAGCTGTGATAGAACAAATCACTTTTTGATCAAATCGAAATAAATAATCAACCGCTGCTTCAATTTCATCATTAACAATATCATATACTTCTTCTGCTGATTTCTTAACACATGGGTTGATTGGATAAATTCTTTTAATTGTATGGTCTGTTATATTAAATCTTGTATTGGCATTGAATTTATAAACATCTTTATATTTGCTATAGTCTAAAAATCCATATGACTTATGTGCGATTCTTTCACAAGTCTTATCAAAACATAATTTTACGAGTTGATTTACTAATTCTGAATGACTAGCGTACAAATCATGAGATGCATGATAATACAATGATAAAAATGACGTTGCATCATTATATAGTAGCAAACGTCCATTATATTCTATCAACATAACATACCTGCCATTATAAAAACTCATCTCTTCAAGAAAAGCATAAGAATCAATTTCGTGAGACAATAATTCGGCGCATATTTCAGGATATTTTAAATCGACATTTTTCGTATGCACAAAATGACCTAATATGACTACTTTGATGTCATTCTTTGTATACTCATATGAACTTAAATCATTTGAAAAATAAATCGTAAAGTCAGTGAATTGAATATGTTGACGATAGTTTTGATCTTCAATTGAAATTTGTCGAGGAACAATCATATATGCTTTGTTAAATCTTATGAACGTATTATCCATCATACACACCCCCTTATATCAATCACGCAATTATTGCTGAACCTCTTGCTTTAAATGTTCAACATATTGATTTAAATCATGGTCTTCAGGTCGTTTATATTGATCATACAAACTATATATTTCTAAAAATCGTTCTACGGCTTCTTTTCTTTCTTCTGGTTTCACTTTTTCTAATCTTGGCAAGTACCAGCCTTTTACGTAAAAATTAAATCTATGTTCTAAGTAGGATGTTAGTAATCCATGTTTTTCGTAAAATGGAATTCTTTCAATTTCTAATGTGTAATATTTATCAAATAGCTTCTTAGAAATCGAATTTGTAACTGATCCAGACACGGCAGCGTAATACATATGAATAACATCTGTTACAGCTTGTACTTTTTTAGAATGAATCATTAATTCTTGGAAGAATAACGTATCTTGGCCAGCAGCACCTTCAATCATTCGAATATGATTATCTTTAATAATTTGTGATTTAATGATTAAAGCTTGAATACTTTGAGCACGTAGACCACATTTTTTCATATATTTTTTAGGGTCGTCGATTAATAATTTTCCATCGTTATACTTCATCACTGTGCCCGCATAATTAAACAGTGCTCTGCGCTTGTTATCTTCTTTAATAATATTACCGACGACCATATCGACATCTTTATTCGATTCTATTTCTTCTAATAAAGTTGCATACCCATCACCAGTCGCTTCGTTATCAGGGTCTAAATAAGTAATATAATCTGTAGAGGCAAGTTCAGCACCTTTATTTCTAGGTCTTGAAGCACTACCTGATCCTTCTTCATATGCATAGTAAACGATATCTGGGTATCGTCTTCTTAATCGATTAATAATAGATATCGTTTCAGAATCCGTACTACCATCATTTACGAATATAATTTCCATCTCTTTAAATATTGAAGATCTTCTTAAACTTCTCATACACTTATCTTCTAAATAAGTACCGTTATTATGAATTGGAATAATGACACTTAATTTTTTCTTGCGGTTATTTTGACCATATAAATATTCGTCATAAATTTCTGATTGATCTAAATTATAACCATTTTGAGATTGTGTAACATTCAACTGTTGATCGAATATATTTTTATGATACATTGTTACATATTTATTTTGAGCTTTTTCAATAAATTGATGTGCTTCATGTTGTTTATCTTTCGTAACAAAATCAACATCTACATATTTAAATGCTGTTAATAAATCTTCTAAATAATACTCTTCATATTCAATTGAATCTTTCATGTAAGTTATAAAATCATATTGTGATGCATCTTCTACTGTATCTTGAGCTTCTATAACATCAAACTGAACATGTAATTGTCGATATAGAATATCTTTCATTTTATCGGTTAATGCATCAACAATAACGAGTATTTGCGATTCTTTTTGAGTAGGTTCAATGCCAATATATGATAAGACTTCATCTAAACGATGATACGTCGTACAATTTCTCATCACACTACGTATACTTTTAGCCTGCATATCTTCTATTTCATATTCTTGATATTGGTTCATAATTGGTGCCACATCAGTTTTATGATTAACCATAAATACATTTGGAAATTGATTATTAACACCTACTGAATAGTTAGATAAGATTAAATTCCCAAAAGCTTGTAATTCAAATATTCTATTCGCAAACATCGTTTCTGAATATTTTACTGAATTGACATTTATTGCCCATCTATATACTTTATGCAGTTTCATAAGTTCTTCATGATCAATTGGCATTGTTAAGTATGGGATATATTTCATTGGGAATTGATAACGTTTTCTTCGCAATGGTAAATTTCTATCAATAATGGTTAATTTATGATTTTTTTTGATTAACTCATCAAATATTCTTGCAGATTCTTGGTTTCTAACAGGATATTTCTCAGTCCAACTTCCTGCAAAAATAACATCGTTTTTAAATGATTTATTATATGAACTTCTCGTCCCTACTGGATTATGGTAATGAGGATTAATACCAAATTGTAGTACATATACTTTATCATTTTGACAATATTCTTTATAATCTTCTACTACTTCAGCAGCTGATGTCAGAATAATATCGCATTCTGTCGCGATATCTTTGTATAAATGGAAATTGACGGGATCTTCTTTAGAATAAAAGACAATCGGTATATTGAATTTTCTAGCTTGTTGAATACCTTCAAATAACATTCTTCTTTTCTTACTATTAACTGATGCTAAACCAGTCCAACTTCCGTCTATACCTCTCCATGCTGTCGCAACGATTAAAACATCCATATCACGACTTAAATCTGTAAATTTACTATCTAAATAAACGATATTCCCAATATCTTTAAATGAGTTATATAAAAATTCATCAGCTATAAGACCAACTTTGTATTTGTTTTTAATAAATACACGCGATGTATTAGAATTCACAAGGTTTGATAAATGTTGTTGGTGTTTTTCAAGGAAATCTAATTTTGATTCTTCTGCTACTTTTTTATAGTAATTATGATGATTTGTATGATCTTTAACCTTTTTTAATTTATATAGTCCATACATATAATCTTGTTCAACAATATTTAACACTTCTTCTAATTGTTCAACTTTTGTTTTATCATCAAAATTGACTAAAGCCTCTTTAGTTGATTCGATATTATTTTTTTGATTGATATTTGTTGGCATATTTGAAGACATTATGATTTCCTCCTATTTCTCCAACTCCAGTATTTCGTTTGAATCTTTCCTAATTTAGAATTTTTTAAATTCATATATAATCGTTCATACTGATTTTTCTCTTCATTTTTATTTGTTTTTTGTAATGAGATATTTTCGTTTATTAAACGAACAATTGCAGATTTTGACTCTTTTCTTTCTTCTTGAAAGTTTGTAATCATATCCAGCTGTTCTAGCGTTAATTCGTTATAGTTTTCATATTGTTTAGCTTCTAAATCTTGAATGATGCTTTTATCTTTTAAGTCATTAAAGCTCATCCAATATTTTTTCTTTTTAATAATAATCCTTACCGATTCTGCTTTTAAGAACACCATATCGATCAAGACGTTATTGAAATCAAATTGTTCTTTATCCAAGGATAGATCAATTGATTTGTGCAATGCGCTATCTTGATAAAAGACTGTAGATTCTTCTATTGATACTTTTTTATTAATAGGAATTGCTCTATCTATGTCTTTCGTATGCACAAATCCTGCAAATGTTCCTTTATTAAATACAGCTTCTAACACTTCACCTCCAAATAAATACAATGCTCTAGATGAAAAGTTTTTTTCTTTAAATAGTAAATTATAGTCATCACCAAACCCTAGTTCTCTATTAATTTGTGGTGTAGAGAAATGACGTAAATCTACTCTTATCGTATCAATAGGTTTCGAAATTAATTTGATAGAATGATTTAATCTTGTCCACCCTATAATATTCGTACCTCTTACAATTAATCCATATAGTTCACTTTCTATCACTTTTATAGAAATAACTTTTAATGCTTTATTTAAATAATCAGAAGCATATCCTACAACAAGTTCATTTTTATCTACATCAAATATTTTTTGATTTTCTGGTTCTCTTAAAATTATTTGAAAGCTCAATCCGCTTTGAATAATTGGACTGTTAACGTCTATCATATGAAGACCCCTCAATCTTTACTTATTAAATGAAAGTGCAATATTTTTTCCGAAAGTATATAAATTACCGTAGTTGTAATATTTAACTTGCTCAAATTGTGATTGAACAACATTTTTCGTATCGAAAATGACTTTGTCTTTCATACCTTCAAAATCTTGATCTACTAAATTTTTGAATTCTGAATGGTCACTCAAAATTAATACAAGAGATGCATCTTTAACTGCTTTTTGAATATCTTTTTGGACAAAACCTAGCTCAACATGTGGATCATATGCTTCTACTTGAATATCATTTTCTTTTCTCAAATCATTATAAATATCAAATGCTGGCGATTCTCTGACATCATCTACATCACCTTTATAAGTTAATCCAAATACAACAACCTTATGACCATTTAAAGTTTCTAACATTTTCTTAGACTCATTAATAACATATTGAGGCATTGAACGATTAATACGTCTACCTTCTTGAATGAGATTCGTTGTTTCTGGATCTTTAGCGATAATAAAGTATGGATCAACTGCTAAACAATGACCACCAACACCTGGACCTGGTAAGTGAATATTCACACGTGGATGTTTGTTCGCCATCTTGATAACTTCTAATACGTTAATATCTAAATGATTACATACCATCGCAAGTTCATTTGCTAGCGCAATATTCAAGTCACGGTAAGTATTTTCCATTAACTTACTCATTTCTGCTGTCTTAGCATTTGTTTCAATCATTTCACCTTGTACGAATGTTCCATATACACGTTTACCCGCTTCAACACATGCTGGCGTTATACCACCAATTATGCGATTGTTATGAATAAGTTCATGTAATATTTTTCCTGGTAACACTCTTTCAGGGCAATGTACTAAAAATATATCTTTACCAATTTCAAATCCTTGGCTTTCAAGATATGGTTTAACATGATCATCCGTTGTTCTTGGTGCTATCGTAGATTCTACAATGACCGTATTACCTTTTTCTAAAAATGGTACGATAGATTCAACTGCACCCATTACTAACGAAATATCACATGATTCATATTGATCATCATTATTTGGAGTTGGAACTGCAATAATAAATGCATCTGCTTTTTCAGGTTGCATACTTGCTTTGAATTTATTTTTAGCTAACACTTCTTCATAAGCTTCTTGTAAGCCAGGCTCTTCAATATGAATTTGACCATTATTTAATTTATCTACTGCTTCTTTATTTATATCGACACCTACAACATCTACACCATGTTTCGCAAACATAATTGATGTTGGTAATCCAATGTATCCTAAACCAATAGTAGTTAATTTCATATTATATCCATCCTTTAATAATTAATTGTTAAGCTATTACTTTCGTAATGTTAAATATATTGTAACTTCTATGAATACAATAAACAGTCGTTTAACAGATACTTAAGGAAGGGTTTACACTCTTTTATCATTGTTTACAATTGCTCAATATTTTGTGTTAAAAATAGCCCTTCGATCATATAAATTCATATGATTGAAGGGCTTTATAGATTAATGATTAAGTTCTTTAAAGTATTGTTCGATATCTTTCTTTATTTTAGGACCAAACGTTTTAGAGTAACTATTTGATATATGTCCTTTGTCCATATATACAATGACGTTACCTATAACAGGTGCAAACTTTCCATCTTCTTTGAAATACGATGTATAATCTACATATTTTGTTTGTTCTGGCTTTTGTTCAAGTTGATCCCATTTAGATACTTTTGGCAAACGTTGTTTAGCATTCATCTTCTTAATCGTTTCTTGTTCTCCGAATTTATCTAATGTTTCTGGAACATTAAACTCATATCTCGGATTATCTCTTATAGCCATAATTGGTGTTTTTGTATTTGTAATGTTTTGATATTGTTTTAATTGTAATGGGTCGATTTGTCCATTTACATCTGTACTTGAATCTGCAGTTGTTACAACTAAATCGACATCTTGCTTATCAAGTTCTTTAATTAAATTTTTATTCCACTCGGTACAATCTCGGTCACTGTCATTCGTTGTTAATACACAGCCACTTTTCGTCATGCTTAATACTCTATAATTTCCTTCTTCAGCTGCTTTTTGAAGTGCGCCTAACCAATGTTGTGCGTGAGAGCTCCCTACTAAAGCGATTGTCTTATCATAGTTTTCTTTTTTACCGTACTCTCCAACTAGAACTTTTGATTCACCTATTTTTTGATGAACTTTGTCTCTTGTAGAATCAGGTGATTCATTTCTGATTTTTGAAAACTCTGGAATTGCTTCTACACCTTCTTTAACTTTTACATGCTTTTCTGCAGCCATTGCTCCGGGATAATTTTCACTCAATGCTACTTTTTCTTTTTCAAAAGGATTATTAAAGATAACGAAATATAAAGATGCGATTGCCAATAACTGTATCGCTAATCCAATTCCTAATTTTTTGAATGCAATTTTATCTGAAGATGCTGATCTAATTGGCTTTTCAATATAACGTGTCATGAAATATGATAATAACCATGATAGTAAAATCATACAAATACCTAATACAATTCCAGGTCGTTCATTATTATGATACTGATAAAATGATAAAATCACCCAATGCCATAAATATAAGCCAAATGACAATCCGCCAATCTTCACCATAATGGATGATCCTAAGAATTTCTTAACACCATATTTAGTTTCATAGTTACCAGAAACGAGTATAAATACGGCACATAACATTGGCCATAGTGCAATATATCCAGGAAACATTGTTGATACATTAAAAATAATACCCGTTAAGATCAAGCCAATTAAACCTAACCATCCAATTAAACTTGCTACTAGACGATTAATTTTAATTTTATTAAGGTTGATTGCTAATAATCCGCCGAGTGAGAATTCCCAAACTCTTGTAAATGTATGGAAATATGCCCAAGGTTGATTGACGTGCGTTAAATAAATAGAATAGGACAATGAAACGATAAATAATGTACCTAAACAAAGATTTATGACATTAATAACTTTAAGGTTAGTGTATTTTTTATATAACATAAAAAACAAACTAAAGATGACAAACCATATAATATAGAATTGTCCTTGAATCGACATTGCCCAAAAATGTTCAACTGGCGTCTTCATTTGATCTTTATTTAAATAATCTGTACTCGATAAAGCGAGTTGCCAGTTTTGATAATAAAATAAAGAAGCAAAGATTTCTTTTATCGTTTTACCTAGTATTGATTCTGGCAATAAGAAAAAGCTTAAGATAACCGTAACAAGTAACACCGTTATAACAGAAGGGAATAACCTTTTAATTAATCCTGTTATGTAAGGTATAAATTTAAATGACCCTGTTTTATTGTATTTAGAAATAATGGATGTGGTAATTAAGAATCCTGAAACAACGAAAAATACATCGACGCCCCCAGACACTTTCCCAAACCAAATATGATATATCGCAACTAATAATGCTGCAATAACTCTTAGCCCCTCAATTTCAGGTCTAAATTTTTTCTCTAGATTAATAGGATTTGTCTGCATATAAAAATCTCCTTTAAGTATTATACAGTTGTAAGTATATATATAAGGATATTTATTAGAAAGACAATTAATTAATATTTACAATATCTTAACACCCTATTAAAAAATCCCTAACAATTGGCTTGTTAGGGATTGAGGTTGTTGCTTATTTAAAATGCTTGTTTAGATCTTTCATGAATTGCTCATAAATGACATCTCCGTCGAAATCGTTACTTCTTTCTAAACCTTTTTGAATGACATTTTGAACATCAGAATGATGATAATTTTCAATAACATACGCAAGTTGCTTTCCATATTGTTTAGCATCTTGGTAGTCTACTAAATAACCATTTTTTTGATTTTCAATTAAAAATTCTGGACCATAACAGCCCTTATAACTGATAACTACATTTCGTTGATACATCGCCTCTAATATAACAAGTCCAAAACCTTCAACTCTCGATGGAACAGCCGTAATCTTACTTTCAGCTAATACTTTTGATAATGCGTTAGTAGTAGGCTTAAGTTTCACAATATCTTGAATATTATATTGATTGATCAATTGATGGAATTGTTCTTTTTCTTGTCCATCTCCATATAATTCTAATTGAAATTGGTGTTTTCGCATTGTGTCTTGAATTAAATTGATACTATCCAGTAACAAATCAAACCCTTTTTCATGCTCAAATCTACCTGCAGCAACAATTGTATTATATTTCTCTACATTATATTGAGTTTCATTTAGTATATTTGGAACAATAATCACTTTAGTATGTGTTAAACCTTGTTGATAATCTTGTTGATCCTCTTTAGTTAATGTCGTCACTAAATCAAGGTGTTCATAACTTTTAAGTATATCTTTTTGATATTGCTCATCATGTGCATATAAATACATATGTTCCATACCAATTTTAAATACCGACTGACTTGCATATTTGCTAACAAGTATATTGTAACTTGCTCGTGTACCTACAATAATATCTGTATTCACATTCTGAATGGCTTTAACAATTTGTTGCTCAATATGACTTGAAAATTGATGAAGTCCAGGTTCAGACGGATGAATAATTTTAGGACTCAAAAAAGGTGTATACTTATTGATTCTATTTACAAATATATTTTTCAACCCTTTGATGGTTTTGTTATATTCAATAATGGGTTGAATTTCTATATTTTCATGCAACTTAAAATAAGGTTCATCACTCGCTTTAAATACTGACAATATTTTTACAGCGTGACCTTTTTTACTTAATTTATTTGCCAGATTAGAAATTGATTTCGTCGTCCCACCCATATGATAAATATTGTGAACTAAAAATGTAAAAGATTTCATATAAATCCTCCTTTTCAGTCCATAGCTTGTTCTATCAATTGCGTGATAGTTTCGTATGACTGATTATTTTTGTTGATAAATTGATCACTAATCGTATGATAATCATTATTCATAATTGCATTAAACAATAATGACTTTTCAAAATATTGATTATCATTGATAGTTTCATAAACTTCTTTATATAAACCACGGTTATAATCGTAATTATTAAAATCCGGTGTATATAAATACACTTTTTTATCAATTGTTAATGCATCAAATACAATTGAAGAGTAATCACTAATTACAATGTCTGAAACAAGTAGTAATTGTTGTGTTTCAAACTGTCTTGTATCGATATAATTATACTGTTTATTAGCATGATCTTCTTCGTGATATTTATAAATGATGTTATATTTCGCTTTCATCTCATCTGTAAATTCTAATAAAAACTCTTCTTCTTGATTATCTCTCCATGTCGGCGTATACAGAATTGTTTCTTTTTCAGTATTTAAATTTAACTGTTGTTTGATTTGATTTATTTCATTAGAAATTGAGTGCTTCTCTAATAAATATTGGTTTCTAGGATAGCCACATGCAACAAGTTCAGTTTTTTCCATTGGAAATGCGGATTTAAATACATCGTTTATAGATTCTACATCCGTTATAAAATAATCTTGTTTAATTAATTTATTATATTTACGTGCTCGATAATTATAAATATCAATATTTTGTTTAGGTTCTTTGCTATCTAAGAATAGTCGTTTTAAAGGTGTACCATGCCATAACTGAATGATTGTACCATTAGGTTTAAGTTGATCTGGCAAGTAACTTTCAAGTATCACTACGTTAGCTTCCTCTATAATTTGTTTCGTATCAGAATGAGAAGGAGAAACAAAGTGATCACCTTTTTCTTCGTCCGTAATAAAGTAAACCGTATATTTAGGATGTTGCTTTATTAAATATTCAAATAAATATTTTGAATTACCTCTGTAACCATAATCGAAACCTAAAAATACAATATGTGGCTTAATTTTCGTCTCATCTTTGTCATATATGTTAATTGCTTTCATTTGTTTTTGTTGTGCCGTATGACTTAATTTTTGATAAGCAATCTTCGGTAATTGAAATTGTGATTTTGCTATCACTTTATCAATCGCTCTGGCGATTGAAGGAATTTGTGTTTCTCTCGCTTTAAACAATGGTGAAATGCCATTTAAAAGTGCTGTTTTATTTAAATAAAATTTCTCTTCATGACTTAGACTTTCATTTTTAAATGCTGATAAACAGCTTGCACTTAGTTTACTTTGTTGAACATAATCAAAAATAACGTGAGCATCAATTTTAATTTCATCTAAGTGGAAAATTGCATTTAATGTAATATCAAATATCGTTTCCCACTGATAATTAGAAATTAGCCATAATAGCTCATCTTTCTTAAAAATGATATTTGGTTGAAGCGTTATATTATTAAACCAATCAGCAACTGTAATAAATGCCTTTCCCATATATCTACTATCGTTTGTATAATAACCATTGTTAGTATAATCAACAATATAAGATTGGTTATCCAATTCTAAATTGTTCAATACATCTTCCCTAACTCGCGTATTTTTATCTATTAAAATAATATGATTTTCTTCATGACATTCTGTAATTATATAATTTTCTAAATTATGCTCGTCATGAATATTTATAATTTTAATCATTTTACACCCCATATATTTTAAGTTATACAATAAATTGACTTCTTTATTTATTCATATTACATTATACAAACAATGTGAGACAAATTTGCCACATTGTTTATACAATTTGATTTTTTAAATGAATGGAGTTAATTTATGTTATTCAAAAGTAAAAAGCTTTTTTCAATTATTGTCACAACGTATAATAATGAAGCTAAAGTAGAACGTGCGATTGATTCAATATTAAACCAATCTCTAGATGCAAGAAATTACGAAATCATCATAGTAGATGATCATTCTACGGATAATACTCAAACCTTAATTAAAAACTATGAAGCTAAAAACATCAAATTTATCATATTAGACGAAAATTCAGGTGGTCCTTCAAAACCTCGTAACATTGGTATTGCAAAAGCAACCGGTCAATATATTTATTTTCTAGATGCAGATGATTATTTAGCAACAGATATATTAGCAAGAATTGCTAATGACGATAAACTTCTTAAATCAGACATGATTGTTGGTAGAACGTTACGTCAAAATGACCATTCTTTAACTGTACATGCTAGATTTATGAGTAACGATAATCGTTATAATTATAACATCAATGACATCCCATATATATATAATCACTTTGGTCCACCATCAAAATTTATTAAACTAAGTCATATTAAAAAACACAATATAAAGTTCCCGGAAAACTTACATTTCGGGGAAGATAAAATGTTTTTCACTAACTTGAGTCCTTATATTAAAGATGTTTCTACGGTTACAGATAATTGTTCAATTATTGACAGAACAACATCTAATGAATCTCTTACAACGGGTATAGATTTCTATGAAAAACGTGATTCAGATTTAGAAATTATTCAACATTTACTAAAACAAGAATCAAACACTAAAAACATTCGATTGTTAAATCGATATTTAGAGTATGATTTATTGAAAAGTTGTAATAGTCATGTATTCCTAAATAGTGATAAACAACAACAAGTTCGGTATTTTAAACAACTGAATGAGCTTTTCAACCAATCATATATAAAGTCAGATATCATTCAAACAATCAGTCAAGAATATACAGACGCAATTACGTTTATTCAAAATAATGATTTTGAGTCATTTATCAGTTTCTTTACGTGGCTTAAAAAACAACCTAAAATAATTCAAAAGCAACATAAACAAACAATGTTAACTGATGCTAATGAAAGATTCACAATACCATTTCAACAGGCAACGTTATTAAACATAGCTGAAGTAGACAAATCCATCAAAATACAAATTGAAATAGATGGTATAGATATTGAAGAAATACGTAACTTGTCTCTTATGTCTCGAAAAGATTACAAAGATGATATCGTTATTAAGAATATAGAAGTCCAAGATAAGCTCTTAACCATCTCTATACCTAAAACTGAAATCAATAATAAACCAGAATCAATATATAACTGTATCATTGTATATGATGGATTTAAGCATTTAAATATTAAATTTGGGTATGATAAGAAAATCAGTTTAACGGATAAAAAAGGTGTTTTCTACCCTACTATAAATGGAAACCTTTCGTTAAAATTAACGAATAAATAATAAAAAGCAGAACTGCCAGAAAATACATCGTCAGTTCTGCTTTTTTTATTTAAAATAATTTATCGACAATTTGTTTCGCTGCTGTTCCTTTTTCAAATGAACAGAATTTATCATAGAATTTATCATATTTATCTTTATATGATTCATTAACCGTTTCTATATTTAGAATAGCATCTATTAAGCTCTCATTGTCTTTCAACAATGGACCTGGTGCTTCGTCTTCGAAGTTCATATAGAATCCTCTTAAATTATCTTTATAATGTTCTAAATCATATGTGAAGAAGAGTAATGGTTTTCGTGTATTAGCATAATCAAACATTACAGATGAGTAGTCTGTAATACAGATATCACTAATTAAATATAAGTCACTAATATCTTCATAACTCGCAACATTATAAATAAAGCCTTCTAATGATTTGTCGATAATAATATTATTACTAATAATGATATGCGGTCTTAATAGTAGTACGTACTCGTCTCCAAGTTTTTCTTTCATTTGATGTAGATCTAATTTTAAATTAATTAAATGTTTTTTCGCAGATGATACTTCGTCATCTCTAAATGTTGGTGCATATAATATCACTTTTTTATCTTTAGGAATTGAAAGTTTACGTTTGATAATATGTTGTTTTTCTTCAATATCACTTTCATTTTCATAGAAGATATCATTACGTGGATAACCTACTTCTAATATTTCTTTATTAAAGTTAAATGCAGATTTAAAGCAACTCGATGCATATGGACTTGGTGAAACTAAATAGTCCCATCGTGACACTGAACGATTAATTCTGTCTATATACCCTGCATCTCTACCTTTAAAATCATCGACATCATTTAACATTTTCTTCAGTGGCGTACCATGCCATGTTTGAATATATGTTGTATTTTTCTTCTTCTCAATATAATGAGGGAAGTTCTGATTATTAATCCAGTATTTAGCTAATGATAAATATTTATAATAACTTGGGCTTAAACGTTTCACTGTTATAACATTTTCATCATCAAATGGATATATTTTATTGGATACCCATACGATCTTATAACCTTTATCGAGCGCTTTAATTTGATCGTAAATCATTTTAGGACTATCCGTTACTTGTTTACCTAAATTACTTTCTATCACAATTAGTTTTTCATCTATTTTCCCAAATCTTACAAGGAATTTATTCATATAGGACATAATATCAAAGTATTTTTTATGTCTTCTAAATCGTTTAAACACATGTTGTGAAAGAATATCATATTTTAAAGTATCCTTTATGATATTTCTACGTTTAAATGATTTAGCCTCTTCATATATACGCTGTGAATTGTTTGTATCTTTATATGCTACAAAGTTATTAGCTTTATTGATAATTTGTTGTTCATTCTTGAAGCCGTTATTAACATAATGGTTAGCCGCTTCTAAAACTGCTTCAACATTATCAACAATTTTACCAGGTAGTTCTTTATCAAGATCTAAATGCGATGGTAATTTACCGATAAATCTATCTCTATCAAATTGATAGTAAATAACTGGTTTTTCTAAGAAACTAAAGTCAAACGCAACACTTGAATAGTCTGTAATCATCAATTTACTTTCTTTAATAAGTAATTGAACATCTACTTCACCTTGTCTAATGACTTTAATGTAATCAGGTATATCAAAATATTCAACAAATGCCTGCATATTAGGATGTAAACAGAATATGATATCTACATTTTTTGTTTGAGCAATTGTTTTCCATTCTGGTCTATTCAATAAGCTATTATAATTTTGTAGATAATCAGATTCTAAAAGACTATTAATATTTGTTATCCAATCACGCCATGTAGGTATAATTAAAATTTGATTTTTAACTTCTACGTTTTCCTTAAATAATTCATCAAATCTTGAGAGACCTGTAACTTTTGCTTGATATGAATCAAATAATAAATCTCTATTAACGATTTGTTTTTCTCGATTAGAGCTTGTGATAAACATATCAACATTAAAGTCTTTCAGTTGTTTACCATTTATCTGTGTTAAGTTTTTAGCACCTAATACACCATGTTGTAAGAAGACGCGTTTAGCTCTAATTTTTTTCACATAACTTGCTTCATGACTTGGGAACAATAATTCTGTATGATGCGTACTGCAAATAATATCTGCTTTAATCATAACTTCGAAATGTTTTTTTGATTTAAAATCAATGACATTTCCATATGGTTCTACGTTTTTTCGTTCTTCAGAATTTTTATCAATAACATAATATACTTCTTCATTTGGATGCTCAGTTCTCATATATTTAAAGAAATGATAGCCATTATCTTGGGCTTTATATGATTTTTCACCAATCACCCAAACTTTATTTTTGTTCAAATTGTTTTTGATTAATGTTGGATAGTCGTGCATTAATTTTTTGTATGCTTCATAATCTTCTTTTGCATATTCATTAATTCTAAATGATAGGTTTCTACCTTTTATCGTGAAATATGGTATAGCCGTTTTTACAGTTTGCCCAAGATCAATTGATACTTCACCTTTAGCAAATCTTTCTACCATAATTCTTGGGTTACCCAATTTTACATCTATTACATTTTTAAATTCATTTACTTTAATATTTAAGTAGATATCAATAATATCTTCAGAATCAAAGTCATTTTCTAAATACTGCTTAAGTTCATTAAAAATATCAATTTCAAAATCATAACTTGTAGAATTTAGTGACTTATACACATTAAATACAACTGGATCTAATGGTATCTCAATAACATGCTCACTTAACCTTGAAGTGATTCTTATATGAGCATATTCAAGTGTTGAATTTTGAATTGAGAACTTCCCTTTTAAAAATGCTTGTTTATTATTTATGATAATTTTATCTATATGTCTTCTTGCAAAATAAGTAGACACTGGTAATTCTGGTTTTAATGTGAATTGTATAATTCCGTTTTTAGTAATATACGGGGTAATAGTCGCTTCATCATGAATAACTGTTTCAAAGTTTTGTATATTATATTCATATTTTTTTATGTTTATTTTTTGAATGGATTGTGTAATACCATCAGATCTTTCTAGTAAAATAAAGATTGTTTCTCTATCATACTGTGAAAATTTTTCTAAAACGTCATTCAAATTAATTTTAAATTGATTTTTGATATTGGTTTGTGGAATGATTATTTCATCAAATTCATTTTTTATATAAACATTTTTAATATTATCCAATGTTTGATCAAACTCAAAGACTAGTAAATCGCGTTCTTGATAAATATTTAATATTTTCATATTTATTGAAACTCCTTTTCTTTATCTAGAGTGCCGATAATCTTTTCACTTACTCTTTCAGTTGCTCCTCCATCATCAAGTTGATTATATTTATTATTGAATTTTCTATAATTATCAGAATGTGGAATATCTACATATTGCATTGATTTAATATACTCAATTAATGCTTCACTTGTTTCAAATACTGGTCCTGGTAAATCTGATTCATACGGTAAATAAAATCCTCTAATATCGTTAGCATATTCATCTTTATCATATGCAAAAAATAAGATTGGTCTACTTAGATTCGCATAATCGAAATAAACAGACGAATAATCTGTGATTAATACATCACTCATTAAGAATAATTCGTTGATATCATTAGCATTAGATAAGTCATACACATTTGAATAACTTTCTAAATTCAAATGTTCTGATACTAAATAATGTGCTCTTATGAGCAATACATATTCATCGGATAGTTCTTTACTAAACGAATCTAAATCAATCTTCAATTTAAAATTGTAATTACCTATATCTGTACGATCATTATCTCTCCATGTCGGTGCATACAATATGACTTTTTTATGAGAAGGAATATCATATTTTTGTTTGAGTTGATTAATATAATCTTCATTATTTAACTGAACTAAATCATCATTTCTTGGATATCCTAAAGTTAAAATCTGTTCTTCTTTCAGATTAAAAGCAGATTTAAATCGTTTAGTAGCAGTTTCACTAGGAGATATTAGGAAATCCCACCTACTTGTTTCTTTATTAAAGCCATAAAGATACTCTTCAAGCGTAATTTCGGGAATAGAAATAACCGTTTGATCATTAGCCAATTTCTTTAAGGGCGTACCGTGCCATGTTTGAATAAAAAGTTGATTTTCTTTTTTCTCAAGTTGGGGTGATAATCTCGTATTAGCAATCCATACCTTGGCTTTATGATATACTTTGAAATATTGTTTAGTATTTTTTTTAACTGTTTCTATATTTAATAATCTAAGATTTTCATCTAAATCATTATTATCCGTTACTACAATATGTTTATAATTAGGTAGTGCGTCTTTTAAGTAAAAATAAAGCATCTTTGGAGAGTCCGAAAATGCTCTACCATTAAATGATTCATAAACAATAGTCTTGTCTACCTTACTTGGATTAAAATCTAAGACATAGTTTTTAGAGCGTAAAATGGATAAAGATTTACGAAACTGTGATAGCATATAACTATATTTATAATCTCCTCGTTTCATAGCTTTACCTTCTAAATATTTAAAAACACTTTTTTTAGGAGTGCTGTAGTTAATCTTTCTTAACAAAATTGACAAACCATTTCTATTTTTTAGTATAAAGTCAAATTTATAAGGAAATAGAGGATTGAAAACTTTGTTGAAATAATAAAGTAATTTCTCTTTATCTGTAGAATTGACATCTTCTTTATTATTAAAATATTCTATCGTACTTTTAAATGAATTTTCAGTCATTAAAAATAGTTTTTCTTCCATAGATACTCCTCTAATTCATAATTTACATTAAATTAACATATTCTATTATAATACACTACATATTTATAAATTTAAACTGATGACTATTTAGCGACTTGTATAATAAATTTATTTATTTCAATATATACTTCTCCTATTAAAATACCTTCAAAATAAATTTACAAACTTTGCAAACTATTTACAATAATACATATATATATTAATATTAAAGATATCAAATAATGGGGTGAAATAATGCGTAGAGTAATTACTTATGGAACATATGATTTACTACATTACGGTCATATTGAGCTTTTAAGAAGAGCTAAACAGCATGGAGATTATCTAATTGTTGCTTTATCAACAGACGAATTCAATAAGTTGAAAAATAAAAAATCATATTACAATTATGAACAAAGAAAAATGATGCTAGAGTCTATTAGATATGTTGACTTAGTTATTCCAGAGAATAATTGGGAACAAAAAACAGAAGATGTAGAAAAATTTAATGTTGATACATTCTTAATGGGACATGATTGGGAAGGCGAATTCGACTTCTTAAAAGACCATTGTGAAGTGATTTATCTTAAGAGAACAGAAGGTATTTCAACAACTCAAATCAAAAAAGAATTATACGGTAATGACTAGAACACATCAATGTGTTCTTTTTTACAATATCAAATGTAAAAAAATAGCATTCATGGTAATATAATGTAAAAACATCAGGAGAAGAACATGAAGAAATTAAATAAACTTATATTATGCATCATCGCTATATGCCTTATCATCTTATTAAGAGATGTCTACCAAGCTCGCCAATATAAAAAAGAGCAATCACAAACCCATATTTATAAAAAACATAAAGAAAATAAGCAAACATCTAAAATGAATTTTTCAGAGGAAAGAAAAATTGATAAGTATTTAAAATCAAAATCTTTTAATGGTAATATAACCATTTATAAACATAATCAACCATTAATGAGTAAAGCATATGGTTTCAGGGATATTGAAAACAATATAAATAATGATCGCAAATCAATGTACCTACTAGGGTCAGCTAACAAATTTATAACAGGTTTAATGTTGAAATCGTTAGAAGATCAAGGGAAAATCAATATTAATGACAATGTTAATAAATACATACCAAACTTTCAAAATGTATATCCTATTACCATTAAAGATTTAATGTTGCATAGAAGTGGCTTAGCTAAAGCAAAATTCCCAACTAGTGCAATGGGCTTAAATGGTGCAATAGAAAGTATTAAATTAAATGGTGTTGTACCCCAAAATTATCATAATTATTTTTATAATGATGCAAACTACATCACAATTGCTAAAGTCATAGAAAATGCTACAAAAAAATCATACGCACAAAACTTAAATGAACTTATCATTAATAAAGCTCATTTAAAATATACTGCTCGTTATGACGCAATTACTCAACAAGAGTTTATGGTAAAAGGCTATAAATTTAAAAATAATCAATCCATATATTTCTATCCATCCACTTTGGATAAATACGATGGTGCTGGTAATATCTATATTTCAACAGATGATATGGCTAAACTAGTAAGTCAATTTAAATCAAATAAATTACTTTCTAAATCATCAACTGATAATTTACTATCACAAGCCTCTACAAATTTATATCCTAGCCCTTATAGATATGGATTTTATAGTTACCCTAATCACCAAAGATACAGAGGCATATTTTATCAAAATGATTTTGTAACATATTCTAACAACGAATTTATTGTTTCTATTGCTAGCAATAAATTGAATGACCATTATCATGGTGACACTGAAAAAATTTTAAAGCACATCTTTAAAGATATACTCAAACAAAAATTATAAAAATAGAGAGTGGACATTGTCCGCTCTCTATTTTTTTACGATAGATTTAATTTCTTTACCTAAAATAGGTCCGAAAGATTTTGAATAAGTGTTTGTCATATGGTCCATATCACGATACACAACAATATTACCTATAATCGGTCTATAATTGCCATTCACTTTAAAGTATTCTGATGGATCGAATTTTGGTAATTCTTTGCTTGTTTCTGATAGTTTTTTCCAATATGAAGTATCTTGTTGGTTATTTCCTTTATTCATAAGTTTAATTGTCTCTTTTTCACCAGATTTTTCTAGTTCTTCTGAAACATTAAAATCATATCTAGGAATATCTCTTATTGCCATTACTTTTATATTATAATCATTCTTAACTTTTAATAATTCATCTACCATTTGTTGTTGAATCTTATCGCTATTTGAGTCAGCTGCTGTAACATGTGATAACACTAGATCAATATCATCAGATTTCTTTAAATAGTTTTCGACATTTTTAACCCATTGGCCTTTTAATGAATTATCATCATAACCTGTAGAGAATCTTGTTCCAGATCTTGTGATATTAATCACTCTGTAATCATGCTCTTTTGCCGCTTCAATAACTGCTCCTAACCAATGTTCAGAATGTGAACTACCTACTAAAGCAATTGTTGCTTTGTAGTCTTTTTTCTTACCATAAATACCAATCTTTAAATCTGATTTTTTTAATCCTTGATTTGAATCATCTAAGTGTGATTGTGGTAAATCATCAAATACATTGGCAAATTCAGGCTTAGGATCATTTTCTTTAATTTTTTGTTTTGATGTTGCGGCTAGTGCTCCTGGATAATCTTTCGATGCTAGTGTTTTATCGTCAGATATTTTCACATATGCATTATGAGAGACTAAACCAGCGATTAATATGATATTAGCTAATGCAATAATACCTATTCTCTTAAATGCGACTTTATTTAAATTTGCACTTCTTATAGGAGTTTCAATATATTTAGTCGTAATAAATGACAGAGCAATTGATAATACAATGATAAGTATCCCTGAAATAATACCAGGTGTTTCTGAAATATTGTATTTGTAGAATGATAGCAATACCCAGTGCCATAAGTATATCCCGAATGATACTCCACCTAGTTTAATCATAATCGGCATAGATAAGAAGTTCTTAACACCGTATTTAGTATCTTTATTACCTGATAAAATAATCAATAATGCACAAGTCATAGGCCATAAAGCAATATAACCTGGAAACATTGTTGATACATCAAATAAAGCCCCCGTTAAAATTAAACCAATAAGACCAATCCATCCAATAATTTCTGCTGTTAAATTATTGATTTTAATTTTGCTTAAGTTAATACAAAGTAAACCACCTAACGCAAATTCCCAGACTCTCGTAAATGTAATAAAGTATGCTAAAGGTTGATTAACTGCTGTTAAATATACTGAGTATGCAAAGGATACAATAAATATAAAACCGAGTAAGTAATTTACTATTCTCTTTCCATTTACTAATTTATATTTTTTTATTATGAATAATATAAATGTAAATAATAAGAACCAAATGATATAGAATTGTCCTTGAATGGACATTGCCCAATAATGTTCAAGTGGACTTTTCATTTGGTGTGCATCTAAATAATCTGTATTACTAATTGCCAACTGCCAATTTTGATAATAGAACATTGATGAAATGACTTCTTTCATTGTTTTATCAAAAATGGTTGATGGTAAGAAAAATATACTTAATATGAGAATCACTAATATAATAATAAATGCAAGCGGAAATAAACGCTTCATTATTTTAGATATGTATGGCCAAAACTTAAATTCCCCTGTTTTATTGATTGTAGATATGATTGATGTTGTAATCAGAAATCCTGATACAACAAAGAAAACATCTACCCCACCAGATACTTTACCAAACCAAATATGGTATATAGCGACTAATAAAGCTGCAACAATCCTTAGGCCTTCAATTTCTGGC
Organism: Mammaliicoccus sp. Q-M61; assembly: GCF_022386055.1. NCBI lineage: Bacteria > Bacillati > Bacillota > Bacilli > Caryophanales > Staphylococcaceae > Mammaliicoccus > Mammaliicoccus sp. Q-M61. The sequence continues at coordinate 482,978 of NZ_JAJNJL010000001.1, forward strand.
CTAAACTTTCTTTCAATATCAATTATATTTTTATCCATATTTTAACTCCATTTTAATTTAATTTGATATGCAATTGTAAATTATATCAAACAATTAACTATTGTAAAGTTTATGTATATTTAATTAATAAATAGAAATATTGATTCGATACTAGAAATTAATATATGAAAATAAATAAAAAATACTAACAACCATTTAAGGCAGTTAGTATTTTTTATAATTTAATGAGATATTTTCTTGCTTTTATTTCTTATATTTCTTAAATTCATTTTTGTCTTAAGTTTAAATAGTTTGAGTTTATAAGAACGATAAGTTTTTTTATCAATTTGCATATCTAAATTACTTGCCACTTCTTTAAATCTTTCAAAATTGTAAGTCGCAGCAATTGTCAATACGAGTTCTTTTAAATCTTTCACACTATTCGTTTGAAGTGGTTGAACGACTTTTAAATAGTTAATTGCTGGATCTATAACATGATTTAAGTTATCTACTTTCATAAAATTATTTCGAATTAAAAAGTAAATAATGAGATAATCCATTCTATAACTATAATAGTTACTCACTTTTTCTTTTAAATTACTTAAAATGTCCAAAGTTCTTTTTCTAACTTCAATGGCATCATTTAAATATTTTTCAATATTTTTGTAACTTGTCGCTACTATTGAGTCTTCAATACCTATATTATACAAGTACGCTGAATCATCTAATATTGTAATACGACTCTTTGACCAAGCTTTTAAATTAAAGGTATGCTCTTCACAAAAAGTAATATCTTCATCGAATCTAATATTTTCTAATACGTCATGTTTGTACAGTTTACCATACGGTCCTATTGATTGGGTAACTTCTGGTGTTAAGTTTAATGTTGTATGATCTACAGCTTTTAAATCATTGTATGTTTGAATCGGCCTAATCTGATCACCAATTAAATGAGAAACCTTACCAACCACGATATCTGTATCATTCCTTTTTATCGCTTCAACCATCTTGTCGATAATACCTTCACCTAATTTATCATCTGCATCACAAAACATAATATATTTACCTTTTGCGATACTAATACCTTCATTTCTTGTTGCCGCAGCACCTTTATTTTCTCGATTCACAAGTACAATATTAGGATTATTAATTTTGCTAATTACATCTGCACTATTATCTTTAGATCCATCATTAATACAAATAATTTCATGCTCATAATGACTTTTAATTGATTTAATGGTTTGCTCTATTGTTTTTTCTGCATTATAAATAGGGATGATGACACTTACTTCCATATCGTTAAGCTCCTTTGTTTATAAAATCAACTAACTTCCCAGTTGCATCGAAGTTTGTATATTGATGCCACATAGGTTTAATTTCATTATTAATTCTATTTAGATTCACAAGTTTATAAAGTGTTTCTAAATCATAAGCTTTGTTCTCTTTCGTCATTTCATAATAGTATTGATTAAGTCCTCTCATTTCATCATACTTTGATTCATCATAACTATAGAAAATAATCGTTTTATTTAAAAGTGCGGCTTCAATACTTAATGAACTGTAATCTGTAATGATGATTTCTGCCATTTCAACTAGATCTTGTATATCTCTCGAATCTGAATCATGTGAAGTAATGCTTGGATGTAATTTAGTCACGAGTTCGTATTCAGGGCACATTTTTTCAAATTTCTGTTTATCTATCATATGAATTTCATTTGTATAATCTCTATAAGTAGGAACATATAAAGCTATTTTTTTGGATTTAATAGGATACTCATGTTTATCTTTATATTGGTCTAACCTTGGTAAGCCAAATGGTAATATTTGATCGGGCTCGGCATCTAAACTTTTAATAAAGACATCTTTCATAATATCTGAACTGACTAGATAATAATCTGTAAAATGATAAACAGATAAGTAATTTTTTATCTGTTGTTTATCCTCAAGATTAATACTTTTATCTTCTAAACCAAATTTCTTCAAAGCACCAGCAGCATGCCAAGTTTGTATAACTTTTTGTTCTGGCGTTTTGCTGATACTGCCTAATAATAAATAATATGTATCGATAATTATTATTTTACTGCTTTTAATTGCTTTAATCTGTTGTAAGACATATTTATTACTTAAGTTTACCACTTTATCTACATCTATATCATTCAAAAAATCAATCCACTTCGGATGCGCAATTACCGTAATATAGTATTCTTCTTTCTTTAATGCTTCAATAACAGGTAACACATCTTCTTTAAATGTCATAAACACCACGACATTTTTACGTTTCACATTACTTTTAAATAATTTATTAAATATAAAAATAATAGAAAGGTAGACTTGTTTAATTATGCTTCTTACCACAATGACACTTCCTTATATAAAATTTACTAAAGTAAAAATTGACCAAAAGCAGCTATATATTGAGATAAAGGCTGAGACAATCATTAACGTCTCAGCCTTATCATTTATTAATCATTTTAAATAAAGTCAGCAAATCTTTGTCTAAATCTAACATGTAATATTGCACCTACTACAAAGAATAACACTGTTACACATAAATTATAAAGTAATAATTGCCAATGTTCTATGAAGTACCAATTATTATATAATATTGCTGCTCTGTACCCTTCTGCAAAGAAGAATACTGGATTTAATTTCATAATCATTTCAATCACTGAACCTTTATCAGGTACCCAAAGAATTGGTGACATGTAAAATAGCATTCTCAAAATAGCTTGCATTGCCATTTGTGTATCTCGAATAATGACACCTAAAGTCGATGTTAATAACGAAACAGAAAATGCAAATAAATACACTAAAGGTAAGTATATGAATAATTGTAAAATATAAATCGAAGGTATAATACCGGCAGGCATACATAATAAAATAATAATTAAAACTAAAATAATATGACCATAAAATCTACTTGTTAAAATATATGCGGGTATTGCAGATAAAGGGAAATTCATTTTTGCTACTTGATTAAACTTAGTACCTATTGATTTAGTCCCTTCAAGTATACCTTGGTTTACAAAGAACCACATACTAATACCAACTAATAAATATAAGATAAACGGTACACCATGTACTGGGTCATTCTGCCTTATACCAAAACCAAATGCAAACCAATATACAAATATTTGTAGTATAGGATTAATAAGTTCCCACGCTAATCCTAAATAATTATCATGATTCGAAATTTTTAATTGGAATTGTGCTAATCTTTGAATCAAATAAAAGTTTTTGACGTGCTCTTTTATTACTGTAAAAACAGCATGCATGAATATCACTCTCTCGCTAAGACATTTATAACTTAATCTTTAATATAGCATCAAATGAGCATAGATGATATATTAAACTTTAGGTTAATCTCATAATTATAGAACATATATAATTTACATGATTCTAACAGAATTTACAATAAATTTACTAAACTCATAAAATAATGCATAATAGAAATGTTAATAATTATAAGGAATGAAGTACATATGAAAGAATCAGTTATCATTAATAATTTAACAAAAGAATATAAAATTTTCCGTAATAACAAAGAGAGATTAAAAGATGTTTTTTTACCAAAGCATCAATCACAAAGATTTTTAGCGCTTAATGATATATCATTTACTGCTTACGAAGGCGATATTATCGGTTTAGTGGGTATTAACGGATCAGGAAAATCAACATTAAGTAATATTATCGGCGGCTCATTACAACCAACAGACGGTATAATTGAACGCCACGGTGATGTTAACGTTATTGCAATTAACTCTGGTTTAAACACGCAACTAAACGGTATAGATAATATCGAATACAAGATGTTATTACTTGGTTTCTCTAAAAAACAAATTAAAGAACTTACACCTCAAATTATCGAATTCTCTGAATTAGGTGAATTTATATATCAACCTGTCAAGAAATATTCAAGCGGTATGAAATCTAAATTAGGTTTCGCAATCAATGTAACTGTCGATCCAGATATTCTTGTAATTGATGAAGCATTATCTGTAGGTGACCAAACATTTACTAAAAAAAGTTTAGACAAAATGAATCAATTTAAAGAAGCTGGCAAGACTATTTTCTTTGTTAGTCATAATATAGGTCAAGTTAAAGATTTTTGTACAAAAATAGCTTGGATTGAAGGCGGCAAATTAAAAGAATTTGGCTCTACTGAAGATGTACTTCCAAAATACCAAGCATTCTTAAAAGAGTTCAATAAAAAGTCAGCAAAAGATAAAAAAGCTTTTAAAGACGAATTAGATGCTACACGTTTTTATTTCAAATAACAGAAAGCACGTCACCTTTATCAATGAAGGTGACGTGCTTTTTTACTCTACTCTATAATTCCCTTTTATCATTGCGTTAATAGAATTTCTACCAATTATAAATCTAGAAAATGGTATAAATGACACAACAACTGCTAAGCCTACACTTAAAGATAAAGCAAAGATATACGTTGCAATATTATACATAAAGAATTGATCTATAAAATGAAATGTATATTTTGCCATGTAATAGACCATAATTTTATGTGTTAAGTAAATAAAGAATGATATTTCACCTATAAAATATAAAAAGCTTATATTAAAGTTAGACAACTTTTTAGAAATAACTAAGATAACTATAAACGCTAATGCTGAATATATTAAAATATCATAACGGTTAGATTGAACGACTGTTACATCATTTTGATAAATTGAATAAATAACTAAAAGTGTCATGGCACTTAAACTTCCTACTAACCACATAAACTTCTTCTCCATAAACGATAGAACTTCATTGTAGTATCTACCTAAGTAAAACCCAAATACAAAATAGAATAACCAATAAAGAATATTCGTTCTATGGAATAACGGGTAAAATTCATTCCACCAATTCGTATACGTATCATTATCGTACATTAAATATGAATGTGCGAGACTGATCGTAAAGCTGATGACCAGCATAACAACTGGATTAGCTTTACTTAATGCTTTATGGAACATTAAATGTAGAATATAAAATTGGAATATGACAATGACAAACCAACCATACCAATTCCCAATTAATAAATTTTCTTTAAACAACTGCCAGAATGTTTCTTCATTTGCATCTACTTTATACTTTGTATACACATAAAATGTTCCAATTGAAAAGTAAGGAATCATAATATATTTAAAGCGTTTGACTAGAAAGTTTTTCGGTAATTTATCTTTATAAACCATTGAAATCAGTGATTCTGACAAAATAATAAAACACGGCGTTGCAAACAAAATTAATATTTGGAATGTTAATACAATCATGCGATTATGATCTTGTAATTCTACGTCTCTCAAATAATTTGATAATATATGCACTGCTACTATAATTAAGCAAAATATTGCCCTGGCATATGTAATTTCATGTTTTCTATTCATAAGTACTCCAACTCATAATTTTTTGTCACTTATGAAGATTACATGATTTTAAATTAATTGTAAAATAATTATATAGTCTTTTTATAACTAAACTTTTGTTGGATAAATCTTACATTTAATTTATTGCTTTTCAACAATAATCTTTACCATCCCTTGTTGATTGATACATTTAATCTTATTATCTTGAAGTACTTTTTCTAATGTTTCATCTATATAAATTGGATTTTTGTATCTCACAGTATAATGTTGCCACTCAACATCTTCTAACAACCATTCACATACAAGTTGGCCGGGTACAATTTCTTGATGGATTGGATTTGAATCATGAATAATAGTTAAATATTTGTTAACAAGACTAATATCCAATTTCATACTATACCTCACTTTCCAACGAATGTTTGCTTGAGTCGAGTGTATATGTTATCTCCACTTGTAATCGTCAAACTAAATTCGTAAATCGTAAACGACTTTACTTTTTTTATTTTCTCATTTTTTAATTCTGCTTTATAAATTGTATCAACATCTATTGCTTTATACTGTTCAACTGATGTTTCTTTTAAGTAAATCTCTTTTTCTAAAAAACGCTCAAACATTGAAAATTCCGGCCATATACTTGCTAAATACAATACTGGCACAGCGCAGTTATTCTTTTTTATAGGAAGTATTTTTTTATATGCTTCAACATCTTCTTTGTTGAAAAAGACGTCAATTATTTCGATTCCATCTTCTAAATAATGTTGCATGTCCCATGCCGCCTCCTATTCCCATTGTTGCTATCGATGTCTCAATTTCTTTCATATGATATAAACGCGTAACGAGGCTAGCACCACTAGCTCCATATGGATGTCCAATAGCTAATGCGCCACCATACAAATTAAATTTATCGTCTGGAATATTTAACATATCTTTTGAAGCAAGAACTTGAGAACTAAATGCTTCATTAAATTCAACACCGTCAATATCGTTCATTGTTAAATGTGATTTCTTTAATAAACTTTCAACAGCAGGTACTGGACCTATACCTAGTAATCTAGGATCTACACCTTTTACAGAACTATCGATAAATTCCAGTCCTTCGCGATAACCTAAAGCAGCCGCCTTTTCTTTACTCATAATTAAAAGTAATACCCCACCGTCATTTTTCATGCAACTATTACCTACTGTTACAGTCCCATCTTTAATAAGTGGTTTTAAACGTGATAACGTTCTTAAAGTTAATTTAGGTTTAACACCTTCATCATGTTGGATCCATTCATTCCCTACTTTAATCGGATAAATTTCATTTGATAAATAACCTTTTTCCATAGCTTTTATTGTCTTTTGATGACTATTGTATGCAAATTCGTCCTGGCTTTCTCTAGAGATTTGATATACTTGCGCAACATTTTCAGCCGCTTCAATCATTGAAGGGTCTTCTCCATCAGGCGCAAATGAAGCACGCTCAAAAAATTCTGGTGCGTCATAAACTGATTGTGGTCTTTTGATTTTCCAAGGTGCTCGACTTGTACTTTCAACACCACCAGCAATATAAACTTCACCAGCACCTGCTTGGATCATTCTACAAGCATAAGTGACCGCTTCTAATCCAGCACCACATTGTCTATCTATTGTGACACCAGGAATATCAACCGGCAAACCTGCTTCTAGCAAAGACTTTCTTGCGATATTACCTCCATTACCTACTACGTTTCCTAAAACAACCTCACTTAAATGTTCAAGTGCCTCAGCATGATCAGATAACAAATATTCATATAAAGGTTTCAAGAGTAATTCGGGTTCTAACTGTTTAAAAATGCCGCCATATTTACCGAATGGCGTTCGTTTTGCAGCTACAATAACTGGTCCCATGCTTTTCCTCCTATCTCATAAATAGATTTCATCTTATATCTCGCTATCTTTCCACTAGAAGTATATTTCATCTGTTTAACTCGTATCATTCGAGATGGTATTTCATAACGACTTAACCCACACGCTAACAAATACTCTTTCATGCTTATATATTGCAAATGATCTTTACCTTTATATAATAGAATTGCTATTTCTCCAAATTTATTATGTTGCTTACTTATAATAATTGCCTCATCAACAATATCTAGATTTAATAATTTTTGCTCAATAATCTCTGGATATACGTTTTTACCACCAATAATTAAACGGTCACTTTCTCGTCCATATAAGCGTAGTTCTTGGTCTGCAGAAATTGATGCCCAATCGCCTATTTTAATCCACTCATCGTGGACTTCTTCATTCAAATAACCACTAAATGTCATGTCACTTTTGACATATAACCTGCCTATATTATTTTCATCTTTGTCTTTAATTTGAACTTGTACAGAAGGAAATAGTTTACCTACAGATTCTGAATCTGCTTGTCCATTAATATTGTAACTAATAAAGCTCGCTTCAGAGCTTCCAAAGAATTCAATTAAATCAATATCAGGATACTTATATTTAAATTTTTCAAATATTTGTGTAGATAATTTTGCACCTGATGAAAAAATGCTCGAAACATTCATTAAATGAACGTTATGATTCAATAAACTATATAGCATTGTAGGCACAATAAACATCGTTTGATTTTTACTAAATATATTGATTAATTTATCTAGTATTTGCGTATTAAATTTCTTTTGGCCAATAAATGTTCTACCTGTACATAATGCATAAATCATAGCGTATAGTGTTAAAGAATGTGCATGTGGTCCAGGTGCTATAATAATGTCTGTATGACCATTGAGTAAGTCTTCATTATATTTAAATGATTGAATCCAAGATTGATGATTCCTCATATATGCTTTAGGAATACCTGTCGTCCCAGAAGTAAATCCAATATGTAAGATATCTTGAGGTAATACCGTATTATTTTCTATTTGTCGATATGTTACCTTATTGCTGTCATCTACTAATAACGGAATATGATATAACCTTAATAATTCATACTTTTTCTCTTCAGCTATATAAGGATCTAGGACGCACGGTATAAGTTCACACTTTAAAGCTGCAATATACCATTTTATAAACTGAAGTGGATTTTTCATTGAAATACCAATCATGATATGTTTTGGATATTGTTTTAACGTTGTGGCAATTTTTTCAGATTCTATCAATAAATCGTTATAAGATAAATGCATCTCATCAATATACATGGCAATTTTATCTGCTTTTGTATTTAATTGTTGATTTATAAGTTCCAGTACTTGCATGATCATACCACCTACTTTTATTGTTACCTTTATCATATCATTTAGTTAACAATTGAATAGATAAAATTCTTCATAAAAAAACACCTTAATGTTAAATTTCAACATTAAGATGTTTCTAAATTATCTATTCTTCATATAATCATATTTATTCTTTTTAGGTGTACATGATTTTTGGAATTGAACTTCTTTTAAAAACAGTGGAATTTTAAGTGCTCTATTCACACGTTTTAAATCAGTTATAATTCTATATAACCACTCTAAATTAAGTTTAATAAACATTTTTGGTGCACGTTTAACATTTCCGCTTATGACATCAAATGAGCCGCCTACCCCCATCATTACTGTATGCTCAAAGTGATGACGGTTATAATAAATCCAATCTTCTTGTTTAGGAAAACCCATTGCCGCAAAAATAAAGTCTGGATTAAATTTCTTGATTTTCTTAGTTACTTTATAATCTAATACATGTTTATAGCCATGTTTATGATCAAACGTAATATTTGGATATTGTTCTTCTAAAATTTTGCGAGTTGCTTTAACGCCTTCTTTAGAAGAACCTAATAAGAATACTCTCTTACTACTTGCGTTAGCAATATTCAACATTTCTTCCATTAACTCTATTCCCGGAACACGTTCTTTTAATGGCGTATTTAAATATTTAGCTGCTTTAACAATACCAATACCATCTGGTACAATGTAATCTGCATGTTTAATACGTCGTTGATAGTGATTATTGCTATAAGCATAATGTGCAATTTCAGGATTAGCTGTTACAATAAATAAATTGTCTTTCGTTTCCTGATTTACAAAATACTTAATGCGTTCTACCATTTCATTTGCCGTCAGGTTTGCAAATGGCAAACCTAGAACATTAACGGTTGGAGGCTTAATCACGTCATACGAATTCTCTCTGTTTAACTCTATTTGTTCACTTATACTATTTAAATCTTTTTCTAGTACTTTTGCCATTTGTCTCACCTCTCATTCTTCACTATAATTTACACCATTTCCATAAATTTTACAACAAATTTACATTCTATATTTGATAAGTAGTACACATAATTCATTTAAATTGTTGAATTTTACTTGTATAATCATATATGATGTATAATATGCAAAAATAGATATTTCAAAACACAATACGAATAGAAGGGTAAATATATAATATGAAAAGATTTGCAAAAATAGGTTTACTTTTGATGTCAATAGTACTCATGATTCTACCCGTAGTATTTGGACTCATGCTTTATCTTGAAACTAAAGGTGCGATTAATGATTCATTTCTTGATTCTAAAAAAAGCAAATCATCTTTAAGAGATAAGCCAGTAGATCCTAGTTTAGATCATGTGTCGGTATTATTTTTAGGTGTAGATGATAGTACATCAAGACGTGAAGGTGGTCAAAAAGCTAACCAATCTCGTACGGATGCTATGATTTATACAACATTTAATAGAGATAAAAAGCAAATACGTATGGTTAGTATTCCACGTGATACATTAAGTTATATACCAGCCGTAAAATATTATGATAAAATCACGCACGCTCATGCAATAGATGGGCCAGAAGGTTCAATGGAAAGTGTTGAAAGTACTTTAAACGTTCCAGTAGATTACTATGCAAGAATTAATATGGAAGCTTTTGTTGAAGTTGTAGATGAGCTTGGTGGTATTGAATATGATGTACCATTTGATTTAAACGAGCCTAACACAGAAGATAAAGGACGTATTAAAGTTAAAAAAGGTAAACGTAATTTATCTGGTGACGAAGCACTTGCAGTTGTTCGTTCAAGAAAACAAGATTCAGATTTAGAGCGTGGTAAACGTCAAATGGAAATGATTAAAGCCATTATCAAAAAAGCTCAAGAAACAAATTCTATTAATAAATTAGATGACTTAGTTAAAATCGTTGGTAAAAATGCGAAACACAATTTCACATTTGAAGATATTCAAAACTTAGCAACGACTTATTCATCAAGTAAAGTAAAAATCAAAACAGAACAAATTACAGGAACTGATGCTAATTTCAATGGTGTTTACTTCTTCAATCCTGACTTAGATAATTTATTAGAACTTTCTAATAAACTTAGAAAAGACTTAAACTTACCTAAAACTAAGAAAACAGAATTGATGAATTATCTTATGATTCAAGCGTATGGTGATTTAACACCTTATATCGAAGTATCTAAGAAAAGTCTAAAGAGCGGAAACACATCAGGTGACAACGATTCAGCTGAAACAGTTGAACCAGCTATAGAACCTGATACTGAAGAAACAACAGAGCAGCAGACTGAACAACCGTCTGAGCAACCATCCGAACAGCCTGTAGAACAACCTGTACAACAAACACCTACAGAAGAAGTACCATCACAAGAAGTACCACAACAACCAACACCAGATCAAAGTGGTCAAGCACCAGATCTAAGCGCTCAACAACCTGGTCCAGAAGTTTACTAGGAAAGGAGGCAAATTATGATTCAACGTAAAACATATGAAAAATATGAACAAATCAATACAATGTTTGATGCACTTGAAAATCAAATCATTCATTCTGGAGATTTGTCTCACTTCAGACAAAATTTGTACTATGTTAATCACGAACATCATGAGAATTATGAAGCGTTATTACTATACTATAATCAAGCAAACAACGATCCAATTGTAGATGGCGCTTGTTACATCATTGCCATCCCAGAAATCTTTAATGTTATCAATATCTTTGATAACCCCCTACCTTTTTCATGGGTATATACAGAAACAGGCTTAACAGAAGAAATGAAATCATTAAGTGTTCATTTACAATATCTAGTAGCAGCAGCACTAGAAACAAGCCAAATTCAAATATTTACACCAAGCGGATATACAATGGGTATGACAAATTGGAGCATTCACCAATTAAGATTATTTTGGCAATATACCGCAATCGTTAGAAGACAAGCAGTACAAACGATATAAATTAAAAGCTGAACCGTATAAAGTGGTTCAGCTTTTTTGTGTGGACAGAAATAAGATGGACTTATTGTGAAAATATAGTGTGAATGTTGCTAGATTGGATTGTCTTGCAATATACGAGTGATCTATGTTGCTAGTTTGAGTAGTCTTGCAATATTCGGGGCTTCTATGTTGCTAGTTTGAGTAGTCTTGCAACATTCGGCGGCTCTATGTTGCTAGTCAGCCTCGTCTTGCAATATTGGTGATGTTTATTTATCTTGTTTGCTCAGTCTTGATAAATACAACGCCTCTATTTATCTTGTTTAGACAATCTTGATAAATACAGCGCTTCTATTTATCTTGTTTGGGCAATCTTGATAAATACAACGTCCCTATTTATCTTGTTTGCTCAGTCTTGATAAATACAATGCCTCTATTTATCTTGTTTAGTCAATCTTGATAAATACAGCGTCCATATTTATCTTGTTTGGGCAGTCTTGATAAATACAGCGTCCATATTTATCTTGTTTGGGCAGTCTTGATAAATACAACGCTTCTATTTATCTTGTTTGGGTAGTCTTGATAAATACAAGTTCTTTTTACAAAATATTTGTTATTTATTGAGTTTTTTATTTACTACATCAATTAGAATAATCATAATGTATAATAAATTGAATCAATACAATGGAGGTATCATGATGATTAAAATAGCAGAAAGCGAAAAAGATATACAAGATGGATTAAATATTAGAAAAACTGTCTTCGTTGAGGAACAAGGTGTTTCTATAGATGCAGAGATAGATGAATTTGAAAATGTTTCTAAGCATGTTGTTCTATATCACGATGATAAACCAGCTGCGGTAGGTCGTTTTAGAAATTATAAAGATGGATATGCGAAAGTAGAAAGAGTTGCTGTTTTAAAACCTTATAGAAAATTTGGTTATGGCAAAGATGTAATGAATTTTATTAACGAAAAAGCTAGTGAAGATGGATACAAGGGTACTGTACTTAATGGACAATCTCACGCTAAAGGTTTCTATGAAAAATTAGGTTATAAAACTGAAGGCGAAGAATTCTTAGAAGAAAACATTCCTCACTATTTTATGAAACTAACATTTTAGATAAATTATTAATATCTCAAATATTAAAGTTACATTACATTTCATAAAAAGTTCATCTTTTAATATTAAAAAGCCTTATACTGTTTATAAATAAATACCTATACAAAAGGAGATTGTTTATGGATAAAAAATTCTATTACAAAACCCCCGCACTTGTAGCAATGACATTAGCAGGTACTACGCTTGTAACACATCAAGTTAATGCAGAAGAACAAACAACAAACAAAGAAAATAAAAACATCATTGAACAACACGATAATGCTAGTCAAATTCAAGATGAACAAAAAGAATTAAAAAGCCAATCTTTAAACGTTTCAGGTACGAAAGAATATAAAGATCCTTCTATCATTGATGAACCAAAACAAGAAGTGGAAAATACAGCTGATGCAACAGTACAACCTACTTCTAATGAAGAAGAGCAAAATTCTGATGTAGCTTCTACTGAAGATAATACTGAAATCACTAACAACGAAGACGTTTCTGATGACTCAGTTCAAAATACTTCTAACGAAGAAAAACAAAACTCTGATGTAGCTTCTATTGAAGATAATACTGAAATCACTAACAACGAAGACGTTTCTGATGACTCAGTTCAACCTACTTCTAATGAAGAAGAGCAAAATTCTGATGTAGCTCCTACTGAAGGTAATACTGAAGTTGCGAACAACCAAGAAGTTTCTGAAGATTCAACTCAACCTACTTCTAACAATGAAGACCAAGACACTGTAGTAGCTTCTACCGAAGATAATGCTGAAGTTACAAATAACGAAGAGATTGCTGAGGATTCAACTCAACCTACTTCTAACAATGAAGACCAAGACACTGTAGTAGCTCCTACTGAAGATAATGCTGAAGTTTCAAACAACGAAGACGTTTCTGATGACTCAGTTCAGCCTACTTCTAACGAGGAAGAGCAAAAAACTGATGTAGCTTCTACTGAAGATAACTCTGAAGTTACAAATAACGAAGAGGTTGCTGAGGATACAGCTCAACCTACTTCTACTAATGATGTTCAAAATACTGAAGCGGCTAATAGTACTCAAAATGACAAAGTTCAATTAGAAACTGCTAGTGTTCAACCACGAGTTAGTACTTTTGCATTTAGATCTGTAAGTAGTGCGCCTGTTGTTAAAAAAGCAGTAGCTACTACTAGTTCTTATAGTCCTACAGTAAGTTCATCAATTAATAGTCAAATTAGAAATAATAATTATACAGTGCCGACATATGTTGAAGATTTTTCAAGTCATATTCCTAAAATTCCATATCGTAATGGTGTTGGTAAACCTGAAGGAATTATTGCACATGAAACTGCAAATCCTAATTCAACAATTCAAGGTGAAATTGCATATATGAAAAACAACTACGAAAGTGCTTTTGTACATGCCTTTGTAGATGATAATAATATTATTGAAGTTGCGCCAACTGATTACTTAGCTTGGGGTGCTGGTGGTGTCGCAAATGAACGATTTATACATGTTGAATTAGTTCGTGTTTATGGCGGAGATCGTTTTGCTCGCTCTATTAACAATTATGCAGATTATATCGCAACAAACTTATCATATTATGGCTTACCATTTGATAGTGCTGAAAATGATGGTACTGGTACTTTATGGTCTCATGATGCCGTTTCAAGATATTTAGGCGGCACAGATCATAGTGATCCATATGGTTGGTTTGCAGAAAATAATTATACTTTCAATGAGCTTGTAGATTTAGTGAGAGAAAAATATTTATATAAAACAGGTAGCGCAACTCAACCTACTACGCCTGTAGTTTCTAAGCCAAAACCTACTACACCTGTAACGTCTAAACCTAAGACTTCTACGCCTGTAGTTTCTAAGCCTAAAACGACTACTCCTGTAACGTCTAAACCTAAGACTTCTACACCTGTAGTTTCTAAACCTAAAACGACTACTCCTGTAGCGAGTCCTGCTAAAACAGTAGTTGTTAACTATAAAGGTAAAGTTAATACAAATGCATCAGGTGTCTATAGTTCAGTTTATGATACTAAAACAAAATCAGCTGCTAACAAAGTAGGTAAAACATTTAATATCGGTAAACAATCTAACTATAACAACCAAGTATATTATTTATTACAAGATAATAACGGTACACCTTTAGGTTGGGTGAAATCTAGTGATATTCAACTGCAAAATAATACTAAAGCAACTCCTAAACCTGTTGCTTCTAAGAATGTAAAACCTAAAGCAACTCCGAAACCTCTTGCTTCTAACACAGCGAAACCTAAAGCAACTCCTAAACCTGTTGCTTCTAACACTGCGAAACCTAAAGCAACTTCTAAACCTGTTGCTTCTAATACTGTAAAACCTAAGGCAACTCCGAAACCTGTTGCTTCTAACACTGCGAAACCTAAAGCAACTCCGAAACCTGTTGCTTCTAACACTGCGAAACCTAAAGCAACTTCTAAACCTGTTGCTTCTAACACTGTGAAACCTAAAGCAACTCCGAAACCTGTTGCTTCTAAGACAACAAAGGCAAACGCAGTTGCTAAAACGGTTCGTGTTAACTATTTAGGTAAAGTTAATAAAAATATTTCTGGTGTATATACTTCTGTATATGATCAAAAAACTGTACCTGCCATCAACAAAGCAGGAAAAACATTCAAGATTGGTAAACAATCAACTTATAACAATCAAACATATTATCTACTTCAAGATAATAATGCTATTCCATTAGGATGGGTTAACGCTAAAGACGTTCAATTGCAAAAAGCAACAACACAACCAAAAGTTGTTAATAAACCAACTGTTGCTCAACCTAAAAAGACTAATGCTATAAAATCAAGTGCTGTTAACAATCAACTTATTGTCTTAAAAGAGAATTATCAAAACTACTTAATTTTTGATAACAGTGGATACTTCTATAGTGAACCTTCAGTATCTAAAAAGACATTACTCGGTTCATTACAAAACTATCAATATTCATACTTTAAAGTGATTTCATCTCAAAAAGTTGGTAATGAATTATGGTATAAAGGTTTATTAAATGGTAAAACTGTATGGATTAACGCTAAGTATTTACAACTCGCTACAGAATCAACAAATATTTCAACTAGCCCATACACGTTAGATCAAGCTGTTGATATTCAAATGGCATTAAGAAATGGTTCTGAACCTAAAAAAGTATTAGCAAGTGGTATTAGAAATGCTACTAGAGCTGAAGTTAAAGATGCAATGGATACAAGTAAGTATGTAAACGATCCAGTTCAAAAATATCAATTTTTAGACTTAAACAAATCTCAAAATATTTCAGTAACTAAACTAAATGACTTGTTACGTGGAAAAGGAATTCTTGAAAATCAAGGTAGTGCTTTTAGCCAAGCTGCAAAAGCAGTAGGTATTAATGAAATTTATTTAATTTCACATGCATTATTAGAAACTGGTAACGGTACAAGTGATTTAGCTAACGGTGGAGCAATTGACCAAAATGGTAATGTTGATTTAAATGCACAAACAAAATATTATAATGTGTTTGGTGTTGGCGCTATTGATAAAAATGCATTATACGGCGGTATTAAATATGCACAACAAGCTGGATGGAACACACCTGAAAAAGCAATCCTAGGTGGTGCTCAATTTATAGCTAATAATTACATTAAATCAGGACAAAACACACTTTATAAAATGAGATTTAATCCACAAAATCCTGGCGTTCATCAATACGCAACAGGCATAGACTTCGCTAAGTCTAATGCAAAACGAATTAGCGACTTCTATCAACAGATTCAAACAGACGGTCAATATTACGATGTTGACCAATATAAAGCATAATATTAAAGTAAAAACCAATGCCTTTAAAAGGCATTGGTTTGATTTTATAGTATTAACGAAATAAAATTATTTGTACTTTTGAAAAATTTAATTTATAATCTACATTTCAAGCAATTTGTAGATTATCGTTTTAGGGGAGCACTTTTCATGGCAAACGAAAAAGAAAGAGACCATTATTTTGATAACGCACGATTTTTCTTAATTGTGTTAGTTGTATTCGGTCATTTAACAAGATCTTATGTTAATGAAAGTCATATTTTCAAAGCACTATATATGTTTATTTATAGTTTCCATATGCCAGCATTCGTACTGATATCAGGATTCTTTGCTAAAGGTGTAGGAAAACCAGGTTACATAAAAAAAATTACAATCAAACTGTTACTACCCTATTTAATATTCCAATTAT
Source organism: Mammaliicoccus sp. Q-M61 (assembly GCF_022386055.1). Classification (NCBI taxonomy): domain Bacteria; kingdom Bacillati; phylum Bacillota; class Bacilli; order Caryophanales; family Staphylococcaceae; genus Mammaliicoccus; species Mammaliicoccus sp. Q-M61. The sequence goes on from NZ_JAJNJL010000001.1 coordinate 499,792, forward strand.
TTTATGGTTTATATTACTACTATATTGATAGAGACGATACATTAAATATTAGTCCCTTCGATCCACAATGGGCAATGTGGTTCTTAGTAAGTTTATTCTCATGGCATATTATTTTGCACTTTGTGAGAAACTTCAATCCATATATCACATTTACAGTAGCAATATTATTAGGTTTAGTTGTTGGTTACTTTGACTTTATTAATGCAAAACTTAGTCTATCAAGAACATTTGTATTCTTCCCAATTTTCCTATTAGGCTATTACATCAATAAAGAACAGTCATTAATTTTAAGAAATAAAAAACATATTTGGTTATCTTCCATTAGTTTAATTGTTATTTTCATTGCTTATTTACTAACTGATTATAACTTTGAATGGTTATTTGGTAGTAAACCATACTCTGCACTTGAAGGCGATGTAGACGTTTATAGTGCATTAAAAAGATTATTTATATATGTGGTCATTTTCGTTTCAACATTTAGTTTCTTAAACTTAATACCAGAACGTAAATTACCATTAACTTATATTGGTTCAAGAACAATGTTTATTTATTTACTACACGGACTTTTCGTAGGTCTATTCCGTTCAAAAGAATGGGATCAAATGTTATTAGACCAACCTTATGTTTGGGTTGCAATCATTCTTATAACAATTGCTATTGTCTACTTCTTTAGTAGCGATCTTGTAAGACATTACGCAAGTCCCGTTGTTAACATTAAAAAGCCACCAAAAAAGAAAAAATAAATATAGAAAAGCCAATCCTTTGAGTACATAACTTAAGGATTGGCTTTTTTGTTTATCTAATTAATGTTGCATACGATATCGTTCCTATAAATTTATCTTCACTATTTAATAAATAAGCAGGTATTTGTACATGTTTATGTGTAATGGGCGCTAACTCATGATTGTTATTATAAAGATTTTCTAATACTTCATAGCTCGCACTTAATAAGTATGTTAAATAATCTACCCACTCTTGCGTATACGGTGTATCTGACTGAATAAATAATATTGGATTCTCTTTTTTAGACGTTGGTTGCATAAAATCAGAAACAAATTTTCTTTCGTCTAATGATAGTTCTTCTTTCACTTTAAATTTAATATGGAATTGCGCATTCTTAATAAGTCGATTATCTTGCCCGAAATAATATCGATGAAAATGTGGTAATTGAGCTTCTGCTCTACAAATATGTATTGAATCTTCTTCAAATGAAACCATCCATTGTTCATCATTATTTTGTATCAATACAAACGTTGGATGTGGTAACCAATCAAAAATATTTAAAGATAGTAGTAACTTTAATCGTTGATTCATATTAGCTAAATTCACCATATAAACATCCCCTATTATTGTAATGTTTCCCTTATTGTAATACGTTTTCTAAATTTTTGCTATATTCATTTATTTGTATGCTTTTTAAAGTTATAATTAAACTATCGTTTTGAAGAGGTGAAAAAAATGCAATTACCATTAAATAAATTTGCATCTCAACTTCAAGTGTCTGGAATTAGAGCGATATCTAACCGTATACCTGAAATTGATGATGTGATTAACTTAACAGTTGGTCAACCTGACTTTCCTGTACCAACAAGTGTTAAAGATGCAATGAAAGATGCAATTGATCATAACTTTACATCTTATTCTCATAATGCTGGTTTACCAGAATTGAGAAAAATCGTTGCACAATATTATAAAAATCGCTTCAATGCTTCATTTGAAACGGATGAAATCCTCATCACTAATGGTGCAAGCGAAGCGTTAGACACGACATTAAGAGGGATTCTTGAACATGGCGATGAAGTATTAATTCCTTCACCAGTATATGCTGGGTATGTCCCCCTTATCGAATTGTTAGGCGCTAAACCTATATACATAGATACTACCCAAACTGGCCTTAAAATAACACCTGAATTAGTTAAATCTCATATTACTGATAAGACGAAAGCTATCTTGCTGAATTATCCTAATAACCCTACTGGTATTACGCTGAATCAACAAGAAGTAGAAGCACTTGTTGATGTATTTAAAGACTACCCTATTTATATAGTCAGCGATGAGATTTATGCTGAGAATACATTTAATCAAACCCATACATCTTTCGCTTCATATGACGCAATCAAAGATCAATGTATTTTACTAGGTGGCTTAAGTAAGTCTCATTCAATGACTGGACTTAGAATTGGCTTTTTATTAGGACCACAATATGTTATGAAACAATTAACATTTGTACATGCCTATAATTGTATCTGTGCAAATGTACCGAGCCAATATGCTGCAATTGAAGCATTAACAAATGCAATTGATTCACCTAAAGAAATGAATAAAGCGTACATAGAACGCAGAGATTATGTATACAAGCGATTAATTGAAATCGGCTTTAAATTAAATGAAAAACCTCAAGGTGCATTTTATATTTTTCCGCAAATATCACATTTCGGAATGGATGATTATGAATTCTGTATGAAAGCACTTGAAGATTACCACGTCGCGATTGTACCTGGTTCAGCTTTCACCCATATTGGCAAAGGCTATATTAGAATTTCATATGCTTACAATTTAAAAGCACTTGAAGAAGGACTGAATAGATTAGAAAGAATGATTCAAGAACTATTTTAAAGGGGCTGGAACACAATGAATTTATTATGGCAAACGTTTGAAGATAGAAGCGATTTACTTAAAAGCTTGGTCAGACATCAATCTATAACACATTCAGAAGGAGAAAAGACTTTTCCTTACTTTTTAAGGGATCAATACTTAAAGTTAGATTATTTTAAGCGTAATGCTGATCAAGTTATGCTGCAACCGACTGGGGATGGTCGTCATGCAGTTCTTGCATATTACAAAGCACCACAATCAAAAAAAACACTCGTTTGTATAAGTCATTTTGACACGGTCGGTATCGATGATTATAGCGAATATAAAGATGATGCTTTTGATATGGATAAAATTACAGAGAAATTTCGACAAGATATGAAATACTTAACGCCTGATGCTAAAAAAGATATCCAAACACAAAATTATTTATTCGGACGTGGTTCAATGGATATGAAACCAGGTCTTATGATACATATGTCTCTGATAGAAAAAGCAATCCAAGAATCATGGGATATTAACATAATCGTAGTTTCAGTACCTGATGAAGAAGTTGAGTCTAAAGGTATGCATGCTGCCGTTCAAAAGCTCAATCAAATTCGTAAAGTAGACCATTTAGATATAGCTTTACATTTAAACAGTGAACCTACTTTTTCACAAGCAGAAAATGACCCAAATCATTATGTTTATTCAGGTACAATAGGCAAAATCATGCCTTCAGTATTATGCTATGGTAAAGAAACACATGTTGGACAACCATTGAATGGTATTAGTTCGAACTATATACAAAGCTTTATTAATAGCAAAATGGAATACTGTACTTTGTTTAAGGAAACATATAAAGATGAAACGACGCCGCTTCCAGTCTCTCTCATGAGTAGAGATATTAAAGATCATTATGACGTTCAAACACCATTTAGAACTGTTTCATTATATAATGTATTCTTATTTAACAGAAATGCAGAACAAGCTTTTAAAATTTTTAATGACGTAGTAAAAGATGCCATTCATACATGTGAAAAAGCATACCAAGAAACATTAAAATCCGAGGGCTTTGATAAAAAGTTATCCATTAATATCTTAACTTTCAAAGAATTAAAAGCACTTGCAATAAAAGAGTATGGTGAAAGTAAAATTAATCAAATCATTGAACAAATTGTTCATGAAATTCCTGATGAAAGAGCACAATCAATAGAAATTACGGATCGATTTATGCATATGCTGAAAGGTTTAGGACCAAGTGTCGTGACATTCTTTGCACCACCTTATTATCCTGCTGCACACTCTTCTGAAGATCCATTTATTGATGAAATCGTCCAAACTGTTAGTGAAACATCTTTAAAACAGTTTGATAGAGTGTCAAAAAGACAATATTTCTTTAATGGTATTAGTGATCTGAGTTATGCCAAATATAGACAAGACGATTTAGGATTTGAAAGCTATATTGAGCAAACACCTGTCTTTAATCAATCATACTTTATACCATTTAAAGATATACAAGAAATAAGTGCACCTGTCATAAATATTGGACCTATCGGTAAAGATGCTCATCAAGTAACAGAACGTATCAACATGAAAAGTGCGTTTGAAGAAATACCTACTATTATCGAGCAAGTTATAAGAAAACATTTATTATAAAAATGAGAGTTTGGGACAGAAATGTTCTAGACTCTTTTTCATATTTTCAGAAATATAGTGCTGAACATTGCAAGTGAAGCGTTACATGCAATGTTGGAGGGCTGAATATTGCTAGATTGATCAAACAAGCAACATAGAACTTCTGTATATTGCAAGACACATCAAACAAGCAACATAGAGGCTCCTATATTGCAAGACTACCCAAACAAGCAACATAGAACACTTCATATACAGATATTTTTTCCATAAAAAAGGCTGAGACATTATAAAATGCCTCAACCTTTTATTTTTTCTATCAATATTAAGGAAACTTAGGAAATTGATCGAAGTCTGGTTGACGTTTTTCTTTGAAAGCGTCTCTTCCTTCTTTTGCTTCGTCTGAAGTGTAATATAATAATGTTGCATCACCAGCGAATTGTTGTAAACCAGCTAATCCATCAGTGTCAGCGTTCATAGCAGCTTTTAAGAAACGTAATGCAGTTGGTGAATGTTGCATCATTTCTTTACACCATTGAACTGTTTCATCTTCTATTTTATCTAATGGTACAACTGTATTAACAAGACCCATATCAATCGCTTCTTGTGCATCGTATTGACGACATAAGAACCAAATTTCACGTGCTTTTTTATGTCCAACAATTCTTGCTAAATAGCCTGAACCATAACCAGCATCGAATGAACCTACTTTAGGTCCAGTTTGACCAAATCTTGCATTTTCAGCGGCAATTGTTAAGTCACATACGATATGTAGTACGTGTCCACCACCAATAGCATATCCTCTAACCATAGCTACTACTGGTTTAGGAATAACACGGATAAGACGTTGTAAATCTAGTACATTTAATCTTGGAATTTGGTCATCGCCAACGTAACCACCATGTCCACGAACAGATTGGTCTCCACCTGAACAGAATGCTAAGTCGCCTTCACCAGTTAAGATGATAGAACCTACTCTTTCATCATCTCTAGCTCTAGAGAAAGCATCGATCATTTCTTGAACTGTTAAAGGTGTGAATGCATTACGTACTTCTGGACGGTTGATTGTAATTTTAGCAATACCTTCGAAAAATTCATATTTAATTTCTTTATATTCTTTTATAGTTTCCCATTGTCTTGACATAATTTGCCTCCTAAAATAAATTCTATTATTATTGTATCAAATTTTGAGGGTTGTTCCACATGAATTGTGTGCCCAGCATCATTAACAATATAAAATTTACTATTTTTTATACTTTCGTTCATTTGTTTACCTATTTGAATAAACTTTTCATCTTTTTGACCGACGATAATACAAGTTGGCACAGTCATTGTATTCAAATGATACCAATTGGATGGTTGTGAACCTGTACCATAATCTTTAAGTGCTTTACTTAATCCATTAGGATTTTGAGAAAGTCTCATTTGTTTAATACGTTCTCTTTCTTCAGTAGAAAGTATAGACTGACTATTAAATAATGGAAGTTTAGACCATTCCTCTACAAAGTGAGGTAATCCAATTTCATGAATGCGCGCTGCTCTATTATGATCGACTTCAATTCTATTCTGTTTATCTGATGGATCTTTAAGTCCTGGACTAGCACTTTCTAAAATCAAGCCGTTTAATAACTCTGGGTATTGCACAGCAAAGCTTAACGCAACACGCCCACCCATTGAATATCCATGCAAATAAACCTTTTTAAGCTCTAAATAATCAATAACTTCTTTAATCTTAGAGACAATAAAATCCATTGACCATATTTCATCATAACTTGATTCATCATGTCCATGTCCGGGTAAATCAATAGTTATAACATTTAACCCTTGCTTACTTAACGTACGCTCAACTAAATGAAATGATGTATGATCACTGATGAAGCCGTGTAATAAAATAATAGACGGATTATGTTCATCAAACGACTTAACGCGGTGATTTAACATATTGGATACCTTTCATTTGTTCAAAAAGTTGTCTATGTGTTGCGGTATTTTCTTCTCTATTCGTTAGAATTTCGTATAAATAAGAACCGAATTGAGGTAATGTTTGTTTCTTATAATCAGAAACGCTTTCAAATTTTTCATAACCTAACTCATATAGATGTGCAACATGTTGGAAATCTAAATCTAGTGGCGTACCGAATAATTTCTCAAAATGTTCAGGTGCTTCTTCTTTTGGTGCTAAGTAATTGAAGATGCCCCCACCATTATTGTTTAAGCACACAATTGTAATATCTAAATCATGTAGTTTACTCATAATCAAGCCATTCATATCATGGAAGAATGAAACATCACCAATGATAAGTGTAACTTTTTTATATACAGACATACCAAGTGCAGTCGACACGACACCATCTATACCATTTGCACCTCTATTAGCTGCTATTTCAGCTTTTGAGTTTAAATTAAATGTATCGACATCTCTTATCGGCATACTATTACCAACAAATACAGTATCTTTAGAAGTCATTTTTTTCAATAAACTACCAACTGCAGCACCTTCATCTGTTTCTTCTTCGATATATTTTTCAATCAATGCACTTGCTTCTTTGTCCATTGTTAACCATTTTTCTAACCAATTCTTGTTTTGAGTTGGTGATACATCTTGAGCTTGTCTGAAGAAATCATTTGGACTTAGTTCCACTGAAATCGTTGGTACTTTAGGATAAGCATCAGGTGTATCATTATTTTGCACAAGAATTTGTGGACATTTAACTTCTTTTAACCAATTGTTTAAATGTTTCGAAACGACTGGTTGCCCCACTCTAATAATAAATTGTGGTTCAATACTTAAACCACCTTTGAATAATGCATCATAAGTAGAAATCACATTTGGATGATTTAATTTTCTTAAATTACTTAATGGATCAGCTAATATAGGAATATTATGAATCGCTGAATAAGTTAATATTTGAGATAAATCTTGACCTTGTGTATCTCCTACAATAACGACACCTCTTGGTTTTTCGATATATGTTTGTATACTCGTAAAATCAATCGATTTTTGATATTTTGTTTCTAATTTTCTTTTAGAAGACAAATATCTTCTTAATTTCACATTAGGAATTAATGGCTCTCTAAATGGAAAATTAAAATGTACAGGACCTCTTTGTGGACCAACAAAATGTTTCTCAGCATTAATCATATTCATATTAATTGCATTTAATGTACCCTCTGAGTCATCAGCTATAGGCATATCAAATTGAAACTTCGTAAAGTTTTGGAACATATTTACTTGATTGATTGCTTGAGGTGCACCAACATTACGTAGTTCATGTGGTCTATCACTCGTAACAACAACAAGTGGTAATCGACTAATAAACGCTTCAGATACTGCTGGCATATAATTTGATGCAGCTGTTCCTGAAGTACAAATGATTGCGACAGGCTTTTGACTTGCTTTGATTATGCCAAGTGCAAAAAATGCTGCGCTTCTTTCATCTGGATGAACCCATGTTTTTAAATGTGGATGTCTTTCACAAGCTATCGCTAATGGTGTAGATCGTGATCCAGGACTTATAACAACATCATCGACACCATATTCATATAATTTAGAAACAAATGTAAATACTTGTTTAGTGAGACTTTCAGTATGTGTACTCAATTCTACATCACTCCTAGTGCTTTCAACATTGGTTTAAATTTTAAGTCTGTTTCTTCAAACTCAGATATTGCTTCAGAATCTTTTACAATACCACAACCTGAATATAATGTTGCAGTATGATTGTTCACTAACATAGATCGAATAGATACAACAAATTCACCATTATTTTCTAAATCGATATAACCTAATGGTGCACCGTAAAATCCTCTTGTGCCAAACTCTTCATGTTCTATAAATTTTATCGCTTCAACTTTAGGAAACCCTCCTAATGCTGGCGTTGGATGCAATTGATTAACAATTTCTAATACATTTTCAGATAGTAAATCTGCTTGTATTTTCGTATATAGATGATATAAATGTTTGTTTGTAAGAATGGTTGGCTTTTTATCGTATTCAATGTGTTTCGTAAATGATTGAATATCATGAATAATACTATCCACTACATAACGATGTTCAAATTGATTTTTAGAATCATTAAGAAGCTCATCTTTTAATTTATCATTCTTTGTTTCATCTTCTGTTCTTAAAATCGTACCAGCAATTGCATTTGTATATAGTTTACCATCTTCTATTTGGCAAAGTTGTTCAGGTGTTTGTGAAATAAATTGAGATTTACCTGACTCAAATAGTAATAAATAGCTTGATTCATTTGAATCTAATGATCTTTGTAATGCATCTTCAACATTAACACGATCTTCAAATTCGATTTGTCTTCTTCTGGATAGTACGACTTTTTGTAGTGCTACAGATTGATTCATTTGTGAAACAACTTTAGTAACTAACGCTTTCCATTCTTCACTTTGAATATCTTTATTTTCCACTACTACAGGTTCAATCGATTCGATTTTTTTATTTTCTGTTTCTAAAATATTTATAACTTCTTGAATGTTGTCGATATCGAATTTGTTACTATGATCCGTATAAGTAAGATAATAATGACCATTTTCTTTTGTTACCAAATATTTAGGCAATACAAAATGACTCATCCCGTAATCTTTCCATTCATTCGTTAATGAATGCTCAGAAAATTGAAAGCCACCAAAGAATTTTAGATGGTGCTTTTCATCATGTAACTTAATCGTATTTAATTGTTCTTTAATATTTTGCCAGTATTCATATATATCATCATGTTCTAGATGCGAATACCTAGCTTCTAATAAATATCCAATTCCACACATTTCTAATTTAGAATCTTTAGATTTGTAATAAAAATGTTGTCCTGTATAATTGATTTCTTCCCTTAATAAATGGATTAAATCTGGTTGATATTGAAGCTCAATTTCAACTGAAATATAATTTTTATTTCCATCGATTTCAGAAATTATCTGTTGCTTCAAATCCGTCCTCAAGGCCATTTCACTTCCACTTCTTTCCGAAAAATATCTATCTACTTATTTTATCATTTTTTAAGTGAACATGCGTTAATATTGTACTTTAAATACAGAATATAAATTAAAATTTTACACAATTACAGTGATTGACCAATTGATAGCGAAAGCATATACTAATACTGTCAAAAATATAAATTTAAGAGGTAAATACATGTCACAAAATTTATCACAGCATTCAGGCTTGAAAAAATATTATCATTTGATGAGACCACATACCCTTACAGCATCATTTGTTCCTGTACTATTAGGTACCGCTTCATCAAAGATTTTCTTAACAGGTGCTGAAGCATCCATTAAAATTTCAGTCGTATTAGCAATGTTACTCGCAAGTATTTTAATACAAGCAGCAACTAATATGTTTAATGAATACTTTGATTATAAGCGTGGATTAGATGACCATACTTCTGTTGGTATCGGAGGTGCAATCGTAAGAAATGGAATGTCTCCTAAATCCGTTTATAATTTAGCGATAGCATTCTATGTTATAGCTGTCATATTAGGTATTTACATATGCATGCAAAGTACATGGCTATTAATACCAATAGGATTAGTTTGTATGGCAATCGGTTATTTTTATACAGGTGGACCAATCCCTATTTCATGGACGCCATTCGGTGAAATATTCGCTGGATTCTTCATGGGATTTGTCATTGTTATGATTTCATTCTATATACAAACAGGTACTTTAAGCTTTTATCCAGCATTATTAAGTATTCCAGTTTCTATTACAATTGGACTTATCAACTTAGCAAATAACATTAGAGACCGCGAAAAAGACAAACAAAGTGGTAGAAAGACTTACGCAATCTTAGTCGGTAAAAGACTTTCCATCATGACTATGGCAATTCTATATATTTTCGCATATGTCTTTGTTATTTACTTAGCATTATTTAAACCATACGGCTCTCTATTATGGTTGCTCGTCTTAATATCTGCACCATTCCCAATCAAAGCCGTACGTCGATTTAACAAAAATGACACACCACAAACAATGATGCCTGCAATGGCAGCAACAGGTAAAGCAAACACGATCTTCGGATTGTTATTAGCTCTTGGTGTATATATTAGTGGTTTATTAGGTGGATTATAAAACACCACCAAAAAAGAGGCTTGGACAATGTCCAGCCTCTTTTTGATTTATATAAGTTGTTTTAAATATTCAAAAGCTGTAATACCATAAATTTTCTTGAAATTTTTATTTAAATGAGACAAATCTACAAATCCACAATTTGTAACAGCAGCGTAAATATCTTTAGTCATTTCTAAATTTAATTTAGCTTGCTCTACCTTTCTATTCAAATAATATTGATAAGGTGTAAAGCCAGTATATTTTTTGAAATAGCGAATAAATTGATATTGAGTCATATTTAATTCTAGACTGATCATTTCTACATTTAATGTATCAAACAAGTGGCTTTCTATAATATTCTTCGCCATATTTATGAGCCTGTTATCTTTAGGCGCTACATTTATATCATTATTCAACAAAGCATCATTAACTTGCAGCAATTGTTCTAATATATAAGCATCTTCTTGATTCGTTAAAATAGCATTAGAGAGATGGATAATTTTGTTTTTTAAATTTTGGTCATTTGATATAGGTTTATTGAAAATGACATTTTGCGGTATGTTATCATTTCCAAGAATATGCTCTCTCTCTAAATAAATCATTGTGTATTTAAGATCTTTCTTGTCAAAAGAACTACCATCATGAATTTGTTCCGGATTAAAGAACATAACATTATTTGGATAGGATAAATATTCAGCACCATCTAAAGTATAGTGTTGAATACCATCTAACGTTACACCAAGTGCATATTCTTTATGCGCATGTTTTTTATATTTAAACTCGCTCATTTGTGCTAATAATGCTGTAACACCTATACGCTTTTTATACAAAAAATTATCCATATAACCCCTCCTTATCTATAACCAAATTAATAATGTCGCCATAACTAGTGCCATTGACATAACAACATTAAAAACTTTCAAATGTTGATCTATAAATCTTTTCAGAACCGTACCGAATAATAGCCAAGACGCAAATGCTAAAAATCCAATAATCGTTATGATAGTTACATTAAGAAACACATCGTTAAAAGTAGAGTCTGCTTTTAAAACAAAGCTCGGTAAAACCGTTAAACAGAATAATACAACTTTAGGATTTAGAAATTGCATAACAAACCCAGATGTAAAGTTACCGTAATTTGTATCATTATGTGATTTTGAAGCGTTTAAAATCTGATATGCCAAATATAACATATATATTGTTCCAATAATTTTCATCGTAAATATGATATTTGGCATAATGTTTACGAGTATTGTATTAAATATTGCAGATAATAACAAAATTAAAAAGAATGCTACCGTTGAACCGTACGTATAATGTAAAGCTTTTTTAGTACCGTAATTTTGAGTTGTCGTTAATATTACGATATTTGTAGGTCCAGGTGTGAAAGTAATCATAAAACAGTAAAATAAAAATGATAATGTACTCATCGAATCCCTCCAATATCTTTGTATTTTCTCAATAATGTCAAAATTGATATAGTACAAAATTGCATTCACACAAAAATAAGACCATGCCAATATTTGTTGGCATGGTCTTATTTTTTTAAGAACTCAAGTATATCTTGTTCAATTTGTTCTTTATCGTCACTTCTTGTCATTAAATGTGTTGCATTTTTATAGGCTACTAATTCTTTATGTTCTGATGCTATATCATGATATATTTTCTCAGCACTATCTTGATAGAATGTTTGATCTAATTCTCCATACTTTATAGAGATAGGTATTTTTACTGCGTCTAAATGATTCATAATATCCTCAATAAATGATGTAAAAAGACGTGCACCTTCTTCATAATCATCAATGAGTGCAAGTTGGCGTTTACTTTCATCTTCATCTAAATCTTGGATCTGATTAATTCTTTCTCCATAATGATAGAGTCTTCTTTTAATATCTTTATTAGTTCTATTATGAGGTGTGGACATTGCTATACATTTCTTCACATCAAATGTTTCGACAAGTTTTAAAGACATAAGCGCACCTAATGAAACACCGAGCACATGAATATTTTCATATCCACTATCCTTTAAATAATGATAACTCTCTTGTACCTGTTCCCACCAATCATTTGTCGTATAGGCTAATAATTCTTCTAAACTTAATCCATGTCCTTTATAAGCTGGAATATAGCAAGTATATCCCGCTTCGTTTAGAAACTCTGCTAAAGCTTTTACATCTCTTACTGTACCTGTAAAAGAATGCAATAATATAACCGCTTCATCTCCACCTTTTAAAAATACATTTTGAGATTCTTTCAATTTCAACAATCAAATCACTCCGATTTCAATTTCGATATCACTATTATAACGTTTTTTCCATATAATAGTTTGTCGTTTCAAATCCCATTTTTTTATATAACTCATACGCAATTTGATTATGACCGAAAACATGGAGTCGAATACTTTTAATGTCATGTTCCTTGCAATACTCATCTAAAGCTTGCATCGTCATTTTACCTAAACCTTTACCTCTTTCAGATTCGTCAATTTTAATATCATAAATAAAACTCTTTAATACATGATCTTTCTCGAAAACATGTAGCCATAAAATACCTACCTTATCTCCTTCATTAAAGACATTAAAAATTTTATGACCTTCCGTATGTAAACCATCAGGTAGAAGTTTCTTAAAATATGCTCTACCTCTCTCATCCGCTTCTTCAACAGACCAAGAACCACTTTTCACTTGTTCATCAGCAAATTCTTTCAAAGAAACCTCATAAAAATCATTAAAGTCCTGCATTTCCATTAATCTTAATTCAACAGTCATATAATCCCCTCCACTCTCTATATTTAGGTTCATTATACACTTCTAAAAATTAGAAACAAAAATACAATTATTTGTTTAACCACTTAATAAACCAAATCCCCAAAATTAAAATACTCACAGCAACAAGCGATTCAATCTTCTCTTTCTTCGTCGTTTTACGAATACTTATACTTACTTTCATATCAATCACACTCCGTCCATAATCAACTCAATAATCATTTCACTAGCATTATTTTAAACGTTTAATCATTCCTGCTAATATCAATACCGTTCCTACAATATTTGTAATAATATTAATAATTGTTAATACTCTTGACACTTTTTTCATATCAAATACATCCCTTAATCATTAATTTTTCACAATAGACAAATATTGCCAAATTGTGTTATAATTTCTTTGAAAAAGGACAACGTGCTGCTACACGTTGTCCGATAAGCCCGTTATAAAGACGATGGCTAATTTTTAATAAACCTTCTTTATTTAGTCAAAAGTTGTTAGAGATGGTTTATTTTTTTGGTTCATTTTTACAATTGCGATTACTAAACCCAATAATAGTACATCAAAAGTACTGAAACTAAACATTAAGTTTAGTGCGTCACCAATCGGGACCACTATAGCCTTCTCCTTTCTAAGGAATTTAATGAGAAAACAACGTGCAATAACACGTTACCCGATAAGTCCGTATTAAAGACGGTGACCTTATTTAATAAATAAATCATCTCAAACTAGTCTAAAGTTGTAAGAGATGGTTTATTTTTTTTACTTTTGTTCTTTATCAAAAATATCTTTCTTAATGATATATTCAAAAATAATTTTTATTATTACTACACCTATTGGTAATAATACATAGTGTGTATTATTTTCATGGTTGCCAACGTGCTGATCATACTTACTTAATATAAAATACATAACAAAACAATAAATAAGACATACTACAATTCCCGTTTTATTTATTTTCCTTTTCAACTTTCCTTCTCCTTTCTATAAAACGAAAATTAGCTCTTTTTATTTATTATAATTATTGGTTGTAATTTGTAAATATATTTTACATAAATTGGATATAATAAAGTGTATGGATAAGATTAAATAGATAGTGTAATATTATCTTATTGGAGGGGTTATGATGACGCATACGATAGACGAAGTTATCGAATTAAGATCAAAGAAAGAATATATAAAAGCAAAAGAAAAAATGGAAGATATATTAAGTAAGGATCCTAACAATGCATATTACAATTATCAAATGGCATGGTGTCTAGATAATTTAGGAATCGAACACGAGGCTATTAATTATTATCATAAAGCTATTAATAACAATTTAGAACTAATATATCTAAAAGATGCTTATATAGGTTTAGGAAGCACTTATAGAAGTATTGGCAAATACAAAGAAGCTAAGCAGATTTTAAATGAAGGATTAACAAAATTTGAAGACAGCCCTGTATTAAAAATATTCCTTGCTATTACACAATATAATATGAATAATAATCAAGAGTCTGTTTCACTATTAATTGATACATTGCTAACAAATGATGATAATACTGAGATTCACGAATATAAAAATGCTTTGAAATTTTACAATGAAAATCTAGATAAAATATTCAACTGATATCGTGAAAGTCACACGTAATAATCCGACTACAAAATAGACAAATTCTACCAAATTATGTTATAATCCAATTGAAAAAAGGACAACGTGCTCCAACACGTTGCCCCATGAGCCCGTTTTAAAGACGGTGACCGTATTTATAAATGATAGAATAAATCATCTCAAACTAGTCAAAAGTTGTAAGAGATGGTTTATTTTTTTGGTTCAATTTAACAATCGCGATCACTAAACCCAATAATAGTACGATAAAACTACCGAAACTAAACATTAAGTTTAGCGCTTCGCTAATCGGAACCATTAGAAGCTTCTCCTTTCTAAAGATTTAGTTGATACTTTCATAAGCATCACCTCACTTTATACTAAGATTGGCCACCATCTATCCAACTTGCTCTGTTATATTATACCAAATTACCAGTATTTGTTATATACATTTACGACCATAATAGACAAAATATTCTAAATTATGATATTATATAATTGAATTACAACGTTATATAACACGTTGTCCTATGAGCCATCTTAAAGACTGTGACTTTATTAATTACTATAAAAATAGCCATTTAACATGCCAAAGATAGATAATGATATTTTTTAGTTTTATAACTAATTAATAATTCATAAAAATAAAGACCCTATCTTACTATGCAATATAAGTTAAGGTTATATTTTTTTACCCAGTTTTAGATTGCATTAAATTTTATTTTAAAAATATATAAAAGTATAAACCTATAAAGAATGTGTTAGTTTTATATCAAATATATTTAACTTTCGACATAAATTACTTCATTATTACGCAAGGGGTGATTAATAGTGATAGAACAAAAAGATAATAATTTATCTGTAGGTATTTTTGCGGGTATTTTACCAATTTGTATTATAATCTACGCTCAATTTATCCATGCATTATTATATAGCAACTCAATGATTTTAAAATCATTTGTCGTAGTTATTTTATTCATTTTAACAACAGGAATTGTTATCTCAATTTCAAGTTTCATTTCGCAAATCAAAAAGCAACTTAAGTAAGCGTGAAAAATTTTTAAAATATCAAAGAAGCGTATAATAAATTGACTCATTTCATATTATCTTAAATAATTAAATTTTAAAGTTTAAATATATATTAGACAATAAGGATTGGTATCATGAAAAATTATGCTCTTAATCTATTATTTATCGTTATACTTTTATTCTTTATTTTCAATTTATTTGTCATATTTAATGTCATCCAAATTAAAGAAAGTTATTCAAGAGTTTATAGCATATTTATCATTATATTTATCATACTAAACTTAATATATTTTAAAGCAAAAGAAAAACAGAGAACTAATAATAAATGAGGTGTACTAAATAATGACTAACATGAAAAATATCTTAGTTGCATTAATACCTATATATCTTTATTTTTTCATTCAAGGATTCTATGTTGTTATATATAAAGAAAATCCTATCGCTAGAATACTAGCTGTCATTAGCATGTTGATTTTTACTATATTAATCACACTTTTCGTTTCAACTGTATTCGATCCTAGCAAACAAAATAAAAATGGTAAGATAAAATAGCAAAATTTTTAAAATAAATATTCTTTTTCAAATCTTTCAAGTTTATTTTCCATAAATTCTTATAATATCTTCAAAAAAATTTTTACATAAAAACTAGCTATCACAACACTGTGATAGCTAAAAAATTGACTAAAAACAGCTCCTTAACCATTAATTCTTTGTTAGGTGCTTAATCTAAAATTTCAATCGACTTTATTTCACTTTCATCAAAGTCATATAAGTAAGTTTCAGTAGCGAAATGTATAGAAGGTTCTCCACTGTCATTAACTACTTCATCATCGTAATTTGTAACTTCACCAATAAATTGATTTCCATTCGTCAATTCTATTCGTACCTTTTTTCCCACATAAGTCCATAATTTCATAACTTACCCCCATGCTACAAGATCGTTTTCAGGAAACTCATTATTTTTAATATATTTCTCAATTCTATAAATCGCATGCCCTAAATAGTTACTTGTATCTTGATCATATTCCGATTTTTTTGCATAGAGTATTTCACAATCCTCTATACTTATAGTAATTCTCCCTGATACTTTTTCGTTTTCGGGATAATAATCATAAGTCACGCTTTTTTCGTCTTTACTTACTAATTTTAAAACTAACATTACTCATTACCTCCTTTTTCTAATTAACTCTTCTAGTATTCTAGCTTTTTTCTCTTTTTATATGTCGTTGTTTTAGTTGTTCTTTTTTTCTTTCAGCTATTTTTTGAAATACTTCAGCAGCATCTTTAAGTGGCATATAAGTGTCTAGAATCATTTCGTATTTCTTCAACCTTATATCTCACTTATTCACTTTTTACTATATTATATAATTTTTTCAAAATTCTTACAATAAAGAAAAAAGCTATTAAACATTGAGATCGACATCAACCACGATCTCAAATTAAAAAAACCACCTATTTCATTTAGGTGAGCTTTTGGATATTCATATATAGTTACGTTATGATTAAGATTATTAAATTCGCCTATAAAAAAGACCCACTAATTAAAGTGGGTCATTATCTTGAATACGACAATTATCTCGCCAATCAACTTAATGTATATTTAACTCTCACACATAGATATATAAAAACATAATAAATAAATAAACTAGTAAGATGAAAGTGTGAAAGAAATTTCATATTATCTTAAGTAATTATTTTTGAGTACAATGTCTATTTCTTTTTGCAATTTTTTCTTTTCTGCAGCATACGATTTACCAGCCGTTTCATGGATTCTATTTACTGCTCTTTGAGCAACTCTATGGCTTTTAATCGTTTTATCGCGTTTCAGCTTATTTACAGCTTGTTTAGCTGCCATAACCTTTTCATCTAATGATTTCTTGTAATCATAGGCATTGTATTTTACCTGAGTTTGTTCAGCTTGTTTAGCATCAGCCTCTCCTATCGAACCTGTTAGTGCCAATCCTAATGATGTAAATGCTAATAGTAATTTTTTTGATAATTGCATATGTATTCTCCTATCTATAAAGTATATGTATATTTTACAGAATGAGTAATATAAAACCATTAACTATTTCTTAATTAATTATTAAATACAAATGGCACCATCAGGTTTTTGACTTGTTAAACTCCCACAAATGATTTACATACAATAATGTAGAAAAATATCAAATATCGCATTTAAGATTGTAGTAAATATCAACCACGATCTCAAACTAAAAAAAGCCCACCTATTTCATTTAGGTGAGCTTTTGGATATTCATATATAGTCACGTTGTGACCAAAAATATTAAATTCGCCTAAATAAAAAAAGAAAAAACCTTGAGTTATCAAGGTTTTTTCTTTTCACTATACGTGATTAATTAATCTGAGCGGAGATGGAGGGATTCGAACCCTCGCGCCGCAGAACGACCTACACCCTTAGCAGGGGCGCCTCTTCAGCCAACTTGAGTACATCTCCATGGCTCCACAGGTAGGACTCGAACCTACGACCGATCGGTTAACAGCCGATAGCTCTACCACTGAGCTACTGTGGAATAATTAAATTTTTATCAAGCACAAATACTATTATATCAAGCATCGTAATATTTTCAAGAGAAAACCTAAAAAAATTAACGGAACATTTACACTTTAGTTGCACTTGTTCCGTTAATATTTATATTCGTATGCTAATGTTGATTTTTCAAATACATCTTAATAACATCAAGTACACTATACCCATCTTGAGTTAAATCTATATTTGGTGTATTTAGCTGCTTAATAAAGATATTATTACGGTGATTTCTATAGTACAAACATAAACAGTTTAAGTATTGGTGATTAATAACGTGGTAGGAAATTGGAAAAACGAGGCTTTGATCTTGCTCTAAAAACATCTTGGTCTTATTACCATTATATTCTTTGAAATCTTTAACATAGAGTATATTTATCCATGTGTTGTCTATTGACCTTTCGGAACCTGTGCAGAAAAAATAAGTGGATGTTACTGCGGATACTAAAATCGGGGGTTTGCTTGTAATTCTGGTAAGCCTTTTTGTAAAAAGCTTTCTTTCATTGAAGTGTTCGCCATAAAAGCGACATGACTGATTCATAATTTCTTGAGGCTTCTGTTTAACGATGAATGGTTCTCTACCCGCTTCAGACACCTCAGTATGAATGGTGTGATCGTCTACTTTAACTCCTCTAATGTACATCGTATTTTGTTTAATTACGTATTTACTCATAATATTCTCCTTTCAAATTTTATGTAATTACAACGAATGGATTTATATTTATTGTAATTACATAAAATATAATCTATATTTAAATGGAAGTCAATACTTTTTGGAATAAATTCTATTGTTTTTCTATAAATTCTAATCGATTTCCAAAAGGATCTAATAAATGGATTCTATTTGCGCCTGGAAAACGATTATCTGCTTTAAACTCTATTTTTTCATTCGTTAAATGTTCTTTTAAATCTTCTAGATTTCCAACATTAATAGCTGGATGCGCCTTTTTTAATGGTTCGAATTCTTCTTCAATACCAATATGCAAATCAATTTGATTAATATTAAACCAAACGCCTCCATTACCTCTCAATGACTCAGGCTTTTCTACTTCTTTAAACCCTAATTGATTACAATAGAAATAGCGTGCTTTATCCTCTGATCCTTTAGGTGCTGATAATTGTACATGGTCCCACTTTTTTAATTGATACATTATGATTCTCCTTTAGTATTTTTGATATATATGGTTCGACTACTCAAAACTTTCACAACCGTATTCTGAATTGTGAGCAAAATAATTTGAAATTAGATTATAGTAACATATAATGAATTTATAGAGTAAGTTTATCACTGATTTCGAATTATAAATTTACTTTTTAAAATTTCTGAATATTCATTGCATTTAGAAAATAAATACGCTATAATTTTAACAAATAAAGTCAAGGGGTTGTTTAAAATGAAACAATATTCTCAAGTTAAGCACCAGAGTTTAGAAACTTTTGTTAATAACTTAAATGATTTATCAGTTGAGCTTGTGATTGACTCTGCTTTACGTGAAAATCGTAAAAGAGAATTAATGGTTTTAATTGATGAAGCACTTGCGAATCGTAATAATACTTTATTTGAACAATACAGTGAAGAATTAATTCAGTTGGAGGATTTACAATCGTGAGTTGTCATTTAAAATTTAACACATAATAAGAGACTACTTTTGAAAACATTCAAAAATAGTCTCTTTTATTTGTTTATAGCATTAAATTAATAATTTCTTCTTTAGCGATATCTCCAAAATAGTGATAAACATCAATATCTTTTAATGCTTCTTGAATGGATGATTTTTGATGTTGAACACCTATTAATGCTTCTTCAATATCTTTTACATCGCCGACACCAAAGAAATCACCGAATATTGCTGCGTGTTCTATTTTACCTTTTTTAACATCTAATTTAATTTGGACAAGTCCTCTATCAAATTTATGACTTCTTTCAAAGTTGTATTTAGGATTCTTACCGTAATTCCATTCCCATTTTTGGTATTTATTTTTACTTAGTTCATTAATGTTATCCCAATCTTCATCTGTTAAATGGTACTCTTCAACATCTTCACTACCTTGTTGTTTGAAGATAGAGGTAAGTATACGTTGTTTAAATGTTTCAATATCCATTGGCTCTTCTAAGAACTCTTGTATGTTTGCGACACGTGATCTTATAGATTTAATACCCTTAGATTTTATTTTTGCTTCGTTAACGCGAAGTGCATTTACAACCTCTTCGATTTCACTATTTAACATCAATGTTCCATGTGAGAACATGCGATCTTTTTGTTTAACCATTGCATTACCTGATATTTTTCTTTCCCCGACTTGTATATCATTTCTACCAGATAATTCTGCTTTAACGCCCATTTCATTTAAAGCATCAACAATTGGTTGTGTAAATTTCGCAAAGTTATGGAAACTGTCTTCGTCATCTTTTGTAACAAAACTAAAGTTTAAATTACCTAAATCGTGATATACAGCTCCACCACCAGAAATTCTTCTTACAACTTTGATGTTGTTTTTCTCAACATACTCTTGGTTAACTTCTTCGATTGTATTTTGATTTTTCCCTACAATAATGGATGGTTGATTAATATAGAAAAGGAAATAACTATCATCTTTAGGAAGAGAAGTTAAGACATATTCCTCCATAGCTAAATTAATCATCGGATCGTTAATACCATTATTACTTACAAATTTCATTATATTTCCTCCTTCTTTTCTCCCCAAATAGCCTCAAGTATATAGTACCATATGTTTGATTAATCATATGTATGATATGTTTATGTTAAAATAGAGTATATTTGTTAATACTTTATAAACTGGGTATTATTTAGTATAATGTTTCATAGTATTATTTAGGAGGAATAAGATGACAATCGCAGAAGTTGGAAATATCATAGAGTTTCAAGATGGATTAAGAGGTAGAGTTGAAAAAATTAATGAAAACTCAGTTATCGTAGATATCACAATTATGGATAACTTTGAAAGTTTAGAGTTACCTGAAAAAACTGTAGTGAATCATAAGCGTTATACAATAATTTCTGAAGAGGGATAATAGTGAAGAGACAAATTAATCCTCAGTTAATATGGTTCATATCTAGTTTCATTATTTTTCACATTATTTTATTCATTATGCAAGGTGAAAAAGAAGTATTCTGGTACTTATATACTGGTATTATGCTGATTGCGGGCATTAGCTATGTCTTTTATCAACGTGACATCAAATCTAAGCGATTACTTCAATCAATTGGATATGGTCTCATTGGTGCCATTATATTAGTTCTACTTCAGCTATTATTATCACAAATTTATAATGGCTTGTCATATGCATCCTTATTAAAAGAATTAATGCATGCTGGCGTATTTTATAAGTGGCAAATGCTTGTAACAATTGTTATTGCTATACCTTGTCATGAGTTATATATTAGAACAATTTTACAAAATCAGTTGCAACTGAAATTTTCACAACCTATTATTGCAATCGTTGTGAGTGCCCTTGCATCTAGTTCACTATTTTTATATTTAGATAATTTAGCTATATTTATGTTTATATTTTTAGCACAACTCATATTATCTACATTGTATTTCTATACGAAAAGAATCGTAACATCTTATGTAGCTCAAATTGCAGCAATCATCATACTCGTTATCATTTTCAGCTAATACTTTTAATAAAAACAACCCCCAAAATTTTAGCAATTATGCTAACTTTTTAGGGGTATTTTTATATTATAATACTTCAAAATGATGTTCTAAATTATATTTACCTTTTGATTCTGTTAGTTCTTCAATCATATATTCGATGACGGTCTTCTTCGCTCTCTCATACGTTGATTCAGAAATGATCTTATTAACGTGTCTAAATAAATAGTCCGTCATAATAACTGAATAAGAAGCTTCTAAATCAATATTATTTAAGTTAACTCTACTACCTACAGGTTTACTCAAATCAATCGTATATTCAAAACCTTTCCATACAGTCATAAGTGTCGGTTCTAAAATATGGTCATTATATTGAACCGTGTCCCCTTCTTTATACAGTGCTGTAGCAGTTCTTTCTATAATGCGCTTTATTTCAGCACCAGATAAATTAATTTTGACAGGTTTATCAGTATGTACATATGATTGATAAACATCTTTAACTTGTAACTCGCCACGTAAACCGTTTCCTGTCGGATTTCCAATTTGTGCACAAACAAAATCAGACGCTTTAAATGCTCTTGCCATACTTTGTTGAATACATTCCATGAACTTATGCGGTTTAATAAATAAGTCTGTTAAATGTTTATAATCTAATACAACAGGTACGTCAACAACGCTCTGTTCAGACCAATGTTGGACAGCTTTTTGGTCGAAATACGTTAGTTCCAATAAATCTCTATCTTCAGGATAACTTGAAATTTCTACGTGCTTAATAGACGTATCGATAATTTCTACTGAGTTTGCTCTTTTCTTAAATTGAATAGACATATCTACAATATTCGTAGCATCTTTACCTGGTTGTATAAACTGTGTTTCTTCGACTTTAAGATCGACGATATGTTCTTGATGACCTGTAATAATGACATTAACGCCTTCCGTACTTTTCGTCATACTTTCAGCGTTATTACTGTAATATGATCTATAATTATTTTTATCTGTATATGTGTTTAAGCCACCATGGTATAACATAATTAAGAAGTCAGGGCTTTCTTTTTCATGTAAATATCTCACCCATTTTTTAGCTGTGGTCATAGACTCACCAACAAGCACTTCGTCTTCAAACTCAACGTTTTTATTTTCCATAAGGCCACTTGATGTAAATCCTATGATGCCTATTTTTATACCTTCTACATATTTAATTGTATAAGGTGTTGTAAAATATGGTTCACGAGTCTTACTATGTTCAATATTTGCTGCTAACCAAGGAAATCTGCTTAAAGCAATAGATTTATTTAAAAAGTCTAAGCCAAAGTTGAATTCGTCAGGGCTCACGCCACTTGCATCAAATTGCATTTCATTCATCACTTTAATCATTGGATTTCTCTTATATGGGGCAATTTGAGCATAATAAAAAGCAAACATTGAACCCGACAACATACCACCATTATCTAACAATAAGACATGGTGATTGGTCTTGCGTTTATGTTTAACGTAAGTGGCCATCTTTAGAATGTTACCACTAATACCACTTTTTCCTATTTGTCCATGTAAGTCAGAAGTAGCTAATAAATCAATTGTTATGGTTTCATTCGTATTCAATGCTATCCCCACCTTTTTTTATTTATTTTACCATTTTTAAATACTGTTAGGGCAGTTTACGACCATTTGGATAGAAAATTTATTTAATATGTATTGGCAATAATTGTTAATCATAATATACTCTATTAGTAAACAATAAACTTGGAGGCAATAATGAAATCATTTAATAAATTAATCATCATTAATTTTGCTATCGCTTTAGTCATTTCATTAACTATCGGTTTTATTATAAATAAAAATTATACAAATAGAGTGAATCAAAGATTAGAAACGACAAAAGAAATTGTAAACTTAAAAATTAATACATTTATAAACGAATCAAATAGCATCTCTGAATCTTTAACGACTATTTTATCTAACAGCCGTAATGAAAAATTTATTAATCAATTTTTAGAAGATAATCACATTAGATATACATGGATTGATCATATTTATATTTTGAATGACAAGAAAGAAATCGTCTATGACTCAAAAGGGGCTGATTATACCTCTCTTAAAGATTTTAACAAATATAAGTTTCATTTTCCTTTTACAGCTAATTCAAGTTTAAGTAGTGAAAATATTTCATTAAAAAATGCCAATACATTGTTATTAACGAATCATTTAAAAGTTCAAAACAAAGACTACATTGTCGCATCAGAAATAAATATGTCTTCTTTTAAAAATGAAGTTAATTTAATTTCTCAACGATATCATATTCAAGTCAATGGTATCGATGGAACTGAAATCTATCAAGTTGGAAAAGAATATAAACATTCTAAATCTATAAATTATATGTATGATCAATTACCTATTTCATTAACAATTAGCGGACAGTATAATTTTATAACGCGTATTATTTTACCGATTCTTTTAATATTTTTAGTGGTATTTTTATTATTATCTATTGTGACACTTATATTTAAAAATAGATCCGAACGATTAGAACATGAAAAAGTAATCGAACAAGCTAATAATGAAAAGCTTAGATTAATTGGTACACTCGCTGCTAATACAGCACACGAAATTAAAAATCCACTTACAAGCATTAATGGATTTATTGAACTAACGAGAATGAAATATGATAAAGATAAACAAGATCATCACTTTAATATCATTTCAGAAGAACTAGATAGAATTAACAATATCGTTACTCAATTTTTATTTTTAGGAAAGCCAACTAATCTTGCCTATTCGAATGTCGACATTAATCAATCTATTAAAGAAGTTTCACAGTTTTTGAAATATGAACTAGAACAACATAACATTAAAATTGCTTTAACATTGCCAGATACCCCTATCTTTGCATTTATTTCAGAAGATCAATTAAAACAAATTCTCATCAATCTTATTCAAAATGCTAAAGATGCTTTAGTAGATGTTGAACAACCAGAAATTGAAATTCAATTACAACATACACATGCAAACCAAGCAACGATTATATTTAAAGATAACGGTGTCGGTATGTCTAAAGAGACACAACAAAAGATATTCGATCCTTTCTTTACAACGAAAGAATCTGGTAGTGGACTCGGTTTATATTTAAGTAAGAAACTCATTGAAGATTGGGAAGGCGAAATTAGCGTATTTACAAATATGACTAAAGGTACTACGTTTATAATCACCATACCAACTATTAAGCCATAAGAAAAAGCAAGCGGCCCAGCCGCTTGCTTTTTATATTTAGCCTATTTGTATACGTTCTTTAGGATAATGGAATTTATCAGGTGTTGATTTTCCACCTAACATGACGACGAAACATAATAGACCTACCCGACCTATAAACATCAACATCATGATGACGATTTTAGATCCTAATTGTAAGCCATCTGTAATCCCCATTGATAATCCACATGTCCCGAACGCTGACATCGTTTCAAAGAATATAGATAACAAATCATGTTTACCATCTTCAAATCGAACAACAGATAACACACCTACAAACGTAATCGCTAATGCAAGTGAAATAACTGCAAATGATCTTTGTATATCAATTGGATGTATTTCTCTATTGAAAGCTTTAATAGTTGTTCGACCATTACTAAAGTTCACTAAGTATAAGACAAGTATTGTAAATGTTGTTGTTCTTATACCACCACCTACTGAACTAGGTGAAGATCCTATAAACATTAATCCACCTAAGAAGAAGTTGGTCGCTTCAGTAAAATGACTTAAATCTATAGTTGAAAGTCCAGCACTTCTTGTAGATGATGATTGGAACATTGCATAGAATAAAGCTTTATGCCACGAAACATCTTTAAATGAATTTGAAAACTCAAATAAATAAATCACGATTGTTCCTAATAAAAATAAAAATAAATATGTCGCACTTGCAATTTTAGTGAATAGCGAGAATCTAAAGTTTGGAATTGTATTTTTCATGTATGTTTTGACTTCAATTAATACAGGGAAGCCGATTGCACCTAACATAATAAGTAACATAATGATTGTTTGAACGAAATAATCATTCGCATATGGTGCTAATGATTCACCTGTAATATCTAGCCCACCGTTAGTAGTTGCTGAAATAGATGCAAATATACCATGATGGATTGCTTCTTTCACCGATCCAATATCTTTATAGAAGTAAAATGATAACAATATCGCACCAATAACTTCAATCATTAAAATTGTTCTCACAATATCTAATATTAACTTCACAACACCATTCATAGCGTTTGAATTACTATCTAACATAATTAATTGGCGTTCACGTAAACCGATATGTTTACCTAAAATAACCCAAAGTAATGTACCAATAGCCATTACACCTATGCCACCAATATTAAGTATAATCAGGATGATAGCTTGTCCAAATATGGTAAACGTATCTTCAATTGTAACAGGCGTTAACCCCGTTACACTGACACCAGATACAGCAACAAATAATGTATCGACTGGTGCAATTTTAACACCAGGTTTAACAACATAAGGTAAATTTAATAATAAAAAGGCGACAATAATTGCGCCCAAATAATATAATACAATACCTTGTTGTGGAGTCATTTTTTGAAAAAAGTATTTTATAATGGACACAAATTGTCACCTCTATTTTATTTCAATGTTAATTTTTTCGTAATTTCTTTTCCATCTCGAATAAGCTTCAAGTTTACACTGTCGCCTTTTTTATGATTATTATATAATTCTTTTCTAAATTCAAGATTATTTTCAATTTTTGTATCGTTAATACCGACGATTACATCATTAAATTTAACGCCTGCCTTGTCAGCATTACCGTCTTTAGTAACACCAGTAATTGCCATTCCTGATTTGTATTTATCAGGTAAAGATATTTGAGACTTTTCGCTATCACTCATTTTAGAATAGTTTTGAGCCATAATACCTAATTCTGGACGTTCAATTTTACCATTTTTCTCTAATTTATTAATGTAATCAGTAGCGTCATTTGATGGAATTGCAAAAGCCATACCTTCTACATTAGGCATATCGATTTTCAATGATACAATACCGATTAAATTACCTTGTGAGTCTAATACAGGACCACCTGAGTTACCAGGGTTGACTGCAGCATCTGTTTGAATAGCTTTAATTTCCCAATCATACTCGTCATCGCCATTAAAATCAACAGGAACTTTTCTATCTAGTCCAGAAACTACACCTGTAGAAATACTATTTTGGAATTCAGCGCCTAACGGACTACCTATTACAATAGCTGTTTCACCTAAAATTAAATTGTCTGAGTCCTCAAATTTAATAGGTTTAAAATCTTCAGTTTTTTCGATTGGAATCGTTAAGACTGCAATATCAGACCATTGATCTGATCCTAATACTTTACCATCATACTTTTTACCATTTGCTGCTGTAATAATTGGTTTTTTATCACTTGATACAACATGTGCATTTGTTACTATGTATGCTTTTTTATTTTCAACTTTGTAAACGACGCCTGAACCGACGCCGCTATTTTCTTCTTTTTCCTTCGCTGAAGATTCTTTCTTACTAGATACATCTGAATCTTCATGAGATACACCTACTACTGAGTTTTTAGATTTCTCTACAGCTTCCATAACATTCGTAATAGGCTTTTGGAATCCTTTTTGAGATTGTTTTTCTTCAATCGATTTTCTACTTTCGTTAGGAGGATTTACATTTTGGAATATACTCCATACTAAAATAAATATTAATATGATTGCTAAAATAATCGCAATGATTGGCCAATGCTTTTCTATTTTAGTTAAAAATGTATTAAGAAAACTATTTTTATTTTGAGATTTTTGTTCTACTTTTTCATCATGTCTTGCACCGAGCTGCTTATTTGTTTCAAAGTCATTGTCTTTAGAAAAGGCTTTATCTGTTTCTGCCTGTTTTTGTTCACTTACTTTTTCATATTTAATCTCTTCAGGTTCTTCCTCTGAGTTTATTATGCTATCTTTTTTGTTTGTTTGAATTTCATCGTTATGTAATACATCATCTTGTTCACTATGTTCTTGATGTGTTTCAGCAAGTCGGTCATCGTCTAAATCAATTGTTGGATGTGATTTTGATTCTTCTTCTTGCTTTTTAATTTCTTCTTTCGTTAATTTTTCAATACGTGCTTTTTGCATATTTTCCTTAACACGTAATTCGTTTTTCTTTTGAAGTTCTCGTTCATTAGCTTTTTTTATTTCATATTCTTTTTTCTCTTGTTCGATTCTTTTTTCACGTTCTTCGTTATGAAAAAATTCACGTCGCTGTCTCTTATATTCATTTCTAGGAATGACATGCTTTTTTCGTGACATTTATTGCCCTCCTCAATCTAAACACTTAATGTATCTATTATGCCATATAATACTAAATTTATTAACATAAAACCATTGTAATTCTCAATATTATACACCTATTTTTACATATATTTACGAATTCATTCAATATGGATTATTCAATTAAAAAAAGATAAAAAAACACCCACAAAGTCAACAATAAACTTTGTGGATGTTTTGTATTTATAATATTAATTTGTTGTCTTTTTATTATTACGTACTGAAGTGATCCAGCCAATAATAACGAGTAATAATAATACTGACCAGAATATAGATTGCCATAGTATGCCATGAGGGAAATCATGTGGTAATACACCAATTTCATCATGTGCCAATACGATAACAAACAGTTTAATACCTACCCAACCTACAATACCAAATGCTGCTGCTTCTAAGTTTGGATATTTATTTAATAATTCTACAAAGTATGTTGCTGCAAATCGCATAATAATAACACCAATCATACCACCGACAAACATAACACCGAATTGACCAGCGTCCATTCCACCAAAGTGTATACCCATTGCTGGTAATGTCACTGCGATAGCAAATGCTGCTAACATTGAATCAATCGCAAATGCGATATCTGCAAATTCTACTTTTAATACAGTCAACCAGAAATTCTTTTTCAATTTATGATGACCATGTCCATCTGAAGGAAATTCTGATTCAGGGAAATCATCTTGAGCTTCTACGTCATCTGGTGTCTTGAGCTCTTCACCTTTATGTTTTCTAAAGTCTATCAAATTCTTAATGGACATATAAATTAAGTACAATGCCCCTGCTGCTTGAATTGGCCAGAAGTTAGCTAAGAAACTAATTAAGAATAATGATAAGAAACGAAATACAAATGCACCTAATAATCCATAGAATAATGCTTTTTTCCTTAAATCTTCTGGTAAATGTTTGACCATCACGGCCATAACAACTGCATTATCAGCTGCTAATAATCCTTCAAGAAAAATTAAAACAATCAATACCCAGCCGTAACTAATTAACAAACTCGGATCCATCTATTCACACTCCATTCTTTTTTATAAAAAACAAAAGAGACCATGCCTAATAAAAGGCAAAGGTCTCACTTAACATTTATATGATGTCCATATTACCGGAAACTTGCGCTTCGTAATGACGATAATATGCTAGAATTTTTAAGTTCTAAAGTTACTCCCCTTCGACAAAGTCGTAGGTCTATTTAGTTTTACTTAGTTATTATACAATGTTTTGTTCATTATAACAAACTAAATAATTTAATTTCTGGGAATTTATCTTCAAACCATCTTGTTGCAAATTCATTTTCAAATAAGAATACATATTGATCAAAGCGGTCTTTAACTAAAATAGATCGACTTGAATTCATATTGTCTGTAATATCTTTTTCATTTTCAATCCATCTTGCTATTTTCTTACCGACTTGTTCCATAACAACATCAACATTATATTCATTTTTCATACGATGCTCGAATACTTCAAATTGTAATTGTCCAACTGCACCTAATATGATTTGATTCGTGTGCAACGTTTTATAAAGTTGAATCGCACCTTCTTGAACTAATTGTTCAATCCCTTTATGGAAATGCTTTTGTTTCATAACATTTTTAGCGCTAACTTTCATAAATATTTCAGGCGTAAATTGTGGTAATGATTCAAAATGGAATTTCTGATTTCCACCTACAAGTGTGTCACCTATTTGATAATTTCCAGTGTCATATAACCCAATAATATCACCACTAACTGCATGGTTTACAGTTTGTGTATCATCAGCCATAAATGAAGTTGAACGCGTAATTTTTTGTTTTTTCTTATTACGTTGAAGTGTCACATCCATACCTCTTTCGAATGCACCACTCACAACTCTCATAAATGCGATTCTATCTCTATGTCTTGGATCCATATTTGCTTGTATCTTAAAGATAAATCCTGAGAAGTCTGGATCGAACGGATCTACAACATCACCTTCTTCAGTCTTGCGTCCACTTGGCATTGGTGCATAATCAACATACGCATTAAGGAAGTTTTGTACACCGAAATTCGCTAATGCTGAACCGAAGAATACTGGTGTTAACTCTCCAGCTAACAATAATTCTTCATCAAATTGCTCACCTACTTCATCAACAAGCATTAACTCATCAATTGCTTGAGCAAATTGTGAATCATTTTTGATTGGATGATCTTCTTCTAATTCATAGTCATCATTTAAATGTAAAATATTCTCTTCATCTCTGAATGGTTCAATTGTTTTATCGGATCTATCAATAATTCCGAAGAAATTTTGTCCCATTCCAATTGGCCAGTTCATAGGATAAGTTTCTATTTCTAATGTTTTCTCAATTTCTTCTAAAAGTTCAAAAGGTTCTTTACCCATTCTGTCTAATTTGTTGATAAATGTAAAAATAGGAATACCTCTCATTTTACATACTTTAAACAATTTCAATGTTTGTGGTTCGATACCTTTCGCACAGTCAATTACCATTACGGCACTGTCTACAGCCATTAATGTTCTATACGTATCTTCTGAAAAGTCTTCGTGTCCTGGTGTATCTAATATATTAATATTGTAATGATCATAATCAAATTGCATAACTGAACTTGTAACAGATATACCACGTTCTTGTTCCACTTTCATCCAGTCACTTGTCGCAAACTTCCCTGTCTTTTTACCTTTAACGGTACCTGCTTGTCTAATCGCACCACCAAAAAGTAATAATTTTTCCGTTAATGTTGTTTTACCAGCATCTGGGTGGGATATAATCGCAAATGTCTTTCTACTTTCTACTTCTTGTTTAATCGTCACAATTCATTTCTCCTTATAATTCGGATGTCCATTGGCTAATTCTATTTGCTAATTCATTTGCTTCATCTTCATCAAGCACATTAAACAAATGCAAGTACAAATGCTCAATTAAAGATTCTCCGTATAAATCGTAATCTACTTCAATAGACCAAAATAAATCCGGAATTGAAATCACAAAATATTCTTCTTTTTTATTTTCATATATATAAACTTTACAATTTAAGTTTTGCGAATGACTTTCTCTAATCTTCACTTGGCTTTCCTCCATACTTTTCATATGCTGCCTCTAAACCGATTAAATCATCTCTATGAGGCACTTTGATATGTCCAGGCATGATTTGATATGGTTCTCTCCCTTTAGATGCAAGTACAACTGTATCACCTGGCTCAGAAATTTCTATTGCATGTTTAATGCCTTCTGCTCTATCTTCAAATTCTACATAATTATTATGTGTCGCTCCTTTAGCTAATTCTGCTGTTAACATTTTCGGATCATCATTTGCAGGATTATCTGGTGTGAATATCACATAATCTGCTCGACAACTTATTTTACCCATTTCTGGTGTTTTTGTTAAGTCTCTTTCTCCGGCCATACCTACTAAGAATATTAATTTTTGTTTTACAAATGGTTTTACTGCATCTATTAATTTATCCATTCCGTCTGGCGTATGTGCATAATCAATAATTAAATCTATTGGTAAGTTTCTATCTAATACTTCTAAACGTCCTTCAACTGCAGGCATATTTTCAACAGCTTCAGTTATGTCGTTTAAGTCATAACCTTGTGCCCACAAACTTATAATGCTCGCTAATAAATTAAGGACATTAAATTTACCTAAATAAGGTGATTGTACTTTGTAAGAACCAAATGGTGTTTCAAGTGTAAAACGAACACCGCTGATAGATTCTTCTATATCTTTAGCCATAAAGTCTGCTTCGTTATCTATACCATATGTAAATATTTCGAATGGTGTTACAGGTATTAATTCTTTTATATATGGATCATCTGCATTCAATATGACATATTTGTCTTTTCTGTAGTCTTGACCTAATTGACTAAATAATAATGACTTTGCATGTCCGTAAGCTTCCATCGTACCATGAAAATCTAAATGATCTTGTGTTAAATTTGAAAAAATAGCGATATCAAATTCTAAACCACGAAGTCTGCCGATAACTAATCCGTGACTTGAAACTTCAAATGTCATACTCTCACATTCTTTATCAACCGCTTCAACGATATGTTTCGTTAAAGTAACGGTTTCTGGAGTCGTATTAACACCTTTTGTAACTGTTTCATTAATTTGAAAACCGTTCGTTCCTAAATAAGCACTATTTTTTCCTAACCCTCTCGTTAAATGATGAATCATTGTCGCAATTGTCGTCTTACCATTTGTGCCAGTTACACCAATTGTCGTTAATTTTTGACTAGGAAAATCAAATAATACATGACTAAAGATACTTGCCACTTTCAATGTATCCTTAACCACAATTAATAATACGTCATCATTTAATTCTACGTAACGGTCACTCACAATGACGCTACATCCTTGCTCTATTACATTCGGTATAAATTTATGACTATCTACTGTATAACCTTTTGATGCCACAAATATAGAGCCTTCTTGAGCATTTCTTGAATCTGTCGTAATATCATGAACTTCTTGGTCAATTTGACCGTAAGTTTGTTTAATTTTTATTTTATTTAATAACGTTTTAACATTCATCGTTATTGCTCCTTTATTTTCAATAGGTCTATTATACACTTTCTTAAGTTGATTTTATAGCTTAGACTATAACTATAAACAATTATAAAATGAGTGAGCGTTTACTTTTAAATAAAGGGGTGCTTTTATGATTGATATTCAATCCATTACAAAATCTTATGGAAAAGCAGTTATTTTAAAAGATGTAACAACTCAATTTGAACCTGGTTTAATAACTGGTTTAATTGGCCCATCAGGTGCTGGCAAGACGACTTTGATTAAATGTATTTTAGGCATGACAACTATGGATTCCGGTACAATCTCGATCAACGGCAATCGTATACCTAATAGAGAAATTTTAAGGTCTATTGGTTATATGTCTCAAAGTGATGCATTGTTTGATGATTTAACCGCTGTTGAAAATTTAAAATTCTTTGCGAAATTATATATTCATAAAGCACTTAAATTGGACATCAACGAACAAATAGAACGCACGCTGGAAATTGTCAACTTATCACATGAAAAACATAAAAAAGTTAAGGCATTTTCTGGAGGTATGAAACGCAGATTATCTCTTGCAATTAGTATGATCCAAAATCC
This sequence comes from Mammaliicoccus sp. Q-M61, assembly GCF_022386055.1. Taxonomy (NCBI): domain Bacteria; kingdom Bacillati; phylum Bacillota; class Bacilli; order Caryophanales; family Staphylococcaceae; genus Mammaliicoccus; species Mammaliicoccus sp. Q-M61. The sequence goes on from NZ_JAJNJL010000001.1 coordinate 533,052, forward strand.
AGACATATTGATTTTAGATGAGCCAACAGTTGGCATCGATCCTAGATTAAGAAAATCGATATGGAATGATTTGTTTCAATTTAGAGATGAAGGCAAGACCATTCTGATCACAACACATGTATTAGATGAAGCAGATAAATGCGATCGTTTATTACTAATGAGAGAAGGCCAAATTATTTCTTATGGTACGCCAAATGAAATTAAATCATCATATAATGTAAAAACGATTGAAGATGTCTTTTTAGCGTTAGGAGATGGTGCACATGATTAATATTGCCACGCGTATTTTAAAACAAGTTATTAGAGATAAACGTACCCTTATGCTCTTACTCGTTGCACCGTTATTAATCATGACGTTGATTTATTTTTTATTTAATTATTCAGATGAGTCAACTGATCTAAAAGTGGGTACATATCAAGTAAACGATCAAATCATTTCAAGCCTCAAAAAACAAGATATTAACATTCAAAAGTATTCAAATCAACAAGATTTAAAACATAAATTTAAAGAGGATCATTTAGATGGTTTTCTATCATTAAACGATAACAAACTAGATGTAACTTACGAAAATACTGACCCAAGCAAAACGAGTCAATTAAAGTTAACCATCAATAAATTAGTCATCATGCAAAGTACAAAGCAGTTGACATCTGTCGTTAATCAACAAGGGAAAATCATTCAGTCAATAACTCAACAACTGCCAGCAGCCGAAAAGTTTCAAGTTTCGGCTAAATACCCAAATCATATAACTAAACTAGATGCCAAAGAGCATTATTTACATGGTGATAAAGATACAAATTATTTTGATACAATAAGTCCTATTTTAATCGCATTTTTCGTATTCTTCTTTACATTCTTAATTTCAGGTATTTCATTACTCAAAGAAAGAACATCTGGAACTTTAGAAAGAACTTTATCATCACCTATTAATAAACATGAAATAATTTTAGGTTATATAGTTGGTTATGGTACATTTGCCATCATACAAACAACTTTGATTGTTTTATATGCTATTTATGTATTACAAATGGTTACAGAAGGCAACATATTATTAGTATTTATTACGAATGTACTCGTGTCATTTATAGCACTTACACTTGGTTTATTGTTATCGACATTCGCATCATCAGAATTTCAAATGATTCAATTTATTCCTTTAGTTGTGATTCCTCAAGTCTTTTTTGCAGGCATCATACCAGTGGAAAGCATGCATAAAGTACTCGTATATATCGCACATATCATGCCACTATACTATGCAGGTGATACAATACAAAATGTTATGTTAAGAGGCTATCACTTATCAGATATTTATATAAATTGGATCATACTCATAGGTATATTCTTATTACTGTTATTATTAAATATGATTGGTATGAATCGATACAGAAAAGTTTAACTATATCTCATGCATAATGACGTATAATTTGTTAAATATCTCCAACTAAAACATTGATATAGTATAAAGTTTTTATATTAATTTTGTAATTATATGCAATATCTTTTCACAAAATAGCGAAAATGCGTTAAACTATCATAGAAATTAAATACAAATACGGAGTGTGGCTAATGGTTTCTCAAAACAAAAAATTATTGATTATTACAGGTTCTTTCGGTAATGGTCATTTACAAGTTACGAATAGTATTGTGAAACAATTTGGTGAAATGAATTTAAATCATTTAACTGTTATTGAGCATGATTTATTTTTGGAAGCACACCCTATTATGACTTCAATTGCGAAACAATGGTATATAAACAGCTTTAAGTATTTCAGAAATATGTATAAGTTCTTCTACTATAGTAGACCTGAACAAATTGATAAATGTTTCTATAAATACTATGGATTAAATAAATTATTGAATTTACTTATAAAAGAAAAGCCTGATTTGATTTTGTTAACTTTTCCGACACCGGTCGTATCAGTTTTAACGGAACAATTCAATTTAAATATACCTATCGCTACAGTTATGACGGACTATCGTTTACACAAGAACTGGGTAACACCACACTCAAATAGATACTATGTTGCTACGAAAGATTTGAAAAAAGAAATTGAATCTATCGGTGTAGAAAGCGATGCAATCAAAGTAACAGGCATACCTATTTCGAAACAATTTGAGCAACCAATCGACCGATATCATTGGTTAACGAAACATAAATTAGATCCAGACAAGAAAGTTATTTTAATGTCTGCTGGTGCTTTCGGTGTATCAACAGGTTTCTCAACGATGATTAGTAAAATAGATATGTACGCTAAAGATGCTCAAGTTGTCATGATTTGTGGTAACAGTAAAAGCTTGAAAAATGAACTTAGACATCATTTTAAAGATAATGATAATGTGTTGATACTCGGTTATACGAAACATATGAATGAATGGATGGCATCAAGCCAACTTATGATTACTAAACCAGGTGGTATCACTATTTCTGAAGCATTCTCAAGACATCTACCATTGATATTCTTAAATCCAGCACCTGGACAAGAGTTAGAAAACGCTGAGTATTTCTCACAAAAAGGATACGGTAAAATAGCACACACACCAGAAGAAGCGACTAAACTTGTTATTTCACTTATGAACCAACCATCAAGACTAAAAGAAATGACACAATTACTTGAAGAAAACTATATTGAAAAATCAACAGAAAATATTTGCAAAGACTTACTTTCATTATTAAGTGATTCACTTTCTTATAATGAAGTTTATGGAAAGGTTCCTATGTATGCCAAATACTTCATCAGATAAAACATTTCACAAAAAAGATTTTCGGTTAATGCTCATCATATTATTTATGATGGAATTTGCGAGAGGAATGTACATTTTAAGTTATTTACCAATTTTACCAACAACCACTACTAAAGTGACTGTTGGTATTACTTCTTTAGCGATTTCTTTACATTTCATCAGTGATGCATTAACCAATTTCGTAATAGGTTTTCTTCTAAAACGATTTGGTCCAACTGTTATATTAACGTGTGGATTTATATTAGCTTTTTCAAGTTTAGCACTCATTATTTTTATACCGTCACCTATCGTGTTTATTTTAAGTGCCATATTATTAGGTATCGCGGTCAGTCCAATTTGGGTCATTATGTTATCTAGTGTTGACGAAGCATCTAGAGGTAAACAAATGGGATATGTTTATTTCAGCTGGTTAGTTGGTTTATTATCAGGTATGATTTTTATGAACTTACTATTTAAACTACATCCTACTCGATTTACATTTATGATGGCGCTTTGTGTACTCATTGCATGGATATTATTCTATTTCGTTAAAGTACAATTAACAAATTATGAAAGTAAATCTGTCAAAAAACAACTACGCGAAATCGTACAAGTGACAAGAAGACATTTATTGCTATTTCCAGGTATCTTTTTACAAGGTTCTGCAATAGGCATGTTGGTCCCTATATTGCCAACATACGCAACAAAGCATATGGGTGTTACGACATTAGAATATACACTTTTACTTATTGTCGGCGGTATTGGATGTACCATTTCGATGTTATTCTTTTCTAAATTGATGGATAAACATTCTAAAGCATTTACACATCTTGTCATTTTTGTAGGATTTTTAGCATATAGTTCATTTATATTTGGCTTAACGGTCTTAACACAATTATTTATCGTTCTATTGATTGCTTTACTCATTGGTACGATTTATGGATTACTCTTACCAGCGTGGAATACATTTATGGCAGGTCAAATTCATAACAAAGTACAAGAAGAAACATGGGGTGTATTCAATAGTGTTCAAGGATTTGGAACAATGATTGGCCCAGTATTAGGAGGCTTAATATCTGAAGTATTTAGAGACGTGTATTATACAATTTATGCTTCAAGTATTATGTTCTTATTCTTAGCATTATTCTATGGCACATTCTTTATCATTAATTATAGAAAAAGAAAATCAGCATAAAATAAAAGGAAGAGACTAGGACATAATATAATGTCTCAGTCTCTTTTAGCATCTTGGCAGTAGCTGACTGAATTGAAAATGCGCTTGAATCAAGCTTTTTTCAACTCTAGTCAGCCTTGCCGGGGCGGGACTACGAAATCTTTTTATACAAATTAGATTTCTGTCCCGCTCCCTTCCTTATTTATATGAGATAAATTTCAATTTATCCTAATGTATATGAAGCTTCTTCAGACCATGTTTCGTCTTCATTTTGCTTCATAAGTTTAATTGTATCAATTGTTTCTGAATGATCTATACCAGCCATTCTTACTTGGCCATAAATATCTTCAAATTCTTGGCTTGAAAGGCCTTGTGCAATTGTAAAGTGTGGTACGAATGGATGTGTACTCTCACCATAGAATGCTTCATTATTAAATTTACTAAATAAAGATTCTAATTCATCCGTTTTAGTCACTTTAAAATAAATAACATTTTTAGTAGGTGCAAAGCTAGATGCTTTAGACACTTGGATATTTAATGGTTCAAATGCTTTAGCTGTTGCCTCTAATTGTGATTTCACTTCATTTAGTTTACTATCTTCAATTTCAAATTTCTCTTTAATTGTAATATGTGGTGCAATTAACGCATAGTGTTTGTCATATCTTTTACGATAAGCATTCACTTGTTCTTGGAATGGTTTAGACGGAATAAGTACGATGCCTAATTTCATAATGATACTTCCTCCTTTGTTTTTCTACATTATTATTATATCAAATTTTTTTGATTTTGATGACTTAAAAAGTAACTTAACATATTTGGTAATTCAGGCTTCCATGTTTTCCATGTATGTCCACCATCTAATTCAGTGTATTCATATGTTAAATCTTCTTGCTTAACGCGTTCACTGAATGCACGATTAGGTGTTAAAAAGTCTGCCATATCTCCACTTATAAGTTTGAAAGAATCTTCTTCTTTACCTATATAATGTTTGATTGTTAATAGATGTTTAGATGAGCACTTGTTAAATGCTTCTATTACAGTATCGTTGATCAGTGGACTGAACAGACCTGCTTGACTAAAATGATGCGGGTATTCTAAACATGTCATTAAAGCAATACTTGCTGCTAGACTATCGCCTAGTAACATTCTTGCATTACCTACTTTCAAAGTTGAGAATGTTTTATCAATATAAGGACATAGCTCTTTCACCACAAATTGTGACGTTTCTTTTCGGTATTCTCCATCGGGATGAAATTCTGTTCTTCTCTTATCTACATCTTCATAGTGAACACCGACAATGATTGCCCTTTCTATCACATCATTTGTTCTTAATTTCTCATATGCGCGATGAATTTGACCAAATTGGAAAAAGTCCCTACCGTCAAATGTAATAATCACATGATGTTTATATAGATCTGTATAGTCTTTAGGTAAGTAAATTGAGATTGTCACTTCCCTTTTTAAGAATTTACTTTCGAGTTTAATTTGGTCAACAAGACCTATTTTTTTATCCATAAAGAACGCTCCCAACTGTACATATAATATTATTGTACAGTAGAGAGCGTATATTTGAAAGCGTTTGATATTGTTTAATTATTTATCATCTAAGTTATATTCTTTTAAACGTTTAGGATAATCTTCATGCCAGAATTTAGCTGTTGGTACTTCATCAGGTTCTGGTCTATATATAGCATAGTAACCTGATCCTTTTTGTTTTTTCTGAATTTCAAAGTCACGTAATGCTCTTAAGGCTGGTTTATGGAGTATCCAAATTGCAATGATATTTAACCATGCCATCATACCTACACCTAAATCACCCATCGCCCAGGCAACATCAGCTGTTTTAACACAACCGTATATTGTGGCACCAATGAGGATTAACCGTACTAATATAATCCATATCTTCTGTTTATCGGACGGTATGATATAACTTACGTTAGTCTCTGCGATATAGTAATATGCCAGTATCGTTGTAAATGCGAAGAAGAACAATGCTAACGCAATAAAGTAAGAACCGAAACCTGAGTACGCTGGATCAAACGTGTAGTTATCTCCAGAGAACGCTTTATCGATACCTGCTTGAGCATACATCGCTGTACCTGATACGTCTTTACTACCATCTGGGCCTTGTACATAAATACCATTGTCATGAATTAAATGTGGTGAACCATCTTTATTTGTTCCACCGTCTGTTGTATTAAATGTACCTGACATTAAAATCATTAATGCTGTAGCTGTACATACTAATAAAGTATCTACATAAACTGAGAATGCTTGTACAAGTCCTTGTTTAGCTGGATGTGATACTTCTGCAGCAGCAGCAGCATGTGGTCCAGTACCTTGACCTGCTTCGTTTGAATAAAGTCCACGTTTAACACCAATTTCAATCATCGCACCGAAAATACCACCAAAAGCAGCTTCAACACCAAATGCAGATTTGAAAATTAATGCAATTAAACCTGGAACTTCTTGAATATTTAATATAATAATAACAATCGCTAAACCTATGTAAACAATAGCCATAAAAGGTACAACGGCTGTCGCAACATTTGCAATTGCTTTAATACCACCGAAAATGATAAGTGCTAATAATACAGCTAATACTATAGCAATAATCCAAGGATTTAAACCAAATGCATTTTTCATTGAAGAAGCAATGGCATTTGATTGTACACCTGGAAGTAATAAACCTACAGATAGTACTGTTACAAGTGCAAATATAATTGCATATATTTTACCAGCTTTACCTTTTATACCTGATTCTATGTAGTATGCTGGTCCACCACGATATTGACCATTAATTTCTCTTTTATAAATTTGACCAAGTGTTGATTCGATAAATGCCGAACTCGCACCTAGAAATGCTGTAGCCCACATCCAGAATACTGCACCGGGACCACCGATAAAGATTGCTGTTGAAACACCAACAATGTTACCTGTACCAACACGACCTGCTAATGATACTGCGATTGCTTGGAAAGAAGAAATACCCGTTGGTGATTTTTCCCCTTGAAACATTAACCGAATCATTTCTTTAAAGTGCCTGACTTGGAAAAACCTCATCATAAATGAAAATAAAACACCAGTCAGTAAAAGACCATATACTAACGCTTTACTCCATACAATCTCATTCGCAAAGCTAACAATAGATTCCATAATTAATCTCCCCTTTGTTGTAAGCCTTAAGATAACCTCATGTTCAGAAAATTTCGAAATTACCTTGTTATGATTATACCATGTATAAATACACAATCAATATTTTTTTGAAATGAACATAACATAAATTGTAAGCGCTTACTATATTGTTAAAAAAGGTTTCTTGAAATAATAAGCGTAAAATCTTACAGACGCTTATATTCACAAATACTTTATAATTATTCTAATCCGTACAACTTAAAATAATATATAAAAATATAAACTTTCAAACAATACACGAATTCTAGAAACTATTTTATTTATCATTGTTAATTCTGTAATTTCGCTTATAATATAAAAGTATGAGAAAGTTTGATAAGGAGGACTTCTATTGTTAAATAAAGCATGGTTTCGTACAGGAATAGCTATTCTCCTTACGTTTCTAATTATTAAAATATTTATGGAAATCAATGAAATATTTTATCCGATTATCATTATCGTAAAATCCATATTACTACCATTATTATTAGGTGGATTCTTATTCTATATTTGTTTACCTTTTCAGAAGATGTTAGAAAAAAGGAAAGTACCAAGATGGGGAAGTATTTCGATTATCATCGTTGCATTAATACTAATTGTTGTATTATTTATCTCTATCATTGCACCTGTATTAACAAATCAAATTAATAATTTAATTAAGAACATTCCATATATACAACGTGAAATTCAGCATGTTGTTGATTATGCATTACAACAAAGAGATCGATTACCAGATAATATATCACAAAAGATTAATGATTCAATCGAAAGTATAAGCGGTATCGTAACAGATATGTTAACCAACTTATTTAGTTATATTTCATCATTTGTTTCAACAATGTTCTTATTAATCTTAGTGCCTTTCTTCTTAATATATATGTTAAAAGATCACGAAAGATTTATACCGTTTATTGCGAGACCTTTCAAAGGACGTACGAAATGGTTTGTCGTGAATTTAAGTAAAGACATTAATCAAACTTTACAATCTTATATACAAGGTCAAGTTACAGTCAGCGTTATATTAGGCGTCTTATTGTACCTTGGTTATACTTTTGTAGGATTAGATTATGCATTACTTTTAGCATTATTAGCATTGATTACCAATATGATTCCATTCTTAGGACCATGGTTAGCATTTATACCAGCAGCAACAATCGCGCTCATACAAGATCCTATGATGCTCGTTTGGGTAAGTATTATCACTTTAATTTGTCAGCAACTTGAAGGTAACGTCATTACACCAAACATTATGGGTAAATCATTAAATATTCACCCACTTACAATCATTACAGTAATATTAGCTGCAGGTAATTTAGGTGGATTCGTAGCTATCTTAATAGCCGTACCTACTTACGCAGTACTTAAGACAATCGTTCGAAATGTATACACACATAGACAATCTATTAGTTCAAGTGCGAACCGTACAGTTGAAGACGATCCAATACATGATAATAACTTAAAATAAACAAAAAAACTGAAACCAATGCGGTTTCAGTTTTTTATTTGGTGTGGAAGATGTTATTTTGGGCGGCCTTAGTTACAATTCCCTAGACTTTTGTTACTATGGGCGGCCTTAGTTACACTTCGGCCAAGTTTTGTTACTATGGCCGCTCTTATTTACACTTCCCCATCTTTTTGTTACTACATATACAAAAAAACCAACAAAATCATAGATTTTGTTGGTTCTCTTAATTATCTTACAACGTGATAACCTGAGTCTACGTGAATATTCTCACCTGTTACACCGCTTGAGTAGTCACTTAATAGATAAGCTGCTGTTTTACCTACTTCTATAATATCTACATTACGTTTCAATGGTGAGCGTTCTTCAATTTCTTTAAGAATTGCATTGAATCCACCTACACCTTTTGCACTTAATGTACGGATTGGACCTGCAGAGATTGCATTTACTCGAATGTTATCTTCGCCTAAGTCACGTGCTAAATATTTAACGTTTGCTTCTAAGCTTGCTTTAGCCACACCCATTACATTATAGTTAGGAACTGCAAATTCTCCACCTAAATAAGTAGTTGCAACGATGCTTCCACCTTCTGGCATTAATTTTTTAGCTTCTCTTGCAACGATAGTTAATGAATAAGAACTAATGTCTTGTGCTAATAAGAATCCTTCACGAGATGTATCTGTAAATCTTCCTCTTAAGTCTTCCATGTTAGCAAAAGCGATTGAATGGTAAACACCATCAATATGACCAAATTTTTCTCCAATTTGTTCAAAAGCATTTACAACATGATCGTCTTTTTGAACATCACACTCATAGATGTGTTGTCCTTTTTGATTTTTTAATTCTTCAAATAATTTAACAAGTTGATCTTTACTACGTTCTTTTCTGTATGTGAATACTAAGTTAGCACCTAGTTCGTCTAACACTTTAGCTACACCAAAGCCAATACTTCTTTTGTTCGCAATACCCATGATTACATATGTTTTACCTTCTAAATTAAACATTCACTATACTCCTTTAATATGTATATTATACTAAACATTCACTCGTTATAATAACACTGGTCAGACCACCTGACAAGCATTATACTTTTATTTTATATTGAATAAAAAGTAAAAATGAGGTCTATTATACAACCTCATTTTTACAAAGTTTATTAAATAAATTCCATATCTTGTTTTAATTGTGAAACATATTCTTTAGATCCTGTCACAATCAACTTATCTCCGTATTGTAATTCAGTATCACCATGAGGTACGATTGAATCTTTTCCTCTAATAATACGTACGAAGATTACGTCCCCAGCAAATGGGAATGATCTTAACAGAACATTATGGTAGCTGTGGTTCTTCATCTCTATTTCATATAGAGAAGTTTCCACGTTACTTAATAAGTTCAGCATGTTTGGAGATTCAATTAATCCTTTAAGTAAAATTTTATTACTTAAGAAACTACTAAAGAATTCAATATTCTTACCTTCAAATGCTTCATCTTCACTACCATTTTCTTGCTTACAAATAATTCTTTTAACGCCATGATCATGTGCCATTAAAGCGACTTGTTTATTGATATGATCATCGTTTGCAGAACATACAATGATATCTGAATCAAATAAACCTAATTCTACAAGTTCCTCTTCAATATAATCATCCAGCTCATATGTTTTAATGCTTTCATCTAACTTTCTATTATCTGAAAGGTCTTTTCTAAAGAACATTGAAGTTTGATAAATGTGAGAATGAATACTTTGAGCAACTGGAATTGATAATTGGTTCTTACCAATAAAGCTCACTTTTACAATTCTCTTAGTTTCTTCAGGCATTGGGAACATCTTCTTAAATACAATCGGTACAAAGACACATGTGATAACCGCACTTAGAATAAGTATGCCAGATATTTCTGAACTGATTGTTCCAAGTTGTTCAGCGATTTTTGCTGCTGCGATTACAAGTGACAATGTTGACGTTAATAAGAATGCCGAAGATATTGTCGTTTTACGGTCATACCATTTACCTATAAATGCTACTGGAATTAACTTAGAAATTAAAAAGGCAATAAACAGTAAAGGTATGATAATTAATAATCCTGGCTCTTGCACTAGTGATGGTATGTTTAAATTCACACCTACCATAATGAAGAATATTGGAATAAAGAAACCATATCCAAATGAGTCTAATTTCTCTACCATATCTTGGTCAGGTCCTAATAACGATACGATAACACCTGCTAAGAAGGCACCTAATATATTTTCAGCACCTACACCTTCAGCTAAACCAACAAGTAGAATAATAAGTGCAAATACAGCACGAATACCTATTTGTGTAGTACCTGAAGTTAATTTTTTTAAGAATGGTGATTTTTTAAATAAACCACCCATAATATAAAAGATAAAACTAAAGACGATTAGAATACCTATAAGCCATAATGGTGAATCACCTTTAGCATTTATTGTTCCGTAAACTGTTAACAGTAACATTGTTGCTAAATCTGCTACAACTGCAACTAACAAGATAAATTGTCCGATGCTTGTATGCATAATATTCATTTCTTTTATTGTTGGTACAACTACACCTAAACTAATTGTTGAAATGATGATGACCATCAATAATACGTCGTCTATTAAACCAGTCCATTTGAATATAAAGGCTAATAAAATAGATAAAACCATAATTAATGAAAATACGACAGCCGTTAAATATAAATTACTTGGAATATTATTTCCTTCTTGTTCATCAGAAGTTTGTTTCGTCTTAAACGCGTTAAAATCAATTTCTAAACCACTTAAGAACATTAAAAATATAAAACCTAACGTCGACAAGATAGATAACCATGCATCTTCTTTTACTAATCCAAATAAAGAGTCACCTATGATTATCCCCATTATGATTTCAGCAACGACAACAGGTAAGAAAGAAATTTTCAACCTATTTACAAGTATAGGTGTTAAAAATGCAGCAATAACAACAATAACGAGAGATGTAAAACTAGAATGCTCCATATTATTCTCCTTATATTAGATAAGACATAAATGCTGTTGCTAAACCAAAGTAGATCAACATACTGACAATGTCGTTTATTGTCGTAATGAATGGTCCACTTGCAACTGCAGGGTCAATATTCATTTTATTCATAAACATCGGTATAATTGCACCCATTAATGTACCAACAGTCATCGCGATTGTTAAACTAACTGAAACGATGAGTGCCAATACAGGTTCGCGATATAATAAGACAATTATAATAAATAAACTTATTGCACAGAAGAAACCAGTCAGTAATCCTGAACCTGATTCACGAAGTGCGAGCTTAAATTTGCTTTGTTCATTTATTTCACCTGTTGAAATATTACGTACAGATACGGCAAGAGATTGTGTACCTGAGTTACCACTCATACCACTAATGATCGGTATAAACGCTGCAAGAAGTGCAACTTGTGAAAGTGTATCTTCAAATTGTCCTAATATGGATGCTGTAATCATACCTAAAACCGTTAATATTAATAACCAAGGTAAACGTTTCATAGCTGTTTGGAAGACTGAATCATTTGTAGAGTCGATGTCAGATACACCGGCTAATTTAGAGTAGTCTTCACTTGCTTCTTCATCCATAACGTCCAAGATATCATCGATTGTAATGATACCAAGTAAATGATCTTGATAGTCTATTACAGGTAACGCTATCAAGTCATAATCACGCATTGTTTGTGCTACGTCTTCTTGGTCATCAGCTACATTAGAACTGATAACACGTTCACTCATAATTTCTTCAATATATGCATCATTTTCAGCAACGATTAAGTCTCTTAATGAGATAACACCTGCTAACTTTTTATTTTCGTCAACAACGAAAATAACGTATATTGTTTCCGCTTCAGGTGCTTGTTCTTTAACGTAGAACATCGCTTCTTTAACAGACATTGTTGAATATACTGAAATAAACTCAGTGGTCATAATACCACCGGCAGTGTCTTCTTCATAGTGAAGTAATGCTTTAATTTCTCTAGCATCTTCACGATTCATGAGTGTGAGTAAAGTGGCTATTTTACTTTTAGATAATACATTCAAAATATCAACTGCGTTATCGTATGACATGTCACTTAACATTTGACTTGCATAATTAGCATTCATATTTTGAAAAATTTCTTCGTATTCTTCATCATCTAACTCAGTCGTTTCAAAGAAGTCAGCTACTTCTAACGGAGAAAGGAATTGATATATTTTTTGTTTGAGCTCATTATCACATATTTCAAAGTATTCACCTTGATCATATGTATGCATATTTAAAAATTCTTCTCTAAATTGGTCTATTTCATCATTTGCTAATAGTTCGTCTAACTTTTCTTTATCAAAAGCTTCGTCTTCGATGTAATTTTCATTATTTTCATTAACCAACTTTGCCACCTCCTCATAAAAATACAATTTATTATATCATACCTACACCGCTTAGGTTATAGTGCATTTCATCTACAATATGCAATTGTTTCAAAGTAATGGGATGTATAAATTCTATATGATAGCACTGGAGTAATTGATGCTCATATTGACCATCTTCAAATCCATATAAACTATCCCCTATAATTGGGTATCCAATATGTGCGAGATGCACTCTTATTTGATGTGTTCTACCTGTAAACAACTGTAATTTAAGCATGCTATTTTCAGCATCACCATCTAAATATTCATATTCTGTATGTGCAAACTTACCTTCTTCAGAAACTTCTCTTTCTATAATAGAATGTTTAGCACGTGCGATCGGCGCTTTAATAACACCTTGTTTCGGTTCAACAACGCCATGTACAAGTGCAACATAGTATTTACTAATTGTCGTATTTGAAACCATGTGATGTAATAATTGATGCTTCGCAAATATAACTATACCACTTGTACCGCGATCTAAACGTGTCACAATATGTGGAATCGTGCGTTCACCATTCATTATCATATGACTTAACACCGCTTCAACTAAACTATGATGAGGATGTTCTCTAGAAGGCGCAGTATTCATCATGGCAGGTTTAGAAACGATAATAAACCATTCATCTTCAAACAAAATTTTTAAATCAAATGTAAAGGGTTCTAAATTATGACTAGGAGTTTCATTTGGTAAATGAACATCAATTTCATCACCTTCATGAATTTCTTTTCTAACGGTAGCGTGTTTTTTGTTCACTAATAAAGCGCCATTCTGCTTAATGGCGCTTAAACTCTTTTTAGAAATGCCTTTATCATATAAGAATGTCTTCAAAGTCATTGAAGAAGTTGCTCTATATTGTAATACTTTCATATTTAATCCTCATTTGAAATAAATGAATCATGTACTCTTTTCCAGAAAGGAAATGGTCTAAATCTCGCAAAGCGGACTTTTTCATTTGCTACTCTATATTGAATCGATTCAATATTTTTATGTTTAACATTTACATGATCAATTGTAACTTGTAATGTATCGTTATTTACAGGATGTATATGACAAACGTGATGTTTAGGTAGTACAAGCGGAGAACCGACTGTTCTAAAGACACGGTTATTAATAGAAGCTATTTCAGCTATTTGCATAGCTTCTAGTGATGGATGTATAAGTGCCCCACCTAAAGCTTTATTATAAGCTGTTGAGCCAGATGGTGTTGATACACATAAACCATCGCCTCTAAATCTTTCAAACTGCTCGCCTCTTAATACTAAATCTACGACTAATGTTGCACCATTATCTGTTTTAATTGTCGCTTCATTTAAAGCTAAATATCTCGTTTCATATCCGCCTTTTTTGTAACGAATAATCACTTCTAATAATGGATATTCTATCACTTGATAAGTTGAATTATTAATTTCGATAATGAGTTTTTCAACTTCATGTGGCAACCAATCAGCATAGAAACCTAAATGCCCAGTATGTACACCTACGAAACTGACATCACCTAACATATGACTATATTGGTGAAATGCTTGTAATAAAGTACCATCTCCACCAACAGAAATTACGATATCGGGTGATTCTTTGTCTTCAACCATATTAAAGTCATTCATATGATTTTTCATCTTATACATTAAAGCATTCGATTTTGAATCACCTTTTGATAATATATTATATTTCAAAGCATTCACCCCTAATCGTGTTTATGTTTATTACTTTTCTGTCTGGAATAATATTTCTGTGCTTCTTGAATTTCTTCACGTATTTCAGACATTTCTTCATCTAATAAAAATGCTGCCTCAGCTGCTCTCTCTAATCTATTTCTTATTTCAGGAGGATAATCACCATCGTACTTATATCTTAAAGTGTGTTCAATCGTCGCCCAGAAATTCATCGCTAATGTTCTAATTTGAATTTCTGCCAAAATATTTGTTTGACCATGTAACGTTTCAATTGGATAACTAATAATGACATGATACGAGCGATATCCACTTTCTTTTGTATATTCGATATAATTTCGTTCTTCTACAACTTCAAAATCTTGTCGTTGTCTTAATAGTTCTACAACGATATCTATATCATCAACAAACTGACACATCATTCTTAAACCTGCAATATCATACATTTCCTCTCTTAATCGATCAAAAGGAATGTTACGTTGATTTGCTTTATCTATAATACTTGAGATAGGTTTAACACGACCTGTAACAAACTCAATTGGCGAAGGTTTATCTGAAGATTCATATTGTTTACGTAACCCCTTCAATTTAATCTTTAATTCGTCAATTGCTTGTTTATATGGTGCCAAAAATTCTTCCCATTGATTCATAACCATCACTCCGCTTTGTTTAATTCAAATGCTTCCTCTACCGAAGCTACAAACGCTTTACCATAGTTGTGATTATCTGCGATGTTATCTAATAAAAATTCCATTTCTTCTTTAAATGAAGTTAATACTAAATGATCGTTGACGATGACCTCTTTGTCGAAGTGTTCATGAATCATTGACCATGTTTCCTCTACAAATAATAAATAATGGTATTGTTCACCGCTATCAAGCATATATACAAATGCATGATTATCGCTATCTACAATCATATGCTCTGCTGGTTCTAATCCCTCAGTTGGTTGGTCTGTATAACATTTGATTTGATTATCATTTATTTTAATTTCATTTACATAAATACGCATTGTTGTTCCTCCTTATTCCAATCTATTTTAACACATTTTAATTTAAACATTCATATCATCAAGTCAATTTTGTATAATTACTTGTTTATCCGTAAATCTTCTATAATAATAGTGTAAAAGGAAGTGTATATCAAAATGGGACAAGAACTCGAAATTGAATTCAAGAATATGCTCACGCTTGAAGATTATGAATTAATCAAACAATATTATTTTAAACAAAGTGAGCCTTTTAAACAAACAAATTACTATATAGATACACATAATCATGATATTATGTCACAAAAAATGGCACTACGAATACGTGAAAAGAATCAAAATTATGAAATGACTTTAAAAGTCCCACAAGAAGTTGGTCTTCTAGAATATAACGAAATAGTTGAGGATGTTCCTAAACAAGGTGAACGATTAGACAAACAATATCTTCCAGAAAACATTACTGATATATTAAATAAGTTCAATATTCCACTGAATGACCTGCGACAACTTGGTGATTTAACGACTTATAGATTAGAAAAAGATATAGGCACTGGACTTTTAGTATTAGATCATAGTATTTATTTAGGTATTGAAGATTACGAATTAGAATTCGAAGTTAAAGACTATGCTAAAGGCGAAATAGCTTTTAATAAAATTTTGAATGACATGAATATAGAAAGAAATATTCCAAATAATAAAGTGGTACGCTTTTTCAATGCAGATCGCAAAAGAACATGAATTTACTTTCGTTACAAGTCGAAATACTTTCAAAAATTTAAGAACATGTTATATTAATATTATCGATAATGAAATAAGCAAGAAAAGGTGAAATTATGACCCCATATGAAGTAATCGACCCCCAAGATTTGTACGACATGATTGATCACTTTTATTATCTCGTAGAACGCGATAATCGTATTAATCATCTTTTCCCTGGTGACTTTGCAGAAACGAGTCGTAAACAGAAACAGTTTTTAACTCAGTTTTTGGGTGGTCCAGCATTATATACAGAAGAACATGGTCATCCGATGTTACGACAACGTCATTTACCTTTCAGAATTACGAATAAAGAAAGAGATGCTTGGCTAGAGAATATGCTTGAAGCCCTTACCCAATCTCGATTAAATAAAGATATACAAGAATATTTATATGAAAGACTCAAGCTAACTGCAAACCACATGGTTAACGCTTAATATAGTTGAAGGTGGATAATATGGCCGAAGAATTAAGACTAATCCATGCTAATGAACAAAATAATATAGATTTAACACCTGTAAGCAAAATCGAAATTTATTCATTTTTCGATCCATTTTGCGAAGATTGTTTTAATCTATCAGCTACATTAGCAAAGTTAAAAATTGAATATCAAAAATATGTTAAAATTCGTCAGATTTTGAACCCATCTCTAAAAGTTTTGACTAAATGTCAGGCTCAAAGCACATGTGAATTTGATAATGTAGCTTTAGCATTTAAAGCAGCAGAATTACAAGGACATAATAGAG
Source organism: Mammaliicoccus sp. Q-M61 (assembly GCF_022386055.1). NCBI lineage: Bacteria > Bacillati > Bacillota > Bacilli > Caryophanales > Staphylococcaceae > Mammaliicoccus > Mammaliicoccus sp. Q-M61. The sequence goes on from NZ_JAJNJL010000001.1 coordinate 550,160, forward strand.
CGAGCAGATTTCTAAACTTAATTCAGAATGAAATTATACCTCATGAAAAAATCATTACAACTGAGTTAATTAGAAAATGTGCGTACAAATCTGGAATTGATTTATCTGTTTTTATTAAAGACTTAAAAGAGCAGTCATTGACTGAAAGTTTACAAACAGATTTGCACATTGCACGTGAAATGGATATCAATATGACACCATCACTTGTGTTCTTTAATGAAGATGTACATTCTGAAGGACTTAAAGTAGAAGGTTTATACCCATATCATATTTATACGTATATCATTCAAGAACTTATTGGAACTGAAGTTGAGAAACAACTTCCTCCAAAATTACTCGACTATATACAGTCGCAATCCATTATTTCTGAACAAGAAATTGCGACAATATATGAATGGCCAGAGAAAATCGTCAAACGCGAATTAAAAAAATTACAACTCCAAAATTATATAGAACAACAAGATTCTGTACACGGAGATTTTTGGAAATTCAAGAAAAGTAAATAATAAGTATAGGATCTGTATCCTTATTTAAATTAAATAACATCTCATTTCACTTGTTTATTCAGTTAGAAATGAGATGTTATTTTTTATGTTTTAGAATAAAGTTGCAATATAAAAAAACAGCAGTCATTCATCATTAAAGATGAATAGCTGCTGTTTAAATTTGGACATTTATGCCCTACTCAATTTTTAGCATGAACATTAGGTTTCATACTTTATGGTTAAATATACGTTCTTATAACTTATACTTACCATTTAATAGATAACTTTTGGGATGTTAACTATGAATGAACAAACAAATAAATAAAAAACACCGTGTCTGATTACACGGTGCTTAAACAAAGGGGATGGGAGAAATTTTTCACTTCAAACAAAGGGGTATGTTTGTTATGTGATTAATTTCATGTATGTAATATAACATGGTCTGTACACTAAATTCAACAAAAAACATCGGTTTTTTTAATTTGTCACACAGTTGTCATATTGGAAACGTCTACATACATTTATTTCTCTTTTACAAGCTTTTCAAAGGCATTTAGTTTCTGTTCAAATACTTCCATTGCCTCTTCTATTGGTTGTTTAGATGTCATATCTACACCAGCTTTTTTCAATACTTCGATCGGATAATCTGAGCTACCTGCTTTTAAGAATTCATTAATATATCTCTCAACTGCTGGTTCGCCTTCTTCTAATATTTGTTTGCTCAATGCTTGTGCCGCACTATAACCTGTAGCATATTGATAAACATAGAAATTATAATAGAAATGAGGAATACGTGACCATTCTTTGGCAATGTTCTCATCTGTCACAACAGCATCTCCGAAATATTTTTTATTAAGTTCTGCATACTCAGAGTTTAAACGATCTGCAGTTAATGGTTCACCATCTTCTACAATTTTATGAATAAGATATTCAAATTCAGCGAACATTGTCTGTCTAAATAATGTTGCTCTAAATCTTTCTAACTCTTGGTTTAATAAATATTTACGCTTTTCAGGATCTTCTAAGTTCTTATCCATATATTCACTTAATAACGCTTCATTAGTTGTTGAAGCAACTTCTGCTACAAAGATTGAATAATCACTTTCATTTGATTGTTGATGTTTTCTACTGAAATAACTATGTGCAGAATGTCCAAATTCATGAATTAACGTAAATAAATCAGAAATAGAGTCTGTCCAGTTAAGTAAAATAAATGGATTTGTTAAGTGGGCGCCTGAAGAATAACCACCAGAGCGTTTACCTTTATTCTCATAAACGTCTACCCATCTATTATTTAAACCTTCTTCAACTACATCTGTGTACGTTGGACCCATAGGTTGTAACGCTTTAACCATCCAGTCTTTAGCTTCTTCATATGGCATTTCAAATGAAGAGTTTTTAACAAGAGGTGTATACATATCATACATATGCATTTCATCTAAACCGAGTAACTCTTTTCTTAAAGCTGTATAACGATGTAACAATGGTAAATACTTATGTACAGTCGCAATTAAATTATCGTATACTTCTTCTGGAATAAAGTTATTTGATAATGCTTGTTCACGTGCTGAGTTGTACTTGCGAACTTTTGAACTAAATATGGCAGTCTTAACTTTCCCACTTAACGTTGCTGTTAATGTATTGTTATGACTTCCATAAGCTTCATATACATTATCGTAAGCAGATTTTCTTAACACACGATCTTCAGATTCTAGTAATTTAGTATATGTACCTTGTGTCAGTTCGTGTTCATTACCATCTTTATCAACTGCAGGTTTAAATGTTAAGTCAGCATTATTGAACATACCAAATACATTGCTAGGTGTTTGTAATGCTTCCCCTGCTTCAGCTAAAATCTTTTCCTCTTTATCACTTAATATATGAGGTCTTTTCTTATTAAGTTTCTCAATATCAAATTGATATCTTTTTAAATCATCGTTTGATTCAACAAATTCATTTAATGTTGCTTCATCGATAGACATTAATTCAGGTAAAATAAAGCTCCATGCACTCGCAAATTTATTAGCAAGTGTTGCTGCCTTCGCTTCATATCCAGCGTATTTATCATTTGCTGTGTCTTGATCATGTTTCAAATGAGCATAAACATAAACTTTACCTAGTTTCTCATCAATTTCACTATCAAGTAATAACGCTTTATACAATGTTTCTGCACTATCTTTCAAGTGACCTTTGAATTGTTCTTCTTTACCTAAATAGCCTTCTAACTCTTTAAAAGCTTCTTCATATGCTTCGTCAGAAGAAAAGATAGTTGTTAAGTCCCATGTATATTGTTCTTGTTGTTCTTCCCTTGTAATTAACTTCGCCATCTTAATAGCCTCCTTAATATTTCATATTTATAATTTTCTCATTAATTAGTCCATTTTGCACGTGAAATAGCCTTTCGTTTTACAATTGAAATATATGAGTAAAAGGCGTTTAAAAGGATTTCTTTCTTAGAGTAATGACAATCATAAAATGATCTAAATTCTATGAACTGATAAAATTTTTCAAAAGTAAATGTCTTATTTTTCATTTCTAAAAATAAGTATGATTGCCATGTTATACAATGTGTTAAAAAATATATTTGTTCAGGTACAATAATGCCAATAATCGGTTGTCTCTTCTTATGTATTAAGCGTGCATTATATAATAACGATAGCGTCGGTTCTAATACATTCTTCTGTTTCCTACATTTAGTTAAATATTCTTGATAAGCTCTATCCGTTAACGCTAAATTCGGTATTTGCTTTAAAGGGTAATCTTCTAATAAATGCTCCCATTGAATTTCACATCTATAACCGATAAATCTATGTTTATCAATTGATTGTAAACATTCATATCTTATTAACAGTCGCTCATCAGGATTATAAGTTATAAGTGTTCTTTCTCTATGATTAATGAGTGCTGCTTCGAAATAACTGAGAGTTAATATTCCATTCTGATATTTAATTTCTTTACCTATCCAAATTACTTTCATATCCATTACTCGAAATCCTTCGCTTCTATCCATTAATAAATCAAAGCTAATAGGTGAATATTGAAATTCGACAACGGTATTGTTATTAATCAGTATGTCAGGTATTTGTTCTATCTCTGAAATATAATATTCCATATCTATGTTAACTTTCCCATTTAAGCATGCATAAATATGATGTTTAGAAGATATGTGATCAAGAGATTCTTTCTTATAACTATTTCTTAAACAATAACTATCTACTTTATGAGCAAAGTGCGCAACAGTATGTTTCCCTTTCTTGATAACAAGTTCAGATAAACAATCCGGGCACCTATATATTTCATTTGCCTTAGCGTGTTGTGCATATATTAACTGATTATGTTGATTAAGTCCCATTAACATAAAAAAACACCTCTTTAATATATAAAACGTAAAGAGGTGCTAAAATTACTTATTTAATTTTTAGGTTCAAAATATCTTCTCACTTGACCCATAACATTATAACTCATGACAACTTTCGCATAATCATCTAGATATAATTTAGACACTTGAGTTGGATTTGCATATTCAAGTAATTGTCCGTAGAAGTCATTAATAATGTCTTCACTATCTATTTGATCAAATTGTACATAATAATAATATTTGTTATCTAACATGTATAATAAGTCTGTAAATACAATATCTTTATGTTCATTATAATGTGCATATTCAATAATATCTTCTAACTCTTCGAATCTTACAAGTAAGCCTATGTCTTTAGGGACAAAATGCTTTTCAGCTTCTTTCTCTTCATTCAAGAGATCTCCGATATTCTGATCAGAATCGAGTGCTTGAGATAAGAAATCATTGACTTGATACTCTAATTGTTCATTAGATTCTTCGTCAGTCATATTTAACAGTTCGTCACCTTTAGATTTAGAAACGGTTACTTCAACACCCTTTTCAAATGCATGCACTTGGATCCACAATGGTCCTTCAACGACAAATTCTTCCTCATCATTGATTTCATCCATCATAGACCAGAAAAATTCTTCGCCACGTTTACGATTTGTCCATAAATCTTCACGTTTGAAACCTCTTGCTTCGATATCTTGATAAGTTATAAATAATTTTACCGTTGTTTCATCAATTCGTTCTATTCTCATAATGTCACACTCCCTTACTCTAGGAATAGTACATTCATTGTATTATAAACAAGTACATTTTAACAGTAATTTGTTCGAACTATTCACATTTAATTTTATATACAAAAATAGCCCCTGTAAACAGGAGCTATAATGTTAATATTAGACTAAATTAGTCAACCATACGTTGTGCTTCCATTAATTGGAATGTACGCACTTTTCTTGGTAAGAAACGACGAATTTCATCTTCGTTATAACCAACTTGTAAACGTTTATCATCTAAAATAATAGGTCGACGTAATAAACCTGGGTTGTCTTGTATAATTGTATATAATTCTTGTAGAGGTAATGCATCGATATCTACATTTAATTTTTGATATGTTTTAGAACGAGTTGAAATAATTTCGTCTGTTCCATCTTCTGTCATCTTTAAGATTGATTTAATTTCATCTAATGTTAAGTGTTCTGAAAAAATATTACGCTCCGTATACGGAATGTCATGTTCTTGTAACCATGCTTTCGCTTTACGGCAAGATGTGCAACTTGGTGAAGTAAATAATGTTACCATACATCTCACTCTCCTAATTGAATATTATTTATGTTAAACGTCAGTGAACTTATAAGATAAAATACACTTAATTATATATACCCTATATCTTACTAGGTTAAACATATATTGCTCACTTGGTTTAATCTTTATCTAATTGCTATAAATATATTATATAACTCAAAGATTAAAATTAAATGAGAAACTGCTAATAATTCATTAAAAAGCACATAAATTATAGATGAATATGTTTATGACGACATATTTATCTAATTACAAGAATAACACAACTTACAAATGAATAAAATACTGTTATAATGATATAAAGAAATTTTGTAGAAAAGAGGCAAGGTTAATGGAAACTTTATTTTCAGGTATCCAACCAAGTGGTATCCCTACTTTAGGTAACTACATTGGTGCATTAAAACAATTTAATGAAATTCAACACGACTATGACTGCTTTTTTTGCATTGTAGATCAGCATGCAATTACAGTACCTCAAGATAGACTTAAATTAAGAGAAAACACACGTAAATTAGCTGCGATTTACTTAGCATCTGGATTAGATCCAGAAAAAGTAACGCTATTCATCCAATCAGAAGTACCAGCACATATTCAAGCAGGTTGGATTTTAACAACAATCAGTTCAATTGGTGAACTTGAAAGAATGACGCAATATAAAGATAAAGCACAAAAACAATCTCAAGGTATTCCAGCAGGTCTATTAACTTATCCACCATTAATGGCAGCAGATATTGTACTATATAATACAAATATCGTACCTGTCGGCGATGACCAAAAACAACATATTGAATTAACACGTAATGTCGTTGATCGCTTTAATACGAAATATAATGATGTTTTAATTAAACCAGAAATTCACATGCCTAAGTTTGGCGCTAGAATTATGAGCTTACAAGATCCATCTAAGAAAATGAGTAAGAGTGATGATAATCAAAAGAACTTCATCTCATTATTAGACGAGCCAAACGTTGCAGCTAAGAAAATTAAAAGTGCTGTTACAGATTCTGATGGCATCGTTAAATATGATAAAGAAAACAAACCAGGTATCAGTAACTTGCTCGTTATATACTCTAGCCTATCAGGACAATCAATTGAAGAATTAGAAGCACAATATGCTGATAAAGGATATGGCGATTTCAAAGGAGACTTAGCTGAAGAAGTTAAGAAATTCCTTGTAGAATTCCAAGAAAAATTCAATTATTATTATGAAAACAAAGAAGTATTAGATGAAATACTTGATAAAGGTAGAGATAAAGCAAGTTTCGTAGCCAACAAAACATTGAAAAAGATGGAAAACGCTATAGGATTAGGAAGAAAAAGAAAATAATTATAAAAAGAGATGGTCTTGACCATCTCTTTTTTATGCTAGATTATATTTGGTTATCATAACGCACGATATTTCTCAGTCTTCGTGCGTTTCACCCTGATTTTGTACCTTAGCGCACGATATCTCTTAGTCTTCGTGCGTTTCACCCCTATTTTGTACCTTAGCGCACGATATCTCTCAGTCTTCGTGCGTGCCCAACTACCAATTTCATCTCCAACCTATAAAAAGCAGTAGAAACTCACATTTAAGTGAATTTCTACTGCTTCTTTAATGTCTATTTTTCAATATAAGCTTCTTTTAATGTAGAAACGCCTCCGAATTGGTGGTTCACTACATTTTTAACGTTAGGTTTTTGAAGTTGTGCTACACCGACTTGATAAAGTGGTACAATACCCGCTTCATTTAATAACATACCTTCAGCTCTTTGTAATTCTGAAAGTCGTTTGTCAGGGTCGCTTGCTAATGATGAGTCTGCTGCTTTAATAATACTGTCATACTCTTTATTAGACCAGCCAGTATTATTATGAGAACCGTCTGTTACATAAAGTTCTAAGAATGTCATTGGATCTGGATAGTCTGGAATCCAGTTTTCTAGTGACATTTCATATTCACCTTTTGAAACAAGATCAAGTTTTTGTTTAAATGGTTGTTGTTTAATTTTAATTGTAACTCCATCTAAATTTTTCTCTAATTGTTCTTTAAAGTATTCAGCATCTCGTTTAGCTGTGTCTTTATCATAAGTCATCAGCTCAATTGTAAATTTGTCTTTACCTAATGCTTTTTTAGCTTTTTCATAATGTTCTTTTGCTTCTTTAACATTATATTGGTTCGTATTTTTCACGCCATCTTGATATTCTTTACCTTTACTGTCTTTAACAAAGTCTTTCGGTACAAAGTTATCTGTTGGAATAGATCCGTTATTCAAGTTATTTTTCACGTATGCTTCTTTATCAATTGCTTTAGCAAATGCTAATCTAAAGTCTTCATTCTTGAATTCAGGTACTGTATCTTCATTTAATTTGAAGTAATACGTTACAGTATCTAATTCTGTATTAAATGCTTTATCATCTTTATATTTCTTAACTTGTTCTGCTGGTAAATCTACAATATCTAATTTATTCGTTTCATATAAGTTTACAGCTGTTGAAGCTTCTTTAACGACTTTGTAGTTTACTTTGTTTAATTTAACTTTATCTTTATCCCAGTAATCATCATTTTTTTCTAACGTAACTTTATCATCTGTTTTCCATTCAGTCATTTTGAATGGTCCATTATATAAAGTTGTTTTGACAGTTGTACCATACTTGTCACCTTGTTTTTTAACGAATTTTTCATTTTGTGGCATAAATGTACCGAATGACAATAATTCTTTATAGTATGGTAATGATTTCGTTAGTTCAAATTCTAATGTATGATCATCTACGGCTTTAACACCAAGTTCTTCAGGCTTTTTGTCACCTGAATTAATTTCTTCTGCATTTTTAATATCGTATAAGATATATGCATATTCAGATGCAGTATCTGGGTCTACAACTTTTCTCCAAGCAAAGACAAAATCATGTGCCGTTACTGGATCCCCATTTGACCATTTTGCATCATCTCTTAATTTAATCGTCCACTTCTTACCATCGTTAGTAATTTTCGGATCACCTTTTGCTACTGCTGGTATTGCTTTATCATCTTTATCTAATGTGTAGAGACCTTCCATTGTTTGGAAGAACATATCAAATGATAAACCATCTGTTGCCATAGCTGAATCCATCGTGGGTATATCACCATTGATTTGTAAATCTAATGTTTCGTCACTCTTGCCTTTACTTCCGCCACCCGATGAACATGCACTCAATACGAGTACAGCTGCCAACATCATTGTTAAAACTTTAAATATTTTCGACATGTAACTCATCCCCTAAGTTTATATTTAGTTAAACTACCGATTTGTTACTTTTGAACATAAGCATGTTTTAAATCTGTATCTCCACCAAACTTATGTCTTTCAATATCTTTCACATAACTTTGCGTTAATCTTGCATTCCCTTGTTGATAAATAGGCACAATAACCGCTTCATCTAACAATAATGATTCAGCATCTTGCATAGCTTCAACACGTTCTTGTTCTTTATCTAACAATTTATCTCCCGCATCGTTAATTTTGCTATCATATTCTTTGTTTTTCCAACCAGTTTCATTCATCACATTATCGCTTGTAAATAATTCTAAGAATGTCATAGCATCTGGGTAATCAGGACCCCATCTACCGAATGAAATTTGATAATCCATGTTCGCTTCTAGTTTTAATTTTTGCTTGTAAGGCTGTTGTTTAACTTTAATTGTCACGCCTGGTAAGTTTTGCTCAATTTGCTCTTTAAAGTATTCAGCATCTTTTTTAGCGTTGTCTTGGTCATATGTTAATAATTCAAAAGTAAATTCATCTTTACCAAGTTCTTTCTTAGCAGCTTCTAAATGTTTCTTAGCTTCTGCTTTATTGAATTTATTATCTGTTTTAACACCTTTAGTATAGTCTTCTCCTTTAGTATCCTTTACAAATTCTGTAGGTACTAATGAGTTTGCTGCTTTAGAACCATTGTTTAAATTACTCTTAACATATTGCTCTCTATCAATTGATTGCGCGATTGCCATTCTTAAATCTTTATTTTTGAATTCAGGTACATCTTTTTGATTCATTCTCATAAAGTAAACTCTTGATTCAAGTTCTGTATTATAAGCTTTATCTTTTTCATATTTCTTAACATTTTCTGCTGGGATAAGTGCTTCATCTACATCCCCTGCATTATACATGTTTAGAGCTGTTTGAGGCTCTTTAACAACTTTAAAATTCACACTGTCTAATTTCACATTACCTTTATCCCAATATTCTTTGTTCTTAGTTAAAGTATAATTATCTTCTGTCTTCCAGTCAGATAACGTAAATGGTCCATTGTATAGTGTATCTTCAGCAGTTGTACCGTATTTATCGCCTTTTTCTTTTACGAATTTTTCATTTTGCGGTAAAAATGAACCGAATGACAATAATTCTTGGTAATAAGGTAATTCACGATTAAGTTTAATTTCTAATGTCTTATCATCAATCGCTTTAACACCTAATTCTTCAGGCTTCTTGTCACCTTTGTTAATATCTTCGGCATTTTCAATATCAAACATAATAAATGCATATTCAGAAGCAGTCTTTGGATCAACTAATTTACGCCAAGCATATACGAAATCATGCGCAGTAACTTCATCTCCATTCGACCACTTTGCATCTCTTAATTCAATCGTCCAAGTCAAACCGTCTTTAGACTTTTTAGGATCACCCTTTGCAATACCCGGAATCGCTTTGTCATTTTTATCTAACTTATACAACCCTTCCATCGTATTATTTAATGCATCAAAAGACACAGCATCAGTTGCTAAAGATGAATCCATTGATGGAATATCCGAAATAGAAATTAATCGTAACTTTTTGCCATCCCCTGCAGAACCACCACTTTTATCCTTTCCGTTTCCACCACTACATGCCGATAAAAGTAAAATTATCGACAGAAAAACTAAAAAACTCCACCTTGCATGTTTGTTTTTCATAAACATTTCCCCTTATTCAATTTTTGAAAATTCAGTCATTTCTGAACTTTCTTCAATTATAATGTTAATTTGTTTATGTCGCAACATAAGTTATCAAGTTGACAGCAATAATATTTTACAAATTAAAATTAAGAGGAAAACTAGTATTTATTTATACCTATAGTATTTTCAAAAGCCACATCTGGATTTTGAGTATGATTTAATTCTAACCACTTATCATAGTTTCCTTCATATAGGATTTCTCCATGATCTATAAATATGATATGTGGATTTAAATGAGCTAAATCTTGTAATTGATGAGTGGCTAATAGACAAATTTTACCTTTATGTATTAATGACTGTAATTTTTCCATTATCATTTTCCTAGATACTGGATCAACACCACTCGTCGGTTCGTCAAATAAAAACAGCTTTCTATCCAAGTTTGAAAAAATCACTGTTAACAGCCATTTAGTTTCTCCAAATGACATTTTCCCAATTTTCATTTTTAATAAATGATCATATTTCTCTTTTTCGATGTTGGATAAACTATTATAAAAACGATCTTTGAACTTCTTTTTTTCATCCTTAGGAATAATGCCTAAAAATAATTTTATAAGGTCTTCTCCAGTATTATTTGGTGCGTAATAATTATATTGTGTAAGAAATGAAATATCATTCAATTTCGGCATATTGATTTCATCGCATTCTGCTTTTAAATGATTCGTTATACAATCGAATAAAGTTGTTTTACCAGCTCCATTCATACCTATTAATACATTTAATCTGTCTCGTTTTAGATCAAACGAAATATTTGAAAGTACAGCTTTATCACTATTTTTGTATGTATATTTTAAATTTTTTACATAGTACATGTAACTCATCCTTATCTAATAATTTTAGAATTAATATCTAATTTTAAAAGTGCATATAAACCAATTACGACATAAAGTACGTAGATTATAGGAATCATCATGCTAAAATGATTAAAACCAAGAACAATCAAATCCCCTAATTTATAAAGGAAATGTAACGGATTAATCCATTCCAATCCAAAGAGTTGCATATTGACAATGTAAAATAATGCAATTGAAAGTATCGTTGAAATAGTAGCGATAGAACTTGCTTTAAAAGGCAATGACGTTACTACTAAGAATATAAATGATATAGGAATGATTAAAAGTATATAAATAAAGGCATATAATAAAATTTTCAAACTAAAGAGTTTAAATAAAGCCATAAATAGAATGGATATAACACTTATGCTTATAGATAAAATTAAGATTTGAGATACTAATATTGCCAATATAAATGGATACTTGGATCCTGCCAACATAACATAACTTTTCAGTGCGCCAACTTCTCTAATATTTGCAATTTCAACTGCAATGCCATTAAGTAATATCAGGATTGTCATAAATGACCAAAATTGAACTAATAATATTTCCTTATCTTCAATAGTCTTGACACTATTTTGATAAACTGAAAAATTAATGATAATCATTAGAATCGGAAAAATTAGCGTCCAAACTAAAGTAATCCTATCTTTCAATATCGATTTTAAATTAAATACAAGAAAAGAATTAAGTTGATTCATAGTTCCCTCCAATCAGCTTTTAAAAGCGTGAATTTTCTGACTTTATTTAGTTTAATTATATATAAAGTCTATTTCAGTATCAATAAAGTGTTAAAAATTTACAAAATAAATAGGGATATAAAATCCATACACAAATGGTTTTTATATCCCTATTAAATTAATTTATTTAGCGCCTTCTATTTCGACACCTTTTAATGTGTAATCTCCACCGTATTTATGGTTTTGCCAATTTTTAATATATGGTTGTCTCAATCGTGCAGACCCTGTTTGGAATAATGGAGATATGGATGCTGAATCTAAAAATTCTGATTCTGCATCTTGTAATGCTTTAATACGTTTATCGCTATTTTCTGGTTTCAACATTTCATCTGAATTGGCTTCTTCTAACGCTTTATCATACGTTTTGTTAGCATATCCTGTTTGGTTATGCGGAGAATCTGATGTAAATAAATCTAAGAATGTTGTTGGATCTGGATAATCTGGGAACCAACCTGCAAATGAAATATCAAAGTCTTTTTTAGACTCAAGTGCGAGTTTTTGTTTAAATGGTTGTTGTTTAATTTTTAATGTTACACCAGGTAAATTTTTCTCTACTTGTTCTTTAACAAATTCTCCTGCTTTTTTAGATTCATCTTCATCATACGTTAGCAATTCAATTGTAAATTTATCTTTATCTAAGTCTTTTTTCGCTTGTTCTAGATGTTCTTTTGCTTCTTTTTTATTATAGCTCAGTGACGATTTCACACCTTCTGTATAATCTTTATCATCGCTATCTTTCACAAAGTCTTTAATCATTAATGTATCTAATGGTTTAGATCCATTATTCAACAACGAATTCACATATGATTTCTTATCGATTGATTTCGCAATTGCTTTTCTTAAATCTTCATTTTTTAAGTTCTCATTTTTCTCTTTATTAATTCTGAAGAAGTAACTTCCTGATGTTGCTTCAGTAGAAAAATCTTCTCTGTCTTTATATTTTTTTATGTTTTGCGCATCTAAACCAACCATGTCTAACTTACCTGTTTGATACATATTAATGGCTGTTTGCGTATTTTTAACTACTTTAACGTTCACGTCTTGAACTTTGACTTTATCTTTATCCCAATATTCATCGTTCTTTTCAAGCTTCCATTTATCTTCTGGTTTCCACTCTGTTAATTTATATGGTCCATTAGATAATGTGGTCTTAGCTGTTGTTCCAAATTTGTCACCTTGCTTTTTAACAAACTTTTCATTTTGAGGCATGTATGAACCGAATGCTAATAAACTTTCCATCCAAGGCACATCTTTAATGAGTTTAATTTGAAGCGTGTGATCATCAATCGCTTTAACACCTAATTCTTCTGGCTTTTTATCACCTTGCGTAATGTCTTTTGCATTCTCTATATTTTCAAACATATATGCAAATTCTGCAGCTGTATCTGGATCCACTGATCTTTGCCATGCATATACAAAATCATGTGCAGTTACTGGGTCCCCGTTAGACCATTTTGCGTTATCTCTTAATTCAATTGTCCATGTTTTCCCATCACTAGACTTTTTAGGTTCATCTTTTGCAACACCTGGTATAGGTTTGTCATTCTTGTCTAATACATATAAGCCTTCTAACGTTTGTGCAAAAGTTGTAAATGATACTTGGTCAGCTGCTAATGATGGATCCATAGTTGGTATATCATCCCCTGATGATAAATTAAGCTCATTTTTAGATTTGGATTGTTTAATATTACTGCCTTTTTCATCTTTATCATTACTACACGCTGACATAATAAGCATCAATGAGACAACTATCATAAATATGACTTTATACTTTTTCATTTTTAATGCGCCTCCTCATTATTGTGTCAAACATCTTGAATATATAAAGAAAAGCAATCAATGTTTCCATTGATTGCTTTCATTCACTTTTATTTAGCTCCAGCGATTTCTACTTCTTTAAGTGAGTAGTCACCACCGAATTTATGTGGTTGCCAGTTTTTAACGTATGGTTGACGTAAACGTGCAACACCTTGTTGGTAAAGTGGCCCAATTGAAGCTGAGTCTAAGAATTTAGTTTCAGCATCTTGTAATAATTTAGTACGTTTTTCACTATTTTCATCTTTTAACATTTCATCAGAATTAGCTTCTTCTAATGCTTTATCGTACTCATCATTTGAATATCCTGTTTGGTTATGTGGACTATTTTTCTTAAATAAATCTAAGAATGTAGTTGAGTCTGGATAGTCAGGACCCCAACCAGCAAATGAAATGTCATAATCGCCTTTAGATTCTAATGCTAATTTTTGTTTGAAAGGTTGTTGTTTAATTTTTAATGTTACACCTGGTAAGTTTTTCTCAACTTGTTCTTTAACGAACTCAGCTGCTTTTTTAGATTCATCAGCATCATATGTTAATAACTCGATGTTGAATTTATCTTTACCAGTTGCTTTTTTAGCTTTTTCTAATAATTTCTTAGCTTCTTCTTTGTCATAATTTAATGGAGATTTAACGCCATCGATGTAGTCTTTACCGTCTTCATCTTTAACGAAATCTTTAACCATTAATTTATCTGAAGGAACAGAACCATTGTTTAATAATGATTTAACATATTGTTCTTTATCAATAGATTTTGCGAATGCTTTTCTTAAATCTTCATTTGCTAAATCTTTATTCTTAGTTTTGTTAATTCTAAAGAAATAGTTAGAAGAGTTTAATTGAGTAGAGAAGTCTTCTCTATCTTTGTATTTTGTAACGTTTGAAGCATCTAATCCAACAGTATCTAATTTACCAGTTTGGTACATGTTAATAGCTGTTTGTACTTCTTTTACAACTTTATAGTTAACTTCTTTAAGTTTAACTTTGTCTTTATCCCAATATTCTTTGTTTGGTACAAGCTTCCAGTTATCTTCAGTTTTCCATTCTTTCATGATAAATGGACCGTTTGATAATGTAGCATCTGCAGTAGTCCCGAATTTCTTACCTTGCTTCTCAACGAATTTTTCGTTTTGAGGCATGAATGAACCGAAAGCAAATAGACTTTGCATCCAAGGAACGTCTTTAATTAATTTAACTTCTAAAGTATGATCATCGATTGCTTTAACACCTAATTCTTCAGGTTTTTTCTTACCTGCAGTGATGTCTTTAGCGTTTTCGATGTTTTCAAACATGTATGCATATTCTGCAGCTGTGTCTGGATCAACAGTTCTTTGCCAAGCATAAACGAAGTCATGTGCTGTTACTGGATCACCATTTGACCATTTTGCATTGTCTCTTAATTTGATAGTCCAAGTTTTACCGTCTGCAGATTTTTCAGGATCTGCTTTTGCAACACCTGGTGCAGGATTATCATCTTTATCTAAAACATATAATCCTTCTAAAGTTTGGTTAAACGTAAAGAATGATACTTGGTCTGTTGCTAAAGATGAATCCATAGTTGGAATATCTGATGATGAAGATAAGTTTAAGACGTTTTCAGATTTTTCGCTCTTAACGCCGCCTTTACCACCTTCGTCACTTTTAGAACCGCCACCACTACATGCTGCTAACGTTAAAACAGCTGCAACGAGTATTGACAATAAAACCGAAATCTTCTTCCTCATATAGCTTTTCCCCCTTGTTTTCTTTCTCCTGTGTAACCAGAAGAGTTATTATAATTATATTTTAAAAATGCATGAATAACAACAAAAATTCACACAATTTTCAAACAATTGTTAAAATACGATAAACCTAGATTAAAAAACTATAATTTATGCTTCTGTTAAATCAAAGTCTTTATTATAGTTGGCCTTCTTCTCAGCAAATTCTTTTTCAGAACAATATACAAAGTGATCCGGACCTACTTCTCTTAATTCTAGTTTGTCGTCGTCTTCATATTTATGTATATCTGGATTATATGAAGATCTTGTTCTTGTTCGTTCAGAATCAGGATCTGGTAATGGAATCGCTGATAACAATGATTTAGTATATTCATGTTGAGGATGCTTATAAATTTGGTCAGATGGTCCAAGTTCAACCAATTTACCAAAGTACATTACACCGATTCTATCTGAAATATATTTAACCATTGATAAATCATGCGCGATGAATAAGAACGTAATGCCTTTTTCATCTTGTAGCTTTTGCATTAAGTTAACAACTTGTGCTTGAATCGAAACGTCAAGTGCAGAGATAGGTTCATCTGCAATAATGAATTCTGGTTCAACAGCTAGTGCACGCGCAATTCCTAACCTTTGTCTTTGTCCACCAGAGAACTCATGTGGATATCTATTCGCATGCTCTTTATTTAAACCAACTGTTTCAAGTAATTCGTAAACACGTTTTTTTCTTTCTTCTTTACTTGAAACGAGTTTGTGAACATCTAAACCTTCAGCAATAATATCCATAACTTTAAGACGTGGATTTAACGATGCATATGGATCTTGGAAAATCATTTGCATACGACGATTAAATCGTAATAAGTCTTTACGCTTTTTGATATTTTGTATATCAACGTTATCAAAGATGACTTTTCCGTCAGTTGCATCATATAGTTTAATAAGTGTGCGTCCCGTTGTGGATTTACCACAACCAGACTCACCAACTAAACCTAATGTTTCACCTTTAAATATTTGAAATGAGATATCATCTACTGCTCTTACCTCGTTTTTCTTACCTACGTTGAAATATTGCTTTAAATTTTGAACATCAATCAGTACTTCTTTTTTATCAGCCATTAGAACGTCACCCTTTCTACACGTTTTGGCTTGTCAAATTGATCTGGTGTTGCTTTTTGTTTTAATTTAACAGCTTCTGGTAATTCTACTTTAGGTGCTCTTTCATCTAACAACCATGACTTCACAAAGTGTGTAGGTGAAATTTGGAACCAAGGTGGCTCTTCCTTAAAGTCAATATCTAAGGCATATTCACTACGTCTAGCAAAAGCATCTCCAACAGGTGGCTTGATTAAATCTGGTGGTGTACCAGGTATAGCCAAAAGCTCTGTTTCATGAGATGTTTCTAAACTTGGCATTGATGATAGTAAGCCCCATGTGTATGGATGTTTAGGATTATAGAAAATTTCATCAACAGAACCTGTTTCTACTATTTGTCCACCATACATAACTGCTACTCTATCTGCCACGTTTGCTACCACACCTAAGTCATGTGTAATAAAGATAATAGAAGTATCTATTTTATGTTGTAATTCTTTCATCAATTCTAAGATTTGTGCTTGAATCGTTACATCTAATGCTGTTGTAGGTTCATCCGCAATTAAGATTTTAGGGTCACAAGCTAATGCTGTCGCAATAACAATCCTTTGTCTTTGACCACCTGAGAATTGGTGAGGATAGTTATTAAACCTTTCTTTTGCTTTCGGTAAACCTACTAAATTTAAAATATCTAATGCGCGTTTTTTTGCATCTTGTTTAGATAATTTTTGATGCTTAATAAGTGGTTCCATAACTTGCTTACCAATTTTCATTGTTGGATTGAGTGAAGTCATAGGATCTTGGAATATCATACCAATCTCTTTACCACGAATCTTCTGCATTTCTTTTTCGCTTAATTTTGCAATATCTTTCCCGTCAAATAAGATAGAACCGTCTTTAATTCTACCTACTTTTCTAGGCAATAAACGTGTTAATGCTTTAGTCGTAACAGATTTACCTGAACCTGATTCACCAACTATTGCAAGTGTTTCCCCTTTATCTAAATAAAAGTCTACACCTCTTACTGCTTGTACTTCCCCCGCGTCAATGTCGAAGGAAACATGTAAGTTATTTACTTCTAATATTCTCTTAGCCATAATTAATTTCCTCCTTATTTACGCATTTTAGGGTCAAACGCATCTCTTAAACCATCACTGAATAAGTAGAAGAATAAGATTAATAAACTTAATACTGTTGCTGGTACGAATAATTCATGTGGGTAAATCAGCAACATTTTTCTACCTGTATCAACTAATGAACCTAGTGATGCTTGTGGTGCTGGAATACCTAATCCAATGAAGCTTAAGAATGCTTCGAAGAAAATTGCACTTGGAACTGTAAACATAGACGTTACAATAATTGGGCCAAGTGTATTCGGTAAAATATGTTTAAAGATTAATTTAAAGTTAGAAACCCCTAATGTTCTAGATGCCATTACGAATTCTTGTTCTTTAATTTTCAAGAATTGTCCACGTACAATACGACTCATACCGAGCCAACCTGTTACAGACATGGCTAAAATAATTGTCCATATAGATGGATCAAATAGTAATACGAATAAAATTACGACGATTAAGTTTGGAATAGAAGAAAGTATTTCTACAATACGTTGTAAAATATCATCTATTCTTCCTCCGAAGTAACCTGATACAGCACCGTAAATGACACCGATAAAGATATCTAGAGCTGCTGCTACAAGACCGATGAATAAGGATACTTGTGTACCTCTCCAAGTACGTGTCCATAAGTCACGTCCAAGTTCATCTGTACCGAACCAGTAATTTTCTTGAACGTTTTGACTTTCATATAAGTCAAAACCATCTCTATCTGTACCATCAAATGGTAAGAACGGAACTTTATCTAATACTGGAATTTTCGGTGGTAAGTTCGCATGTGAAACGTTTTGATCACTAAATTTATGATCATTCATTAATGGTCCTACTAAAGAAATAACTGTCAGTAAGATAAGGAATATTAAACCAACAATCGCTAGTCTATTCCCTACAAGTTGTTTCCAAGCATCTTGCCAGAATGTACGACTTTTTCTTTCGAATTTTTCTTCTACTACTTTATCTCTACCATGTAATACGAAGCTTTCTGCTGGCATACCTTGTGTTGAGTGTGTAACAGAGGCGTTATCATAACCGCTATTATTTAACTTGTTATCATCATTATTAGCCATTATTTTTTACCTCCTTCAACACGGATTCTTGGATCTACTAATCCGTAAAGTACATCAACTAAAAAGATTGAAATAATAAATAAGAAACTGAATAGTAATGTTAAAGCCATAATGACAGGATAGTCATTTGTTTGAATTGATCGAACGAATTGGTCACCTAGACCAGGAACGCCGAATATATTTTCAATTGTCAAAGTACCTGTTAAGATACCTGCTAACATTGGAACGATAATCGTAATGATTGGAATTAATCCATTACGTACTGCATGTCCAAAGATAACACGTGCACTTGACATCCCCTTAGCTCTTGCTAATTCTATGTAATCAGAACTTAGGACCTCAATCATTTCAGAACGAATATAACGAGCAATTGTTGCTGTTACACCTGCTGCTAACGCAATTGATGGTAATACAGCAGTCATAAATCCACTCCAACCTGCTACAGGGAAGATTTGCCATTCAACAGCAAATACATATTGTAGTAGTACAGCTAGAACGAATGATGGAACTGAAATAAATATCACCGATAGGAAGGTAGCCCCATAGTCTACTATTGTGTTTTGCCTGATTGCAGCAACTATACCTAATAATAAACCAGTAATAGTTCCTAAAATCATCGCATATGTACCCATTTCTACAGATGGTCCAAGTCTAGGTTTAATTAAACTCCAAACCTCTCTGTTATCGTATTGGAATGAAATACCAAAATCACCTTTCGCGACATTTTTTAAATAGTTCGCGTATTGTACTGGTACAGGATCATTCAGACCATACTTTTCATTTATAATAACCTTCTGCTCTTCTGATAATTTCTCATCGTTGTACGGTGAACCCGGTAACAATTTCATTAAGAAAAATGTTATCGTCATAATTAAAAACAATGATATGAACATATAAATAATACGTTTCAAAGTATATCTAACCATTGTTTTGCCTCCAATCCCCTTATCGAATTCATATTTCTTTTAATATTCAGAAATATTTATATACATTATACAGAATTTATACAATGTAAATCAACACGAATATTCAGAATTTTGAATATGAAAGTGTTCAAAATAGTAGATTATTTTATTACGATAAAGCGACAACGCGATATCGATATACACTTTATTAGCATAAATATACAACAAATGTTTACTAATTACCTATTTTTTCTAATTTTCAGTCATTTACTATGTAGTCACATACAATAATTATACATAAGTAAAATTACACTTATTTTTTTATTAAGTTCCACAAAACATAAATATTTTTTTCTAATCTGTTATAATACACTTAAATCTAATGATAAGAGGTAGGTAATAATGAAATTTTGGGGTATTTTTACTATAGGTTATATTGGCCTATTCGCTGTCCTTTGTCTTATCTTTTTAAAAGACTTAGATCAAGCAGCTAATATATACTTTTACATCATGACAATTGCTTTTGCAGCTAGTTGGATTGTTGCGATGAAACAAGATGGCGTTGGAGAAGTTTCTAGACAAGCAGTTCGGAAGTTTAATTTTCATATGAAGTCTAAAGCGTCACAAGATTATTTGAAAGACGATGAAATCATGAATCCAAATATGAAAGAACTACATTTAAAAGAAAGAACAATACATAACTGGGTATTACCTTTTGTCGTATTAAGTACATTATTTTTTATTATCTCAATCTTTCTAGGGTTTATCGTTTAATATTTTTTAAAATAAAAAGCAGAAACACCAACTTTCCATTGGTATTTCTGCTTTATTTTTATGATCTATTTTTGATATTTTTTGAAGACTAATACTGCATTATGTCCGCCAAAGCCTAAGCTGTTACTCATAGCGTACTCAATATCTAATTTAGCCGCTTCATTAGGCGTATAGTCTAAATCGATTTCTGGATCTGGTGTGTTTGCATTAATTGTCGGAGCGACAATACTATTTTCAATTGATAAAGCCGTTAAGATTGATTCAACTGCACCAGTTGCACCAAGTAAATGACCCATCATTGATTTAGTTGAACTTATTTTTAAGTTCTTAGCTGCATCACCGAAAGTAGATTTAATAGCTAATACTTCATATAAATCACCAATTGGTGTACTTGTACCGTGTGCATTTAAATATTGGATATCTTCTGGATTAATACCAGCATCTTTAATGGCTGCTTGCATTGCACGAGCACCGCCTTCTCCATTTGGAGATGGAGCTGTTATATGGAATGCATCCCCAGTTGATCCATATCCTACAACCTCAGCATAAATATGTGCACCACGTGCTTCAGCTGATTCTAATGATTCTAATACGACTACACCAGCACCTTCACCCATGATAAAGCCATCTCTTCCTTCTTGGAAAGGACGACAAGCTGTATTTTTGTCAGGATTTGTAGATAATGCTTTATTCGCACTGAAACCTGCAATAGCCATTTCTGTTATAGGTGCCTCTGTACCACCAGCTAACATAACATCAGCATCACCACGTTGGATGATTTTAAATGCATCTCCTATAGAGTTTGTACCTGTTGCACAAGCCGTAACTGTACAACCATTTGGTCCTTTAGCGCCTAAATCTATAGATACTTGACCAGTTGCCATATCTGGAATCATCATTGGTACGAAGAAAGGACTTACACGTTTTGGACCACGTTTTAAAAGCATATTGTGTGAGTATTCGAATGTTTCCATACCACCAATACCTGAACCAATCCAAACACCTACACGATGACTATTTTCATCTGTAATTTCATATTTAGAATCTTTTAAAGCTTCACGCGCAGCAACAATTGCATATTGCGTGAATCTGTCCATTTTACGAGCATCTTTTTTCGGAATATGATCATCAATATTGAAGTCTTTCAATTCACCCGCTAATTTAGCTGGAAATTCAGAAACATCAATCCTTGTTACTTCGTCTATGCCGTTTTTACCGTTAATTGCATTTTCCCAAGTTGTAGGCACGTCATTTCCTAAAGGATTTAATGTACCTAAACCAGTCATTACAACACGTTTTTTCTCTGTCATTATCCAATTTCCTCCTATTTACCCCAGCGTAACGTTATGGCACCCCAAGTCAGGCCGCCACCAAATCCAACTAGGACTATTGTATCGTTATCTTTTATTTTACCTTGTTCTAATTCATATGCAATACTTAAGGGTATTGAAGCTGCAGATGTATTCCCGTATCTATCTACAGTTACACTCATCTTCTCTTTAGAAATACCTAATCTTTCACGAGCAGATTCCATAATTCTAATATTCGCTTGATGTGGTACAAACATATCGATGTCATCTGATTGTAGACCTGCTTTTTCTACTGCTTTAGTAGAAGCTTCACCCATAATTCTAACTGCAAACTTAAAGACTTCTCGTCCATTCATTTGGATTGTATTAGCATCCATATCTTGATATAGGTGTGGTCCACCATTACCATCTGAACCAAGTTCAACACTTAGTATACCTTTACCTTCTGATACTTCGCCAATGATAGCTGCGCCAGCACCATCTCCAAATAATATAGCTGTACTTCTGTCATTCATATCTGTAATTTTCGTTAGTTTATCAGCACCAACTACTAATACATTTTTATAAAGACCAGATTGTACAAATTGTTGTGCAGTTACTATACCATAAATAAAACCAGTACATGCAGCAAGTTGATCCATAGAAGGTACTTTATTTAAACCTAATCTTTTCTGTAATGTAGTTGCTACAGTTGGAAATGGTTTATCCCCTGTTGACGTTGCTACGATGATCATTTCGATTTCTTCTTTATCCATACCAGAATCTTCAATCGCTCTTACCGCAGCTTCATATGCCAAATCACTTGTATCTTCAGTATCATCAGCAAAACGTCTTTCTTTTATACCTGTCATTTTTGTAATCCATTCATCTGATGTATCTAAATAACTTTCAAAATGTTCATTTTTTACCACGCGTTTAGGCGCATATGCACCAAAACCTTTTATACCAATATCCATTATATTGACACCTTCTTATAATCTGTTGTTATTATCAGGTACTAATTTAACATACTTATACCATTATACACAAGCACAGACTCACTTTTAAAAATATTTAAATCGTTTTCATCATATAAGGTATACAATTTATAAAAAGTTAATTATAATGAATAATATGACATTAACAGTTACGGAGGATAAAAAATGCAATACATCTTAACTTTTATATGGGCATTCTTATTATCACAAATGATAAACTTTGTTTTACATAGTTTAGGCGGTTCAGATGAAGCGCTAAATTTTGTTAGTCCAACTATTTATGCAATCATTTTTACAGTTGTTATTATTCTTTTAGATGCATTAGTTGGTAAATCTTCTTCGGACAAACAAAGTACACAACATTCATAAAAAAATCCCGTCAATTATGTGGCGGGATTTTTTGTTTATATTAGACCAAATGATTTCTAGCTTATATTCATGGTGTGAACGTGGGCGTTATGAACACTTCTTGCCAAACTTGTTCATAACGGGGGCGTTGCGAACACTTCTCGCCAAACTTGTTCATAACGAGGGTCTTGTGAACACTTCTCGCCAAACTTGTTTATAGCGAGGGCGTTGTGAACACTTCTTATCAAACTTGTTCATAACGGCAGTCTTATGAACACTTCTTACCAAACTTGTTCATAACAGGGGCGTTATTTACAAAAATCGGCTGAACTGTTACTATGGACCGCTATAGTTACAAATCTCTGCTGAACTGTTACTGTGGACCGCTATAGTTACAAATCTCTGCTGAACTGTTACTGTGGACCGCTATAGTTACAAAACTTGGTCGAAGTGATACTAACACACTCAGTATTTGCACTTTTCACCGAAACTGCTAATAACGATACCAGTATTTGCACTTCTTACCAAAACTGCTAATAACAACCTCAGTATTTGCACTTCTCACCTAACTTGCTAATTACTTCCTTGCTACCTTATACATAACACCAAAAAAATCCCGCCAATTACATGACGGGATTCATTATTATGCATTTACTTCAAATTTAACTTCACCATCTACTAAGTGTACGTTTACTATTGTACCTTCTTTTAATTCTTGACCGATCATTAATCTTGCTAATGGTGTTTCAATTTGTCTTTGTACAAATCGTTTTAATGGTCTTGCACCAAATTGTGGTTCATATGCTTCTTCAGCTATCCACTCTTTCACATCTTGGTCTACACTCACTTTGATGTGTTGATCTACTAATCGAATGTTTAAGTTTGTAATAATATGATCTACGATATGACTCATATCTTTAATAGATAATGGTTTGAATAATACGATATCGTCCATTCTGTTTAATATTTCTGGTTTAAAGTAAGCATGCAAGCTGTCGTCTACTTGTTTTTTAGCTGATTCTTCAATTTCACCATTTTCAGTAACACCATCTAATAAAAATTGTGAACCAATGTTACTTGTCATAATGATAATTGTATTTTTAAAATCAACACTGCGACCTTTTGCATCTGTTAATCTACCTTCATCTAATAATTGAAGTAATACGTTAAACACATCATTGTGTGCTTTTTCAATTTCATCTAATAAAATAACTGAATATGGTTGTCTTCTAACCGCTTCTGTTAATTGGCCACCTTCTTCATAACCTACATAACCTGGAGGCGCACCAATTAAACGTGCTACAGAGTGTTTTTCCATATATTCACTCATATCAATTCTGATCATATGTTTTTCAGAATCAAATAATGTTGCTGCTAATGTCTTAGCTAATTCAGTTTTACCGACACCAGTAGGACCTAAGAATAAGAAACTACCAATTGGTCTATTAGGATCTTTAATACCTGCTCTTGCTCTTACAACAGCATCTGACACTAAATCTACTGCTTCATCTTGACCTACAACTCTTTCATGTAGAATGTCTGAAAGTTTAAGTAATTTTTCTCTTTCAGTTTCAACAAGTCTTGATACTGGAATACCTGTCCATTGACTGACGATATAACCAATTTCTTCATCTGTTACAACTTCTCTAATAAGTCGGTCATGGTCAGATCCTGTTTCTTCAGCAAATGCTTCTTCTAATTCTTTTAATTCTGCTTCTATTTGTGGAATCTTGCCGTGTTTAAGTTCTGCTGCTTTAGCTAAATCATATTGATTTTCTGCATTTTCAAGCGCTTGTTTACTTTCATCTAATTCTGCTCTTTTATCTTGTAATGATTTGATTTGTTCTTTCTCTTGTTCAACTTTACTTTGTAATTGTTGTTGTTTTTCTTTTTCATCGGCTAATTCTTTTTGTAATTCTTCTAGACGTATTTGACTGCTTTGATCAGATTCTGATTTAAGTGCATTTTCTTCAATTTCTAACTGCATGACACGTCTATTTACAGCATCTAATTCAGTTGGATTAGAACCCATTTCTGTACGTATTGTTGCACAAGCTTGGTCTACTAAATCTATCGCTTTGTCTGGTAAGAATCTATCTGTAATATATCTATCTGATAATTCAGTTGCTGCCACTAATGCTCTATCTTGAATACGAACACCATGGTGTACTTCATATCTTTCTTTCAAACCTCTTAAAATTGAAATAGTATCTTCTAAGTCAGGTTCTTTAACGTTTACTTTTTGGAAACGTCTTTCTAATGCTGAGTCTTTTTCAATGTATTGACGATATTCATTTAAAGTTGTTGCACCAATACAGTGTAACTCACCTCTTGCTAACATTGGTTTAAGCATGTTACCTGCATCCATTGCTCCGTCTGTTTTACCTGCACCAACTAGCATATGAATTTCATCAATGAATAATAAAATTCTTCCTTCAGATTCTTTAACTTCTTTTAAGACTGCTTTTAATCTTTCTTCAAATTCACCGCGGAATTTGGCACCAGCAACTAATGCTGATAAATCTAATTCAAAAATTGTTTTATCTAATAGTGATTCAGGAACATCTCTTTTAACAATTCGTTGAGCAAGTCCTTCTACAATAGCTGTTTTACCAACACCAGGCTCACCTATTAATACTGGGTTATTTTTAGTTTTTCTACTTAATATACGAATCGTATTACGAATTTCCTCATCTCTACCGATTACAGGATCCATTTTCCCTTTTCGAACTTCTTCGACTAAATCTCTACCGTATTTAGATAATGCTTCATATTGTACTTCAGGATTTTGTGATGTCACACGATTCCCTCCTCTTATTTTATTAATAATTTCATTTACGACTTCTTTTTTATTGCCTACAATATCGATTGTTGTTTGGTCAACTTCGATAGCTGCTTTTAAGATATGCTCCATAGACATATAGTCATCTTGCATTTCTTCTTTAATTTTATCTGCTTTATTAAATAATTCATTAAGCTTTGGCGAAATATATTGTCCATATTGGACGTTATCACCTTTAACTACAGAATATTGTTTTAACTTTTGTTCATATTTATCTTTTAAAATTTCTGTATCAATATTTGCTCTTTCTAGCGTTCTTTTATAAATACTTTCATCTTCATTTAATGCTGCAAGTAATACAGCTTCTATTTCAATATTTTGTAGTTGATATGATTGTGATAATTGTTGTGCTTGTTCAATTGCACTTTGTACGGAATATGTCATCTGATTAATATCCAAATGTATCACCTCTTTAAATTTTCAACGGTCAATAGTTTGACTATCTTTGACCTTAATTTGATTATATACCTTTTGACCTTCTTTGACAAATATAAAGCACCAAAATTACAAACCTTTTTTATGACATTTTATGGTAAACTATAAGTGAAATCATAAGGGGAAGTGATCTTTTGCAAACTACATATACAGAAGCAACTTCAATTATTGAGTATATTATTCAACATGGTCAACGACACCATTTTGATGCCCACCATTATATATACCATACTGGAGACTTATGTAATCATATTTATGTAATTGTAGAGGGAAAAGTCATTACACATCGCGTAATGGAAGACGGGAAAGAATTTAATACTAAACTATTAGGCAGACATAGTATTTTCGGTTCGACAACATTATTTTGTGGCAGAAAGACACATAGCCTTTCAGCAAGAGTAAAAGAAGCAGCTGTCGTATTTAGTATTCCTAAAGTACAATTCGAAGAAGCCATTTTAAACGATGAAGTGCTTAAATATGAATGGTTACTGTGGGTACAAAATGAAAACGAAAAAAATGAATATCAAATTAGAGATGTCTATACACTTGGAAAAACGGGTGCATTCTATTCAATATTGATCAAATTAGCAAATACTTATGGCATACAAGATGGTAATAGCATTTTGATCAATGTAGATTTAACCAATCATGAATTAGCTAATTTTTGTAATGTAACAAGAGAAAGTGTTAACCGTATGTTGAGTAATTTAAAGAAAGAGAAAATCGTCTCCATCAATCATAAGAAAATCACCATACACGACTTAGATTATTTAAAGAGAGCCATCAATTGCGAAAATTGTCCTTTATCCATATGTAGGATAGAATAAGGATTAAGATTTTAAAACGTTTATTCAATAAGGAGGATATCAATGAAAAACTTAATCTGGATTTTTCTAGGTTTATGTAGTTTAGCCTATTCTATAGATTTATTTTATAATGCAATTTTTAATAAAAAGCCTTTGAATCCTGTTATTACTATCATATTGATATTCGTTATATTTTATATCATCTATGCTTTAATTTCAGACAAGTATAAGAAACCAAAGTCTAATAATCATTAATTTCATTTAAGCAGCTATAAACAACAAAAGCAGTAGAGCTGCATGTTCTAAACATGATGCTCTACTGCTTTTTGATTACTTTTAGCTTACACCTAATGCAATTTTAGCGTAACGTGACATTTTGTCTTTGCCCCATGGTGGATTCCAGACAATGTTAACTTCTGTTTCTTTAATTTCAGGTAATTCTGCTAATGCAGTTTTAACCTGATCTATAATTTGTGGCCCCATTGGACAACCCATAGAAGTTAAAGTCATTTCTACTGTGCATAATCCTTCGTCGTCTAAGTCAACGTTATATACAAGACCTAAGTTAACTATGTCAATTCCTAGTTCAGGGTCAATTACATTCTCAAGTGCACCGATAATACTATCTTTCATTGCTTCTTCCATATTTTCACCTCATTCTAAAAGTTACTATATATAATATATCAAATTTAAAGCATGGGTTAAAGAAAATGATATGATATTATTGTATGTATCATAAAGAAAAATGGTAAGGAGTTATCGATATGGAAAAACATTTAATTTGTTTAGATTTAGATGGCACATTATTAAACGATGAAAAGCGCATCTCACCTTTTACTAAAAAAGTATTACAGTATTTAAAAAAATCCGGTCATGAAATTATGATTTCAACTGGTAGACCATATCGAGCAAGTGTGGATTATTACAATGCAATGAATATGAATACCCCGATTATTAATTTTAATGGTGCTTATATTCATCATCCAACAGATAATAGGTTCCCAACGAAACATGAGCAATTTGATACGCGTATCGCATACAAAATTTATAAAGATATTAGTCAACTTGATATTAAAAATATTATTGCTGAAGTTAAAGACCAAGTGTATATCAACAACTATGATCAATCACTATTTGAAGGATTTAGCATGGGCAATCCTGAAATAAAATATGGAGAACTTGATCAATTACTTCCTGAATCTCCTACGAGTCTATTAATTCAAGCAGAAGAAAGTGAGATTCCACGAATTAAAAGACATTTAAATAAGCACTATGCTGAATTTATAGAACATCGTCGTTGGGGCGCTCCATTTCCTGTTATTGAAATTGTTAAAAAGGGTATTAACAAAGGTAAAGCGGTAAAATATGTCGCTGAATATTTAGATATAGATTTTGATAATATTATTGCTTTTGGTGATGAAGATAATGATTTTGAAATGATTCAATTTGCCAATTATGGTATCGCAATGGGAAATGCTATTCCAGAACTTAAAGAAATTGCTACAGAAGTTACAGACACTAATAATAATGATGGTATCGGAAAATACTTAAACAAACATTTTGACTTAAATATGTAAGGGGATTTTTACATGAAAATGATCGTAGATAGTGGTTCAGATTTAACGTTATCTCAAATTGAAGAAAAAGGATTTTACTTCTTACCTTTCGGAATTGTCATTGATGATCAAAATAAAGTTGATCAATATGAAATCTCAAACGAAGAAGTATTAGCAGCAATCAAAAACAATAAACATCCAAAGACGAATCAAGCTACTATGGAACAAATGACAAAAGTATTTACTGAAGTTGCAGAAAAGAAAGAACAAGCCATTTACTTAGCTTTTAGTAGTGCTTTAAGTGGGACATATCAAACGGCTTGTTTAGTTAAAGAACAAGTGAAAGAAACGTACCCAGACCTTGATTTAACGATTTATGACACATTAAGTGCATCAATGGGATGCGGTAAATTAATTCTCGATGTACAAGATAAAATTGAACAATCATATACTTTTGAAGAGCTTGACGCTTATATTAAAGAGCGAATTGATAAAATTAGACATCTATTTACAGTTAAAGATTTAAACTATTTAGCTAGTGGTGGCAGACTTTCTAAAGGACAAGCATTTTTAGGTAATTTATTAAATATTAAACCCCTCCTTCATGTTGAAGAAGGTAAACTTGTTCCGATTGAGAAACATCGAGGTTCTAAAAAATTATGGCATGCCATTATAGATAAGATGAAAAAAGAAAATAGTGATTACTCTGATGACATTATTTATATGACACATGCTGATGATATTGAAGAAGCAGAAAAAATTAAAGCACTGATACAATCATCA
Source organism: Mammaliicoccus sp. Q-M61 (assembly GCF_022386055.1). Classification (NCBI taxonomy): domain Bacteria; kingdom Bacillati; phylum Bacillota; class Bacilli; order Caryophanales; family Staphylococcaceae; genus Mammaliicoccus; species Mammaliicoccus sp. Q-M61. The sequence continues at coordinate 579,366 of NZ_JAJNJL010000001.1, forward strand.
CTTTCACCTAAAGATGTCGTCATTTCAAATATTGGTCCAGTTATATGTTCACACACTGGTAGTGGCACAGTCGCTATATTCTATTATAAGGAGTGATGGTAAGTGGCTAAAATTATCGTAATCGGTGCAGTTGCTGGAGGCGCAACAGTTGCATCGCAAATTCGACGACTTGATCCGGATAGCGACATTACAGTTTATGAAAAAGATAGAGATATGAGCTTTGCAAACTGTGGCCTTCCCTATTATTTAGGAGAAGTCGTAGAAGATAGAGATATGATGTTATCAGCAACACCTGAACAATTTAAAGACAAAAAGCATATTACAGTTAAAACTTATCATGAAGCGATCGAATTAAATGATGCTAAAAAAACAATCACGATTAAAAATCATGAAACTGGCGAAGTTTTTGAAGATGCATATGACAAACTTATTTTAAGTCCTGGTTGTCGTGCAAGACATTTAGGTTTTCAATCTGACCGTGTATTTACATTAAGAAACTTAGTAGATACTGACAAAATAGAAGACTTTATTCAAAAAGAAAATGTCCAATCTGCATTAATTGTCGGTGCTGGTTATGTGAGTTTAGAAATTTTGGAGAATTTATATAATAGAAATATCCAGACAACTTTGATACATCGTAGCGACCACATTAATAAAAGTATGGATAAAGATTTAAATAAAGTTATATTTGATGAGTTAGAAAAACGACATATTCCTTATAGATTAAATGAAGAAATTGCAGATATTTCAGGACGAGAAGTAACTTTTAAATCTGGGAAAACAGAGTCATATGACATGGTCATTACTGGTGTCGGAATTGAACCGAATAGTGATTGGTTAAAATCATCTTCACTTAAATTAAATGAAAAAGGCTATATCCCAGTAAATGAATATTTCGAAACGAATTTAGATGATGTATATGCATTAGGTGATGTGATTGAAACATTCTATAGACATACAAAGAAACCAACTAGTGTTACTTTAGCTTGGGGTGCCCATAGAGCAGCAGCATTAATCGCCGAAAATATTACATCAAATTCATCAAGTCCTAAAGCTACTTTCAAAGGTTTACTTGGTACAAATATAGTGAAAATGTTTGATTATGCATTAGGTAGTGTTGGTGTTTCAGAAAGTGAACTCTCAAATTATGATTATGAAGTAGTTGAACAAACTCAAAAACAACATGCTGGCTATTATCCTAGTGCCGAACCACTTACATTACGCGTTTATTTTGATAAAGCAACACGCAAAATACTACGTGCATGTGCAGTCGGTAAAGATGGTGCTGATAAACGAATTGATATCTTAGCTACAGCAATAATAGGAGACCTAACTGTAGACGAACTACGTGATATAGAGATCGCTTATGCACCACCATTCTCTAGTCCAAAAGATATTGTAAATATGATTGGATATAAAGCACAATCAAAATAAAGTATGTGAATTTTAATAGAGCGACCCGATAATCCTGTTTTCGGGTCGATATTTTATTTTATCGACCTGGTAATCCTGTTTTCGGGTCGATAATTTTATTTATCGGCCTGCAAATCTTGTTTTCGGGTCGATAATTTTATTTATCGGCCCGATAATCTTGTTTTCGGGTCGATAATTTTATTTTATCGACCTGCAAATCCCGTTTTCGGGTCGATAATTTTATTTATCGGCCTGCAAATCTTGTTTTCGGGTCGATATTTTTATTTATCGGCCTGTAAATCCCGTTTTCGGGTCGATATTTTTATTTATCGGCCCGATAATCTTGTTTTCGGGTCGATAATTTTATTTATCGGCCGGGAAATCGTGTTTTCGGGTCGATAATTTTATTTATAGAACCGATAATCCTGTTTTCGGGTCGATATTTTATTTTATCGGTCCATATTTTCCGTTTCTGGACCGGTAATTTATTTTATCGGTCCAGAAACACACCCATACTACCTCTAACAATGAAAAAAGCTGGTACACGGATGTCCCAGCTTTACGTATTATTGATTATTCTTTTGTCGTTTACTTCTTCTTGATACTAAGAAGATAAATAATCCAAATAATAGGATTACAAGTACTGCTGCAACTAAATAACTATTATTCAGTCCTCTTTCATTAATTATTGCGTATAGTTCACTTTCTTCTCTATCTGTAATTAAGTCATATCGATTATCTTTACCTTTAATATTATCTCCTAATATAAGGCCTGATAGCATTTTATTTTTTTCAATAAGTTTATCATCTAATGTGACTTTTTTAGACTTACTGCTATCGTTAATATTCAAGATATAATCAATCGTATTTGTGTCATAATAAAACAAGTTTGTGCCTTTATCATGCGGCAATACTTTCACTTTACCTTCATACAATTCCTGATATTGTTTAAAGGTATCTGCAATTTTTTCTAAATATTTTATAACTTCTTTATCCGTTCTAAAGTTCTGTAGCTGATTGATTGTTTCGATTTTCGAACCGTTTACAGCTATTTCTGTACCATAGTTCATCATAACTGGACCTTTATATCCCCACATATATGTCATTAATTGTTTAATACGTGTTCCAGGGAATTTGTTCTCATCTGCAGCATGCTTTGTGAAACGTTCTGTAAACCAAGTATCTGCAATGAGTACTTCACCTTTTTGGTTATAATCAGGAATTTCGGTATTTTCAGTTTTAAATGCATTTTGAATGGCTGTACGTGTACCATTTGTCGATAAATGTTTAAAGTTTTTTGCATTTATGCCGTCTTTATTAATGATACCGTAAGTATCCAATCCTTCTGGTAGAAACGCCTCAGCATCTATACCATCTTGAACGATATTCATCGAAACACCATCGACATGATATTTATCTACAAAATTTTTAACTTTCGCTTTGTAAATACCTTGATTCTCACTATTCTTCAAATCTATGAATTGATCATTTTTAAAGTATGATTTTTGAATTTGATTTAAATCACCATTTGTAGATTGCTTAAATTCATCTGTATATGTAACTGGCATATCAACGATGATTTTCATATCTTTTTGATGCACTTTATCAATTAATGATTTGAATGCTTTTTCTCCACCCAGTACTTTGTCGATATCATCATAGTTTTTCACTTTATATCCTAAAAAATCTTTCTGATCATGTGAAAAGACTGGTGAAATATGTATCGTATTAAATCCCATATCATGAATATAATCTAGCTTTGATTCAATCCCTTGGAAATCCCCTCCAAGTGGTAAATCATTCGATTGATTATTATTTTTAACCATCTTATTGTTGTCGTTATTTCCATTCATAAAACGATCAACCACCAAACTATAAATTCTAGGGTATTTAACATCCTCGTATTCTTTCTCTTTCGCAAAAACATAGCTACTAAAAAGTGGTGCGATTAATATAATCGATATGATTATCTTTGTCCATTTATTCATTTATTCAACCCTCTTTATTACCCAATTAATTCTATTATACTAAAACGTTTACTTAACTGATAGAACTACATGAAATTGTCATAAATAAATTCAATAAAAAAATCCATTCATGTCTTGTAATTACAAAATCATGAATGGATCTTAAAGTGGATATTAACCAAAGTGTAATACGCCCATTGGTAAATAACTACCTAATAAAATCGTTAATACCATTACAACAATTGTTGCAATGAATAATCCTTGGCTGTTTTTATTCTTTTTCTTCTTAGCAATTGTCACTTCAATTAAACCAAGAACTGCAAGTCCAAGAATAAATTTAATACCATAAAGCATACCGTTAATTCCCATAGCTTGCATGAAAATAACAAAACCAGAAATTAAAGTAAATACCATGAATAATCTTAAGACCATATGCACTGGTTTATTTGTAACTTTCATGTAGACAACGAAGAATAAGATAATCGTAACTAACCAGCTAAAAATATGGAAATGTATCATATTTAGTTCCCCCCAAATATTCATATTTCTTTTCCAATAGCATTATAACATAGGAACAATTAGAATAAGCCCATTTTTACAAAAGCAAATATTAAAGTTAGCGCATAATTCACAATTTATTCAAATGTTCGCCCTACTAAAAAGAATACCCCCTATTCCAAGTTTCTAACACTCGGCTTAGAAGGTACTCTAATTTATCACTTTAATTATTTTTCACTAATGAATGTTGTTAATGTTCCGATACCATCAATTGTTACTTTAATTTCATCACCAGGTTGTAAAAATTGTGGTGGGTTCATACCTGCACCAACTCCAGCCGGTGTACCAGTAGCAATGATATCTCCTGGATGCAATGCTACATATTTAGAAATTTCAGCAATTAATTCGTCGATTTTTAAGATCATTTCATTTGTATTACCATCTTGACGAATTTCATTGTTCACTTTAGTGACAATATTAACGTCTTCAGGTAATGGTAACTCATCTTTAGTTACGATATATGGACCCATTGGACATCCACCTGTTAATGATTTAGAAAGGAATGCTTGATCATGTTCCTTTTGAGCATTTCTATCTGTAATGTCATTGATGATTGTATAACCATATACATAATCTAAAGCTAATCCACGTGGGATTTTTTCTCCATGCTTACCGATTACAACGCCTAATTCACCTTCATAATCTAACTTGTCTGTTACATCTTTATGATTCGGAATTTTTGCGTTATCACCAGTTAAAGATGATGCTGCTTTAGTGAATACATATAATCTATTAACTTTATTATTTAATTCTTCAGCGTGTTTTTTGTAATTACGTCCGAAAGCAATTACATTATTTGTAGGTGTTACAGGTGGTAAAAACTCGATATCCTCGAAGCTATATTTATAATCGTCTTTCTCAGCAGATTCCTCCACTTTAACGACTGCTTTACGAACTGCTTCTTGGAAATCAACATTTATATTTAATTGTAAACCTTCTAATAATGTCTTAGGATTAAAACCTTCTTCTCCAAAGTCTGCAAATACTTTGCGTAAATCCCAAACCGCTTCTTCGCGTTTTACTTTCACACCGTATGAAGTGATATCTTTATGTTTAAAAGTTAAAAATTTCATTCACTCTGTCAACTCCTTCTTATTCTTAATTTCGATTATACCGAATTTTTAGATAAATCGCATGCTTTTCAATCGATTATTTTAAATATGTTACTTTTCTCCATAATTTTTCCAATGGTCCTTGTTTAAATTTCATTAAATACAGATAACTCAAGATAAGTTGCACGCAATAAATAACAATACCTATGATATAAATGGTTAAGACAGGTAACTTACCATAGAAATTAAACCCAACACCATAGAATATGATAATACATATTACACTTTGCATAATATAAGTCGTTAAGCTTAGTTTTCCGATTGATTGTAATGGCGTTAAAATTTTTCGAGCTGTTTGATCTTCACATAAGATCACAAAGAACATAATATAGCTCAATGCAACAATTGGGCCACCAATCATCTGACTCATTAATTGTGATGTCACTGAACCTTCTAACACAATTTGAATCATTTTAATTGCTAAACCTAAAATTAATACAACAACCCCTATCACCATATATAGATTTTTATATTGTTTAATTTTGTTAAACCAATTAATTTGATGTGCATAAATACCGAATAGCATAATCGGTAAAATAGAAAATGGTCCTACTAGAATGGCGTTCGCAATATTCATACCAAAATATTTCAAATTAAAGCCAATAATCGATACATAATCAGCACTTGATAATATATTATTAACTCTTTCTAATTCTTGTAATCCTACGAAGCTTTCTATTTGCGTGACATCTTTTAATAAAATCATTGGCAGTAAATATAACAGTACAAATATGCCGATTCCTATTGATAGTGCAACTAATGTATATTGTGGTTTTAAGCGCACAAATATGATTGCAATTAAACCTAACAATGCATAAGTTGATAAAATATCACCATAAAAAATGAACACGCCATGAATGATACCTAGCAATAATAAAAATAATAATCTTCTTGTAATCATTGGATAATAGTTTAATCCCTTATCCAAACTATTTTGATACATGATAGATAAACCATAACCAAATAAAAATGCAAATATTGGATAAAATGAAGCGATTATAAATAATGAACTGATTTTAAACCATGCACCATCTTGATGTTGAAAAAACTCAAACGGATTGATGATTTGATATGGATATGCAAAGGTTAAAATATTCATAAGTAATATTCCTAGTAAACTAAACCCTCTTAATGCATCAATACTAAATATTCTTTGTTTTGCCATTAATGATTCTCCTTGATGTGTTTCGTTCCATATTGAAAGAAGTATAAATAACCTTCAACTGGTTTCTTCAATATTGTTTCTAAAGTATTTTGATAATAACGCATTTGAACGTCATATTTTTGTTTCATCGTTTCTGCTACTTCTTCTTTTGTTTTGCCTCTACGAACGATAAATGCATCTGTTTTATAATCTATAAATGATACTTTATCTCCTTCAATAAAAATACAATCTATCATCCCTTGAATAATGGGTTTATTATCTTTTTCAGAAACATCGAAAGATAAACCTTGATCGATATCATCTTGACCAACTACAAAAGGTACCTCTCTCATGACTTTGTCTGCATTGACTAACCTTTTATATAAATCAGAATGTGTAAATACTTCTATTAATGATAAATCTAAATCTTGCATAGCGTCATCAGGAAGTATTTCTTTATCCATCAACTCGTGTACAAGATTTTGTAAATCTTCAACAGATAAACCTCCTTGCTTTAAAGGAAGATGTTGCATAACTGCATGCATCAAAGTACCAATTTCTGCACTTTGTCTTTTTTGTTTAGTCATAAACTTAGGTCTGTCATATGATTTAGTACCAAGCTGATATTGTCTCACAATTTGATAATCCGTACCCGCTTCTTCAGTTTCTCGTTGACGTTTAATTTCAGAAACAGATTGTTTTGCTGCAATATTTAACAACTGTTCATCCGGATATTTGTACACCATCTGATTATAGATTTCATCCTTTTTCTCAGAAGGTTTATATTTCATAAGTGTATCTAACGTTGGTTTCTCGTATGAGATATCTTGTTCTTCATCTTGTTCTTCGTCACGTATGATATTTATATTAAAAGATTCACTTCGTTCAGACTTAAATGGCATTGAGTGTGATAAACCATTATCTTTCGATTTAGCTAGAACTGAAGAGATAAGATCAAATGGTGATTTCGCCTTCACTCTATATTCAGATTCAATTATTTCATCTTGATCTGCACTTACGAGACCAATTTTTTCGAGTGCTTTATCACCTTTAACACGACCAATAAGATATAATCCTTCTTTAGCTCTCGTTAATGCGACATATATCAATCTCATTTCTTCAGAAATCATTTCTGTTTCATTGATATTTTTAAATATAATAGATGCTAATGTCGGGAATGAGACTTCTTTTTCAATATTGAAATATGTTAAAGCTAGTCCATATCGGTTATTTAAGATAACATGCTCTCTCAATTCAGTACGGTTAAATTCACGTGTAATACCTGAATAAATAACAAACGGAAATTCCAGACCTTTACTACTATGAATCGTCATCATACGTACAACATCATCATTTGGCCCTATAACACTTTCTTGTCCGAAATCTTGTCCACGATCGATTAATTCATCGATAAATCTAATAAATTGGAAAATACCTCTTAAACTTGATGCTTCAAATTGTATAGCTTTATTTAATAAGCCGTATAAGTTCTGTCTTCTTTGAACACCACCAGTAAGGCCACTAAAGTAAGAAATTAAGTAATAGTCATTATATAATTTATCCAACAGTTGCCATACTGGAACAGATTTACTATATGCTTGATAGTCTTTCAATTGCGTTAAAAATTGATTAAGCTTTTCTACTAGCGCTGCATCCGCTTCTGGATTTGACATATATTTATGAATAGAATCTATATAGTAAATTTCTTGAGGCGCTTTATTTCTAATTTCAGCAAGTTCATCTTCTTTAAACTGAAAAGCTATCGAACGCATAACACCGACTAAATATTTATCTTGCAACGGGTTATCTATTACTCGTAAAAATGAAAGCATCAATCTAATTTCATTTTGTTCGAAGTAGCCTTTTTTCGATTCTACGTAAAACGGAATATTCGCTTCTTTAAATTGTTGTTGCATGTGCATCGCATTACTATAACTTCTCTCAAGAATCACAATGTCTTTGAATGTTGCTGGTCGATAACTTTGCGTTTTTCGATCAAATACGCGTTTGTTATCTAATATATATTGCACTTTATCTACAATAGCCTTTGCTTCAATAAGATTATTATCTTCTACTTCAAATGAATCTTGGACGATAATATCCATTTCTAGTGGCGTATGTTGTGAATCATAATCTGCACCGTAATACAATTTAGCTTCATCGTTATATTCAATTTCACCTACAACTTCATCCATCATATGTGAAAAGATAAAATTCGTATTATCGAGTACTTCTTTTCTAGATCTAAAGTTCTTAGATAAATCAATTACTTCACCTGATGCTATTTCCGGATCATTAAATCGTTTATATTTTTCTATAAATAATTCTGGCTCAGCTTGTCTAAATTTATAGATGGATTGCTTCACATCACCAACCATAAATAAGTTACCATTATGCTCTTCTCCACGTTTAATACAACTGATGATAGCTTCTTGTACTCTATTAGTATCTTGATATTCATCTACTAAAATTTCATCAAAGTAATCTCGATATTGCAATGCAATTTCTGAAGGATTACCATCATCATCTGTCAATATTTCTAATGCTAAATGTTCATAATCAGAGAAATCAATAATTCTTTTTTGTTGTTTAAGTGATTGGAAATATTGAATGACATCTTTAGTGATATCCGCAATCACTTTCACTCTTGGTCCCATATCTTTCATATCTTGAATTAAATCTTCTCTACTTCTGCTGAGATAACCTTCAGTCAGTTCTTTTAAGTGGTCAATATAAGCTGTATGATAGTCTTTACCAAGTACCAGTAATTGCTCTGATCCTTCATTTTCAGACTTAATTTTCGCACTATTTGTCGGTAATTTCTTTGCTGCCATATCTAAATGTATTTGATCAAGTGGCTTACTACCTTCAAATACGCGCTCTAACCAAATACGTTCACCTTCTAAATACTTCACATGTTTATCCACTTCATTTAAATGCTGGTAGCAATCTATTGACTGATACAAAGCATTTTTAGCACTATCTAATTTACGATAAATAAGTTGGTCAAACATTTTAAAATAAGCATGATTTTCATCAATTTGTTCATAAGGTTGATCCAATTCATTTAACCACGCGAAAGGATCTGCATGTGCAATACTAAATCGATACAAACGGTTCAATAATGCTCTTAAAGGCTCGTCAGAACGGTCATTGGATAAATGCTCTACGATTTCTAAAAAAGTTTGTTCATTCTTTTCATAATAGCTTTCTAACACATCATCTATCGCTTGTTCTAATAAGACGATACTCTCAACTTCATTAGCAGTTCTAAAGTTTGGGTCAATATCAATTGTGTCATAATGTGATTTGATTAATGTTAAACAAAAGCTATGAAGTGTAGAAATTTGAGCTTGATGAATTTTAATTCTTTGTGATTTCAAATGTTCATCTTCAGGATATTTAATGCTTTCTTTTTGAATCGCAGCATTGACCCTTGCTTTCATTTCTCTCGCACTTGCGTTAGTGAAGGTTACAACAAGCAACCTATTGACATCTTGTTTGTTACGCATAATTTTTTGAATTATACGTTCAACTAGTACAGCTGTCTTACCGCTTCCCGCTGCTGCTGCAACAAGAATATCTTTCCCTTCGCTATATATCGCTTTCCATTGATCATCCGTCCACTGTGCATCTATCGGCTTTTCTGGCAATGTCATTCTTCCGCCTCCTCTCTCAACATATCGATGATTTCATCTTTCGTTAATGTATGTTCGATTTCTCTATATTGTTCTGTATCAGTTATAGGGTCGATGTGACAAACTGATTTAAATTCACAAAATTGGCAAGGTAACCGCTTTTGATAGCGCATAGGTGAAACTTCTGTATGCCCATCCATAATTTGTGTAGCTGTTTCAACAAAGTTTTCTCTATTTTTATTCATTAATTTGAAAAATAGTTCTTCATCTAAAGCTTTACTATAACTATTTAATTCACCATTTTTCTTTTTCGTAACAGGAATCATGTCAGATTTTAATTGATCTATCAATTTATCATCAAGCGCATCGACTACTTCAGGATTTCTATTCACATAGCCGTCCATTTTGAATTTTTCAATGGTTTGTTGATAAATATCATCTACTTCTGGAATTTCTCCCCAACTTGTTGCTTTAATTTCAGGTTCATGCACATGGAAATACAATAATGCACCAGGTGATACGTTATCTTGTAGATTTAACAAAGCTTTATTTTGCAGTACGACATCTAAATACGTAAACATTTGCATTTGCATGCCATACATTACTTTAGTTAAATCTAAACTTGTCACAGATGACTTATAGTCAATAATGGACACATAATCTTTATCTTTACCTTTATATACGTCCAATCTATCAATTTGACCTCTAATATTTATTGGAATTTTTCGTTTCGTTGATAAAGGTGTCGTTTTTAATTGATGTTTAGATGTTGCACCAAAGTTTAATTCAAATTGATAAGCTTTGAATTTTGAATGACTTGTTTGATACTTCATTGCTTCTAATGTAGATTTCAAAATGTTTTGGATGCGTAATTTTAAATATCTATAATGTGCAGTACGATGTAAGACATCAAATTGAATTTTAGGCAAGCTTTCATCGATAGCTTCGTTTATGAGTTTAGTCATGGATTTTGCTGATAACTTACTAAAGTCTCCATTTACTTCATCTGAAATATATTTCAATGTTTGATGGAATATATTACCGATATCGACACTTTGAATTTGATATTTCGTACGTTCGTTTAATTTTAAACCGTGTGAAACGTAATGTTTAAACGGACATTGATTATATGTTTCAAACCTTGATACACTGGCGTTTATTTTCTGACCATATAGTGATTCGGATACGTCTGTATTCAATTGGACTGTATCATTTTTATACGTTAAAGCTGATGTTAAAAATTGAACAGTATGATCTAAATGATGAATATCTAATGAAGCATGATACGCATCTAACCATATATCATTAACAATTTCATCATTCATCCAATCATTTAAATGTTCAAATATATGCATTTGACTTTGATGTTCATGTTCTAATAATTGGGTAGGATTGTGCTCTATATTTGCTTTTAATGATTGAACTTCGAGGTTTGTAAATAGAGATTGAATCGTATTGATAAATGGACTCTTCTCTCTAATTTCTCCGCCATCGGACATTAAACTATATGTGAATACAACTTCTTTCTTAGCACGCGTCATCGCAATATAACATACAAACGCTTCATCCATCTGTAAAATATCACTCGTCGGACTTAATTCTAAACCGCTCGATGCTGCTAATTCTTTCTTCTCATCGTCTGTTAATAACAACATTTGATTAGATACTTTCGGTAAGACACCGTCATTCATACCAAGCAAGAATACAATTTCTTTATTGTCCACTTTGGCTAAATCCATATTACCGACTGTAACTTCATCGAGTGTTTGCGGAATCATTGAGAATTCTAATTCATCCAATCCTCTATCCAATATTTCGATGTATTCATTTAAAGAAAGCTTTACATCGCCTAACACTTCTACGATGTCATCAAATATGCGAATTGTGCCTTCCCATACTTGGTCAATTTCTTCCGCTTCTTCAAACTGATGCTTTATTTCTAATTCATCGCGCATCGTCATTAAGTGCGTAGGTAAATCAAATTGTTCGATAACGCCGTATAATCGACTCGTAAAGTCTTCCACTGTTTGACTATCCGCTAAAGCTTCGTTCAATTTTTCAATTCGATTCACAACATAATCTTTCAAGTCGATGACACTTTGCACTGTTTTTCTATCTTCTTCTATAAAAGTATCTTCTTCTTTTCTTAATGATTTTTTGCCGAGTTTTTCAAAAGATTCAACTGTGAAAAATTCTGGATTTGTCCATCTCTTACCAGATATCCCTCTTTCAAATGCATAGTTTTCTAATATATCAATTAAATATGGCGCATTTGGGATATGGCTTGTTAAGATGCCTGTCTTCAACATGCGCATGACAGGTTCAAATCTCCATCCAGTTTGAATGACTTCTAACATAGACCTTAAACATTCAATGAAAGGATGATATGCCATTTTCTTTTTTGCGTCATGATTATATGCAATATTAAAATGTGGTAATACCGTTTCAATCAACTGCTCATAACCTGGATCACGATAAAGTATCGCGATGTCTTTGAAAGATAATTGTTCTTCTCTCGAGCGTCTTAATATCTCTCTCGCAACGTATTGCACTTCATCTCTCATATTGGATGTTTCAATAATTTTCAAATCTTCACTATCAATGGTATTCGGAAGTAATGCGTCAAATTGACTTTCCAAATGCTTTAATACTTTTTGGTTATTGAATCGTTCTGTTGTCTTAAAGTGCGTATAATTAATCTTAATTTGTAATGCATCCGCAATGTCTTCAACATGATTGAGAGATTCGGATGTTTTTCTAAATAAGCTAAATGGATCTTTGTCTCCATCTGTCGTTAAACCAATTGTAACCGACTTACTATATTTAACTAAGGCTTCAATAACGCGATATTCAAGTGTTGAAAAGTTATGAAAACCATCTATATAAATATCTGCTTGTTTGATGTAGTCTGAGTTAGGTATTTTCTCAATTAATTTATACAAGACATCTTCTGCTTGTACATAGCGGCCATTTAATTGATCCTCTAACGCTTTATATATTGTTTCGATATCACTAAGTTTATCTTTCATTCTTTTAGGAATGGCTTCGTTATGTTCAATATAATGTGATAAATCATCAGGGCTTACATTATATTTCTTGAAGTCTTTAATCTCATTCATCATTTTATGACTAAACCCATAATGTTGAATGGTAGACTGATATAAATTTAATTGTTTTTTATGTGTATGTAATAAGTGATATGTAAGCATTTCTAAAGCTTCATCTGAAATTTGCTGTTCAACAAGACCGCCCTCATCACTTAAAACTCTCCAACTTAATCTTTCAAATCCGAATACTGAAGTACGTATACTTCCTTTTAAATTAGGATTTTTAACAAATGCTTGTTCGTATTGGAAGGTATTTTGAGTTGGTGTCAAAAATATAATTGGGTCTCCTAATGGATCTTGAATCATAGCTTCTTTCATTTGGTTAAGCATTTGATTCGTTTTCCCGGTCCCACTTCGTCCAATCCATACATTTAATTGCATTTATTTCTACCTCCCTTACGTTCTCTTATTCATATATTTTAACATAAAAAGAACACCTCACTTAATTTCAAAGTAAGGTGTTACAGAACTTTTATATTAATTTGTAGATGGGTCAAAATTATAATGGAATTGATTAATTGGCCAGAATCTTAATGCAACTTCACCAACAATGACATCTTTATCAATCAAACCAAATGAACGGCCATCTTTACTCACTTCACGGTTATCTCCTAAGACTAAATATTCATCTTTAGGAATTTTATTGACGCCATTTGAATTCACTAAATCTTTGACTTCAAAGTTCTCTGTCAATAAATCACGAGACTTATTCGCTTTGTTTGCTTTCAAGTATTCTTCAGGTACTTTTTTACCATTTACATATAATTGGTCGTTTTCATATTTTACTGTATCACCAGGTTTACCGATAACACGTTTTACGTAATCATCATTTGCGTTTGCGTGGAATACAATAACATCTCCGTTATCAATATCCCCTACTTTATAACCAATTTTATTGACGATTACTTTTTCACTATTTTTTAAAGTTGGGTACATGGAATCACCAGAAACTGTATATGTTACAAATAAGAATTTTTGTATCAATAACACACATACAACTGCTACTGCAATCGCCACAACCCATTCAAATATCTCTTTTTTCAAAAATGCCACCTCATTATTATTATTTATCAAAATTCACATCTATTTGATTAAATGGATAATATCTTAAATTCACAGTACCAACGATATCATCTTCATGTACAAATCCAATTTCTCTTGAGTCTCTGCTATTGCTTCGATTGTCACCTAATACTAAATATTCACCGTTAGGAATAACATCACTTTTAGAGCCTTGAATTGTTCTTGTACTAAAGTCATCCGTTTTTATATCATCATTTAAATAACGCTCATTTACATGAGTACCATTAATATACAGTTTGTTGTTTTTCATTTCAACTGTGTCGCCTGGTAACCCGATAACTCTTTTAATATAATCAGCATTTTTATTCGCATGAAATACGATAACATCACCGTTATTAATTTGTCCAAAATTTTTAACAAGTTTATTAACAATTACTCTATCATTATCATGAAAAGTTGGTTTCATTGAGTCTCCGTCTACAATATAACCGATGAATAAAAATGTTCTTACAACAAATAATAATACTAACGCAATAATAATTGCAATTATCCATTCGAATATTTTTTTCATTTTTGACTCCTATTTTTTAAGCGTTTATCAAAATATTTTTCTAAGCCTTTTCCAACTAGCCAGAGTATAAATATAATCACGACTACTATTATACTCTTTTTAGGACTTGCAAAAAAGGAATTTATATCGGCACCGATGAAACTTAACGTAAATATCATAATGGATTTTGATAAAATTAACGCAATTAAATAGACTTGTTTACTAATATTTGAAAACGCACTAACCATATTAACTAAAGCACCTGGTGTAAATGGAAAGCATAACAAAATAAACAGTGGTCCAAACCCATGTTCATCAATCCACTGAATAAATCTTACAACTCTAGGCTGTTCAATAATCCTTTTCATAAAAGGCTTTTTAGAAATTAATCTAAAGATTAAAAAGACAATATAACTTCCCGAAACAGTACCAGCCCATGTAATGATAAAACCTAGCAATAATCCATAAGCATTTACATTAGCAATAACAAATAGAATAATCGGCAAAAACGGTAAGAATGCCTCAATAAAAGGTAATAAAAATGCTATGAATATCCCGAACGATCTAAACGTTTCAATTAATTCAGTAATGTTCTCTTCACTGAACCAATTCATTAAATCTTGTATTAACATGTAACGCAACTTCCTTCTTAAATTTAGATTAATTATACCGATAAATGTGTAAATAGAAAAGTAAATTGACATCATACAAAAGTCGTATCTTTAGGAATGAGAAGGAATTTATAGGTTGGTAGGAGGTAATGATTTCTCAGTAGGAGGAATTTAGTTTAAGGAGATAACGCTCCTGTTTTCGGGTCGCTATTTTTTTTTATCGGCCTGAAAATCTCGTTTTCGGGTCGCTATTTTTTTTTTTCGGCCAGAAAATCCTGGTTTCGGGTCGCTATTTTTATTTATCGGCCTGAAAATTGCATTTTCAGGTCGCTATTTATTCATTAGACATATATTTCGTTGATTTTGCTTTACCAACTCTTTTGAAATTTTTATATAGTATTCTTTTAATCGCGCTATTTGAGACACCCGTCCACATTTCTGCTTCTTTTACTGAAAATGGTGCGCCTTTTAATAAATATAATTCTTCTAATGATTGAATAATAATATTCGCTCTATTCAATTCTTTCTTACAATGGTGACATTTTAAATATTTACGCTTATTAAATAATTCATCTACTCGAATCAACTTTCGACAGTTTGTACATCGCACGCCTCTTTTTAAATCTTTATAGTCTATATTCAAATTTGGTATTTGATTTGTATATAAAAATGGTTCGTGTAGGCTTTTTAGTTTGTGATATATTCATTTATTTTCTTCATATTTAAAATTTTGTGATACCATATCTTTTATTTTATGTATCTCACTTTTTAAAATAATGTTCATTCTAGATCGTAAATCACCATGTAACGTGAATGTTGGATGTATAAAAACAACATAGCTTTCTACTTCGCGTTTCAATTTATATTTCTCAACGATTCTTTTTAAGCCTTCTTGAGCGACTTCATATTGATTAATAAGATCTTTAGATACAAAACCTGTACTTCTAAATAGTTTGTGCTGATCAAAATAATAGTCACCTGTATAATTTTTAATTTCAAATTGAATGATGGCATCGTCAGTTATGACTACAAAATCAAATTGAATATGGTTATAATTTTTAATCTGCAAATCATATAGCCACCATTCTGCTCCATAACTTTCAAGTATTTGAGCGAATGCTTTTTCACCTTCGTACCCTTGTTTTGTAACTTGGTATTGTTCATCTACATTTTCAGGTAACACATCTATCCTATTTTGCAATGCATCAATATAAGCTAAAAATAAATTTTTACGTATTTTCATAAAATACCACTCATTTCTTCAAAAAATTCAAATCCAAAATAAAAAAAGTCCTCCAAATTAAATTTGGGGACTTTTTTCTAAAATACGTTTCATATTATAGTCTATCTTCTAATTCTTTTTTCAAGTCTTCGAATCCTGGTTTACCAAGTAATGCGAACATATTTTGTTTATATGCTTCAACACCTGGTTGGTTAAATGGATTCACACCTAACATATAACCACTCATTGCACATGCTAATTCGAAGAAGTATACAACATAACCGAATGTATATGCATCTAATTGAGGAACTTTAACAACTAAGTTTGGTACGCCACCATCTGTATGTGCTAATAATGTTCCTTGGAATGCTTTCGTATTAACGAAGTCAACTGTTTCACCTGCTAAGAAGTTTAAACCGTCTAAATCGTCTTTGTCTTCTTCAATTGTAATATCATGTTTAGGATTTTCAACTTTTACAACTGTTTCAAATAAGAAACGACGTCCTTCTTGTACATATTGACCAAGTGAATGTAAGTCAGAAGTGAAGTTAGCACTTGAAGGATAAACACCTTTGAAGTCTTTACCTTCAGATTCACCGAATAACTGTTTCCACCATTCACTGAAGTATTGTAAAGCTGGTTCGTAGTTGATTAACATTTCTGTTGAATATCCTTTTGCATATAAGATGTTACGAATTGCTGCATATTGATATGCAATATTGTCATCAAGTTCTGAAGATGATAAATCTTCACGTGCAGCTGCAGCACCTTTCATCATATCTTGAATATCAATACCACTTGCTGCGATTGGTAATAATCCAACTGCTGTTAATACTGAATATCTACCACCGACATCATCTGGTACGACAAATGTTTCATATCCTTCACCAGTCGCTAAATCTTTTAAAGCACCTTTTTCTTTATCAGTTGTAGCAAAGATACGGTTTTTAGCTTCTTCTTTACCGTATTTTTCTTCTAAAATTTTCTTGAAGATTCTAAATGCTACTGCAGGTTCAGTCGTTGTACCTGATTTAGAAATAACGTTAATAGAGAAATCTTTACCATCTATATACTCAATTAAATCATGTACATAAGATGAAGATAAATGATGACCTACAAATATAATTTGAGGATTTTCACCTTTTTCATAATTAGCAAATGTAGAATTTAACATTTCAACTGCTGCACGAGCACCTAAATATGAACCACCAATACCAATTACAAGTAATACTTCAGATTGTTCTTTGATACGTTTAGAAGCAGCTAGAATTCTATCGAACTCTTCTTTGTCATAATCTACAGGAAGGTCAACCCATCCTAAAAAGTCGCTACCTGCTCCAGTCTTTTCATGTATAACATGATGTATATTTTTTACTAGATCACGTGATTGTTCTAACTCATGTTCACCAAAAAATGTTAAAGCTTTTTTATAATCAAATTGAATATGTGACATAATATCCTCCTATGTAATCTATATTTAATTTCAACAACGTCTTTATTTTACTCTAGTTTTCATAGGCTTTCAATCGAAATGCAACGATATACTTTTAAGTGCATAAATATTTAAAATAACTATTGAACATTCATTCTTAATATGATATTGTATGTTTATCGATTAAATATACAAGATATTAAATATTAATACAAAAGTGAGGTTTTTTTAATGACTAACAAAGTTGTATTGGCATACTCAGGTGGATTAGATACGAGTGTTGCAGTAAAATGGCTAATTGAAAAAGGATATACAGTAATTGCATGTTGCCTAGATGTTGGTGAAGGTAAAGATTTAGAACTAGTAAAACAAAAAGCATATGATATGGGTGCAGAAAAATCATATGTAATAGACGCAACAAAAGAATTCAGTGAAGATTTTGTTGGATATGCAATTAAAGGGAATACAATGTATGAAGGAAGTTATCCACTTGTTTCTGCATTAAGTAGACCACTTATCTCTAAGAAATTAGTTGAAATCGCGCAAGAAGAAGATGCGATTGCAATAGCACATGGCTGTACTGGTAAAGGGAATGACCAAGTACGTTTTGAAGTAGCTATTAAAGCATTAGCACCTCATATTGAAGTATTAGCGCCAGTACGTGAATGGTCTTGGAGTCGTGAGGAGGAAATTGATTATGCTAAAAAACATAACATTCCAATTCCTATCAATTTAGATTCTCCATATTCAATTGACCAAAATTTATGGGGTCGTAGTAATGAGTGTGGTATTCTTGAAGATCCATTTGCGACACCACCAGAAGATGCATATGATTTAACGAAACCAATCGAAGAAACACCAGATACACCAGAAGAACTTGAAATTGTATTTGAAAAAGGTTTACCTATTTCAATCAATAATAAATCATATCCTTTAGATGAATTAATCTTACAACTTAATGAAATTGCTGGTTTACACGGTATCGGTAGAATCGATCACGTAGAAAACCGTTTAGTTGGTATTAAATCACGTGAAGTCTATGAAACACCAGGTGCAAAGGTTATAATGGAAGCACATAAAGCATTAGAAACGATTACTTTAACTAAAGACGTTGCACACTTTAAACCTGTAATCGAAAAACAATTAGCTGAACAAATCTATAATGGATTATGGTTCTCTCCATTAACAGATAGCTTAAAACAATTTATCGATTCTACACAAACTCAAGTAACAGGTACAGTACGTGTTAAACTATTTAAAGGGAATGTAATCGTTAATGGACGTAAATCTCCATTTAGTTTATACAATGAAGCACTTGCAACGTACACTAAAGAAGACGCATTTAATCAAGAAGCAGCTGTAGGATTCATTGAAATCTTCGGTTTACCTACTAAGGTTAAAGCATTATTAGAAACAGAGGGTGTTTTAAAATGACAAAAAAAGCATGGGGTGGAAGATTCGAGTCTAACCCTGAATCATGGGTAGATGCATTTAATGCATCTATCCATTTTGATAAAAATTTAATTGATCAAGATATTCAAGGTAGTATTGCACATGCAACAATGTTAGCCGAGCAAAATATCATCAAAACAGAAGAAGCAAATCAAATTATTCAAGGTTTAAAAGATATCCAAGCCGACTATTATAACGGTAATCTTGAGCTTTCTGAATCACTAGAAGATATTCATTTAAATATTGAACATGCTTTAATTCAGAAAATTGGTCAAGTTGGCGGTAAATTGCACACTGGTAGAAGTAGAAATGATCAAGTTGCAACGGATATGCACCTTTATACAAAACAACATGTTCAAGAGATTCTTACACTTATAGAATCTCTTCAAAAATCAATTCTTGTTATTGCTGATGAACATGTGCATACTATCATGCCCGGTTACACGCACTTACAAAGAGCGCAACCTATATCTTTCGCGCATCATATCATGACTTATTTCTGGATGTTAGAGCGTGATAAATCGAGATTTAATGATAGTTTAAAAAGAATCGACATCAGTCCACTAGGTGCTGCAGCTTTAAGCGGTACAACGCACCCTATTGATAGACATCGTACACAAGAACTTTTAAACTTTAGCAGTTTATATGAAAATAGTCTTGATGCAGTTAGTGACCGTGATTATATCGTAGAAACATTGCATAATATTTCATTAACGATGGTTCACCTTTCAAGATTTGCTGAAGAAATTATTTTCTGGTCTACTGATGAAGCTAAATTTATTACATTATCCGATAGTTTTTCTACTGGATCATCAATTATGCCACAGAAGAAAAATCCTGATATGGCAGAATTGATTAGAGGAAAAGTTGGCAGAACAACGGGGCATTTAATGAGTATGCTCGTTACTTTAAAAGGCTTGCCACTAGCATATAATAAAGATATGCAAGAAGATAAAGAAGGTCTGTTTGATGCCATTCATACGATTAAAGGCTCATTGCGTATATTCGAAGGTATGATATCTACTATGCAAGTGAATAAAGAGCGTTTAAACGAAACAGTCCATAAAGATTTTTCTAATGCTACTGAGCTAGCTGATTATTTAGTAGAACAAAATATACCTTTTAGAGAAGCACATGAGATCGTAGGTAAAATCGTCTTATGGTGTATTCAAAATGGCAAATATTTATTAGATGTGCCATTAGAACAATATCAATCTTATAACGAACGTATACAAGAAAATGTATATGATTACTTGAAACCTGAAAACTGTTTAAACCGTAGAAAAAGTTATGGTTCAACAGGTCAAGAGTCCGTACAACATCAAATTAATGTCGCTAAAGAACTCATATAATCAAAAAAACACACCATTCAAAATGGTGTGTTTTTTATTGGTTAAGGCTTATGCCCAACCTCTATATCTAGCCGCTTCAGCTGTACGTTTAATACCTACAATATAAGCTGCTAATCTCATATCTATTTTTCTGTTTTCTGATAAGTTATAAATTGTATCAAAAGCTTTAACTAATTTTTCACGTAGTTTTTCGTTAACTTCTTCTTCAGTCCAGTAATAACCTTGGTTATTTTGTACCCACTCGAAGTATGATACTGTTACGCCACCAGCACTAGCTAGTACGTCTGGTACAAGAAGAACGCCACGCTCACTTAATATTTTAGTTGCTGCCATTGTAGTTGGACCATTAGCTGCTTCTACTACAATTTCAGCTTTAATATCATTAGCATTTTCTTCTGTAATTTGATTTGAAATCGCTGCTGGAACAAGGATATCACAATCAATTTCAAATAATTCTTTATTAGAAATTGTGTCATCAAATAGATTTGTAACTGTTCCGAAGCTATCACGACGATCTAATAAATAATCGATATCTAAACCTTCAGGATCATGAAGTGCACCGTAAGCATCTGAAATACCTACAATTTTAGCGCCTTGATCATATAAGAATTTCGCTAAAAAGCTTCCTGCGTTACCAAATCCTTGAATAACGACTCTTGAACCTTCGATTGTTTTTCCACGTCTCTTAGCTGCTTCTTCAATTGCAATAACAACACCTAATGCAGTAGAACGATCTCTACCTTGAGAACCACCTAAAACAATAGGTTTACCAGTAATAAATCCTGGAGAATTGAATTCATCCATTTGACTATATTCATCCATCATCCAAGCCATAATTTGTGAGTTTGTAAATACGTCTGGTGCTGGAATGTCTTTTGTTGGACCTACTATTTGAGAAATAGCACGAACATATCCACGAGATAATCTTTCTACTTCATGAATACTCATTTGTCTTGGGTCACAGACAATACCACCTTTACCACCACCATATGGTAAATCTACAATTCCACATTTTAACGTCATCCACATAGATAATGCTGTTACTTCTTCAACATCAACATCTGGGTGGAAACGAACCCCACCTTTAGTTGGTCCAACTGCATCATTATGTTGTGCACGATAACCAGTAAATGTCTTAACAGAACCGTCATCCATTCTAACAGGTATACGCACTGTTAATAATCTCATTGGTTCTTTAATTAAATCGTACATTCCCTCGTCAAAACCTAATTTATTAAGGGCTTCACCAATAATTTCTTGTGTCGATGAAACTAAATTTAAATTTTCGCTCATGATCCTCTTCGCCTCTTTTTTAAATACTTTTAATCTCTAAATAATTGTAACATAATTGATTATTTTTAAAAGGTCTTAAACGTTTTTTTGTAAACGTTATCAGATTTTTTATTTAAAAACAGACTTAACTTGATCAAGTGCCCAATCTAAATCTTCTTTTTCGATAATAAGTGGTGGTGCAAAACGAATAACTGTATCGTGTGTTTCTTTACATAACAGACCTAATTCTTTTAATTTTTCACAATATGGTCTTGCATCTTCAGTTAGTTCGATACCGATGAATAAACCTTTACCTCTTACTTCTTTGATTGATGGATGATCAATTTTTTGTAATTCTTCTTTGAAATAAGTTCCTAATTCTAAAGAACGCTCAGATAATTTTTCATCAATTAGTACATCTAATGCTGCAACAGATACCGCACATGCTAGAGGGTTACCACCAAAAGTAGAACCATGTGAACCTGGGTTAAATACTTCTAGTATTTCTTTATTACCAACGATACATGAAATTGGGAATACGCCTCCGCCTAATGCTTTACCTAAGATATACATATCTGGTTGAACATTATCCCAATCTGTTGCGAATAATTTACCTGTTCTACCAAGACCAGCTTGAATTTCATCTGCAATGAATAATACATTGTTTTCATCACAAACTTCTCTAATTTGTTTTAAATAACCGTCTTCAGGTACATTAATACCCGCTTCACCTTGAATAGGTTCAATTAATACTGCTGCTGTATTTGGTGTAATAGCAGATTTAATTTGTTCGATATCATCGAAATCAACAAGTTTGAATCCACCTAATAATGGACCGTAGCCTCTTTGGTATTCTTTTTCTGAAGAAAGTGAAACTGCAGCCATTGTACGACCATGGAAGTTACCATTCATCGCAATGATTTCTGCTTTGTTATCTTCTACGCCTTTCACATCATAAGCCCAACGTCTTGCAGCTTTAATAGCCGTTTCAACAGCTTCAGCACCTGTGTTCATTGGTAATACCATTTCTTTATTTGCAAGTTTACAAATTTTTTCATACCAAGGACCTAATTGGTCACTGTGGAATGCACGTGAAGTAAGTGTTACACGATCTGCTTGATCTTTTAATGCTTGGATAATTTTCGGATGACGATGACCTTGGTTAACTGCAGAATAAGCAGATAACATATCTAAATAGCGATTGCCCTCTGGATCTTTAACCCAAATACCTTCCGCTTCTGAAATTACAATTGGTAATGGCAAATAGTTCGGCGCACCAAATGTATTTGTTTGTTCAATGATTTCTTGTGACTTTGTCATATTAAATCTCCTCCCATTAAAACAGTAGAGCATGTATACGCCCTACTGTATTTTTATTATTTCAACAATATTATAACATTTCTGAAGTAGTACGTCCTTGTAAGTGAAGTACTAAGTAATCTGGTCCACCTGCTTTAGAATCTGTACCTGACATTTTAAAGCCACCAAATGGTTGGTAACCTACAATTGCACCTGTACATCCTCTATTGAAGTATAAGTTACCTACCATAAAGTCTCTACGTGCTTGTTCTAATTTAGAGCGGTTATTTGTAATAACGCCACCTGTTAAACCGTATTCTGTATCATTTGCAAATTCAATTGCTTGATCAAAATCTTTTGCTTTGCTGAAACCAACAACTGGTCCGAAGATTTCTTCTTGCATTACTC
Source organism: Mammaliicoccus sp. Q-M61 (assembly GCF_022386055.1). Classification (NCBI taxonomy): domain Bacteria; kingdom Bacillati; phylum Bacillota; class Bacilli; order Caryophanales; family Staphylococcaceae; genus Mammaliicoccus; species Mammaliicoccus sp. Q-M61. Next base: position 602,926 of record NZ_JAJNJL010000001.1, read on the forward strand.
TGTCGTCATGTTTTAAATCAGCAATTACAGTTGGGTTAACGAAATGTCCTTTTTCTTCGTCAGTTGTACCACCTGCTACAATACGGCCTTCTTTTTTACCGATTTCGATATATTTTTTAATTTTGTTTAATGAGTTTTCGTCAATTACTGGACCCATATAATTAGCTTGATCAGTTGAATCACCGACAGTTAATTTTTCTGTACGTTCAACTACTTTGTCTAATAATTCATCATAAATATCTTCAACTGCAATGACACGTGAACATGCTGAACATTTTTGACCTGAGAATCCAAATGCTGATTGTACAATTGAATCTGCTGCTAAATCTAAGTCGCCTTCCGAATCAACGATAATTGTATCTTTACCACCCATTTCAGCAATAACGCGTTTAAGGTGTGTTTGGCCTTTTTGAACTTTTGCAGCTCTTTCGTAAATAGAAACACCTACATCACGAGAACCAGTGAATGAAATAAGACTTGTATCTTTATGATCAATTAAATAATCACCGATTTCACTTGATGAACCTGGAATGTAGTTTACCACCCCTTTTGGTAAACCTGCCTCTTCTAAAACTTCCATAAATTTATAAGCGATAACTGGCGTTTTAGATGATGGTTTTAATAACACAGTGTTTCCTGTTACCACTGGTGCTACAGTTGTACCAGCCATGATCGCAAATGCGAAGTTCCATGGTGAAATAACAACACTTACACCAACTGGTAAATAATTATATTTATTATATTCTCCTGGACGACTTTCTACTTTTTTACCGTCTTTTAATTCAAGCATTTGACGTGCATAGTATTCCATAAAGTCGATTGCTTCAGCAGTATCTGCATCTGCTTCTTTCCATGGTTTACCACCTTCTTTAGAAAGTAATGCTGAGAATTCGTGTTTACGACGTCTCGTAATTGCTGCTGCTCTGAATAAAACGTCAGCACGGACACTTGGATCAGTATCTCTCCATGTTTTAAAGGCTTCTTTAGCAGCTTCCATTGCTTTTTCAGCATGTTCTTTGCTTGCTTTAGAAACTAATCCTACTGTTTCTTCAATATTTGAAGGGTTATATGAACGTGTTTTATCTTCTGTAAAAATACGTTCTCCTCCAACAATAATTGGATACTCTTTTCCTAAATATCCTTCAACTGTTTTAAGACCTTCTAAGTAAGCAGCCTTATTCTCCTCTTTCGTAAAATCAGTAAATGGTTCGTGTTTGTATGGAATCATTAAAGTAAACCTCCCTATGTTTATACGGGGTATTAAGAAACCCCTTACATCCCTATAATGACACACTTTTATAGATTACTTCAAGCTATTTTTTTCTGAATTTTTACAATAAAAATAAGTTGTAAATTTACTTCAAATAAATATTCAAAAAGCCGTTTAAATGTTCATTCAATGAAGTGATTTTTCGCATAAAAAAAGCCGGATTATCATGTAAGATATCCGGCTTTTAAAGACGATAGATCATTTATTCGTCTTCAAAATGTTTATTTGATTGTTTAATCCACTTAGGCAACCTTTCTTCCAAAGGTTGAAACCCGTATTTTTCTGTCTCTCTAATTTCATCTAGAACTGAGCGCTTTTCTTTCTTACGTTCTTGTCTTTTGAAATATTCATTATCTTTAAGTGATAAATTCAACTTGCCATCCGCTTCAACTTTAATTATTTTAGCTTTTACTATCTGGCCAACATTAAGAAATTGATTAAGGTTGTGCACGTAATCATTCATCACTTCAGAAATATGAATGAGACCTTCCACATGATCAGGGGTTTCAACAAAGGCGCCATATGGCTGAATGCCAGTCACTTTTACCTTTACAAACTGACCAACTTTATATTGTTTTCTCACTTTTAGAAAACCCCTTGTACTTGAAGTTATTAACTATTTCATCATAGCATAGTTATTTTTATTAAACCATTAATTTGATATATAATTCTGAAAATATTATGCATAAATATAAATCATCTATAAATTCATGAATTTATTATTAGATTAAGAAATAAGTATTCTATGGAGAAAATAGATTAAAGATTCTTTATTTGTTGTAGGATTTGTATGGGGATTTTGTGAGATATGAGATATGTTGGGCGCTAACGATCTTGTTTCTGTTTCTTGAACGTTAGAATTTCTAACGATCTTGTTTTCGTGTCTTGATCGTTAGCGCCTCGTTTTTGCTCTATTTTTGGATTTTTTTCTGCGCTAACGATCTTGTTTCTGTTTCTTGAGCGTTAGAATTTCTAACGATCTTGTTTTTGAGTCTTGATCGTTAGCGCCTCGTTTTATCTCTGTTTTTGGATTTTTTTCTGCGCTAACGATCTTGTTTTGATTTCTTGAGCGTTAGAATTTCTAACGATCTTGTTTTTGAGTCTTGATCGTTAGCGCCTCGTCTTATCTCTGTTTTTGGATTTTTTTTCTGCGCTAACGATCTTGTTTCTGTTTCTTGAGCGTTAGAATTTCTAACGATCTTGTTTTTGAGTCTTGATCGTTAGCGCCCACCCCTTAACTCAACATATAAAAAAAGAGACTTCGACATACATATGTCTCAGTCTCTTCCTATATATAGTATTCGTTTGGAATGCTTTATTTACTTCTTATTGTTCTTTTTCTCCTCTTGCTCTAAATGATCCATTACTTGTTTTTCAAATGATTTCATTTTTTCTTCGTCTTTTTTAGATTTTTTACGGAACATCATAAATACGATATACGCCAAAATCATAAATAATATCAACGTAGCAACAGCAGGAATATATTCTAATTTATTATCTGGAAAATAAAGAAATTCCATCATAAGCCGACCACTCCCTTAGCAACTAAATTATACCAAAGATTGAGTCGAATGCATTGATTTTTTTATGACAATTGAATGTCGATTTATTTTATAATTTCAATTGTTTCAATTACTACGTCTTCAACTGGTTTATCGTTAGCGCCAACTTTAACGTTTGCGATTTCTTCAAGAACTGATTCACCTTCAACAATTTGACCAAATACTGAGTGTTTTTGGTCTAACCAAGGCGTACCACCTTTTTCTGCATAGCGATCAACGATTTCTTCAGGCCAACCACCATCTTTAAGTTGAGATAACATATTTGCTGGTACTTCTTTCATTTGTACAATGAAAAATTGTGAACCGTTTGTGTTTGGTCCAGCATTAGCCATAGATAATGCACCGTATAAGTTAAATGCTTGTAATGAGAATTCATCTTCAAAAGCACTTCCATAAATACTTTCGCCACCCATACCTGTACCAGTTGGGTCTCCACCTTGAACCATGAAGTCATTGATAACTCTATGGAAAATGATGCCATCATAATATTTTTTTTCAGCTAAACCGATGAAGTTTTCAACAGTTTTAGGTGCTAATTCAGGAAATAACTTGAATGTCATGTTTCCTTTAGTTGTTTTAATTTCTACAACTCTTTCACCTTCTAATATTTCAGTTGTTAATTGAGGATAGTTTGTCATTTAATATTCTCCATTCATGTTAAAATAATTACAATAGTGATATCATAACATAATTTTTTAGAAAGGGGATATCAACATGTATTATCAATTTCCACACAAAACAGGTCAATATGTCGTAGAAGTAGTTGAAGAAAAAGGAGATCAGTTTCTTGTTAAAGTATTAGCTGTTCTCAAACATCCTAGACAAGGAGATCTACATAGTCCAAATGAAGTTGAAAATGTCTTTTTCCACGAAAGAAAAGCTTTAAGTCAATTCGAAAAAAGATATACAACTGCACAGTTTTTAAAAGAATATCCGTACGATGTTTCAAATTATATCGATTCATTAAAAACATCATTAGCTGAACTTGAAGAAAAAATGATTAAAAGAAATAATGCTTATAGTGAACAAGCTTTAAAGTGTATTGAACAATTAAAAATAGATTATTCACGTCAATACAAGGCGAATTTTTAGCAAAACTAAAAAAATTTTAATAAATTTTTAACGTGTTTCTTCATATTTAAAAATAACCTAAAAATTCTGAAAGATTGACTTGATAGTATTTTCAAGCATTAACTTTATTGTGTATAATAATATTTATAAGATTTTTGGAAGGAGGTTATTAAATGAGTTTGATACATATTATGATTTTGTTACCTTTAATTTTTGCAATCATAATACCAATTTTATACAGATTTTATAAAGGTATACATCTAGGATGGTTTGTACTACCTATTCCGATTATTATATTTAGTTATTTTATGTCATACATAAATGTTCCAGATTCGGAAAAACCATTCATTGTAATATGGGATTTCATGCCTAGATTAGGTATGAACTTCTCCGTTCATTTAGACGGACTAAGTTTATTATTCGCATCTTTAATTACAGGGATTGGTGCGCTCGTTGTTTTATATTCCATTACATATTTAAGTAAAAATGAATCACTCGGTAATTTTTATTGTTATTTACTTATGTTTATGGGAGCTATGTTAGGTGTTGTATTATCAGATAACCTATTAATGCTTTACCTATTCTGGGAATTAACATCTATTTCAAGTTTCTTACTTATCGCTTATTGGCGCCATAAACAATCGTCAATATACGGCGCACAAAAGTCATTATTAATTACAGTGTTCGGTGGCTTAATGTTACTAGGTGGATTTATTTGTATCGCAATTGCAGGTAATTCATGGAGTATTACCTCTTTAGTACAAAATGCCGCTGAAATTCAAAGTTCACCTTACTTTATTTTTGCAATGATTTTAATTTTAATTGGTGCTATGACTAAATCTGCACAATTTCCATTTCACATTTGGTTACCAGATGCAATGGAAGCACCTACACCAGTCAGTGCGTATTTGCACTCAGCAACAATGGTTAAAGCAGGTATATATTTAGTTGCTCGTACAACGCCAATTTTTGCAGCAAGTGCTGGATTTGTTTGGGCGGTAACTGCTGTCGGATTAATCACATTGTTCTGGGCATCATTTAACGCTGTTAAACAACAAGATTTAAAAGGTATTTTAGCATTCTCAACAGTTTCACAGCTCGGTATGATTATGTCCATGCTTGGAATCGGTGCTGTCAGTTATCATTATTCTGGTGAAGAAAGTCAGTTATTCTTAGCTAGTATTATCGCTGCAGTATTCCATTTAATTAACCACGCAACATTTAAAGGTGCGTTATTCATGATTACGGGAACAATCGATCATGAAGTTGGTACAAGAGACATTAAGAAATTGGGCGGTTTAATGACCATCATGCCAATTTCTTGTACATTCACAATTATTACTGCATTAAGTATGGCGGGTGTTCCACCATTTAATGGTTTCTTATCTAAAGAAATGTTCTTAACAGCAATGTTTGATAGTCATCAAGCTGATGTATTTGGTTTATCAACACTTGGGTACTTACTACCTATCGTTGCGATTGTTGGTAGTATCTTTACGTTTGTATATTCATTTAAATATGTACATGAAATATTCTTTGGAGATTACAAACCTGAAGCATTACCTAAGAAACCACACGAAGCGCCATTACTTATGTTATTGCCGACAGGTATTTTGACATTCTTAGTTGTGTTATTTGGTTTATTCCCAAATATATTAAGCAACAGTATTATTGCACCAGCAGTAAGAGCAATTGCACCATTCGCTGATGCGCCTGATGTTCATATATCTCATTGGCACGGTATAACACCTGCCTTAATAGGTACATTAATCGTATTTATTATAGGTTTTATATTATTTAAATCAGTAGAAAAATGGTTCAATATTTACAGTATTCAACCTGAATACTTAACATTTAATTATTATTACGACAGAGGTATTCAATTAAGTTCTTATATATCAAACAAAATCACGCAAAGCTATATGACTGGATTTATCAGATCATACTTAATGTATATTTTCGCATTCTTTATCATTATGACTGCACTTACGTTATTTACACATCCTGTAAGTGTTGCATTCGATAATATAAGCGAAATCAGACCATATGAAGTGATTTTAATGGGCTTAATTTTAGTGAGTACATTCTGTATCGTATTAGCTAAATCAAGACTATTTAGCATCATTATGTTAGCTGCAGTTGGTTATTCAGTTGCTTTATTCTTTGTATTCTTCGGTGCACCAGACTTAGCACTGACACAGTTATCAATTGAAACAATTTCAACTGCCCTATTCTTACTATGTTTCTACCATTTACCTAAAATGAGTAGACATGATGAAAATAGAAACTTTAAAATTGGTAACTTAATTATTTCGATTTGTGTCGGAATCGGAGTTGTTACAATTGGATTGATTTCATATGGAAATAGACATTTTGATTCTATTTCTCAATATTATATAGATAATGTATACGATCTAGCCGCCGGGAAAAACATGGTAAACGTAATTCTTGTAGACTTCCGTGGATTCGATACATTATTCGAGTCAGCTGTTTTAGGTATTGCTGGCTTAGGTATTTACACATTAGTTAAATTAAGAGACAAAGGTAAAGATGGAGGTGAAGAACATGAAGAAACAATCGAATGATGTATTCTTTCAGTTTAATGCCATTATCATTTCCTTAATTATTATGATGTATGCTGTTTCTATTTTCTTTGGTGGACACTATACACCGGGTGGCGGTTTCGTAGGTGGATTATTACTTTCATCTGCTGTCATTATTATCGGTATAGCTTTTGATACTAAAACATTAAAGAAAATGTTCCCATTTGACTTTAAATTAGTAACAGCAACAGGTTTGTTCTTCTGTGTTCTAACACCAATTTTAAGTTGGACATACAACAAAACATTTTTCACACATAAATTTGGAGAATTCCATCTTCCTATCTTTGGTGAAGTTCATTGGCATACAGCAATGCTATTTGATTTAGGTGTATTACTAGCTGTTGTGGGTACTGCCATTACTATCATATTAGCGATTGGAGAGAATGAATAATGGAAATATTAATGATTTTCGTTGCAGGTATTATTATATCCGTATCAGTGTACCTAGTTCTCTCTAAAAGTTTAATTAGGATAATTATTGGTACTACATTACTATCCCATGGCGTACATTTAATGTTACTGACAATGGGTGGATTGAAAAAAGGTGCCTTACCAATTGAAGAAGAAGGTATTAAGAACTATGTTGACCCATTACCACAAGCATTGATCTTAACTGCCATCGTAATAGCTTTCGCTGTTACAGCATTCTTCTTAGTATTAGCTTTTAGAAGTTATAAAGAATTAGGAACAGATAATTTAGAAGAGATGAAGGAGGTACCGAAAGATGAGTAATTTGATTATTGTACCTCTTGTCATTACGTTTTTAACGGCCGTTACGTTAATTTTTGTCGGTCACAGACCTTATGTTAAACGTAAAGTAGTATTAACAGGTTTCTCGTTAGCATTTTTAGTGAGTTTATATAACCTCTACCACATATATATGAATGGAACACAAACTTTAAATTTAGGTAGCTGGCCAGTTCCATACAGTATTGTTATATACGTGGATATGTTAAGTGCATTACTCGTAACTGTAAGTTTACTGATTACGCTTATCGTACTCATATACTCTCACCAATCAATTGGACTCCATCGTGAAAGATATTTTTATTACTTTGGTGTTTCAATGATGGTGACAGGTGTTAACGGCGCATTTATGACTGGTGACTTATTTAACTTATTCGTATTTTTCGAAGTATTTTTAATGTCATCATATTTATTACTTGTTATTGGTGGTACTAAAATCCAACTACAAGAAAGTATTAAATATATACTCGTTAATGTATTAACATCTGCATTCTTTGTATTAGGTGTCGGTATGCTTTACTCAATTACTGGTACATTAAATATGGGAGATTTACATGTTAAATTCGCTGAACTTTCAGGAACAGATTTAAATATCGTTGTGATTACATTTATTATGTTTCTATTTGTATTTGCGACTAAAGCAGGTATGTTTCCACTGTATTTCTGGTTACCTGGCGCTTATTATGCACCACCAATTCCAATTATCGCGCTATTCGGTGCTTTATTAACTAAAGTCGGTGCATATGCAATTATGCGTACATTTAGCTTATTCTATTCAACAAATAGTGAATTTATTACGCAAACATTAATTGTTCTAGCAATTTTAACAATCATCATGGGTTGTATCGGTGCTATCGCTTATTACGATGTTAAAAAGATTATCATCTATAACATTATGATCGCGATTGGCGTTATCCTAATCGGTGCTGCTATGATGGATAAAAATGGCATGATGGGAAGTATATACTACTTGTTACATGACATGATTATCAAAGCTGCTTTATTCTTATTAATTGGTGTCATCATTAAAATAACTGGTACTCCTGATTTAAGAAGGTTCAGTGGATTAATCAATCACTATCCAGTTCTTGGTTGGATTTACTTTATAGCTGCCCTTTCGTTAGCAGGTATACCACCATTAAGTGGTTTCTATGGTAAATATATCATCGTAATGTCTACATTTGAAAATGGTTATTACATAAGTGGTATTATCGTTCTTTTATCAAGTTTATGTGTGCTCTATTCTGTAATGCGCATATTCTTAATGGCATTTTGGGGTGAAGAAAAAGGTTATATTTATAACCCTAAACTACCAATTAATAAATTAATGATCGCATCAGTTGCCATTACAATTGTAGCCATTCTATTTGGTCTTGGTGCAGACTACTTATATCCATTAGTGGAAAAAGCTGCATTACCATTCTATAACCCAGAGACTTATGTTAATGCGTTAGGAGGCGATTATTAATGGCGATACAAGTACTCATAAATGTTCTTTTAGCTGCATTATGGATGATGCTTTCAGATACGTATACATTTGGTGCATTTGTATTTGGTTATCTATTTGGTATATTGTTCGTCTTAGTAGCCTTACCGCTTCTTCCAGGCAAACATTTATACTTACGTCCTGTTTGGAAATCACTAATTTTAGCAGTTATATTCATGAAAGAATTAATTTTAGCGAATATAGATGTTATTCGAATAGTCATACAAAAAGAAATCCATAATAAGCCTGCATTTTTCGCTTATCCTACAGATTTAGATAAAGATTGGGAAATTAGTTTATTATCACAATTAATCACTTTAACACCAGGTACAATCGTCGTAGCAATTTCAGATGACAAAAAAACACTTTATATTCATTCAATTGATTTTTCAGATATCGATTCTGAAGTGAGTGCGATTAAAGATTCATTTGAAAAAGCTATCAAGGAGGTGAGCATACGATGACAAATATATTCGTTATTATCGCGATTATCATCGTTGCACTCTCTATGATTGGTATGCTGATTCGTGTTATTATTGGCCCTACTCTTGCTGATAGAGTCATTGCGCTCGATGCATTGGGTATTACATTAATGGCCATCATAGCTTTATTCTCAGTATTAACTAATACTAGATATTTATTCGTTATACTTTTATTAATAGGTATATTAGCATTCTTAGGTACTGCTGCATTTGCGAAATTTATGGATAAAGGAGAGATCATTGAAAATGATAGAAACGATTCTTATTAGTATCTCAATTTTTATGATGGTCATTGGAGCTTGCTTTAGCTTTTTCGCAGCGTTAGGTATTCTAAGGTTACCAGATGTCTTTTCTCGCGCACACGCCTCAGGAAAAGCTTCTACGTTAGGTGTAATGCTTATCTTGTTAGGCGTATTAATATACTTTATCGCAAAAGAAGGACATTTCAATGTTCAATTACTACTAGGTATTATCTTTATATTCATAACAGGACCATTAGCAGGTCACTTAGTTTCAAGAAGTGCTTACTATATGGGCGTTAGACCTAGTGAAAGAACAATACGTGATGATTTAAAAGATGCAAAATAAATAATAAGAGCATGGGACAGTTAATCCCATGCTCTTATTTGTTTATCTTTTCTTTTTGATAGCAATTGTTGCGCGTATAACGGAGATGAGTTCGTCTTGTTCGTTCGTAACTTTGACGTCCCATACTTGAGTTGTTCTTCCGATATGAAGGGCTTGACCTATTGCACGTACTGTACCTGATCGAGTTGACTTTATATGGTTTGCGTTGATTTCTAATCCTAATGGTATTTCATCTTCACTTGAAGCGTAATGTGCTCCCATAGATGCTGCTGTTTCTGCTAATGCTATTGTTGCACCGCCATGTAAGAATCCGAATGGTTGTTTAACTTTATCCGTTACTGGCATCGTCATTTCTATATAACCATGACTTGATTCGATTGTTTCTATTCCAAAGTTCTCTATTAAATCCATATGATTAATCCCCCTTAATCATACTATAATACCATTGCTGCAATAAATCCAAAAATAATTAGCGGGATATTATATATTAAGAAGTTCGGTATACATGTATCTCTAATATGATTGTGTTCACCATCAACATTTAAACCAGCTGTTGGTCCTAAAGTTGAATCACTTGCAGGGCTTCCTGAATCACCTAACGCACCTGCTGTTCCGATAACAGCTATTAATGCCATTGTGCTAAGTCCAATTTCTTGTCCAAATGGAATAAATAAACTAGCAATAATCGGGATTGTCGCAAATGATGATCCTATGCCTAGTGTTACAACAAGACCAATAGCATACATCATTATAATACTGAATGCTTTATTATCTCCTGTAATTGATGCTAGACTTTCAACTAGTGAACCTACTTCATTTGTGGCACTCATCACACCTGCAAATCCGTTTGCTGTTAAAATCACAACACCAATATATGCCATGATTTGAATACCTTCAACTAATTTAGCATCTAAGTCTCTCCAGTTATATAATCCTGAGAAGAAGAATATTAAAATCCCTGCTAATGCACCAAAAATCATAGATTCCGTTAATGTTTGAACAACGAATGTTCCTAAAATCGCTAAGCCAGTCACAATTAATGGATATGGCTTTAATGTTTTCATTTCTTCGTCTTCTTCTACTTTAATTGTTTTATATGTTCTAGGTTTCCAATACATTATAATCGCAACGATTAATCCGAATACATAACCCATTGAAGGAATTAACATCGCTTTCCAAATACTATTGAATTCTATATCTACGTTTGCTTTTCCAAATGCATCAAAGATAATAGATTGGAATATGTGACCATAACCGTATGGGAATAAAATATAAGGGAAACATAGTCCGAAACCAATAACTGTAGCAATTAATCTTCTATCCATCTGTAGTTCATTAAATAAGCTTAATAATGGTGGTATAAGAATAGGTATAAATGCGATATGGACAGGTATAATATTTTGACTGAGTACTGATATGACAAGTAATACAGCTACTAATAATATTTTTATTTTTACTCTACTTTTCTGTGAATTTTCTTTTTTCATTGATGTAATGATTTTTCCAACGATGTAGTCAGTTATACCACTATATGAAATCAGTGCTGCAAATCCTCCTAATAATGCATAAGATAGTGCAACTTCTGAACCATCAACGATTGTTTTACCAAATGTGGAAATGACTTTATCAACAGACATTCCACTTAATAAACCACCTGTTAATGCACCTATGAATATACTTAGTACAACATTTAAACGCATTAAACAAAGTATAATCATCACAATAACAGCTACTAATACTGCATTTATTTCCAAAAAGACCCTCTCCATTCTTTAGTTCTCTACCACGATAAAGTGAAATAATGAACTTATCATATCAGTTGAGAAATAGCATGTCAACATTTCAAGAATTAGTCCGAATATTCTGAATCAAATTTCGTCATAATTAAAGCGGGATCTAAACCTAGCTTTATACATAGATTTTTAATCCCGCTTTATATGTGATTGATTTTATTTATTTTTTAAGAAATGTAGTACTGTTGGTATCATAGCACCTGTCGCACCCTTTGGACCTTTGAATGAATCCTTTTCTGTTTCCCCTGAACCTGCAATATCAAAGTGTAAGTGTGGTATTTCATCACTAAAGTGTGTTACAAATGCTGCTGCAAATAAAGCTTTACCGTTTTTATTTAAAATACAGTTAGTTAAATCTCCAACTTCTGAAGATTTAATATCTTGTTTCTCTTCATCTGTTATCGGTAATTCAAAACTTACTTCATTTGAATATTTCGCAGCTTGTTTCACATCATCAATGTATTGATCAGCATCGCTTGAGAATATCCCCGTTTTCCCTAAACCTAATGCTGCAACAACAGCTCCTGTTAATGTCGCAAAGTTCATAATAAGCTCTGGCTTATATTGTTTAACGAATGAAACAGCATCACCTAATACTAATCTTCCTTCAGCATCCGTATTTGTTATTTCAACTGTTTCACCACTTAATGCTGTATATACATCATCTGGTTTCATTGCATTGCTTGAAATCATATTTTCAGCTAATGGTAATACTGCTACTACATGAATTGGTAATTGTAATTGATTGATAGCATGCATCATACCTACTACGTTACTTGCGCCACTCATGTCATATTTCATCGTTGGCATACCTGTTTTTGATTTAATTTGGTAACCACCTGAATCATATGTCACACCTTTACCTACAAGTGCAATTGGATCTTGAGTTGAACCTTTATATTCAAGCACGACTAAACGAGGTGGGTTTATAGATCCTTTACCAACTGCATCTAATAAACCAATACCTTCTTCTCTAATTTCCTCTTCATTTTTAATCGTGACTTTCACTTGTGAATCTTTAAAATGTTGTAAAATTTGGTTTGCAAAATAATCTGGCGTTAAAATATTCGGAGGTGTTTGTGAATAAGTTCTCGCTAAATTAACACTCTCTCCTAAAATTTCACCTTGATTAATAAATGTCGTAACATCTTCATTTGTCGTTGTAACATAATTAATGACTGTATTAACATTTGATGATTTATTTGATTTATACGTATCAAATACAAATGTAGCTTGTGTGAATAACCAACCAAAACGATAAGCACGTTCTTGATGAGATACATTTTGTGATACAAACGTATCATCTAATAAATGTACTTCTTCAATTCTATTACTTTGTAAATATCTGCTTAAGTTTCCGTACACAACTTGATAGTCATTTTCTTTAATTTCTTTTAAGTTACTTAACCCTACAGCAATTAATTTAACGACTTGTCCATTTAAGATAATCGCTGTACTTGTGATTTTACCAAGTTCGCTACTAATAATTTGTTGTTTTTTTAAATTTTCAAGTTGTCCGCCTAAAATTTGATCAATTTCATCAAAATTGTGCATTTGATTTAAATGACTTGGACAACCGATTACAATCGGATGTTCATTATTAGAATATGATTCTTTAATTTTTATATTCATCATTATTATCCCCTTTTGTTAAAACATTGAATAACCGCTTCTTCGTAAATTCCTTATAACAAATCCTGCGACAATCGCGCCAATCCATCCTGAACCAAGCATTAATATATCCGCAGTATGTATGTGTGTTAAACCTGTAATAAGTTTTGAAAATGCAGTTGCTGGATCTGTAAAGTACATAGCCGTGGAAATTTTATCTACAATTGCAAAAATAACAAATGGATAAAGTACGACCATTAACCAAGTACCTTTTAATAGCATATTTAATATAAAAGCGATTCCAAAAAACAGAACAAAAAATAATGCCATTGATATGATAACTTGCGGTAAAGATATCATAGCTAACCTCCTTTAAAAAAAGAGACCCGCCTAATAGCAGGTCTCTACACTTAATAATGAATCAATTAGAATTTACCTTTTTTATAGGCTAATCCGATACCACCAATTTTGAAAATTGCACGAGTATCGATAACTTTTTTCATGAATGCTGCTTTTTTACCAGTAATTTCACGACCCATAACAACACCAACACCATCATGGCTACCTAATGAACATACAGTACCTTTGTCGTCGTATACGAATGGTTCTGTTTTCTCACCATTGAAGATGTTTTTAATGTTTTTAGCAAGGTGTTCACCTTGTTGCATAGCGATTTGTGCTGTTGTTGGAAGTGGACGTTTGTTGTCTCCTTCACCAGCCATAACAGCTGAACAGTCACCAATTACGAAGATATCATCATAGTTGTCGATTGATAAATCATCTTTAACTACGATACGACCACGTTTAACGCCGTCAAATGATTCTTCCATTAATTTGCTACCTCTAACACCTGCAGCCCAAATAGCTGTGTTAGCTTCTAAAGTTTGTTCTTCGTCGTTAACTTTAACTACGAAACCTTTTTCATTACAAGCAACGATTGGAGTAGAAATTTTGAATTCAACGCCACGATCTTCTAAATATTTAACAACGTAGTTCACTAAGTTTTCTGAGAACATAGGTAACATTTTTGGAGCAGCTTCAACACAAGTGATTTTAACTTTAGATTGATCTACACCGTATTTTTTACATAATTCAGGAATACGTTCTGTTAATTCACCTAATAATTCAACACCAGTGAATCCAGCGCCACCTACTAAGATTGCTAAGTCATTTTCATCTTTTTCTTTAGATGCAGCATAATTAGCAAATTTATCTTCGATGTGTTTAGCAATACGACGAGAAGTGTTAATGTTTTCGATTTGTAAAGCGTGTTCTTTCATACCTTCAATACCGAATGTTTCACTTTCAAATCCTAATGCAACAACAAGAATATCATATTCAAATACACCGTTAGATGTTTCAACTGTTTTAGCATCTTTGTTGATTTTTGTTACTTCTGCTTTAACGAAGTTTACTTTATTTCTGTCGATTACATTTGTAATTGGGTATAAAGCATCCTCATAGTTTAAAGTACCTGCAGAAGCTTCGTGTAACCATGTAGCTTCGTAGTGATAATCGTTTTTGTTGATTAATGTAACATCAACGTCTTGGTTTGAAACTAATTTTTGCAATTTAGTTACTGTTTGTAAGCCAGCGTAACCTGCCCCTAATACTAGAACTTTTTTACGTTCAAATCCCATTATTTTCACCTATACTTTCTAAATTTTGTTTGACACTTATAGGAAAGTTGTGTCACTTTGTGTTTTTCCTCACAAATAAAGATAATACTATTTACATACAAGTTTTATTGTATATTTTTATAAAGATAAATTCAAGTGTGACATATCAATTCCTTAGCATTGTTCTGGTGTACCAGAAACATCTCTAGTCTTAAATGAACTTCCGCAACCACAAGCTGCAATCGCATTAGGGTTGTCAATCGCAAATCCGCCACCCATTAAAGATGTCTTAAAGTCAATTGTTGTACCATTTAAAATTGGTGCATCATTCTTATCAACTAACACTTTCACACCATAAAACTCTAGAACTTCATCATTCTCTGCTGGTTCTTCTTCTGCTGACATCCCGTAAGAAAGTCCCGTACAACCGCCACCTTTAACAGATACTTTCAAATAACCATTTGGCATATCGTTATTTTTCATCATATCTTTAACTTCATAAGCTGCTGCTTCAGTTAATATAACAGTTGACATATTTATTCCTCCTAAAAAATCCAATTTTCTTCTATATGACTATATATATTTTCAAGTAATTCTTCTGGTGTTTCTCCCTTGACCATATCTCCATTGACTAATGCATATAACCCTCTTGCACATGGTCCACAATTTTGTAGACAACCGTATTCCAATACATCTACTTCTGGATCATTGTCGAGCTTGTTAAACACTACATCAGCACCTTTGGCCAAGTTTGAAATACAAAATTCGACAATTGGGTTCAATGTGTTCACCTACTCACTTTTTATTCATTAAACTATTTTAACATTCATTGTAGTTTATGCCAAAAACGATTATACTAAAAGTATACTTATATATTATAAAATATATACATACAAATTTGTAGAAATTTGATTTATGGACAAAGGAGAATAACGATGAAAAGCTTAGTATTATTAGGGGGCGGATACGGTAATATGCGCTTAATGAAAGAAATACTTCCAAGCACATTACCTTCCGATTATTCAATTACGCTGATTGATCGTATGCCATTTCACGGTTTAAAAACAGAATTCTACGCATTAGCAGCAGGCACAAAACCAGATAAAGATATTCGAGTTCAATTTCCAAAAGATAAAAAAATTAATACAGTATATGGGGAAATTACTGATATTGATTTAGACAATCAAATTGTTTCAGTTGGAGATACACGAGTTGATTATGATGAACTTGTAATAGGTTTAGGTTGTGAAGACAAATACCACAACGTACCTGGCGCAAAAGAATACACTTATAGTATTCAAACTGTTCAAAACGCACGTAAAACATACCAAGCAATATGTGACTTACCAAGCGATGCAACTGTTGGTATCGTTGGTGCAGGGTTAAGCGGTATAGAACTTGCAAGTGAATTACGCGAAAGTAGACAAGATATCAAAATCAAACTTTTCGATAGAGGTGCACGAATCTTACCTGCATTCCCAGAAAAGTTAAGTAAATACGTAAAAAAATGGTTTGATAAACATGATGTAGAAGTTGTACCAAATTCAAATATCACTAAAGTTGAACCAGGACAACTTTATAACAACGAAGATATTCATAACGTTGATTTAGTCGTATGGACTGCCGGTATACAACCAGTTGAAATCGTTAGAAATCTTCCAGTTGATACTAATGACGGTAGAAGGGTTATCGTAAATCAATATCATCAAATTCCAACATATCCAAATGTATATATTGTAGGCGATTGCGCAGCATTACCACATGCACCAAGCGCATATTTAGCAGAAATACAAGCTGACCAAATCGCTGAAGTCATGAAATTACAATGGGCAAACAAACCACTACCTGAAAAGATGCCAGAATTGAAACCACAAGGATTTGTAGGTTCACTTGGTGAAAAACAAGGATTCGCTTATTTAATGGAACAAACCGTAACAGGTCGTTTAGCAAGAGTCATTAAATCAGGCGTCTTATGGTTATATAAATATCATAACGGATAAGAAAAAAGTAGCAGATTACTCTGCTACTTTTTTTCTGTTGTATGTGGGGGTTGGTTGGAAGTGAAGATGTGAGTTTGTTGTGGTTGTTAAGGAACGGGATAACTTTAGTATTTTCTTGGCTTTATTCGGACATTAAGCCATGACTTGAACAATCTCTTGGCTTTACTCTCACATTAAGCCATGACTTCAGCTATCTCTTGGCTTTACTCTCACATTAAGCCATGACTTCGGCTATCTCTTGGCTTTACTCTCACATTAAGCCATGACTTCGGCTATCTCTTGGCTTTACTCTCACATTAAGCCATGACTTTGACTATCTCTTGGCTTTATTTGGACATTAAGCCATGACTTCGGCTATCTCTTGGCTTTACTCTCACATTAAGCCATGACTTTGGCTATCTCTTGGCTTTACTCAGGCATTAAGCCATGACTTGAACGATCTCTTGGCTTTATTCGGACATTAAGCCGCATCTTGCCTCATATCACACATCTACTCTCTACCCAACTCACCTGTCCCCAACAATCTTCCCAACATTATTCTTATTTATTGTTCTACTGCTACGTGTTCATCTATAAATTTTGTTACTGGCTTTAATTGAACATAACCATCTGCTACGTATTCATCATTGATTGTTACGAGTGGATAGAATAGTTCGTCTTCGTTTATTCTTTCAATAAATTGTTGGTCGTGATCTGTTAAATTTTCAGTTTGATTCATAATATCAATATATGTGTATTCAAGGTTTAACTCTGGATATTTTCTTCCTAAAATTGCTTGTAACCACTCAAATGTATCTTTTGATGATGGTGCATTTACACAACTTGCACATACAACATCAGCCCCATAAATTACTATACTTGCCTTGGACATTTTAGCATCCCCCTAGTTTCATGAATAGATTTTTTACCTTATTTCTATTATAATAGATAAATAAGATTAATGTATCTAATAACACTTGATGAGAGGAGTATTAATATATATGGCTACCGAACAACAAACAATGTTTGATCAAGTTAGTGATGTACTCGAAAAGTTAAGACCATTCTTATTACGTGATGGCGGCGACTGTGAACTAGTAGATGTTGATGACGGGATTGTTAAATTACGTCTACTTGGTGCTTGTGGTACTTGCCCAAGTTCTACTATTACGCTAAAAGCCGGCATAGAACGTGCTTTATTAGAAGAAGTACCTGGCGTAGTGGAAGTAGAACAAGTATTCTAACTTTATAATTAATAAAAAATAGGACATCGTTTATAAGACGATGTCCTGTTTTTTATTTCCTAGGTAATATTAATGATAATGTCTACTCTCTTTTCCATCATATGTTCCATTGATGTGTTGTATCATTTGTTCATTAATATATACCCAGCCTTTCCATCCAATATGAACGGCATCTGTTATAACATACGGTTCATATTCTTTATCGGTTAAATCATATACTTTCATATCGTTCTTTTGAATCATATGATTGATTTTCTCATATACCGCTTCACGTTTCTCTTTATCGACATGGATATGGTCATACCATTTTCCATTTGCTGGAATAACGATAAACAATGGATCTGCTTTGGCTTCTTTTAAAGTATCAATTAATAATTGTAAATCATCAAATTCTTTCGAATGCATATTAAACTCGTAATTACGATTATATCTTTTACGTTGCTGCTTTAATAAGTGCCAATATTTATCATTCATACAAAATTTGTTTGTTCTTGAATGTTGTGCGCCATATTCAGAAGCGTATAACTTCAAATCATTCCAATTCATTTGATTAAAATGATGGTGCTCTTCTCTATGTAACTTTGCTTTTTCTTGTCCAAAAATTGATTTTAAAGCGTCGTGTTTTTCATAGATGTTTTTTTCAAAATCATTCATAAATGTACCTTCATCATAATGATGATTTTCTTTTTCTATGATTGATTTTAAGTATGGGTCTGATTTTAATTGTTTGAATTGCACTAATCTTTTAGCAAAACGATCTTTAATTTCTGGACTTAACACTTTATTTTTAAATAAGTGGTCAGCTTGTAATGGTGAAAATCGAGCACTAAAATTATCATTAGTCAGTCCATGATTCGTAAACCATTGTGGAGAAATAATAATCGCTATTTTTTTACCTTTCAGATTATGTGCTTGGCTCCCCATATTAATTGCATGAATTAAATCAGTTGATCCACCCGTACCTATTAGATATGGTTGTAATTTCGCTTTTTTATCATTCAAGATATACGCTGGATGGAAGATGTCTTGTTTTTCCAATTCACTTGATCCAAAGATTGGATAGAACTTTTTGCTTAATAACATTTCTTCTTGTGAGTGCACACCTTTTAGTACTGTATCATCTAAAGATATCGCTTCGTTATTAATACTGTCATACTTTGAAAATGATTTAATCCATTCTACAGGTACGAGTAAAAATAAACCGAATAATAATCCACTTATTAATAATGGTAACAATAACTTTAGTTTCATTGTAATTCCTTAAGTACTTCTATAATTTTATTTGGTGTTGCCCACTCATCTCTATCAAAATCAGTAATTGTCACATCAATGCCTAAATTATTTTGAATTTCTAATAATAATCCAACTGTCGCAAATGAATCGATAATACCTTCTTCAAATATTTCAATATCAGGATTTTCTTTAACGATATCATTTTCTGCAACTTCTGCTAAAATATTTAAAACACTCTCTTCAAAATTCATAATATATCTCCCTTATTTAATGTATTAACTTGCCTGAGAAAAGTAAAAATCCAAATGCTATACAATGGAATGTAATGAGAATTGCTACTATGTTCATAATGCTTGGATTCATCTTTATAGGATGTTTTTTACGCCATTGTTCATAATAGCCATATCCAATAAATAGCATTGCATGATATAAACCATACAAAATATAATGCCATTCAATACCGTGCCAAATACCCATAATAAAGAAATTTAAGAAAAATCCTAAATTAGATATTAATAATTTATCTTTTAATAATTTTTCTTTAGATACCCAAAATACAAATCGCATATATACGCAATCTCTAAACCAAAATGATAAACTCATATGCCATCTATTCCAGAAATCTTTAATATTTTTAGCTTTAAATGGTTGGTTAAAGTTAACTGGTGTTTGTACACCAAATAAATAACTAAATGCAATAGCAAATAAACTGTATCCCGCAAAATCAAAGAATAAATAGAAACTATAACCATACATATAATATAAGTAATTTAAAAATGTCGGATCCGTGTCTATTGGTACAACTTTTATCACATACTCATTAATGTAATAAGCAATAATATATTTATACAAGAATCCCATAAACACCATATGTATCGCTTTGATAAGCATGTCATAGTACTTTTCAGGTTCTATCGTCTTCTCTTCATCTTTAATAAATCGTTTATATCGATCTATTGGACCAGATGAGATTGTTGGAAAGAACGTAATAAAATCTATTAATTTCATCGTATCAATAGATTTAATACGACTATCACGAATTTCCATAATGAGTTGAATACTCTTAAATGCAATATACGATATTCCTAAGAATCCAATAAATTCAATGACTCTATTACCATGTATTGTAAGTTGATGTGTTCCAAGCCAGCTACTTTGTAATACTTTGACAACAATTAACGGTAATATAGATAACAATATTGCACTTACATATAACTTGAAGTTATTCGTTTTCTTTACGAGTGTGTTATAAGTTCTAATC
Source organism: Mammaliicoccus sp. Q-M61 (assembly GCF_022386055.1). Taxonomy (NCBI): domain Bacteria; kingdom Bacillati; phylum Bacillota; class Bacilli; order Caryophanales; family Staphylococcaceae; genus Mammaliicoccus; species Mammaliicoccus sp. Q-M61. Next base: position 623,475 of record NZ_JAJNJL010000001.1, read on the forward strand.
AAAACAACTTGATAACATACGTACAATGCAAAGAAAATGAGTTGATAACTTAAATATTGATTATCGAATAAATTTTTACTGTCATCCGAAAATATTAACACAAGCATAATTAAGGTTATTATCCTATTGTAAATAAGACTTTTCTTACCGATTAATCCTAAAATAATTACGGGCAACATTAAGATTAAACAGATGTAGAAATAAGTAAAATCGCCATATGGTGTCATGAATTTAACCTCTCTAATACTTTGTTGCGATCTAATTTACCATTGGCCGTTAAAGGTAGCTGTTTAGCATAACTGAATTTTCTAGGAATCATATATTCTGGTAAATGTAATTTCAATTTATGTTTCAAATGCATTGTCATGTCATTTTCACTATCTAGCTCGTCATCCATTGGTACAATCGTTGCATGTAAATATTGGATTTTCTCACCATGTTTAATTGGTGAAATGACAGCTTGTTTAACATCTGGTAAATGTTCAAGTACGCTTTCAATTTCTTCAAGTTCCATGCGATACCCATTAATCTTAATTTGGAAATCAATTCTTCCGTTAATGAACCAATAGCCATCTCGATAAGACGCTTTGTCCCCTGTATGATAATTTAATTGGCCATCAATGATTTTAAACACTTTATTATGTTTTTCTTCATCTTTTAAGTAACCTTGGCTCACACTTTTACCAATAATAATTAATTCACCCTCATCTGTTAACTTCAATTCACTATTTGGGCGCACTTTGCCTATTGGTAAAGGTTTAAATTGATCCAGTATTTCTTGTGTGATTTGTATACTCGTTACAGCAACTGTAGCTTCAGTTGGTCCATATGTATTATAAATAGTTGATGTCGTAAACAAATCATGTAATTTCTGTGCTGTTTTATGACTTAATATTTCTCCACAGAAGAAGAACTGCTTTAATTTCGGATGATGTGTTTCATTAAAATTAGGCAATAAAAGACACATTTCTAAAAATGAAGGTGTAGATACCCAGCTTTCTACTGCTTTTTGTTCAAGTAATTCATATAATTGTTTAGGCTTTTCAATCATCTTCTTATCAACAAGTTGAAGTGTACCACCTGTCATTAAACATGGATAAATGGCCATAACAGACAAGTCAAAAGAAAACGGTGCTTGATTTAACCACATTTTGTACTCGCCTATTTGATTTAATTCCAGCATCCATTCTGTAAAATCAACAAGACTTTCATATCTTATTTGTACACCTTTAGGAAAACCTGTAGAGCCAGATGTAAAAATTGTATAAACAATATCTTTATCAGTTATTCTATTAAAATCTTGATCCACTGATTCAACAGCAAGTATTTCTTCTATTGTTATTTGATTTACATGTAAATTATTCAATAAATTTCCAGTTGTGTTCAAAATAAAAACAGGCTCAACCTTCTCAATGATATGCTCTATTCTTTCTAATGGAATAGATGTATCTATTGGAACGTAACCAATGCCTGCTTTCATACTCGCAATCATTCCCACAATCATATAAGGTGACATATGACCATAAAGTACTATAGGCTTTTCAGAACCTTTAATTAAAGTAGCTAATTTATTAGAATAAAGATCTAATTCACCATAGGTCATTACTTCATCTCTATAATTTATAGCAACCTTATCAGCATGCCACTTATTCATAAATGTTACTTTTTCTAAGATGTCATTCATAAAAGTTCTCCTTCATTAAAATTCATTATATATAAAATCATTACTTGCGCTTCCACCAGCGTAAATCCAAAATAACACAATCATGATTATTAAATAGAAAATCGTTAAACCAATCAGCTTAAAATTTTCAGAGTTTATAATATCCCTAATTTTTTCCATTGTTAATCTCCTTGTGTTTTAATTTTGTAATTATTCTATTTCATCATTATATTCTAAGCATAATGGAATATCAAGAATAATATGTAAAATTTTAGCAATATATGGCAATAAAAAGACAAACCAAAAATTTAATTCTTTTGGTTTGTCTTTTTTAGTTATTAATTTCGTTTAATTATTTTAACTTAACCGGTGTAATTGGTTCTTGGTTCGACATAATTTGTTTAGCATTATCTACGCATAGTTGCACCATTTTATCTCGCGTTGCAATTGAACTACTACCGATATGTGGCACAATGATCACTTGATCCATTTTTAAAAATGGATGATCATCTGAAATAGGTTCATTTTCAACAACATCTAATGCTGCACCTAAAATTTCTTGTTGTTCTATTGCTTCAATTAAATCAGATTCTACGATGTGACCACCGCGTCCGATATTAATTAAAATTGCTGAGTTTTTCATTTTTTTAAATGTTTCTCGATTGAATATACCTTTTGTTTCAGGCGTTAATGGCGCTGTACAAACTACGAAATCACTTTCATTAAGCAATTCATCCAAAGTACGATATTCAACGTTTAATTGCTGTTCAGCTTCTTCTTTTCTGGAGCGATTATGATAAAGTACTTTGCAATTAAAGCCTTTCAATCTTCTAGCAAAAGCTTCTCCAATTGAGCCCATACCATAAATACCAACTGTTGAGCCGTGGACATCTTTTCCTGCTAAAAGATATGGACCCCAGCTTTTCCATTCGCCATTATGTACATATTGAACCGCTTCAACAATTCTTCTTGCTGCTGTTAACATTAACGTAAAGCCTAATTCGGCAGTCGTTTCTGTTAAAACTTCTGGTGTATTTGTGACTACAACACCTTTTTCTTCAGCAAGTTTCACGTCAATATTATCAAAACCAACAGCTAAATTGACGACACCTTTTATGCGCGTTGCATTGTTAAAAAATTCATCATCAATTTGCTCGCTTAATGTCGTAATGACAATTGTAGCGTCTTGAGAACGTTCTAAAAATGCTTCTCTAGGCATTGGTTCTAATTCGCTGTTCCAAACATCTACTTCTGCATATTCTTTAATCTGATTGATAAAATTTTCTGGTAATTGTCTTGCAACAAGTACTTTCTCATTCATGTTCTCAGCTCCTTATGTGAATTTACTTAATAACTTCAAATAAATTCTTAACGCTATATGTTGGTAATACTTCTTTTTTATTAATTTCTTCTAAAGATGTTACACCCGTTTGTACATGTAATGTATCAATACCACTATTGATTCCAGCTAAAATATCAGTGTCATATAAGTCACCAATCATGACACAATCTTCTTTAGCATGACCAATTTTTTCAATAGCTTGTTCCATAATAATTGTTTCAGGTTTACCGATGAATACTGGCGTCTGTCCAGTCGATACACTTACAACGCTTGTCAATGAACCATTTCCAGGTAAAAATCCTCTTTCATTTGGAATTGATACATCTTTATTTGTAGATATGAATTTCGCGCCATTTCTAACGGCTAAACATGCTACTGAAAGCTTTTCATAAGAAATATTCACATCTAAGCCCATTACGACATAATCAACATGTTCATCTTCTTTCACAACTAATCCAGCATCTTTTAAAGAAGTTTCTAATCCACTTCCTCCTACCATATACACTGATGCGCCAGGAGAAGCTTCACTTATATATCCAGCCGTTGCCATTGCAGAAGTAATCACATGTTCACTTGAAGTATGAAAACCCATATTATTTAATTTTTCTGCTACTTCAGCAGGTGTTTTTGAAGAATTATTTGTAACGAATAAATAATCTTTATTATTTTCATTTAAATAATTTATAAATTCGATTGCACCTTCAATAACTTCCGTACCTTTATACATTGTGCCGTCTATATCAATAAAATAACCTTTATAATCTTTCATTTTTATCTCCTTCACCAAAAGCTGTTACGGGAACATTTTCATTTTCTAAAAAATGTTTTGTATCTTCAATTGCTTGTTTATAAAATGGTGTCGCAATTTCAAAAGCTTTTCTTAATTGATCATGATCAAGATTTTCATAATTTCGAATAAGTTCTTTCCTGTAATCAATAGATGTTCTAATTGCTTCAGCAGTTGAAGGTTGGAATACTTTTTCAAGTTCCATAATATCAATCACATCTTTATAATTACCAGGATCTCTTAAAATAAATGCATCAATAATCAAATTCCCAATATCGACTACAGATTCAATCATCATATGTGCAATTCTTTCTAAAGCATATGGAGAATTTTTCTCGCTTTCAAAATCTACCGTTAATTTTTCTAAATAATTTAATTTTAAAGTTAAAGTTTTGCTATCTACGAAATACATGTAGAAGACCTCCTATCCATATATCATCATATCATAATTTTGAATTGTAGGGCATTGCTCTGTATACTATACAAGTAAAGAAAGATTTTTAAAAAGGAGTCGCTAAACATGATAGATATGTTCTTATATGATGAGCAAGATGAAGCGAAAATACAATTTGTAGGATTTGTCGGTGAACACAGTCGCTATGACTTAACACTAATTTATACAGATAGACATTATGGAAAAACAATGGTACTCAATACCCAAAACAATACATTTGGTATTATTGGTAAAGATGACTTAGAAGAAGAAGGCTATATTAGTCACATCCTCGGTTTAACAGAAGAAGAAGGCGAAGAAGTAACAGAATATTTACATGATGTTATAGATATATAGATTTGAATTAAGTATGTGATTAATATAGTGTGAGCGTTATTAGCAGTTCTGGCCGAAAGTGCTAATACTGATACCGTTATTAGCAAGTTTTGCCCAAAGTGCTAATAAGAAGTCCAGTAATGACAATTCTCAGTAGTTTTGTAAATAAGGCACTGCATAGTTACACTTCGACCGATTTTTGTAATTATGGACACCCATAGTAACACTTCCGCCGACTTTTGTTACTAACGCACCCGTCATTATAAACAACTTCATTCAAAAATATTCACAATCTCACTATAGCTCAATAAAAAAAGAGCCCGGAATTTTCCGGGCTCTTTCGTTTATAAATAATCTTTTAAAGTATTTTTAGATGTAGGTTGTTCTTCAATTACGTCTTCTTCTATTTCTACTGTTTCAGCTTCTTGTTGTTTATTCTGTTGTTCTTGTTTAGTGTTTTGCTGAATTGTTGGCTCTATTTTAACGTCTTCTAATTTATGTTCTTCGTCTATGAAAGTTGCTTCTTCTGCTGTTAATTTAGATATCTCAGATTTAGATAATCGTCTCAATACAAAATATTTACATCCAAAATTACAATACTCTAATATATAATCTTGAATAGCAGAGAATCGCTTATTTGCATCACTTTTTTTATTAGAATCATGATAAAAGCCTTTTAAACGAAGTTGCTCGTAACCAAAGTCACCAACAATAAAATCATATTTATCTAGAATTTCAGAATAACGTGATGTAAATTGTTCTTCATTGAAAGATTTCTGATCATCTTTAATCACTTCAAAATAGTTATTTTCTATTTTAGTTAACATTCAATCACCTTATTAGTTATTAAGTGCTTGTTCACCTAGAATATGTTTTTGTTTAGCAGCTTCATTAACTTGTTCATCTGCGTGATAAGAACTACGTACCATTGGACCAGCTTGGCAATGTTTAAAGCCTTTTTCCATCGCTACTTTTCTTAATTTACCAAATTCTAAAGGTGTGTAGTATTTTTGAACATTTAAATGTTTGCGTGATGGTTGTAAATATTGACCGATTGTCATAATATCTACGCCGTTTGCACGTAAATCATCCATTGTTTCATAAATTTCTTCAACTGTTTCACCAAGTCCAACCATTAAGCTAGATTTAGTAGGAATATCTGGGTACATTTCTTTAGATCTTCTTAAGAATTCTAATGTACGGTCGTATTTTGCACGTGCTCTAACTCTTGGTGTTAAGCGTCTAACTGTTTCGATATTATGGTTTAAAATATCTGGTTTAGAAGCCATTAATGTTTCTAAAGCTTCATAACTACCACCCATATCTGATGGTAATATTTCAATTGTAGTATATGGATTTAACTCTCTTACTTTACGTACTGTTTCTGCATAAACGTTAGAACCAGCATCTTTCAAGTCATCTCTTGCTACAGCTGTAATTACTACGTGTTTTAAGTTCATAAGTTGAACTGATTCTGCTACACGTTGTGGTTCATCTAAATCTAACTCATTTGGAAGACCTGTTTTAACTGCACAGAAACGACATGCTCTCGTACAAACTGCACCTAAAATCATAAATGTAGCTGTACGTCTTTCTCCCCAACATTCGTGAATGTTTGGACATTTAGCTTCTTCACAAACTGTATGAAGATTCTTCTCACGCATCATTTTCTTCAAGCCTGTGTAATTCTTATTCGTGTTTAATTTTATTTTTAACCAGTCTGGTTTACGTAATATTTCTTCATTTTTAGTAGCCATATACGTGAACACCCTTCTATTATTAATTTTCATCTTTATATATTATAACGAATATAAGTATAAATTTAAATGCTCATTACACTTTCTTTTCATGTTGTAATAACTTTTGTTCAAAAATATTTCTTAAAAACTCTGGCATAATATAATTTATATTCATATCTTTCAATATTGGGAAGTATCTTCCGAATGTGTACATATCAATTGTACCGAGCTTATATTGTTCGTGATCTTCTATTTCTTTACCATTCACAAAACATTGACCTGTAGACTCAATATAGCCGATATTTTTAAATACGTAGCCTCCAAAGATATCTCCTCTAAAGCCAAATCCAAATGCTACTTCATCCATATAGGACTGTTCCATCGCTTTATAGATAATTTGTTTAAGTTCCGCACCTCTTAAATCTACTGAAACAGTGTTTATAGGATGCGGTAACATTTGATGAATATCGTATTCTGTTAACTCATTACCCGTCTTACCTTTAACGATAAGACCTGCATTAATAATTGCACAGTCTGCTCCTGTAAATTCTAATACACTTTCGCATAATAAATCTGTTGTATAACTTGCACTGTTAAGTCGTCGTGGTAATGAAAAATTACCTTTAAGAATCGGTTTATTTAATAATGCCTTACCTTTTTCTTCATAATCATTTGGTACTTCTTCAATTAAGTCAGAATTAATAATTTCCGCTTCTTTATGAATAACTTTTTGATTTTCAATGATTAAATCTACTTTACCAACATAATGCCCATATTTACCAGCTGCAGCCATCAACACACCATTTTGTTCTTCGCCATTTTCAAAATAATGATGTGTATGTGCGCCGAAGATAACGTCAACTTCCGGACATTCTTTGCAAATTTGCTCATCAAAGAAGATGCCGACATGACTTAATACGAGGAGTACATCATACGATTCTTCCACTTGTTCGATTTCGTTCTTTAGCGCAAGTAATGGTGACGTCACTTTCCAATCAAGTCTTTCATAAATATGATTAAAAGGTGCTGTCAAACCAATCATACATACTTTAATACCATTAATATCTTTAACAACATGAGAAGTTATATGATTTGGTAAATTGCCATCTAAATCAAATAAATTGCAACAAGTAACATCGAACTGAGCTTCATCATATAAGTGGTTTAAGGCATCATGAGATATTGTCATACCTTCATTGTTACCTATTGTTACAACATCTACGTGACTGTCATTTAAAATATTAACATTTTCTCTACCTTGTGATGCTTCTGTTAAAGGATGAAATAAATCTATATGATCACCTATATCAATATATAGAGTATCATGCTGACAACGACTTCTTTCATCTTTAATATACTGAGATATTTTGGCATATGTATTTAAATGACTGTGTATATCATTTGTATGAAATATCGTGAGCTTCACAAATCCAACTCCTTATAAAACACTTTTTATAATCAAATATATACCTAAGATTAACATTGTAAATCTTAAAATTAAAACGACAGTGTCTGACTTCATTCTACTATTTATTCTTACACCAATTTTTGCACCAAAGTAACTTGAAATAATCAATACAATCGCATGTACCCAAAGTACATTACCTTGCACAATGTGGCTGACAGAACTTGATAAACTTGAGAAGAATATCATCATCATACTTGTACCAACAGCAACATGTGGTGGGAATCTAAAAACAATAATCATCAATGGAGTCATCAGTGCACCACCACCGATACCGAATAAACCAGTCGTTATACCAACAATAAATGATGAAACAATAGCAACAAACGGTGGTACACCGTATTTATGATGTTCGCCATATCTATCTGTAAAAGATTTTAAATACTTTTCTTGTTGGAAATACTTTATTGGTTTCACATGATTACGTATCATTAATACGATAGAAATAAAGATTAAGAAAATACCAAAGTACAAATTAAATGAATCTAAAGTAAAATACTTACTTAAATATGCACCGAGTAAAGCACCCGGAATGATACCAACTAAGAATATCAATCCATTTTTTACATCAACTTGCTTCGTTTTCAAATAGCCTAATGTTGCTGTTAAACCCGTTGTAATTAAAATAACGGATGATGTACCAATCGCTCTTTGTGGTGTCATACCAGACAATAATTGATGATCTATACCGAAATATACGAGTGACGGAACAATAATAATTCCGCCACCAATTCCAACTAACGCCCCTAATATTGCAGACGATACACCTATAATAATTAACACTAAATATGCCATACCTGTCACCTCTAAAATAATTTAAGTTGCTTAGGCGCTAAACCTTCGTATTCTATATCTAATAACTTTTGGTAAGTTTTGGCATTTTGTGCAGCATGTCCACCAGAATTATTATTAAATACTACATAAACATCTTTCGCTTTATGCTCTAAAATTTTAACTTTATCAGCTAACTCTTTAAGTTCTGCTTCATTATAATTATATAAATATCTGACATCACGCCACTCTTGATCTGTCATATCTTTCTTCGTCCATCCGTTTACATTTCGACCATGATAACGGACGAAAGCAACATCATGCGTAATGCGATTAATAAGTGGTATAGACCCTTCTCCACTCTGCGGTTCATCACAAACACTGTGAATAAATTTCATTTCGGTTAAAAATTCCAACGTATACTCTTTAACATCTTCTTTAAACCAAGTACGATTACGGAATTCGATACAAACGTCAAAATCTTTTAATTGCTCACGTACATAACGTAAATAATTAATATTTTGAGGCTGTAAATCAAACCAAGGTGGAAACTGTACGAGAATCATCGCTAACTTTCCTGATGCTTTCAACGGTGCCATCGAATCTTTAAATAAATTAAATAATGTCATTTTGTCCTCAGCAAAATCAGTTACCTCAGCATGACCTGTTAACGCCTGATGAATCTTAACAACAAACTTGAAATTATTAGGCGTTTCCCGTATCCATTTTTCAATATTTCGTTGTGGTTGAATTGCATAATAAGTTGCATCTAATTCCACAATAGGAAAATGAGCAGCATATGCTTTTAACTTATCTTTTTTATTAGACAGGTCCTCATATAAAGAATCATGATCTCCCCATCCAGTTAGGCCAATTTTTATCATATCTCATCACCATACTCATCATACCACACAGAGTATTTATAGTTCAGTTTGTTTGATTAAAATTATGTAAAACTATGAATGAGCAGTAAAGAATCGTATGTCACTCGTTACACTTCTTATACGTTTTGTAATTATAGGTCGACTTAGTTACACTTCCACAGACTTTTGTTACTATGGGCTGTCTTAGTTACACTTTCTCCGACTTTTGTTACTATGGACGCCCTTAGTTACACTTCGACAGACTTTTGTTACTATGGGCCTCCTTAATTACACTTCGCTCGACTTTTGTTACTATGGACCTCCTTATTTACACTTCCACAGACTTTTGTTACTAAATCCACCATTCTTTACAACTCATAAAAAATAACGGCTATGACAATCAATAATGTCCTAGCCGTTTTAAATATTGTATTCCAAAAATATTATTTAGTAACTTGTTATATTAAAGCATTTATATGATTTATTGTTTAGTCACTTTTTCATACTCTGATTTACTGATATATTCTATAAAATAAACCCACTTACCTTTGTGATCAATTTTGACATATTTTTCAGAAGGACTATATCCTTTAAAGTCCAATAAGTAGTTATTTTTATGACCATTTTCATCATAAGATTCTATATCTTTATAATCTTGGATATCTATTATTTCTTGTTTACTTAGATGTTCTGCATCATTAGTACTTGGGACTATAGCATAACTCCAACCTCTTTTAACTAATGGATTTATTACATCTATTTTTTCATCAATATTTTTCATCGTAAATAAAATTATACAAATGACCATAATGCTTGCTATTAATGTATAAATTAATTTTTTCATTATTAAGTTTCACCTCTTCTTGCATCTTTCAACAAATAATATTTACACCAGTTAATCAGTATCACGATAGAACGTAATTTCAATAAAATAATTAAATTCAAGACGTCTTAAGAATAATATATTTAATTCATAATATTCTGTCAATTACTTTTTATACAATTTTTTACAATTAAAACCCTCGCTATTTGTTTGTTGATAGCGAGGGTTTTGTGGTATATTTAATTTATTCGGATACCTTACATAATGTTATTTAATGATGGCCGTCATTGTATAATTTTTATGGTTAAGGTATTTTTTTCTGCGTTTTTATTCATTGTTTTGTCTCCTATTTTAATTTCAATACTTGTCCGATTTGTATGACATCTGATGTTAATCCGTTCAATTTCTTTAATGTTGCTACGGTAACGCCTGTTTTTTGACTGATACTCCATAGTGTATCTCCTGCTACGACTGTATATGTTGTTGGCTTCGTATTAAGGTCACCGCCGTTAATGCCTTCTGCTAATGATTTTGTATATGCATTTAAATTATTTTTAATGTAATTCATATCTTTTGTTGAGGTAATAAATCCTAATTCTACTAATCGGTAATTGATATATTCTGCTTTAGCAACGTTACAATGTAATAGGTCACTTCTTTCTGTAATGCCTCTAACAGTACCTACATGTTTTTTCACGGCTGCTTGTAATGCTGTATCAATACTGTCTGCTGCTAATCCACTTGGAATAATAACATGACCTCCTGTAGCTGATGCGGCTGCTGAATCTAAATGAAATTCTACTACAATTTCATAACCTTGTGATTTAACCCAATATAATCCGTAATCTGTTTTATTTCCGACTTGTTCGCCGTATGCTGTGTCTTGATACATATCTTGGTCTTTACCATATATTCCTACTGTATGACCTGCTTGTTTTAAATAATTTGCTACTCTGTCTACGATATTTGCTCTAATAAAATCTCTTTCATTTGTTCCATTTCCTACTGCGCCTGGATCATTATATCCATGCCCTGCTACAATCATAATTTTTCTACTCATTTTAACGGCTCCTTTATTGTTCGATTTGTCTAATTTTTGATTAAGTTTGGATATGTCATAATTTTCAATTGGCATACCACTGCACACTCTTGTTTCTTCTTTAGAAATGTCTTCACCTTTTTGACGTAATTGGATATGCAAATGTTCACTCATCGGATTATTGTCATAATTACTATTGCCTTGTAATCCAATAATGTCGCCTTGAATGACTTTATCACCTTTAGAAAATTGCAATGTATCTCTTTGCATATGTCCGTAAATCCAATCATTGCCATTACTATCTCTAATCTCAATTGTCCCTCCGAAATTACCAAATGGTTCACTTAATATAACTGTTCCACTTGTAACTGCTGGAATTTGATTCGTTTCATTACTATAGACATCAAATGCTCTATGATAACCACTACAATAGGCATCATAATTTATACCATCTTCTGTGTAATTTCTGTATCCATAGTTCTTCGGATATTGATCGTACGTTCTTGGGTCAGATGAAATTTCCCATCCTTTTTTAGTTAAATATGTTATAGCTGTTAACATTCAATCATCCTTTCTTATTTTTATTTTTTACCAGATTCTTTTAAGAACTTTTCTTGTTCACGTGATTGATTTGTAAAAATGAATGTGTTTTTCCAAATACCATAAAGCACAAATACAATAGGTATCCCTGTGTTTAATACGTTCATCCACGCATTTAACTTTTGAGGGTTCAACCATTCTACCGAAATACCAGATGCATTTAATGCTAAATATAGTGCACCTAAGAACCCACCTATCATTGCGATAAATTGTTTAACTTTGTCTGGATCAATTGGGATTCTGTTATCTTCTTCGGAATAATTCAAATTTACTTTATCTGTTTTGAAGTTCATTTTAACCATGTGTATCACCTCCTTGGTTACACTATAATATAACTTTTGGTTGACGTCAATAACTTTTAGTTATATTTTTCTGCAAAATTATTGATAAAATATAACTATAGGTTATAATAAAAGTATCAATCATATAAGGAGCGGGAAACTTATGGTGTCTCAAAATAAACTCTCTGAACAAATAAGTTTATTAAGAACGAAAAATGGATGGACGCAACAAAAATTAGCAGATGCGTTACAAGTTTCAAAACAATCCATTTCATATTGGGAAACAGGAAGAAAAGCACCAAAGATGAAGAAAATAGAAGAAATGGCAAAGTTATTTGACGTGAGTGTCAGTTATATTTTAGACGGGGAAGCTAAACAAACTTATAACTCTACTGCAGAAACGATTGCCGCACATTTAGATGGAGAATTAACAGAAGAAGAATTGAAGAAAGTATTAGAATATGTTGATTTTCTAAAGCATCAAAACAAATGATTTATTAAATGGATAATATGGTGGGGATAATTTGAATAGATATGAAAAAACACTTATCAATAATGAACACATCGTGATTAAAGAAACAAGTAACCTTCCGAATCAACTGAAAGGTTTATATGTAGATGGATTAATTTTATTGAAAGATGATTTATCTAACAAAGAAAAGTTAGAAGTGCTAGGAGAAGAGTTAGCCCATCATGATATATCTTATGGAGATATTCTCGATACAAGCGAATTATGGAAATGGAAATTCGAGCATAAAGCAAGAAGATTAGGATTTGAAAAAATTATACCTTTAAAAAGTATTGTGCAAGCATATCAATCAGGTGTCCATAATAAATTTGAACTGAGTAATTATTTAGACGTATCTGAAGGTTATATAGATGAAGCTTTAGAACATTACAAACAAAAATATGGATTAAGTACATGGTATGATCATTATTTAATAAAGTTCAACCCACTTCAAGTTTACGAATATAGAGAAATCAATTAAAGGCTGAGACGTCATTGTCTCAGCCTTTAATCATGTTATAAATATACGTTATATTTACCATTCTGCAATGCTTCCATCTTTATGTCTCCAAATTGGGTTATGCCAATCATGCCCGACTTCCGCCATTTTTCTGACATGTGCTTCATCTATTTCTACACCAAGGCCAGGCTTTTTAGGAATATCTACATATCCATCTTTAAATTCAAATACTTCTTTGTTTGTAATATAGTCTAGAATATCACTGTCTTTATTGTAATGAATGCCTAAGCTTTGTTCTTGAATAAAAGCATTGTGACAAGTTGCATCTACTTGTAGACATGATGCTAAAGCGATAGGTCCAAGTGGACAATGAGGTGCAGCACCTATATCATAAGCTTCTGCCATAGAAATAATTTTTTTACATTCTGTTATACCACCAGCATGTGATAAATCAGGTTGAATGATATCGACAAATCCACTTTCTAAAATAGGTTTGAAATCCCATCTAGAAAATAGTCTTTCACCAAGCGCTATAGGGATCGTTGTCGTTTGACTAATTTCTCTAACCGCTTCTATATTTTCACTTAACACAGGTTCTTCTATAAACATTGGATTGTATGGCTCTAATTCTTTCGCTAAGACTTTAGCCATTGGTTTATGAACACGCCCGTGAAAATCAATTCCAATACCTAATTGATTGCCAGCTGCTTCTCTAATGCCAGCTACACGTTGAACAACACTTTCTATCTTGTCATAACTATCTATATACTGTAATTCTTCAGTTGCATTCATTTTGATTGCTTCAAAACCATTTTCAAAAGCTTTTTTAGCAGCGTTCGCAGTATCTTGAGGTCTGTCGCCACCAATCCATGAATATACTTTCATAGATTCTCTACATGCCCCTCCTAATAATTCATGAACAGGCGCGTTATAATATTTACCTTTAATATCCCACAATGCTTGGTCTATACCTGAAATGGCACTCATTAAAATTGGACCACCTCTATAAAAGCTACTTCTATACATCATATTCCAGTGATCTTCAATATTTAAAGGATTCTTGCCAATCAACTGTTGCATAAATTCATCAACCGCTGCACCAACAGTCTGTGCTTTACCTTCAATGACAGGTTCGCCCCATCCGACGATACCTTCGTCCGTCGTAATTTTTAGAAACAACCAACGCGGTGGTACTTGAAACAACTCATAGTCTACAATCTTCATGTTATCACTCCTCTTTAATGTACTTTTTTATAAAATGCTTGTGCTTTTTGTTCTAGTTCCTCAAAATACGCTTTATTCGTTTCTACTTTCGTATTAACTAAAGCACTTCCTAAACCGACACCAACAGCTCCCGCTTCAATAAAGTCTGTAACATTGTCTATACTCACACCACCTGTTGGTAAAAGTGGAATATGCGGTAATGGACCTTGTAAATCTTTAATATATTTAGGACCTAAACTTGTTGTTGGAAAGACTTTAATAATATCTCCACCGTATTCATAAGCTTCTAAAATTTCTGTTGGTGTTAAAGCACCTGGTATACTTACGGCACCGTATTTTTTACTCATGCGAATCGTATCTTTATCTACTGTTGGCGACAATATAAACGTTGCACCACTTAAAATAGCTAATCTTGCCGATTCTGCATCTAAGACTGTACCTGCTCCGACTACAACTTTATCCTTCATTTCATTAGAGATCAGTTCAATAGATTCTAACGCTTTAGGTGAATTCATCGTAACCTCTATCGCACGAATACCTGCTTTATATAATGTTTCTACGATTGGTAAAATATCATTTGGATTTGCATTTCGTAAAATTGCGATTAATTTAGTTTCTTTGATTGTTTGTAGTGTATCTATTTTAGACGCCTCCTTATCTAATCACATCATCTACATGACCTGTATGTTTCATTTGTTCAATTTCTTCTTTAGTTGGTAAGCCTTCAACATCACCTTTAACTGTTGTCACAAGTGCACCTGCATTACAAGCCTGTTCTGTCGCTTCATGAATGGATAATCCTTCGATAATACCTGCGATTAAACCTGCCGCAAAGCCATCTCCAGCACCAACAGGATCAACGACTTCTATTTCTTTTGAAGCTTTTGCATAACCTGAAATATCGTTATGTACATAGTAAGCACCTTTACTTCCTAATTTAACAACTACAGTTGATGCACCTAAATTAATAATTTCTTGGGCGATTTCTTCTTCAGATTGTGTATTGAATAAAAATGCCCCTTCACTCGTTCCTGGCAACACAATATCACTTAGAGCGATTAATTGTTTTAATGTTTCTTTTGCTTCATCTTCAGACCATAATTTAAGTCTTAAGTTTGGATCGAAAACAATTTGTAAGCCTAATGATTTTGCTGTCGAAATGAGCTTAAATATTGTCTGTTTACAAGATGCACTCAAAGCAGGCGTAATACCTGTGACATATAAATATTTAAATTGAGCGACATAACTTTCATCTATATTTGCTTCAGACATTAGACTAGCTGCTGAACCTTTTCTATAATAATGGACGCGTGTTTGATCTTGTCGAAATTTCTCTTTAAGAAAAATGCCAGTTGACGCCTCAGATATTAATTTTACAGAATCTACATTAATACCTTCACCACGAACAAAATTTAAAATCTTCTGTCCTAATTCATCATTTCCTAATTGACTGATCCAGCCAGTTTTAACACCAAGCTTTTCTAACCCAATAAGCGTATTTGTTTCAGCCCCAGCTATATGCGTTGAAAAGTCTTGAGCATAACGCATTGGTCCTACTTCTTTAGGTGCAAACACAACCATCGTTTCTCCAATAGACAATACATCCATCTTCATGACCCTCCTTATAACTTAATAGCCGTCTGCGTTGTATAAACGTGCAGATAAACCACCATCAATGACTAAGTGTTCACCTGTCATCATTTCAGAATCATCAGATGCTAAATATTGCGCTAATTTACCTATATCTTCTGGTTCATTAATTCTTGATGTCGCGTGTAAATCTAAGACACCTTGTCTCACTTCATCTTCGTTTTCCATTGAATCAAACCAATTTTTTAAATGTGATGTGTTCGTAAATCCAGGACATATCGCATTAACACGAATATTGTATTTACCTAAACTTAATGCCATACCTCTTGTCATCGCATTAACGCCACCTTTAGCTGCAGCATACATATCAGTATCTGGTAAAGTCGCGATTGAGTGGTTTGAAGAAATATTGATAATAGAACCGCCACCTTGTTTCTTCATTTCTGGGATGACATGTTTAGAACATAAGAATGTTCCTCTTAAATCAATATTGATAATAGAATCCCAATCTTCAACTGTTGCTTCTTCAATTGATTTAAACACTGTGATACCTGCATTATTAACAAGTGTGTTGATTTTTCCATAATGATTCACTGTTTCGTTAACCATATTAATAATACTTTCTTCTTTAGATACATCTGTTTCAACAAAGTATGCGTCGCCACCGTTATCGATTATTTCTGCTACTGTTTCTTTACCAAACTCTGGATCAATTGTCGCAACGACTATCTTTGCGCCTTTACTGCCAAGTTGTTTTGCAATACCTTTACCGATACCTTTTCCTGCGCCAGTTACAATAATGACTTGTTCATTTAATTCACTCATTTATAATTCCTCCTTATATTCATTTATTTGGTTTTGGTAATGAGAATATTTCTTCTACAATTAAAGATGCTGCGCCAATCGTGTATAAATCGTCCCCTAAAGCAGAAGTTACGATTGGAGTCCCTTTCGCATCTTCCCCCATTACTTTTAACCGAATGATTGCTTTAATTTCTGGTAGTAAGAGATGACTAATTTTTGTTAAACTACCACCTAATACAATAAATTTTGGTCCAAATAAATTGATTAATATTGCAAAGCCTAAACCAAGATTCCTACCAACTTCTTTAGCAATTTGGACACATAATTCATCGCCTTGATTCACTGCCCCATAAAAATCTTCAATACTTAATTCATCAATTTCAGACTGTACATTTAATATTTGACTTTTAAGACCAATTTTTAATTGACGCTTAATCATTTTTAAAATTGCTGTTTCTGAAGTCAATGTTTCTAAACAGCCATAATTACCGCAAGAACATAATGGACCATCTGGATCTATCGTGACATGTCCAATTTGACCTGTAATATGATGATTGCCTCTTAAAATCGATCCATTATTGATAATACTTGCACCCACACCATAATCCACGATGACCGATATAAAGTTTGTTTCTTCTTTGCCTTGACCAAACCACATTTCCGCATGTGCTGCACTATTACAATCATTATCAATTAAGACCATCAAGTCTGTTTCAGATTCTAATATCGATTTAATTTCGATATTTCTCCATCCTAAGTTTGGCGCAAAGATATTTGTACCATTTTGAGTATCGACCAATCCGTGCATGCCTACTCCAATACCTAGAACTTCAATTTGTTGCGCTGAATATTCTTCTGCAATTAAACGAATTTCTTGTCCTAAATAAACAATCATGTCATTCGGATCTTTTTGTAAATCCATTTCTATTTGTTTCTCAAATAGGATTTCCGCTCTTAAATTGCTGACAATAATACTCGTTCTATATGCACCAATTTCTAAACCAATCATCACTTTTTTCTCTTTATTAATATCAAGTGGTATAGGTTGTCTGCCTCTAACTTTTCTTTCCATTGCCTTCTCTTCTATCCATTGTTCATCAATTAATATTGAAACAATTTCTGAAACTGAAGGTCTTGATAAGTCAATTTTATTCGCAATTTCTACTCTAGAGATTGGTCCATACTTTTGAATCGTCCTTAATACAAGTTGCTTATTATAATCTTTCATTAAATTAATATTGATCCGAGATGATTGCTTCACGACACCCCTCCTTAACTTTAAGTAAATTAAAATAACTAAATAGAATATATTTATTCATATATTACTTGATTTTCTATTTGAAAAGGCTTACATTAATAATTAAATCAGATTCAAAGTGTAATTACAACTTTTTTAGTTATCTTAAATAATTAAATACCATCAACGAGCTTCAACCTTTTATTTTAACTAAAGTTTCTGATGGCGTTATTCAAATTACATGGGGGTAATAAAATGGAAGCAAGCAATTATAGAACGAAGTTAATTTTCTTCCTAGGTGCTTTAGGTGGATTGCTTTACGGATATGACACAGGTGTTATATCTGGCGCGTTGCTTTTTATAAAAAATGATATACCACTCACAAGTTTCACTGAAGGTTTAGTCGTGAGTTCAATGTTAGTCGGTGCAATATTTGGCTCAGGATTCAGTGGACCACTATCGGATAAACTCGGTCGAAGAAAGCTCGTATTTGTTATTGCGATTGTCTTTATCGTCGGTGCATTAATTCTATCATTAGCACAATCAATGATTATCCTAGTTATAGGTAGATTTATAATCGGGTTAGCAGTCGGCGGCTCTACTGCGATCGTGCCAGTCTATTTATCAGAAATGGCACCTACTGACACGAGAGGTTCTTTAAGTTCATTAAACCAACTGATGATCACAATAGGTATTCTTGCTTCATATTTAGTCAACTATGCGTTCGCAGATATGGAAGCTTGGAGATGGATGGTTGGATTAGCAGTTGTACCTTCTGTCATCTTAATGATCGGTGTTTACTTTATGCCAGAGAGCCCTAGATGGTTACTTGAACATAAAAGTGAAAAAGCCGCTAGAAAAGTTATGGCAATTACAAGAAAACAATCAGAAATTGATAAAGAAATTGATGAAATGAAAGAAATCATTCATATATCAGAAAGTACATGGACAGTCTTAAAATCCGTTTGGCTAAGACCTGTACTTGTTATAGGCTGTATATTTGCACTACTGCAACAAATCATCGGCATTAATGCCATCATTTACTATGCACCAACAATCTTTAGTAAAGCAGGTTTAGGAGATGCAACAGCTATTCTTGGAACAGTCGGCATCGGATCAGTCAATGTAATTGTAACGATATTTGCAATATATATAATGGATAAAATTGACCGTAAAAAACTACTCATTACAGGTAATATCGGTATGGTTTGTTCATTACTTATTATGGCAACACTCGTATGGACAATCGGATTACATTCAACAGTCGGCGCATGGATTATTGTCGCATGTTTAACATTGTTCATTGTTTTCTTTGCATTCACTTGGGGACCAATCTTATGGATCATGTTACCAGAACTATTCCCAATGAGAGCAAGAGGCGCAGCAACAGGTATCGCGACATTATCCTTATCAATAGGTAGCTTATTAGTCGCACAATTCTTCCCACTGCTCACATCAGTAATGGGAATCGAACAAGTATTTCTAATCTTTGCAGTCATCGGTATACTTGCAATGATATTTGTCATTAAATACTTACCAGAAACAAGAGGCAGAAGCCTTGAAGAAATCGAAGTAGACTTAAGAAATAGAACATCATCCGTTACATTATCTAAAATTGATTAAGTCATAGAAAACCCCGTAGAAATTCTACGGGGCCATCTTTATATGGTAGTATTATAAATCCAAAATTCACTTCTTCTCTATCATTATAAATAAGGCATAAAACATTAAGAGTACTGAAATACCTAATATAATAGAAATGATTGATAATATAAAATTAAAATCATAAACTATATCTCCAGCAACAATTAACACTGTTCCCAAAAATAAACAAGTAGCAAATATGTATGAGATTTTAGCTATATTTTCTGGCTTTACTTTATCATGCTCTATAGAAGCAATAATATTTATATTTTTAGATATTGCAACGTATATAGAAATGGTTAAAGAAATTACTAATATACATATATCTAGTATGATATTAAACACTGTCTACCTCCATTTACTTGTTAGCTTTATTCCTTTTATAATCTTTGATTAAGTAAAATAAATGTGAAGCACCTAAGCAACAAAAAATAACTATAACTATATTAACAATTATACATATCATATTCGAATTAGGTAAATACGAAAACAAAAACACAAATGGTATAAAGCATATAATTTCTAGTATTGTTATATTTTTAAAAATTTCTTTTAAGTTATTCAACATTGATCACCTCATTATGATAACCTTGTAAGACTTCATTTTATATTTCCTTAATTTGTAAAAATAATACCACAAACATATAAATAGGTATATATTTTCTATATTAAAAATATCTCCCATCGATTTTGTTAAGTGCTGACGCCTGAGGGAATAGTATGAGTGAGAGACTATAGGCTCGAACCATACCCTAGGCAAGCATGCACGAACAAAATCGAAGATTACTTTATAAACATATTATCTAAAATAGATTAAGAAATAGAAAAACCCTGTATAAGTTCTTACGACTAAGAACTTATACAGGGTTATTTTATCTATAAATATTGTCTTACACAGTTTAATTGGTATTATCCAATTGAACCTTCCATTTCGAATTTGATTAGACGGTTCATTTCTACTGCGTATTCCATTGGTAATTCTTTTGTAAATGGTTCGATGAAGCCCATTACGATCATTTCAGTTGCTTCTTCTTCTGAAATACCACGGCTCATTAGGTAGAATAATTGTTCTTCAGATACTTTAGAAACTTTCGCTTCGTGTTCTAATGAAATGTTATCGTTCATGATTTCATTGTAAGGAATTGTATCTGATGTAGATTCGTTATCCATAATTAATGTGTCACATTCAATGTTTGAACGTGCGCCAGTTGCTTTACGTCCGAAGTGTACTTGACCGCGGTAAACAACTTTACCACCATTTTTAGAAATTGATTTAGAAACAATTGTTGATGACGTATTAGGCGCTTTATGAATCATTTTTGCACCAGCGTCTTGAACTTGTCCTTTACCTGCAAGCGCGATAGATAAAGTCATACCTCTAGCGCCTTCTTCAAGTAAGAAACAAGATGGGTATTTCATTGTTAATTTAGATCCTAAGTTACCATCAATCCATTCCATCGTACCATTTTCATATACGAAAGTACGTTTAGTAACTAAGTTATAAACATTGTTAGCCCAGTTTTGGATTGTTGTATAACGGCAGTATGCATCTTTCTTAACGATAATTTCAACTACAGCTGAGTGTAATGAATTAGTCGTATAAACAGGTGCTGTACAACCTTCTACATAGTGTACTGAAGAACCTTCATCAGCAATAATTAATGTTCTTTCAAATTGACCCATGTTTTCAGAGTTAATTCTGAAGTAAGCTTGAAGTGGTGTTTCTAATTTTACGCCTTTTGGTACGTAAATGAATGATCCACCAGACCAAACTGCTGAGTTTAATGCTGAGAATTTATTATCTGCAGCTGGAATAACACTTGCGAAATATTCTTTGAATAATTCTTCATTTTCACGTAATGCTGAATCAGTATCTTTGAAGATAATACCTTGTTCTTCTAAGTCTTGTTCCATGTTGTGGTAAACAACTTCTGATTCATATTGTGCAGATACACCTGCAAGATATTTTTGTTCTGCTTCAGGAATACCTAATTTATCGAAAGTATTTTTGATTTCTTCTGGTACTTCATCCCATGAACGCTCAGAACGTTCTGATGGTTTAACGTAGTACGTGATTTCATCAAAGTTTAACTCTGTTAAATCGCCACCCCACATTGGCATTGGCATTTTGTAAAATTGTTTTAATGATTTCAAACGAAAATCAAGCATCCATTGTGGTTCGTCTTTCATTTCAGATATTTTTTTAACGATTTCTTCTGTTAAACCTCTACCTGAACGGAAAATAGAAACGTCTTCATCATGGAAGCCATATTTATAATCTCCAACTTCTGGTGATTTTTTAGCCATTTTCTTCACTCCTCTTTTATAATAGCGTTCGCCCATTTTTCAAAAGTTACGCGTTATTTTGCTCTTTTGTTCCTTTTTCAAATGCTTTCCATGCTAAAGTAGCGCATTTGATTCTTGCTGGGAATTTAGATACACCTGATAGTGCTTCTATATCGCCCATTTCTTCTGTAATATCGTAGGATTCACCAAGCATCATGTTTGAGAATTCTTGACTCATTTCTAATGCTTCTTCGATTGTATGACCTTTAACCGCTTCAGTCATCATAGATGCGCTAGACATTGAAATAGAGCAACCTTCACCTTCAAACTTAGCATCTTTAATAACATTATCTTCTACATCTAATGTTAAGCGGATGCGATCTCCACATGTAGGATTGTTCATATCTATTGTTAGAGAGCCATCTTCAAGAACGCCTTTATTACGAGGATTCTTATAGTGGTCCATAATGACAGAACGGTATAGTTGATCTAAATTGTTAAAATTCATAAGAGAAAAACTCCTTCGCGCCAATTAGTGCCTGAATGAGTTGGTCAACATCTTCAGTAGTATTATAAATATAGAAACTTGCTCTTGCTGTTGATGATTGGTTTAACCATTTCATTAATGGTTGTGCACAATGGTGACCTGCTCTTACAGCTACGCCTTCAGAATCTAATGCTGTTGCTAAGTCATGTGGGTGAACACCTTCTACATTAAATGTAATTAATCCAGCTCTTTTATCAGGAGTAGGTCCATATATTTCAAGTCCATCAATTTTAGACATTTCATTGTAAGCATAATTCACAAGATCATACTCATGTTGATGAATGTTATCTAAACCGATAGCATCAATATATTTAATCGCTTCAGCTAAAGCAATTGCTTCAGCAATAAGCGGTGTACCAGCTTCGAATTTCGTTGGTAAGTCAGTCCATGTTGCATCTTCTAATCCAACAAAATCAATCATATCTCCACCAAATTCGATTGGTTCCATCTTATCTAATAAATCACGTTTACCATATAAGACACCTATACCAGTAGGGCCTAACATTTTATGACCACTAAAGCTAAAGAAGTCTACATCTAAATCTTGAACATCCACTTTCATGTGTGGTGCTGACTGTGCACCATCTACTGCAATAACAGCATTATGACGATGTGCGACTTCTGCAATATATTTAACATCATTGATTGTACCTAATACGTTAGACACATGAGCGACTGCGACAATTTTAGTTCGATCATTGATCGTACTTTCAATTGCCTCTCTTTCAAGTTCGCCACTTTCTGACATTGGAATAAATTTAAGTTTAGCACCTGTTCTTTTAGCAAGCTGTTGCCATGGCACAATATTCGCATGATGTTCCATTTGTGTGACAACAATTTCATCACCTTCAGAAACATTTGCATCACCGTAACTATGCGCCACTAAGTTGATTGCTGTTGTAGTTCCTCTTGTGAATACAACTTCTTCAAAATATTGTGCATTTATAAATCTTCTAACAGTTTCACGTGCTTTTTCATAAGCATCCGTAGCAAGTGTACCTAGTGTATGCACACCTCGGTGAACATTAGAGTTATAACGGTTGTAGTAATCTACAATGCTATCAGTGACTTGAGTAGGTGTTTGACTTGTGGCTGATGAATCTAAATACACGAGTCTACTACCGTTAACTTGTTGTTCTAATATCGGGAAATCTTTTATAATTTTTTCTACATTAAATGTTGATTCGGCCACATTATCAGACCTTTCTGTGCCTTTTTTATATTTGTGTTGTTACTTTTAATTCAATAACTTCACGTAATTGACGTTTAACGTCTTCGATTGGCAATGCAGATACAACTGGATCAAGGAAACCGTGAATAACTAAACGTTCTGCTTCTTCACGAGAAATACCTCTACTCATTAAGTAATAAAGTTGAGTTGGATCTACTCTACCTACTGAAGCTGCGTGTCCTGCTGTTACATCATCTTCATCAATTAATAAGATTGGGTTTGCATCTCCACGTGCTTTTTCAGATAACATAAGAACACGAGATTCTTGTTGAGCATCTGCTTTCGTACCACCGTGTTTGATGTAACCAATACCATTAAAGATTGAAGAAGAACTATCTTTCATAACACCATGTTTCAATATGTGACCATTAGATTCTTTACCATATTGAATGATTTGTGTTGTGAAGTTTTGTTTTTGTTCTCCACGACCAACTACGACTGTTTTTAAGTTACAGTTTGAACGGTCACCCATTAAATAAGTCGTGTTGTCGTTAATTGTACTACCGTCATTCATTAAACCTAAAGCCCAATCGATTGTCGCATCAGCTGCTGCTGTACCACGACGGATAATGTGACCAGTAAAGCCTTTATCCATGAAATCAACTGTACCGTAAGTAATGTTTGAGTTTGCACCAGCAATTACTTCAGAAACGATGTTTAATTGACCTTCGTTTGAAGATACTGTAGATAAATAGTTTTCAACGTAAGTTAATTCTGCACTTTCTTCAGTTACGATAATCGCATGGTTGAAGAAACTTGCATCGCTATCATCATGTAATACAACGTATTGAACAGGGTCTTCTACAACAACGTTTTTAGGTACGTATACAAATACACCACCGTTAACTAATGCTGCGTGTAAAGCTGTTAATCTATGTTCATCAACTTTAACTGCGTCTGTCATGAAGTATTTTTGTACTAAATCACTATTTTCAATTAAAGCTGTTTTTAAATCTTTAATTACAACGCCTTGTTCGACTAATTTTTCATCTACTTTAGTAAAAGCAGGTGTATTATTATGTTGAACAATTAAGTTTGTAGCATTTTCAGTATCGATAATTTTACGAACTGATTCTGGTAAATTGTCGATAGTATCAAATGTTTCACTTGTAACAGCATGTGTTTTGAATGAATCAAAATCCCATCTGTCAATTTTTGTTTTGTCTGGTTTAGGCATTTCTAATGTATCTAATTTTTGAAAACTTTCTTTTCTTAAATCAGTCATCCATTGTGGTTCATTTTGAGATGCTGAATAATTAACTAAGTCTTCAACGTTAATATTTAACTTTGTTTCAGTTGCCATTTATACTCCTCCTACTTGACTATCATGATCATATATTAT
The DNA here is from genome assembly GCF_022386055.1 of Mammaliicoccus sp. Q-M61. NCBI lineage: Bacteria > Bacillati > Bacillota > Bacilli > Caryophanales > Staphylococcaceae > Mammaliicoccus > Mammaliicoccus sp. Q-M61. Next base: position 648,490 of record NZ_JAJNJL010000001.1, read on the forward strand.
TCAGCGTTAATTGTTTCGTCTTTAATGTTAAGTTCTTCTTTAATCCACTCGTAACCTTCTGCTTCAAGACGTTTTGCTAATTCTTCGCCACCTGATTTAACAACTCTACCTTGCATCATAACGTGTACAAAGTCAGGTGTAATATAGTTTAATAATCTTTGATAGTGAGTAATAATTAAACAACCAAAGTCTTCTCCACGCATTTTGTTAATACCTTTTGATACAACTTTTAATGCGTCAATATCTAAACCTGAGTCAATTTCATCTAAAATTGCAAATTTAGGTTCTAACATCATTAATTGAAGAATTTCGTTACGTTTCTTCTCACCGCCAGAGAAACCTTCGTTTAGGTATCTTTGAGCCATATCTTGGTCCATTTCTAATAGATCCATTTGTTTATCTAATTTCTTAATGAATTGCATTAAGTTAATTTCATCGCCTTCTTCACGTTTAGCATTAATTGCAGAACGTAAGAAATCAGCATTTGTTACACCAGAAATTTCTGATGGGTATTGCATAGCTAGGAATAAACCAGCTTGCGCACGCTCGTCAACTTCCATTTCTAATACATTTTCACCATCAAGAAGTACTTCACCTTGTGTTACTTCATAACTAGGATGGCCCATGATTGCAGATGATAAAGTTGATTTACCAGTACCGTTAGGTCCCATGATTGCGTGGATTTCACCTTGTTTAATAGTTAAATCTACACCTTTAAGAATTTTCTTACCTTCGATTTCTACGTGTAAATCTTTGATTTCTAATATTGATGCCATATTATTTTTCCCTCCAGAGAATTTATTCACATTTAAAAAAGATAACCCTACATTATCTTTTCTAGTTTATAATAATTTTAATGTAACGTCAAAGTTTGCTGTGAATCTTTACCCTTAATATTATAACGTAGTTACACGGGCAAATAAACATTTTCGCTTTATTTATATAGAAGAAACTGCTCATATAAACTATTTTTCTGAAATGTTTTTCAAATGATAATCATTTCAATTAATTCTCAATTTATAAATATTCTATTTCAACGTCTTCCGAATGCCTTTCTATCCAATATATACTATAATGATGATAAATAAATATGCAGTTTATGAAAGGAAAATTACATGAAACGCTATGAACAATTTGCATTCGTTATAAGTGCAATATGTGCATTTATACTTTTATTAAATTTAGTCAATGTTATTAATTTAAGTAGTCTCTTAAACACATTATTAACAGCTGCTACAATTGTTACAATCGCTACATTCAACGTTAGAAATTACAGATTTGTCGGTATCATTTTATATGCCATCGCCGTATTTATGCTCATCATTTATTTCTTTAACGGATATATTTAAGAATTGATTATCGCACGATATCTCTCAGTCTTCGTGCGTTATGCCCTAATTTTGTACCCTGGCGCACGATATCTACCAGTCTTCGTGCGTTATGCCCTTATTTTGTACCCTGGCGCACGATATCTACCAGTCTTCGTGCATCTTGACCATATTTTCATCTCTACTAAAACAAAAAGCAGTCGACTCTCCGTTTACAAAGGGAGATCGACTGCTTTTTATTAAATATTATTCATAAACTCGGTATGTTTGACCGGAATGAATACCTTCTACACTTTTCAAGTATGCTTTAGCGGCTTTTTTAGCTGGGACTGCTTGATAACCTTTAAAGAAATCACCATAATCTTCGAGTGCTTCTTCAATTACATTTGGACTTACATTATTAATTCTTAAATCGCGTTTTAATTCATATGCAGCTGATTTCACAAATGCTTGAATACCACCACCAGCCATAGCTGATGATACGCCACCTTTAATTGGTTCGTCCATAATCACACCAGTTGTTAAAGTGAAACTTCCGCCATCATTAATATAATGTTGTCCGATTAGTACTAAGTTGATTTGTCCAAGTAATTTACTCGTAACAGCAACTTCATTTGATTCAGGTGTTAAGTCAGATAAATCATCAAAATTCGCTGCACCTGCAGTAGAAACAACTGCATCTACATTTTGAATTTGTTCAAACATTAATTTAATATCTTCTACATTCGACATATCCATTTGATAGTCACCTGAGTTACGTCCAACTTTCACAACTTCATGTCCGTTTGACGAAAGTTCTTCTGCCACTGCTGAACCAATAGTACCATTAGCACCAACTAATATAATCTTCATAATTTACCACCTTTTCATTTAATTAAATAAATTTTAACTATAAATGAAAGCACACACAAACATAATGCCCAAAGATGAGTAATAATACAAAAAAACATCTAACCTTATGGCTAGATGTAATGTCTTATAAAATTATAGTTTGTGGTTCAGTATTATCATCATGATTGGCTATTGCTTTTATACAGTTTTTATCTTCTGAAATATACTTAACCCAATTTAAAGATTCTTGAGCATCTTTTCTATTAACTAAAACTCCGGGTAAAATATTTCTTTCCCATGATCTATTTGCATATCCAACATCAGATGCTAAAAGTACAAATTTATCTTGTCCCTCTTTTTTCACCAACGTTGCACATAACCCTTTACTATGTCCAGGACACCATACCATTTGTAACGTGCCATCTCCGAATAAATCAAATGAATATCCTTTAGGACCTATATTTGTGTAACTTAATTTAAAAGTAGATAAATCTACATCTTTCCATTCATGAGGAAGGTAATGCATTTTATCCGATTTAATCGCTTCATTTTCAGGTTCACTCAGTAATATTTTTTTAGCATTTTTTACATGTCTTAAACCATCCGCATGATCGCAATGCATGTGACTCATGAGCACATAATCAATATCATCAATTTCATAACCTAAGTTTCTTAATTGTTCATGAACAGCTTGACCTTTTGGAAGAGAAGCTTTATTCACAGGATACTGAAATAAAAGATTTTTCTTTTGATTAACTCTATTGTCAGTATGCCAACCTGTATCAATTAAAACTAACCCTTTAGGATGTTCAATTAAATAAACAGATACTGGTAAAGAAATTTGGTGCTTTTTATTCCTAAATAAACCAGTCCAAGCAATAGGATTTCTACTAGAAGTACTAAAAGGTAAAGCTTCATCTACAATAACAGTTCCAGTGTGTAGAACATGAATTTTTATATCATTTACCAATTTCATCACCTCACGTTTATATATCAAATATATCACATTATATTATTAAAGTTAGGTTTACAGCTAATACCATGTAGTTACTATAAGTAATTTTTCTCAAAGAGTTTTTCTACTCATAAATACAAAAAACATCTAACCATATGGCTAGATGTTTTTTAAATTTCTTACTTAGCTGCGATTACAGCTCCGTCGTATTTCTTGTTGATGAAGTCTTTAATTTCTTTAGATTGTAAGACTTTCATTAAAGCTTTAATTTGTTTGTCATCTTTATGACCTTTTTGAACTGCAATTAGGTTTGCGTATGGTGAATCTTTTCCTTCTACTGCAATTGAATCTTTAAGTGGATTTAATCCTTGTTCGATTGCAAAGTTAGAGTTGATGATTGTAGCATCACCTTCGTCTGCTTGATAAGATTTAGGTAAAAATTCTGCTGATTGTTTATTGTTGAATTTAATGTTTTTCTTGTTTTCTACGATGTCATCAAATGTTGCGTCAACTGGTTTAACACCGTCTTTGATTTTGATTAATCCTTCTTTAACGAAGAATGAGATGAATCTACCTTCTTCTGCTGGATTGTTTGATACATAAACTGTTGCATTTTTTGGTAAGTCAGATAATTTTTTGTATTTTTTAGAGTAAACTGCCATTGGCTCTAAATGTACGTTACCAGCTGATTCAATTTTATATCCTTTTTCTTTTGATTCAGTTTTTAAGTATGGTGTATGTTGGAAGAAGTTTGCATCAAGTTCACCTTTATCTAATAATTTGTTAGGTGTTGTGTAATCATTGATTGTCTTGATTTCTAAGTCATAACCTTCTTTTTTAAGAAGTGGTTTAGCTTCTTCTAAAATTTCAGCATGAGGTGCTGGTGATGCACCAATTTTAATTGTTTCATTCTTTTCTTTCTTGTCGCCACTACCGCCACCACAAGCTACTAGCACGACTGTTAAAATTGAAATAAATAATAACCCAAATACTTTTTTCATTTAAAACACTCCTTAACGTTTATCAATTCTTTTTACAATTAAATCTCCAATAAATTGGATAACAAAAACAATAATTAAAATAAAGATTGTTGAAATTAAAATGACGTCATTTTGATTTCGTGTAAATCCAGTTAGGTAAGCTAAGTTACCTAAACCACCTGCACCAATTACACCGGCTATAGCAGTTGATCCAACTAAAGCAATAGCTGTAACTGTGATTCCCGATACTAAAGCAGGTAATGATTCTTTTATTAATACTTTTCGAACGACTGTCCAAGTAGTAGCACCCATTGAAACTGCCGCTTCAATAACACCTTTATCAATTTCTTTCATGCCGATTTCAACAAGTCGTGCATAAAATGGTGATGCACCAATAATCAATGCTGGTAAAGCGCCTTTAGGTCCACTAATTGTACCTAGTAAGATGTCCGTAAAAGGTAGTAATAATAATATTAAAATGATAAATGGAATAGCTCTAAATAGGTTCACGACAAATGAAACGATTGAATAGAACACACGTGAACTTTTAGATGTTCCTCTTGATGTTAAAAATAGTAAAGTTCCTAAGATTAATCCAAATACTAAAGTAAATACTGTAGAAATAATCGTCATATATAACGTTTCATACAATGCTTCCCATACAGCATCCCATCGTACGTTAGGCATCGTGACCATTTCTGTTATGATATCTCCAAATGATTTATTCACCTACGTTCACCTCTACTTTCACGCCTAGATTATTCAATTCTTGCTTAATTGCTTCTTTAGAATAATCTCCTTGAGGTAAATGAACGATCATATGTCCAAATGTACCGTTTTGAGTTAATTTAACGTCACCTTCGATAACATTAATATCGATATTATAAGTTTTTATAATTTTCGCTAATACTGGATCAGAACTTGTTCCACCAACGAAGTTTAACTTCCAAATTTCACCATTTGGTTGTTCTTTCTTAAAGTCTTGTAAAGTTCTTTGTAAATCATCTGCTTTAAGATCATCTTTAACAAATCGTTGTGTAACATATGTTTGAGGGTTATTAAATACGTTAATAACTTCACCCTCTTCAACAAACTTACCGTTCTCCATGACTGCTACATGATCACAAATTTTTCTAATGACATGCATTTCATGTGTAATCAGTATGATTGTTAAATCCAGTTCTTTATTAATATCTACTAATAAATCTAATATTTCATCAGTAGTTTGCGGATCGAGTGCACTTGTTGCTTCGTCACATAATAAGACATGCGGGTCATTAGCTAGTGCACGGGCAATACCTACTCTTTGTTTTTGCCCTCCTGATAGTTGTGAAGGATAGGCATTTTCGCGTCCTTCTAAACCAACTCTTTTAATGAGTGCTTTTGTTCTCTCATTAATTTCACTTTTAGATACACCAGCGATTTCTAATGGAAATGCGATGTTATCTTTAACTGTTCTAGACCAAAGTAAGTTGAAATGTTGGAAAATCATGCTTACTTTTTGTCTTTTCAATCTAAGGTCTTGCTTCGATAATTGTCCGATGTTCGCACCGTCAACAATTACCTCTCCCTCAGTAGGTGTTTCTAGGCCGTTAAACATACGTATAAGTGTACTTTTACCTGCACCAGAAAATCCAATTACACCATATATACTTCCTTTATCTATTTTTAAGTCAACATGGTCAACAGCTGTTATGTCACCTTTTTTTGTTTTGAAAGTTTTAACAACTTTATTTAACTCGATCAAATCTGTTGCCTCCTAATCTCTAAATTAAAAACGCCTCACTCTTAAAATAAGAGAAAGGCGTCAAAAATTTGTCTTTCTCTCATCTCCAAAAGTTAACACTTTTTGTGAATTGGCACCATTTCATATTTATATGACGGTTGCCGGGCTTCAAAGGGCACATCCCTCCACCACTCTTGATAAGAGTTATTACGTATTTAATTAAATTCATACTATCATGATAAGTTTTTATCGTCAATAACTTTTTGAATATTCTCTAATATATACGGAACAGACTGAAAGGCATAGATTCGACGGATAACTTGATCTTTATGCATGATAAAAAGTACGGGTACTGACATGATTTCAAATTCTTTACAGAATTCTGGATAAAAATTTAAGTCACACTTATTAATAGGTAATTGTGATACTTCGTTTGCAATATCTAACATGCGTTCTGATATTTTGCACGTTCCACATGTTGGCGTATATCCAAATAATAAATGGATATCTTTATCAAAATGCTTGTATATATCGTTCAATATTTCTGTGTGTTTCATGGTAACGATACTTCCCTTTCAATACAAAATCATTCTTAACTATAAATCCATGATAGTTTAACACATTCGCTAAATATTGTCTTGGACAGCGCGCTACTTCAGAAAATGTAGAATCAATATAAATATGCTGGCTTTCACTCGCATATTTCTTAAACCATTTTCTAATTTTCTTACCTTCCTTATCTTGATCTACTAAGACATATACTTGAGAACCGTATATCTCTTCTAGTAGCTCATCCATTTTTTCGACACCCATCGTTCCATGGGTACAAATGATATGAACATGATCATTTAATACTTCTTCCACTCGTTTTTTATCAGAAATACCTTCTACGATTATAATCTTTTTAATCATCGCCATGAATATCACCTTCTACAAATGAGATAGTATTACTGTTCAGTTTCATGATAAATATTTCAAAAAAACTCCATGACACATCAGTATCGTGGAGTTTAATGTTATGTTATTCACCTATCATTTCGCTATAAGCGTCTGCATCTAATAATTCATCTAATTGAGCTTTATCAGATAGTTCAACTTTGACCATCCAAGCTTTATCATATGATGATTCATTAACAAACTCAGGGCTGTCTTCTAGTTCTTCGTTTACTTCAACGACTTTACCAGATAGTGGTGCATATAGTTCAGAAACTGTTTTAACAGATTCTACACTACCGAATGAATCTCCACTAGTTAATTCGTCACCTTCTTCTGGCAACTCAACAAACACGATGTCCCCTAATTCTGATTGAGCAAAATCAGTAATACCGATTGTTACGATATCTCCATCTACTTTTACCCATTCATGTTCTTTTGAATATTTTAACTCACTAGGCACTGTCAAAGTAATCCCCTCCTATATGTAATTCAATTATAATCATGACATAAAGCCATTATTCAAGCAACTATTTTTATAACCAAGTTTGACGATATTCGTCTTCTTTAAATCCAAGTGTCACTTTATTTCCTAAAACGGCTAAAGGTCTTTTAATTAACATGCCATCAGATGCTAATAAATCAAACTTTTCGTTGTCTGATAAATCATCCATTTTATCTTTTAATCCCAATTCGCGATATTTAGCGCCTCGAGTATTAAATAATTGATTAACATTTATGTCTGTCCCATCAATGATATCTTTTAATTCTTTAGCTGTTGGTGTTAATTGAGTAATATCAATCGGTTCAAAACTGGCACCGTTCATTTCTAAGAACTTTGCTGCTTTTTTACAAGTTGTACAATTAGGATATTGATAAAATTTTATCATGTCTTTACCTCCATATGTCTATTTAATTTTATTATAACAATATTAGTACAGAACATGTAGTAATGAGTTAAATATTTTTTTAAATATTAGAAATAAGATATACTTACCTTATAATCATTATTTCTAAGGAGCAGAATAAATATGAGAACAATAAGTCAATATGCTGAATTTGAAGAAATTACACAAAGCGATGAACCAGTTGTCGTTAAATTCTTCGCAGACTGGTGTCCAGATTGCACAAGAATGAATCAATGGATTGATCCAATCATCGATGAATACAATCAATACAATTGGTATCAAATCAATCGTGACCAAGTTCCTGAAGCAGCAACTGAAAATGATGTAATGGGTATCCCAAGTTTATTAGTATTTAAAAACAACGAAAAACTTGCACACTTACATTCAGCAAACGCAAAAACACCAGAAGATGTTAAAGCGTTCTTAGCTGAGAACTTAAAATAATCATATTAAAACCCACAATTGAGTATAAGAACTCAGTTGTGGGTTTCGTTATTACCACTCAGTGATTAATGATCTATTTTTTCTTTCGGCCGCTTTTACACTTGAATCTTTTTCAGTTAAATATAAAAATCCACATACATCTTCATCATCCTGAGCGCCGACTGTTTTTCTAAATGATGGATTAAATATAAATGCAGGTGTTTTCCAACATGAACCCATTCCCTCATCATGCATCAATAACATTAAATTCTGTACAAATGCGCCAATTGCCATTTGATTTTCAAGATTTTCTTTTTGTCTTGAGTCTCTTTTTGACAAGATGACAAACATGCCACCAACTTTAGTCACTTTATTGATATATTTTTCTTGTTTAGCTGGATCGTTAACAAATGCTGATTGTGCTACTTCTTCTGCAAATTCAGGAATTTGTTTTTTATTGATATACACAAGTCTCCAAGGTTCTCTCATACCATGGTTTGGTGCGTATGTTGCTAAATCAACTAAAGAAAATACTTTTTCTTCGTCTATATACATATCATAATCATATTTTTTGACGCTTCTTCTTTCTTCAATCGCTTTCTTTAATTCCATTATTTACACTCCTAATTCATTGATAATTATTATCAATTGTATCATAAAATAAAGAAGCGAGATAGAAATCTAGAATTATCCTGAAGATTTCTACACTCGCTTCATCATTATTATGCTTAATAATGTGATTAATTTTGATATAAAGCTAACTGTTCTTTAATATCTTTAACATGAATTTGACCTGGTGCCGCTTCTTTACCTACGAAACCATAAGTAAATTTAGATCCAAACATACCACCAGTTATTCTTGTCATCTTACCTAGTTCACCCATAGATATACCAATTACATCAATATCTAACTTATGAAAAGCTCTATTCATAGCATTTAACATCGATAATAAATGACGTTCGTTCTGTGGCATCACAGCTAATTTACCAATATCTGCACCTAACTCTGCCATTTTCTCATATGTGACAAACATTTCTTCAACGTCAGGTGTTGATTTAAAGTCATGATGTGAAATAATAATTTTCACATCATTATGCTGAGCTTTCGTAATGCAATTCATAAGATTATCTTCATACGTATCGAGTTGAATATCGACGTATTCAGCTTTTTTGTTACATATAATATCTTGCATGATTTTGTAATAAGTTTCATGATCAAAGTCACCATGACCACCTTGCCCTACTGAACGATAAGTGAACAGAATTGGCGCATCATAATATGCACTTTTAAATTTCTCTAATGTTTCATTAATGTTTTCAATTGAAGTATTTTTTAAAGTATCTGCTCTAAATTCAACAATATCTATTGAATCCTTATGAGCATTGAGTTCTTGCACTGTTTTTTCAATATCATCTTGAGTTTCTAATGAAATCGTTGCAACGATATACGGAAACGCTTTCTTTTGTCCATCAGTCATAGTCATTCCTCCAATATGCTTCTATTTTCATTTTACATGAGTCGAGGACTTTTTTCTATGAAACGATGCATGATGATTCAAGAAATCTATTACTTAAATCAATGTGTGCTTACTACTTCACAATTAATACAGGAATTTTAGCTCTTTTAGCGACTTTATGGCTGACACTTCCTAATACCATTTTATCTGTGTCTTCTGCTTTTCTATTACTCAACACAACGATATCAAAATCACCACTATTTGCTCTATGCACTAATTCTGTTTTAGGATTCCCTTTCGCAAATTCAATTTTATATTGAATGTTTTGTTCATGGAAATAATCTAAGACATGTTTCATAGCTTCTTGGCGTTTTTCTTGAATTTCATCTAAATGAACACCCATTCTTACTGAAGCTTGAAGGTCTTTATCAGCGACAACATTCAGTAATGTAACCTGAGAACCTTCTCCTACGAGGTGATTAATTTGTTCTAAAACCTTTTGATTTTTCATTTCTGTATCAATGCCAAACAAAATATTTTTATACATATTTATCACTCCTTTATTACTATATTACCCCCTTTTGCATAAAATTTACAAACATTCATATTCTACAAAATCATTAAATATTAAAGTACTATAAATTTTTTATAAATTTAATAATAAGCCTAGATTTATTTCCCAGTTTACTATAAACTAAAAATAATTAATAAATAACACAATTGTTTATCAATAGTTGAAAACTTTCACACAAGAATTTCGATTAAGTGGAAACAATAATTTTTTATTAAAATAAAGTAATGAATAAGGGGGAAATATTATGGCTAATTCTAATCAATCAGATCAGAATCCTTTTAATCAGAACACCTCAGAACAACAAAATAATCCATTTAACGAAACAAATGGTAACAATCAGCAACAACAATCGGGAGACGGCAATGGCTCTAGTATGAAACCTTGGTTATTCGGCTGTGGTGGATGTTTAGTTATATTCATTATTTTAGCTGTTATTTTAGGTGCATGCGCTGCTGGTCCAATTAAAGACCAAATCGATGAGTTCACAAACAAAACTGAAGATAATTCTACTGAAGAAAACTCAACAGAAGAAGAAACAACTGAGGAGTCTACTGAGGAAGAAACGACTGAAGAGTCTACTACTGAAGAATCTACAACTGAAGAAAAAACAGATGAAGATGATAATGATTCATCTATCATCGATAGACAAACATCAGTTGGTAACGGGATTAGTGCAATCGGTACAAAGATTACAGTTGAAAGAGCAGAATTTGTTACTCCACCATCTGACGGAACTAAACCTTTAAAAGATAAAATATTAAAAGTTAACTACAAACTTGAAAATATTAATAACTCTAGCTTAATCGTTGGAGATGCTAACTTCGGTGTTACTGCTGATGGAAGCAGAGTTTCAAAATACTATGGTATGAATGACAAAAATGATGGATTCTCATTCAGTCTAAAACCTGGAGAATCTGATACTGGTTATGTATACTACGATGTTCCTGAAGCGGATCAATATGACGTACAATTACAATTACGTTCATCTGATAAACGTTACAAAATGAAATGGGAAATCGATAAAGACGATGTAAAGTAAATAAAAAGCCATTAGACAGTCAACGTGTCTAATGGCTTTTCTTATGCTTTAAATAAATTAGAAAATGTATTATTTCTTAAATTTATCGATTACTTCGTTCGCTTTATCTTTAACATTTTCTACTGCTTCTTTAGCTTTACCTGAAGCTTTATCTTTTTTACCTTCAGTTTCTAAGTCTTTGTTATCTGTTGCATTACCAACTGTTTCTTTAATATTACCTTTTGCTTGTTCGAATTTGCTTTCGTCTGCCATTTTATATCACCCTTCATTAAACTTTATTGAATGATTGACCATTCATATATGTTTTACCCTGTAAAAGGATTTTTAAACATCTCACTTCATGATTTTTTGAAAATTTTACCAATAGATATATGATCGATAAAACTATATATACACATACCTATTATAATGAGTGCTACACCTACCATACTTAAACCATTTGGTAACGGTAAGCCTAGGAGAATCATTTCACCAATAATGGCAAATACAACTTCCAAAGATTGCGTCGCTTCAACGGCTGCTAATTGTTCTTGGTTATCATTCACAATATTTGTAGCATAGAAAAATAGAATTGTTGCGATGATGCCCGAAAATAGTGCGACGATAAATGCTTGTACAACTTGACTAGAAGAAGGTAATCCTTCTTTAAGTACACCAACAATAAAAATGACTACCCAAATAGGCAATGTGACTAACGTCATACCAAATACACGTTCAATTGTACCGAGCTCACCGTTCACAACTTGCATCATTTTTCTATTTCCTAAAGGATAACTAAAGGCTGCAATTAAAATCGGTAAGAAACCTAATAAAAATAAATTCATTTTAATTTCACTTGCTTGAGGAATTTGGATAATGATAATACCGATAAACATAATGCTTGAAATCAATAATGAACGCCATGGAATTTTATGTCTAACGATTGTTTCTTTACCATTTATAACAACTGTTTCTACAAATAATGGCGCGAGAATCATACCGCAAATAATTGTTATTTGCCAAGTACCTGAAATCAACCACCCTGGGCTATACTCTGCTGAAAAAGTTATCGGTACATAAAATAATACAAACCCAACTGCACTCCATATGAACCAAGCCTTTTTCTCTTGTTGAATATGCTTTAAAACAAACTTTGTTCTACCTTTGATGAGTACAAACAAATATAAAAATGGCAGCATAAAAATAAAACGTAAAGAGGAACTAAAATACCAACTTCCACCATCATTAGCCATCATATGATTAACGACAAATGTAACTGCAAAAAATAAAGCTGCCAAGACACCTATTAATATTGCTTTCATGTTGTGACCTCTCTTATTTTGATAATGTATATTATTTCATATTTCCGACAATTTATATATGAAAATTTATAATTTATAAATGATTTAAAAAACAATATACGGGTAAATAGATAATATACTTTAAAGGAGGTATTTTTTTATGGCAACTCATTATGAAACAAAAGCTACAAACACAGGTGGACGTAAAGGTCATGTTTACACTGACGATAAAGCAATCGATGTAGATGTATTACCACCACAACAAGCAGATGGTAATGCCACTAATCCAGAACAACTTTTCGCAGCAGGCTACGCTTCATGCTTCAACGGTGCTTTTGATTTAATTTTAAAACAAAACAAAGTTCGTGATGCTGAACCAGAAGTTACGTTAACAGTTCGTTTAGTAGATGACGAAAATGCTGAAAGTCCTAAATTAGAAGTAGATATTGCCGCTAAAGTAAAAAACGTATCTCAAGAAGACGCAGAGAAATATTTAAAAGCAGCGCATGATTTCTGCCCATACTCTAAAGCAACACGTGGAAATATTGACGTGAATTTAGAAGTAGAAGCTGTTTAATTGAATATAAGTCACATAAATAAGGACTGAGACAAATTTTGTCTCAGTCCTTATTTTTTTATGATTTATTTGGTTCTTCGTGATTCCACCATAATGCATCTTTCGGATTTTCATAAACTTCTTGTAAGTCTTCTTTATTATCAACATTAGGATATGATCCTCTTAATGATTTATTAGACGTTGTCTTAAACATAAATAAGAAAATGACAAGTCCAACGACATTAATCAATGTTAAATAATAAGATGGTGCAATTTTTTGACCAGTTGTTTCGACTAACGTTGTTAAAATAAATGGTGTTAAACCACCAAATATCGCTGCGCCAATATTGTAAACAAGTGATAATGTTCTTAATCTCACTTTTGTATAGAAAATACTTGGTAATACAGATGGCATAACGCCTTCAAATGTAGACATAAACAGTGCAATGATAAATAGTCCTAAAATAACAATCGGTATTGAAGGAATACTCATTAACCAGAAGGCTAATACTGAGAATAAACTAAATCCTATTAATCCAAATAAAATGGTATTTTTATTTCCAACTTTATCACTGTACCAACCAAAGAAGAATACTGCTGGTATCATTGCTGCCATCGTTAACGTACTCAATATACTACTCATCGTACCACCTAAATCTAAAGTGCCATTTAAAAATGACGGCATATATGATAATACCATGTAATTAGCAACGTTTAAGAAAGCTACACCTGCGAAACAAACAATGATATCTCTCCAATATTTTCTGAAGATATCTTTATAAGAGTATTCAAGCTCTTCTTGCTCTTCAAGTGTTGTTTCATAAGCTGGACTTTCATCCAAATTATTTCTCAAATAGACACCTATAATACCAAGTGGTGCAGCTATAATGAATGGGATTCTCCAGCCCCAAGCTGCCATTTGATCATCACTCAATAGAGCATACATAATACCTACTAATGCAGCGGCTAAAATACTACCTGATAAAGTACCAATTTCAAGTCCGCTACCAAGTCTACCTCTCGTCTTATCTGGTGAAATTTCTGCAATATAAGTCATTGCACCGGCATACTCACCACCAGTAGAGAATGATTGAATCATTCTAATAATTAATAATAAAATTGGTGCCCAAATACCGATTTGGTGTTGTGTCGGTAATAGTCCTAAAGCAAGTGTAGATAAAGCCATCATAATAATTGTAGTTGAAAGGACAACTTTACGACCATGTTTATCTCCTAAATGACTAAAGAATATACCACCAATCGGTCTTACTATAAATGCAAAAGCAAATACCGCAAATGTTGATGCAAGCTGAATTTCTTTTGGCATATTACCAAAGAAATTCATACTGATAATGACGGCTAGTTGAGCGTATAGACCGAAGTCAAACCACTCAATCGCATTACCAATACCTGTTGCAACGACCGTTTTTTTCGTTTTACTGGCGTCGACAACATTAACGTTCTTTCTTTTAAATTTCATAATTATAAACACTCCCCATTTTGTCTATATAATCATATAACCTAATAAAATGGTTTTAATCAGAAAATTCACTATTTTATGAGTTGAACAGTGTTGAGCCCTATCATTATGCAATTTAAAATTTTAATTTTTTCATAAAAAAACTTCATTCAGCTCGCTATTTTATCCTAACGACACTGAATGAAGTGCTTATTTGTTATATTTTTTTAGCTAAATCTGTCATGTAATCAAAGAATCCATCTCTATCAACATCATTAATGATATTAATCATTCTTCCTTCATCACTTTTGAATGTTCTACCTTGACTAGGTCCATCTGTAATGACAGATACTTTATGTGATTCTTTCTTAACGAGTTCAGGTTTCCCAACATAAGCTGTTGTTAATACATCCCATAAGAAATAAGTTGAATTTGTTACAAAATGCGTTAATGGAGGCACAAGCGCATAACATATACCTAAGAAATCAACACCTTCATATTGTCTTTCATTCGCCCATCGTTTACGTACGTCTGGTGTTAAAGGTACTTTATTCGTGCTTTCTAATGCTACAATATCAATCGGTAATTGCGTATCAAAAACAGTCTTTACTGCTTCTGGATCCCAAAAAGCATTCCATTCAGCTGTACCATCATGTTCAGGTTCTTCAACATTACCTTTATTCAACAATGTACCACCCATCCATACAACTCTTTCAATACGACTTTCAATTCTTGGTTCAACTTTCAAACTTTTAGCTAAATCTGTTAACGGTCCCGTAAACAGCATTGTTACCTTTTCAGAACTATTCATTACCTTTTCAATGATATCTTCATATGCTTCTTTTTCAGAAATTGTAGAATTTACTTCAACATCTTCATTTAACATTGGCATCGCATCTACAAAGAAGGCATGCATTCTCCAATCTTTAGGAAATGGATTTTTCCCTCTTTCTTTCGAAGCTGCGACATTTAGTTTTTGTGATGAAAATCGATTAATGATTTTACAAGAAGCGTTTGTTGCCGGTTCTACATAGCTATCTGCACCAATTGCACTTACACCTATCAAATTAACATCTTCCATTTGTAATAATAAAAATAATGAAATTAAATCATCTACGCCACCATCATGGTTGAAATATACAGTCGTCATTTGGTTACCTCTTTCTTATGTTACGCATAAATTGTTCATTTGATTAACTAACGTTCTTTTTGTTCATTTGAATTATTTTGAGATTGTCTTTGCTCTGTTGATCTTTCTTTTGCTTTTTGTGCTGCATCTTGAGCTGCACGATCTTTCTCTCTTTGTGCCTCTTGATCTCTTTGTTGTTGCTGTTGTTTTTCACGTTCAGCTGCTGCTTGTTCATCACGTTTTTTCTGCTCTGCTGCTGCTTTTTCGTCAGCTTCTTGTTGTTTTTGTTCAGCTTCTTCAGCTTTTTTATCCGCTTCTTCTTGACGTTTTTCTTCTTCCTCTTTAGCTGCCTTTTCTTCTTCAGCTTTCTTCTCTGCTGCTTCTTTATCTGCTTTTTCTTTAGCCTCTTTATCCGCTTCTTCTTGTTTACGTTTTTTCTCAGCTTCAGCTTTTTTCTTCTCTTCATCCGCGTTATTGTTAGGTTGTTGAACCGTTCTTTGCTCATAAGTTGGCGCTTCTTGAGTCGAATTGATTTCTTCAGTTGGATTCTCTTTAGGCGTATTATCTTTAATATCCTTATCATTTATACGCCAATTAGCATTATACGTTTTCTTAGAAGTTTCATAATTCATTTTAACATCATATTTATCAGCGTCCGCTACATCATAGTATAAATAACTTGATTTGCTGTCATCTTTATCAAGTTGATGTTGGAATCCACCTTTATTATCTTTCATACCATTAAATTGCGGTTGTACCGCTCCACCAATAGTTAGTTGAAAATTAGAATTATCGATTAATTTTTTATCTTTTTCTAAATTTTTGAACTTATAAGTGACTTTAAGAATTTTGCCATTTTGTGAATAAGAATAACCGTCATCAGGTTGAACAACTTCTGCTTTCGTAACGGTCACTTCTAGACCATCAACAATAATTTTATCACCTAGTTTGATATTTTTTAATTCTTTTTTAGGTGTGTCGGAAACATGTTTAACAGCTTTAGGCTTATCTTCCTTAAATAATTGTTTATATGAATATTCTTTATCGAATGACAGACTGACAAATATACATACAAAACTAATCACACCAATTACAAATAGTAAAATTGTGCTCACTAAATAGCTACTATACTGTTTTTCTTTAGCATATTTAACGACTGTAATAATCAAAGTCGTTATAAAGGCAATCGAAATAACAACCCATAATAACGCAAAAAGTAGACTACTCATTTTTTCTCTCCTCTACAAATGATTAATAATTTCATCATAGCATGAATTATTCAAAATAATAGTACAAAATCAAATAATTATTAACTATAATTGACCTATTTATATATGGCTTCACTTAAAAAAACAGGTTAAAAAATAAATTCAAAACCTGTTTATGTAATACCTTTATTTTTCTAATTTTTCAAAAGTTATTTCATATAAATCTTTATCATCCATATTCACAAAATCATCGATGGATATTCTATATTCATTGGAAGATCGTTTTTTAGAAACTTGACCATCATACTTCAACTCAATTGTCATATTCGTTTCAAAATAGTGATTGTCGATTGTCTTCTTAAATTCATTAAAGACTTTTTGGTTAAGAGGAATTAAATAGAATTGATTATTAGGTAAAATATTAATATGTTTACGTTGTATCACTTCATCGCCATTTAACTTTAAGACGACTTCAATATTTTTAGCAGAACCGCCGCCTAAATTTAATAGCTTAAAAGCCGTATTTAAATATTCATGATCAGACGAAGTTAAATTCATCACTTTAATACCACTTTGTTTCTTCTCCAATATAATCTGATCAAAAGATAAATAAGGTATAAATGATATTTTAATTTGGCGAATTTGAATCATGACGGATATAAAATATAGAATCGCCATAATAAAGGTCCCTATAGAACCAATCGCTTGAATAATATTAATCATGCGCTCACCTCACAATATAACCTTGTCCTAAATTATACCCATTTGTATAGGTGTAAATCATAGATTTATAATCTTCAAGCTTTCTCTAACAATCCGCCGTGGAAACAATAATATTTCTCAGCATTTAAATCTTTAATTTTCTTTAAGGAATTTTCTGCGTCTTCTAAATTCATACTATATTCAGGATTTGCTACGTTTAAAGTCTCTCCTTCTTTCACAGCAGCATCTCCAGTAATGACGCTATTGACTGATTGTATATATAAAGAAATATGCCCTGACGTATGTCCTGGTGTCGCAATAACTTCCACTTCATTATTTAATATGAGCGCCCCATTTGTAACTTCTACATCAACATCGACATGCTCTAATTCCTTTAGCATATTAACAAATTCTTCACCATATGGTTTTTCATCTTCTGACATTTCATTTAACAAATCTTCAGCTTGAATCAATCTTTCTGATTTAGCATGTCCACCTATATATTTAGCTTCTACAAAGCTACTTATAATTTGTGTATTAGGATATTTATCTTTAAAAGCTTTTAACGCACCGATGTGGTCATCATCATAATGTGTAATAATAATATTTTTCAAATTTTCTATATTGTAATTTAATCGCTTAATTTCTCGTTCAATCTTATCCATGAAACCTGTATAACCTGTATCAACGAGTGTCAATTCTTCATCTTGGATGATAAGTGTAGGATGTATTTCGTAGTTATCTCCTTCATAATCAAAATTTATATTTAACTGTTCTACTTTAATAGGCATAAAAGTTCTCCTTTATAAAATGACGTATATTTATATACATTTAAGGTAATTATATGACATTTTAGTCATTTAATCATAAAATATTATTTGTACGACTTTTGATTAAATAGAATCTAATTTTCACAGGAGGTTACTTATGGTTCCAAAACATATTGTTTCAGCTGCTTGTATTGTCTTAAATGACGAAGATAAAATATTACTCATAAAAGGTCCTAAACGTGGCTGGGAAATGCCTGGAGGTCAAGTTGAATTGGGCGAACCTTTATATGATGCGGCAATTCGCGAAGTTAAAGAAGAATCTGGTGCTGATATCGAAATTATAAGATTTTGTGGTATTTTCCAAAATACGAAAAGTTCTATCGTCAACACGTTATTTTTAGCGCGTTATACAGGTGGCACACTTCAAACAAGTGACGAAAGTTTAGAGGTAGGCTTTTTTACTTATGATGAAGTTATGAATATGGTTACTCGACAAACATTCAAAGAAAGGTTCGAGTACTGTTTAAATCGTACTGAACCTTTTGTTGTTTCATTTTAATATTCTTCTTTTAAAATACTATAAATCAATGAATCTCTGTAGCCATCTTTAAGCTTAATATCTTGTCTTAAGATGGCTTCATGTTTCATACCTAGCTTTTGTAGTACAATTTCAGATGCTGTATTACGAATATCTGTTGATGCCCAAATTCTATTAAGTTTCAATACTTTAAAACCATATTTAATAATCGTTCTACCAATATCCGTTGCGATGCCGTTACCCCAATAATCAGGATGAATGATATAACCAAGTTCTCCACTTTTATTTTTCGTATCACATACTAATTGCACTGCGCCAATGACTTTATCATGTTCTGCATCTACTATGACGTTGTACATCCAGTTCTCATCTCGATTTAATAACATCTCAACAAATGCTTCTGTTTCTTCATATGTTTGCGGCTCCCATGCTTGATATTGACTCACTTCAGGTAAAGCATTATATGCATGAATATCTTCTATATCTGATCGTTTCAAATCCCTAGTATAGTAATCCATTTAAAATCCTCCAATGATGATATGTAATTTAATGATTGGGAATATCTTATCATAATTTTCAAACTATACAAAACTATTCTTATAAGAATACTCAACTTTATAAAAAAATAAAGTGCTAGGACATTGAATCATGCCCTAGCAATATATAAATTATCTATCTAATTTTACATGTTTGTACTCTTTCGTACCTACGTAATGAATGATACGACCGTGAACTTCTTTTTTTGTTAATCTTGCTTTACCTTTTTGATAAAGCGGGATAACCATTGCATCATTCAATAACATTTCTTCTCCTCTAGCGAGTTCTTTCCATCTCTTGTCTGGATCTTGAAGTAATGAAGATTTACCTTCGTTGATAATTTTGTCGTATTCAGGGTTACTATATCCCGTTTCACCTTTAGTTGTTTCACTATGGAATAAATCTAAAAACGTCATTGGATCTGGATAATCTGGTCCCCAACCTGTAATTGCTACATCATAATCACCTTTTTTAGTCAGTGCTATTTTCTGTTTGTTCGGTTGTTGTTTAATCGACATTGTTACACCAGGTAAATGTTTTTCAACTTGTTCTTTAAAATACTCTGCATCTTTTTTAGCATTATCTTGATCAAATGTTAAAAATTCTATATCTATTTTATCTTTACCTAATGCTTTTTTAGCTTTTTTCAATGAAGCTTGTGCTTGTTTAACATCATACGTATAAGGTGCATTGACTAACTTGTTATAATCTTCTTTTTTCTCATTAGTAAATACTTTTTCAGGTGTAAATGTATCTATCGGTTTCGAACCATCATTTAAATTATGTTCTACGTAAGATTTTTTATCGATTGCTTGAGCGAGCGCAGCACGTAAATCTTTATTTTGTAAGTCTTTATTCGTTTGCGTATTAATTTGAATATAATAAGTAGCAGATTCTAAATTCGTATCAAAGCCTTCTTTATCT
Source organism: Mammaliicoccus sp. Q-M61 (assembly GCF_022386055.1). Taxonomy (NCBI): domain Bacteria; kingdom Bacillati; phylum Bacillota; class Bacilli; order Caryophanales; family Staphylococcaceae; genus Mammaliicoccus; species Mammaliicoccus sp. Q-M61. The sequence continues at coordinate 668,747 of NZ_JAJNJL010000001.1, forward strand.
TTGTTAGATTCGACGTTTTGAGAACTTAATTCTGTTGTATCCACTTTATCATTATTATATAAATTGAGTGCCGTTTGTTCGTCTTTAATGACTCTATAATTAATGCCTTTAAGTGAGACATGATCTTTATCCCAATAATGTTTGTTTTTCTTAAGCGAGTAATTATCTTCAACTTTCCAACTCTTCATTACAAACGGTCCACTATATAACGTCTTATCAACAGTCGTTCCATACTTACTGCCTTGCTTTTTAACAAACTTTTCATTCAATGGCATGAATGTTCCAAACGTTAATAGCTCTTTATAATAAGGTAACTCTTGATTGAGCGTTAACTGTAAAGTATGGTCATCAATTGCTTTCACACCTAATTCTTCAGGTTTTTTCTCACTTTTGTTAATCGCTTCAGCATTTTTAATATCATACATGATGTATGCATATTCTGATGCCGTCTTTGGATCTACAACCCTTCTCCATGAATAAACGAAATCATGCGCAGTAATAGGATCTCCATTAGACCATTTCGCGTCTTTTCTTAAATTAAATGTCCAAGTCTTCCCATCATTTGATTTTTTAGGATCACCAGTTGCGATTGCTGGTTCTGCTTTATCATCTTTGTCCAAACGATATAACCCCTCTTGTGTCGCATTCATTACTTCAAAAGCACCAGCTTCAACAGCCAAACTAGAATCTAATGTCGTTAAATCAGACGGTGCAATTAAACGTAGCGTATCCTTTGAATCACCACTCGCACCATCACTATCCCCGCCACTACTACAACCAGCTAAAAATAACGCTAACACTAATACATAAATCCCCACTTTATAAATATTTTTCATCAAATCAATCCCCTTTTCTTGTTTGATAATGTTTAATTGTGTTTATTCTATCATAATATTTTGAATATTCAATTGATTATGTTCGATTAATTTAATATAGCAACAATAACGAACTGTTACGTAGTGTGTAGAAGCGGAGAAAATGAAAAAAGCTGAATCGTCTTATGGACAATTCAGCTTTTTACAATTTTCGGGCCGATAAATTATTTTATCGACCTGGTAATCCCGTTTTCGGGTCGCTATTTTTTTATCGGACTGGTAATCTCGTTTCTGGACCGATAATTATTTTTATCGGTCCATATTTTTCATTTCTGGACCGATAATTTTTCGTATCGGTCCATATTTCTTATTTCTGGACCGGTAATTTATTTTATCCGTCTATATTTCTCATTTCTGGACCGGTAAATTTTTTTATCGGTCCATATTTCTCGATCCATTCTCTTCACTCTATTTCATATCTCATCATGTCTTCATCATAATAATCTTTTCCATCTAATATTGCATTAGGTTCAGTAGCATATTTGTCAAATCCGACTTTATTATAAAATTCTACTGCGCGTTGATTATTAGAAAGGACACTTAAATCAATATATTTTAAACCTGTTAACTTGGATGCTTCAATAATCAATTTATTGACTACTTTCTCAGCAATACCTGTACCTCGATAATCAGGATGACAATACATCGCCACTAAATTTCCTTTATGATGCATCTTCTTAACCGCTTCTCTATAAAAAGTAGCTACACAAACTAGGTTATCATCTTCAAAACCACCTATTGTAAATTTTGTATCACTACATTCTAATCGCTGTTCAAATTTATTAACTGGATAGTTTATTTCAATATCATATAAAGACGCAAATGCAGATGGATCTGTCTGCAAACTTAGTAACCTAAGACTTCTAAATGCATTTACATCATTTTTATTTAGTAACCTTACTTCCATCCCACCACTCCTTTATTTTCCTTTATACCACCTGATTGCTTGTTGTTCTAAATTTTTAACATATGATTTTTTTGCTTTACTATAACTAGCTGTTTCATTATATTCTTCAGCTAATTTTGCTTTATAGTTACTATATTCTATAGCCATTTCTCTATTTTCTCTTAGATAATCTCGTAATATTAAATGTCTGTCTATTTCAGGGTTACTTTGTTCATAAATATGTATATGATGTGTTCGATTAATTCCTCCCTTTCGAATGAGTCTTCTTCCTTTTATTCCCCATTCTCCAGCCAAATCGTAACCTCTACTCAAAAACTCATCATCAAATAAATCAATTTTTTCTATATTATTTACAATTACCATCATATCTATAACTGGTTTTGCTTTCATACCTTCAATTGATGTACTACCAAAGTGTTCAAACCTAATAACTTCATCTTCTAATATAGATTTAATTATTCTACATTCTTCTAAATACATATTTCTCCAATCTTTATTAAAATCACTCAACCTTACTTCCATCCCACCACTCCTTATTCACTAAAGTAATACACGTTGCCTTCTCCGTCGTAATTATCTAGTTCTGGGTTATGTTTGAATTCTAATTTTTCTGCTGTCTTTATTGAAGGTGTGTTTTCTTTTTTAGTTAATGCTACGATTTTATATTGGTTATTTGTTAATTCTTTGACGTGCTCGATTATTTTTCTACTTGCTTCTGATACGAGTCCTTGTTTTGTTTCTGCAGCTTCAATTCGATAGTAAATATTCAAATATGTTTGTCCTAATATTTCTTTATACTGCAACCCACATACGCCAAACGGGAGATAGTGATCTTTCTTAATCAAGACGTAATATCCAAATCCATGGTCTTCATAATGTTTAATCCATTGATCTAATGTTTCTCTAAAAGCTTCTATTGTTGTTGCTGGACCTGCTGGGTTGTATTTTTGATTTGCAGGATCATGATGGACTTCAAATAATTTTTCAAGATATGTATATGCTGGGGGTACGAGTTTAATTCTTTCCGTTTCTAATATCATTGTAATGACTCCTTTTTAGTTACAATTTAGTTATTTAATATCATAACATTAAGCATCTCATATTGGGAGGTCGTAGATATTTTTATGCATACAAAAAAGCATGAGCAGTTACTTATGCTCATGCTTTTAACTTATACTGTTGATAGTTGCCATTGGTAAGGTTCTTTTAACTTTGTCCAATCTGCATCGATTTCTTCTGAATTCAATAAGCATTGATCTAATGCTTTTGTAATTTCTTCTTTATTTAAGTCACTACCGATAATGACAAATTGTGTTTCTCTGTCGCCATATTCTGGATCCCAATCAGCTTTAATTTCTGGTCTAGATGCAAAGATTTCTTGTTTCGCTTCTTCTTTCATTGCATCAACCCAGAATGTAATTGGATGAATATTTACAAAAGAACCTGCCTGAGAAAATAGACATGCTACGTGATTATATTGAGCTAACCACACGATACCTTTAGCTCTTATAATATTCGTTGGCATATTTTCCATCCATTGATTAAATCTTTCTGCATGAAATGGCAGTCTTCTCTTGTAGACAAATGATGATATACCATATTCTTCAGTTTCTGGCGTATGATGCGCATGACCACCTTCTGTTAGTTCTTTAATCCACCCAGCTGATTGACTTGCATCTTCAAAATTAAATAAACCTGTATTGAGCACTTCTTGAAGCGGCACTTCTGCATAACTCGTCTTGATAAATTTCGCTTTAGGCTGTAATTTTTTCAAAACGATTTCCAATTGCTTTAAATCCTTTTCGTCTACTAAATCAGCTTTATTTAATATAAGTACATCACAAAATTCAATTTGGTCAATCAACAAGTCTGAAATAGAACGTTCATCCTCTTCACTGACACCTTGGTCTCTATCTTTCAACAAATCCTCAGAATACATATCATGTACAAATCTATGTGCATCTACAACTGTAACCATCGTATCTAAACGACATATACTAGTTAAATCAATGCCTAATTCATCATCTATATATGAGAAAGTTTGGGCAACAGGTACCGGCTCTGAAATACCAGTTGATTCTATTACGATTTGATCGACATCTCCTCGTTTAGCTATCTTTTCGACTTCTATTAATAAGTCTTCTCTTAAAGTACAGCAAATACAGCCATTCGATAATTCTACTAATTTTTCGTCAGTTCGTGAAATACCTCCGCCTTGTATGACTAAATCTTTATCTATATTAATTTCACTCATATCATTTACAATGACTGCAATTTTTAATCCTTCTCTATTTTTCAAAATATTATTGAGCAGTGTTGTCTTTCCAGATCCTAAATAACCACTCAACACTGTAACTGGTATTTTATTCAACACATTTCCCCTACCTTCTATCTATTTATCCCATATAAACAAAAAATCTTACCAACTTGATTTTTTCAATCCAGGTATTTGACCTTTATGTGCGTATTCTCTTAAAGCAATTCTAGACATACCGAATTTTCTATATACACCTCTAGGTCTGCCAGTCACTTGGCATCTACGCGTAATACGTGTAGGAGAAGCGTCTCTCGGTAATTTTTTCAAACCTTCGTAATCTTTATTAGCTTTTAATTCTTCACGTTTTTCACGGTATTTTTCAACCATTTGAATTCTTTTTTGTTCTTTTGCTATTTTTGACTTCTTCGCCATTTTATATACTCCTTTTACATTTAAAATTTTTGAAATAAATCATTAGATATAAAGAGTGAGACGGCAATTGAAGTCTCACTCTTTTGAAATCGTATATTAAGTAAGTAAAGTAGCCATCTCATTTCCGGAGGTAAATCGTAATGACTACGTTTTAACTATAATACATGAATTTTTATTTGGCAAGAGCAAATTTTTATTTTTCATTTAGAATTGATAATGACAATCGAAAAAATAGAGCCTAAGACAACGTAATGTGTCTTAGACTCTGCTTATCTCTATTCAACTTTCCATACATTAAATCCATGTAATTGGCTGTTTGCATCATATTTCAAATCTTCTTTACCATAAAAAGTATAGCTCTCGCCTTCTTCAAGTTTTTTATGATCATAATCTATAATATAATATGACACTTTATCGTCCCCACTACCTTTTGTAACTTCAACGATTTTATCACCAGCTTCACTATGGCTAATTTTCTCAACCTTAGCATTTGTGATTTTTAACAATTCGTTATGGCTATATGTTTCATTATTATACTTGTCATAATTAATCTCTTTAGAATGGTTCATTTTTTTCTGAACATATTCATTCGCTTGTGCTTCTGCTACGTGATCATCGAACTTAATTTTTGAATGATTATCTTGGACAGGTTCAGTTGAAACAATTCCAACAGCACAACCTAAAGTTAAAAAGAATAATATAATGGTACTTAGCAACGGAATCCTGAACCTAGTATCTCTAATCGCTTTAACAACCGTCGTGCCTAACATCACAATAAAAGCTATTAATACTACAACTCCAATAACGCTAAATATAAAACTTTCCATTTTCATTACTCCCTTGATTTATTCACTATCATATTTGTACATAATAGAACATCTCAGCTAATATTTCATCTATTTTGTTTCAGTTTTCGAAATAAATCAATATTATGCTAAAGTATGAAAGCGTTAACCTGGTTGCTATAAAAAGGATAGGTGAATTTTAAATTTTTTTGTTGAAAAGTCTTTGTTATTCTTTAAAATTAATATCTTCCAACACTTTTTCCACCGCTTCTTCTTGTAATTATTAGTATGATTGGTCTCTTGCTACTATTGTTTGATATTCAAATCTAATCAATACATAATCAGTATTACCAAGTACTGATTTAAATCTCGGATGCCAGTTATTTTCTTCACCCATATATTTATGGAATAATTTTTTTATAATCTTATTATCTGCCTTTTCTAAGTATGCATTACCTCTAAATCCTATATGCTTAACAATTCCTTTTGTTACATCATATTCTACAATGCCTATTGCACATTTCCCATTTTCTTCTATTCTCTTTGGAAAAGAATCCGTCTTATAGTTTCCAATAAACCATAATGATTTATTATCCCAAATGAACCATACTGGAGATTCTCTTGGCTCACATTTTTCTACAGTAGATAAATGGGCAAATAAAGGTTTCGACAACACTTCTTCACATAATAATCTTTGTTGCTCTGTCAAACTATCCATTATCTCACTCCCTTATTTCCTAAATAGGTATTCACTTAATTTTTGTTTTTTTCCTTCTTTATTCCATTGTTGATATTCTTTGATCACCTTATGGATGTTGCCTTCATAGTAGTTTTCAACTAAATCAACTATTGCTAAAAAGCTTTTCCAGTAATGAAACATGACATATGCATTATCATTACTTTTATAAATTTCATATGTGAATGATTCTAAATTATTTTCATCATATTTTGATTTGTAATAATTAAATAATTCTGTTTCATACTGTACGATTTCTTTAAATTCTTTGTCATTATATAAATAATACCTTGGTAAGAAAGTAACCAATCCTTCTTCAAACCACAAGTCATCTGATGTTAAGTCAAGATCATCAAATTCTGTTAAAAAGAAGTCGCAATGGTGCGTAATTTCATGACCTAATATGCATAATATTTCTTTTTCTAAATAGTTATTAAATATGTTTTGAGTCGTTTCTGACATGTCACTTTTGATTTGACCATTTAAAAAGGTCATCCAACTTTCTTTTTCAATATTCATAAATATACCTTTTTCATTTGTAAACGCTGGTACCTTCTTCTTAAATACGTGTGTCATTACATAATCACTTGTCCATATGACGTGTTCTGGCATGTCATTTAATTCGTAATCTTTTTTCAGAATATCAATATAATTTTCAATTTTATCTATAAAATATTTTGCTGTTTTTCGAGTTTCTTCCATATCATTTAGTTCATCCATCATAAAAATAGATTTCATGTGTCTATCCCCTTACAAATATCAATAAATATAGTATTAGTAATCATATTATAACAATATTCATTATCTTTTTATTCAATTGAATTAATTTCTACTTCATACTATGATTTATATTAAGCGATTTACAGGAGGTTATGATGTCGTACTTGAAATCTTTTTTAGAGGATAAACAAATTTATATATATCTTTTATTTATTATGATGGGCGTAGGTTTCGGTTTATTGTTTGACCATGCTAGTCTTATTTTTGAACCTTTTATTTCTATTTTAATTGCGATTCTATTGTTTAGTATGTTTGCGCAAATTCCTTTTTTATCTTTACGTCAAAAGGTATCAAATTTTAAATTTCTTGTAGCACTTATTATTTCTAATTTTATCTTTATTCCTATTCTTGTTTTTCTAATTGTCACAGCATTTCATATTACTTCTACACCGCTTCTAATCGGCATTTACTTAGTTTTACTGACACCTTGTATTGATTATGTGATTGTTTTTACGAAGTTAGGTCATGGAAATGAAAGCTTTATGTTGATTGCTACACCTATTTTATTTATTCTACAAATCATCTTATTACCGATATATTTTCTTATATTTTTAAACCAAGATTTCTCGGATTACATAGATTTTATACCTTTTCTAAAGACTTTTGTATACCTTATTCTAGTACCTTTATTCATAGCAATTTTCATGCAGATTTTAAGTAAAAAGTCCGATGCTATGTCGAACATTTTATCTTTATCAGAATGGTTGCCTGTTCCTTTTATGGGACTCGTATTAATGACGGTTATAGGCTCTCAAATTTCAAAAATATTTAATGATTTACACGTCGTATGGATAGTTGTTCCTGTTTACATTTGTTTTATGATCATTGCGCCTTTTATTGGTTATCTTTCTGGTAAAATCTTTGCTTTACCTTCAGATTTAAAACGCACGATTGCTTTTAGTTCTAGCACAAGAAATGCGTTAGTTGTCTTGCCATTAGCTTTATCTCTACCAGACAAATGGTCAACAATTGTGACAACTGTTGTCGTCACACAAACACTTGTCGAGCTTATTGGTGAACTATTCTATATTAAATTGATACCTAAATTTAAATAAAGAAACACCTCTAAAGTTACAGTAACGCTTGCACTTTAGAGGTGTTTTTAATTATTTCAGTTTCAATACTTGTCCTATGCTTATATCATTTGAACTTAAATTATTTAATGATTTAAGTTTAGCTACACTTACGCCGCTTCTTTGAGAGATATTATACAACGTATCTCCAGAAACAACAGTATGTGTATCGCCTGTAATAGTGTCACTTGTTTCATTTAAATCATTATAATGCTTTTGAACGAGACTATAAAATTGATCCATATCATAGCCCCACTGACTAAAGTAATTGATTGGATCTGTATGGTCTGTTCCACCATAATACTGACTAATGGCATTGTGGCTGATAACTGTACCTGTTCCTTCATTATTATCGGCTAATGATGGTTTCAGTCCATTTTTGTGTAACATTTTCGCAGTTAAATATGCTTGATTATTGACCGATTTCGCAAACTGGTCAAATGTACTAGATTGAGCCAATTCTATTTGATAGAAATATGGATTAGCTTTTGCGCCTGCACCCCAAGCTAAATAATCACTAGATGCTGTTTGAACAATTTTACTACTACTTGCATAAGCATGAACAAACGCACTTTCATAATTGTTATACATGTAATTGATTTCTTCATCTATTGTGCTATCAGGATTAGCTGTTTCATGAATAATCACACCGATAAACTTATCTGATTTATAGTCATATTTCGGCAAACTATCCATTCTAGAATCTTGTGTAATTGTGGACGGCTTAATATTATTTTTAGCAATATAATTATTAACATCTTGATAAGCTTCATTTGTATGTTGATTGGATTCTATTTCTGTAGAATTTTCTTCTGCATCTTTATTATGTAATTTGAGATCTTCATCCGTTAACAAGCCTGTTAATTCTTTCGGGTTCATCTTTTGTGCTTGTTCAAAACTAATCGATTTGCTTGTGTTCGCTGTTTGTTCACTTTGATGTTCTTCTGCATTGATATATCCAACAGATTGAGCAAATAATACACTTGTCGTCAAAATTATTGCTGTTCCAAACTTGTACTTCATAATAATCCCCCTTATATTTTATTTTTATATTGTATTACAAACTATAATTAATTAATATACTTGAAGAATATTTCGTTATATTAAATATTTATTACAAGTAAAAAAAGAACGAGATAATTTGATTATCTCGTTCCCTCTATTCTATAGCGTTTAGAGCTTTCTTTGGTATTTCACTTTTATCAACTTCTTCAAATGATTCCACATGTGTCCCTTTATGCTTAATTTTTAAATAGTGATTTGTTTTAAGCTCATCTGATGATATAAATTCCACCTTCGTACGTTTACCATCTTCATCTACAATATCTTGCTTATATCTTCTAATATTATGTTCTTCAACAGCATCAGGTAGCTTTGTCTTTACATAAGCGTATTTCTCTTTCATAAATGGATTTAATTGATCTGATACACCTTTAATCTCACTTGAGCCAGATGTACTAAATATAACGATTAATAAACAACAACATAAAATGACAAATATAATTAGAAAAACAATACCTTTTAATAAACCTTTCAATGTTATCTCTCCTTTCAAGTAAAATGATAGCATCATCTCACTTGAAATAGTCCTAACATTGTTGTCACAACAGGCTTCTAAGCTTACAATTTTGTAAGATTAAGTCTCTCTTATTAAAACACACCTAATATATTCTGACATAATGAGCACCTCTCTTTTTTATATTTTATAATTAGTAAATTTAGATTCTAAAAAATGTATTTATCAATTTTAATCTTTCAATCCAACTTTCTTTAGGCGAACATACTTATTATTTACATATTTATAAATATAAACCTCATTCACTTGAAATGGTTTAAATATATCTTTCTGATTCAATTCTTTTTCCATGTTCAACAAATTATTTATATTATTTCCAGTACTAATGTCATCTCCATAACTTTGTTTACCAACAGTTAAATGTGGTACATATAAATCCCCTTCAAAATACTTTTGTTGCATTTCCTTTGTAACATTTAATAATCCCACTATTTGTTGATGTAAGTCATGAATTTCTAATGAATCAAATGACACGTATAATACTTCTTTACCAAAATAATCTGTTTGTTTTGGTGTTACAGTAAATTTAGAAGTATGATTAATCAAATTAGTAATATCTTCTATCCAATTTTCATCTATTGTTAAATTACTTTGAGCTTTTAAAGTAATATGTGGTTCTACACCTATTCTATCCATATATTGATGTTGTAAGTTAAGTACCGTACTATACATAGGTTCAAGTGGTACAATTCCAATAAAATATTTACTCATCATATCCCTCTTTTGTTAGTAAATTAATGTATCTATTAATACTAGCTTAAATCAGAGCAATTGTTCAAATTCATTTCTCGTAACATATTCTGACATAATGAGCACCTCTCTTTTTTATATTTTATAATTAGTGAATATAATTGTCAAAAACTGTAAAACTGAAATAAGTATAATTTTTCCAATTCACATGATAAAATAATTTTAATTATTTTATACAGAACTGAGGGATAACATGGGTAAAAATCGCGAATTACGTATTAGACCTATTAAATTAGAAGATTTAAATAGTATATGGCAGATGGCTTTTAAAGATTCAAATCCTGAATGGAAGTTATGGGATGCGCCTTATTTTCCTCACCATGCTATGTCGTATGATGATTTTTTACTTCAAAAAGATGATTGGATCAATGTTCCGAATAGATGGGCTGTGATATACAACAACGAAGTTATTGGTACAGTCTCTTATTATTGGGAACATGAACCTTCTAAATGGCTAGAGATGGGTATTTCAATCTATCAGTGTGATAATTGGGGTAAAGGCATTGGCACTAATGTCATGCGTATGTGGATTGATCATTTATTCAATACTTTAGATATTGTTCGCGTTGGTTATACAACTTGGTCAGGAAATAAAGGGATGATCAAAATTGGAGAACGTCTTGGTATGACGATGGAAGCTAGAATTAGAAAAGTAAGATATTATAACGGGACTTATTACGACTCTATTAGAATGGGGCTTTTACGAGAAGAATGGCAAGATTTAAAGTCTTAATCTAATACGTCATAATCATCATATGATAATATATTGTGCTTTTACACAAGTTTATACTTTACAAAATAGAACGTATGTTCGTATAATAAAAGTACAATATGACTAGGGTGATTTTTATGTATGACTACAGTTATTGTCTAAATCGGGATATTTTATGTGTGGATTTAAAGAGTTTCTTTGCGTCTGTTTCATGTATTGAAAAAGGTTTGAACCCGCTAACGACTAAGCTAGCTGTTGTGGCTGATACGAAGCGTAAAGGTTCTGTTGTCCTGGCAGCTACACCACCTTTAAAAGCAATTGGCATTAAAACAGGTTCTCGTTTATATGAAATACCTCAACGTAAAGATATCTATGTTATTAATCCATCTATGAAGAAATATATGCAATTATCAACACAGATTAGCAAAATTGCTTTGGATTATGTTGCTCCTGAAGATTTTCATCAATACAGTATAGATGAATTCTTTATGGATGTATCAGAGTCTTATCATTTATTTGCGCATTCTCCCTTTTCATTAGCGATGCAACTTCAAGAGCGTATATTTAATTATACTCAAATTCGTAGCACGATTGGCATTGGATCTAATTTATTACTCGCTAAACTTTCAATGGATATTGATGCTAAGCATACAAGTCTTGGGATATCGGAATGGCGCTATGAAGATGTGCCGTCTAAAGTTTGGTCCATTCAACCTTTACGAGACATGTGGGGAATCAATCGACGTACAGAAGCTAAGCTTAATAAGAAAGGGATATTTACAATTGGTCACTTAGCTAACTATCCTGTGGAATATTTGAAGCGGGACTTTGGCGTTATTGGTGTTGACCTTCATTTGCATGCTAATGGTATTGATGAAAGTGTCATTAGAAATCCTCATCGTATATATGATAAATCTCTAGGTAAGTCGCAAATACTTATGCGTGATTACAGTATGAATGAACTTAAGACTGTATTAAATGAACAAGTAGATGAAGTTTATTTCCGTTCTAGAAAGCTCAATTTATACCCTACACGTATTAGCGTGAGTGTCGGTTATGCAGACGTTGGAGGCGTGCGGAAGCAATTTACAAATAAAACGGGATTCATGAATACTTATGTTATCACACAATTATTATGGGATTATTTATCTCAACGATTAGAACCGGACAGACTTTATAGAACGATTGCTATATCATTTGGTAAATTTATTCCGAACCAAATTAAGCAACTATCTTTATTCGATGATCCATATCAAATTAAGACAGAGACACTCGAAAATCATTTAGATTTTATACGTATGAAATATGGCAAAGATGTTGTGATGCGTGGTTCAAGCCTATTAAATAGTGGTACATTATTAGAAAGAAAAGACTTAATCGCAGGTCATAAAGCTTAATATTTATGGAGTGTATAGTATGAAAGAACTTAATATAAACTGGGAATCAGATTTTATTGAATACCAAACTTTATTATATAGTGGTGTCGATCCAGAATGGTTCTATGCCTGTATTAGAAATGATGTTTTAGTACCAGCATATACAGGACAAGGCAAACAATATTTTTGGACTAAAGATATCCTGAAAGCTCATAAAATAATACCAATATTTTAAAAAACCAACTATTTACTACAATTATTGTTTAATTTTACCAATTATTTTCTTTATAAGTGTTTAACGAATCTTCACATTGGATATATATAAAGAAGTGTAAAAATAGGAGGTAATTATATATGGGCTTTATATTAATGTTAATCGTCGGCGGTTTAATCGGCTGGCTAGCAGGTGTTATTTTAGGTAAAGATATTCCAGGCGGTATTATTGGTAATATTATCGCAGGTATTATCGGTTCAGCAATTGGTGGTAAATTATTAGGAGATATGGGACCAGTCATAGGTGGAATTGCAATTATTCCAGCATTAATCGGTTCAATCATCTTAATCTTAGTACTTTCATTCATTTTAAAAGCAATTAAAAAATAGAAAGTACAATAAATATAAAGAAGCATATCACTTAATTGATTTTGTGATATGCTTCTTTTTTGATACAGATATATTTACAAATAAAAGCACCACACAAATTTGTGCGGTGCTTATGTCATATACGAATAAATATTTTCAAAACCACTCTAGGTAAATAGCTTTGTAATAATAAAATACCCGACGTATATAAACTCTAAACATTATTTTAATAATAATCTAAAGAAATTCATGATTCTTTAACGTTTATTAGAACCTTTACTAAAAAGATTTCTTATAAGTCTCATAATTAATACTGTACCAACATATCTTAAAATACGTTTTACTATGTTTCCCATCCTTATCAGCTCCTCTTACAATATATCATTTACTATTACTACTTCACTACTTTACCCAATTAAGTCTTTCATTACACATATAAAAAATTTCTTAGTCCCGTTCCTGCAAGGATGACTAGAGTTGAAAAAGCTTAGTACAAGCGCATTTCAATTCAGTTATCTACTGTCAAGATACTACAAGAGACTGAGACATTATATTATGTCCCAGTCTTTTTATAAGGAAAAATCAATATTAGCGTGAGCTTCTATGTTGCTTGTTTGATCAGTCTTGCAATATACAAGGCGACTATTTATCTTGTTTGGCTAGTCTTGATAAATACAACGCTCCTATTTATCTTGTTTGGCTAGTCTTGATAAATACAGGGCGACTATTTATCTTGTTTGGCTAGTCTTGATAAATACAACGCTCCTATTTATCTTGTTTGGCTAGTCTTGATAAATACAGAGCTTCTATTTATCTTGTTTGGCCAGTCTTGATAAATACGAAGCTCCTATTTATCTTGTTTCACCAGTCTTGATAAATACAAGGCCGCTATTTATCTTGTTTGGGTAGTCTTGCAACATAGGAGGAGTCTATGTTGCTTGTTTGATCAATCTAGCAATATTCAGACCTCCAACATTGCTAGTCACCCTTCACTAGCAATATTCAGTCCTCCAACATTGCTAGTCACGTCTCACTTGCAATATTCACACCTCCAACATTGCTTGTCGCGCCTCACTTGCAATATTCAGCCCTCCAACATTGCTTGTCACACCTCACTTGCAATGTTGACCCTCATATTTCTATAAATATGAAAAAGAGTCTGGAACATTTCTGTACCAGACTCTTTAATATAAATTATGATTTTGTACTTTCGTTATGCCACCATAATGAATCTTTCGGATTTTCTACAGCATGAACAAATTCTTTTTTCGATGCTACAGTTGGATAAGAACCTTTTAATGATTTTTTAGAAGTATCTTCAAATAATGTTAAGACAACAATCAGACCAATAATACTCACACCTAATAAATAGAATGCAGGTGCTAAATTATTACCTGTCACGTGTACTAACCATGAAGCTACTAATGGTGTTGTACCACCAAATAACGAAACTGAAATATTAAATGTCCATGATAATGTTCTGTAACGAATATCTGTATGGAACAATGTTGGTAATGACCCTGGCATTGTACCTTCGTAAACTGATAATACGATACCTAGCAATAGTAATCCAAGGAATAAGAATCCTAGTCCACCAATGTTTAAGAATTGGAATGAAACAACAGATACTAATATACCTAAGATTAGACCGAAAGAAATCACTTTCTTATTACCTATTTTGTCACCAAGTCTACCAAATGTAAGTGCGAACGGTACCATAATCAGTAATACAACCGCTGTTATCGGTGTACTAATACGATCACTAATACCAACCGTTTCATCTAGGTATGATGGCATGTAACCTAATAATACATAGTTTGTAATGTTGAAGAAGGCTACAAACACAATACATAATAAGATATCTTTTTTATATTGTTTTATAATTTCAATAACGCTTAGTTGATCTTTTTGATCAGCGATATCATTTTCAAAAATTGGTGTTTCTTCTAAATGCGTTCTCAAATAAAGACCAATCAATCCAATTGGTGCACTTAAGAAGAATGGAATTCTCCAACCCCAAGAATTCATTTGAGCATCTGATAATGTCCAGAATAATACTGTAACAAGGATAGATGCCACAATGTAACCAGATAAAGTACCGATTTCTAAACCACTACCTAATCTAATTCTTTTATTATCCGGTGAAGACTCTGCGATATAAACCATCGCACCAGCATATTCCCCACCTACTGAGAAACCTTGTAAAATACGAGCTAGCAATAATAAAATTGGTGCCCAAACTCCGATTTGATCATATGTAGGTAATAGTCCAATAATCAAAGTAGAAATTGCCATCATTATAATTGTAAATGTTAAGACAACTTTTCTACCTAGCTTGTCACCTATTTTACCAAAGACGATTCCGCCCACTGGTCTAAGTAAGAATGCTATCGCAAATGTTGCAAAAGTGAAAATTAATTTTAATTCATCATTTTGAACTGGACTGAAGAAATTCTTACTAATGATAACTGCAAGGTAAGAATATAGTGCAAAGTCAAACCATTCCATTGCATTACCAATACCAGTAGCAAACACACTTTTCTTTGCCATACCGATATCTACGACGTTGATTTTCTTTTTATTAAACTTCAAACGTATACAGCTCCTTTTCATGTTTAAAGAGTATACGCTCACTTTTTTATAGTGTCAACTTAATATTTAAATATAATAATATACACTTTTCATCTAATGGTATACAAATAAAAAATGTCCACGCTTACATATTAGTAAGCACGGACATTATAAATTTAAACGATATTCACTTAAGTAAATAGTATATATGAAAAATAAATGACGATTGAAACTGTGACTGAACTTAATAATGTAGAGAATAATACAATTTGAGCATGTAGTTCTGGTTCCACATCATATTCAAAAGCAATTGTTGATGTATTTCTTGAAGTTGGAAATGCACTAGCTATAAATAACGATTGTGCAATAACACCATCAATATGGAATATATAAATTAAACTAAGTGCAATAAGTGGTCCAATTATCAACCTACCAATCAACGATCCCATAATCGCTCTATGCAATAATTTCAATTTAATATGCGCTAATTGAGCACCCAATAAAATTAAAGCAATTGGCGCAAAACTATCTGAAATTTGATGGATAGGAATAAGAAACACTTGAGATAATTTAATATGCCCTACTTGAAATATAATCCCTAAAATCAGTGCGTGAAAAACAGGTAGCTTCAAAAAAGAAATGACAATATCTTTTAAACTTTTAGTAGTGGAAAGTAAATTATACATACCATAAGAATACGTAAGTAGATTTTGGAAAATAAGCACGAAGATTTGTACCGCAACACCAATAGGATTTTGACTAAAGATTAACTGACTGACCGGCAAACCATAGTTCCCAGAATTCATTAAAGAGATACTATTCTTTAAAGCAGCACTCTCACCTTTTTGAAGATTCAATACTTTAGCAAATAAATTACCAATTAAAATCATCACTATACTATAAGCTACAATATAGTATAGAACCTTTAACAACAAATCCATCTGAATCGTAATATCATAAATATTCGCAAAAACCGCAACAGGCATTAAACAATAAGTAATAAGTGTAGAAAAATGTTTTAAATTAAATGCAAACTTTCTTTGCAATAAAAACCCAACAAAAATTAAAATAAGAAGCGGTAATAACACTTCCGTTAAAATGAAAACAAACATAATATCCTCTTTCTCTCTATATTTCCTTTATATTCAAACTATCACAAATAAATCATAATAAATATGACTAATTTAGTATTTTGAATGATAAGTTTAAGTTATGAGTATAGAAATATAGATAACTAAAGCTTAGGTAGTTTTATTTATATCTCACCAATTTTCTTATATTGAGACAAGTGATTCACTTGATTACATTCTAATATTTCTACTTTATCGTCTGATATTTTTAACGACGATATGCTACCGTTTGTAAGTTTAATTTTTCCTGTCCCTGTTTCTCCATTTGAATAATGATATAATATGGCATTAATGAAGGCGCCATGAGATACAACTACTACATTTTGATTTGGATATTTTTCATGTATTTCAGACAATCCATTTAAAATTCTACGCTCAATGCTAGACCCATCTTCACTATTAGGATAAATTCGATCTGGGAATCGTTCGAGTCTTTCAGCTAGCGTCAAACCTTCAGCATCACCAAACGATAATTCAATAAACGCTTCTCTTTCAATCAGATCTACATTCAATTGTTCTTGAACAATTTCAGCAGTTTTTTTAGCTCTTTTTAAAGGACTCGTAATAATCACATCA
The DNA here is from genome assembly GCF_022386055.1 of Mammaliicoccus sp. Q-M61. Taxonomy (NCBI): domain Bacteria; kingdom Bacillati; phylum Bacillota; class Bacilli; order Caryophanales; family Staphylococcaceae; genus Mammaliicoccus; species Mammaliicoccus sp. Q-M61. Next base: position 685,865 of record NZ_JAJNJL010000001.1, read on the forward strand.
ATTTCTTTATCCTTTAAAGCTGCTCCACTTTCCTTTGCTTGTAATTCGCCATTATGATTCAAAGGAATATCCGTTCTACCTTGCGTTCTACCTTCCAAATTCCAATCCGTTTCACCATGTCTTAAAAAATATACATTTGTCATCATTCAAACCTCACATTAAATAATTTAAAATCTATTGTATCACTTATAACGGTACATAACACGCTAAATTTCAGTATATATACATTGAAAATTGTGAAGAAAACTTTTGAATTGAACTTAACAATATTGTATAATATTTCCATACAATACAACCATGTTAGCTTCCATCATGGACAACACCAAACCCCCTTATTTTCGGAGAATAAGGGGGTTTTTTAGTGTGGTTAGTCACCTATTATTTTTTGTTCTGTTTGCGTAACCAATTCGCAAATAAAGCAACAATACAACCACTTATAATGGTTGAAACTATAATAATTACTAATTTAAACGCTAATTAATTTACTTCACATGCAAAGTTATCTTTGTCTCTATCTAGTTTACCATTGTATGCTGGATGTGTACTAGGTACGCCATTGGGATATACTTTTCTAAGTGCTGTACAATTTGGATAATATTCTGATCCTGCATTTTGAGAAGAATTATTTGGTGTTTGTGTTGCAGAATTTCCTGCTCCGTTTGAACTTTGAGTATTATTTGATGCTGGTTGTTCAGTTGTGGATTGTTGTGTGCTTGCTTGATTATCTTCAAATGCACTTCCTAAACTCCAAATGCCTAATTTTTCTTCTTTGGCTTTTTCTTGTGCACTTTCTAATTTATCTAAGTATCTTGTACTTGGTGGATATACATATGCTACTTTAGCTAATCCTTCTCTCACTAATATTTCATTAAGCATTTTACCGTCTACATATATGTATGCTAAATAACGTTGATATTTATCTGTTTGTCCACCTACATCAAACTCTACTTCGATTTTATTTGCATTTGTTAACAATTCTTTCGTTCTATCTGATGCTTCTTGTCCAAATGGTTGCTTACCTAGTCTTGGGTGTTTCGTTTCAGGTGTATCAATTAGTAAAAACCTAAATGATTGTTGGCTGCCATTATAAATAAATTTCGCAGTATCTCCATCAACAGTACCCGCTAATTCAACTGGAATTCTGTCAGTTGTACCTGGTTTATATGATTTTTCTTGCGTATCATTTTGAGTAGTTTTCTCATTATAATTAGAATTTTTCTCGGAAGTCTCTATTTTTTCCTTTAGCTTTTTATTTGTCTCTTCTAATTCTTTTTGTTTGCTTTTTAATGCTATATTCTCTTGTTTTACGTTATCATCTTCACTATTATCAGTACTTACATTACTACAACCACTAGCAATAGTTGCTAGGAATAAAATACTTACACATAACAATATAATCTTTTTCATAACACTTACTCCTACTTAAATATTCACTTGTTAATTATACTAAATTCACAAAAATTTATCGTATGTTTTTATTATCTTGTTCGATTAAATTACCTTAAAAGATTATATTTACAACATGTATAAATAAAAATTGTTCAATGGATTCAAACCAAAAAAAATAAAAACACCTTTACGATGTTTTTAGTCAAATAATCGAAATATCATTCTAAATATCCAGCCTATAGCTCTTGGAATTGTAACAAATATTGCTCTGATAATATCTCCAATATAAAAGAACCCTTCTAAATAATCCCCAAAAGATAATTTATCAGCTTTATGTTTTTTATTTTCTTTACCCATATGACGCCTCCTATCTTAATTTATAAATGTACAGAAGCAAATTCAACTAGATAATTGATACCTTTTATAAATATATAAAATGCATAAGCCATAGTGCCTAAAATAAATAAAGCAGACATTATTTTAATTTTTTCTCCCTTTTCTCTATAAACGATATGGACGATAATAAACAATGTCATTAAAGAAAGATAAGCAAAAGCCACTGCAGTTAACATACCTACCGTATTCCGCTTCACATGAAAGTGACTCGTAATCCATGAATCATAAAATGCATCTCTAATACCAAGATGCCCTGTATAAAGATCAAAGCCTATTCCTAGTAATATCAGTAAACCTTCAACAATAAATGCCATCAACAATAAGAATGCTTTCATTTAATCACCTTTAGTATTTTAATTAATTCCATAATTAATAAATAACATTTGTTATGAATAATAGTAATATACTTATGAAATAAGGGCAACATGTCTTAACACATTGCCCATGAAAATTTCATATAACTCTTCTAAAACACCCTTTAAATTCAGTGAAAAATACCACTTAATTATAAAATAGTATAGTTATTTTAATATTTCTTTGTTATATTATTTAAAACAAATCATCAATAAGAGGTGTTGCATATATGGATAATTGGTTAAGTTTCGTAGTTATTGCATTAATGATCATTATTATTCCAGGACCAGATTTCTTCATTGTATTGAATAATACTTTAAAAGGAAATGCTAAAAATGGCATTATGGCTGGCTTAGGAATATCGAGTGCACATGTTTTTTATTCAGCTTTAGCAGCATTTGGATTAATTTTTATATTAACAACTTCGTATTATGTTTTTAGTGCTATCAAAATATTAGGTTCTGTTTATATTGCTTATTTAGGTGTTAAGACCATTTTAAATGCTAAAAAGACTTTTAACATTACAACTGAACCAACAATACAATCTAATATTAGTCTGACTTCATCGTATAAACAAGGATTTTTAAGTACAATGTTTAATCCGAAAGCAATACTATTTTATGTGAGTATATTACCTCAATTTATTACAAAACAAGACGGATCAATGACAATAATCATTCTATCCTCTTTATTTATCATCACAGTATTTGTGTGGTTCTTTATCTGTAGCTTTCTATTTAATTACATAAGACAATTATTTAATAATCACAAATTTAAATCCATCCTCGACTATGCAATAGGCACCGTCTTAATCGGTTTAGCCATCAGTATATTTAGATTGGAGAAATAATTAAAGTCCTGGCTAATTAAATAGCTAGGACTTTTTGTTAATCAGATATTTATAAAAATTTATTTTTTAATTTGTTGGTTGACCAAATTCACTTCTTTGAGCATCTATTAAAATTTGAGTTGCTTCTTCTTGTCTTCTAATACTTTCTTCTTCAGAAATTACACCATTATCTCTGTCTTCCATTGCTTTCATTTCCATTTCATACTTTTGTTTTCCAGCTTCTTCAATAGCTGGTGTTCTGCATGGTTCTGGTATTTCAGGATAGGCATTAGCACAAAAGTCATTCAATTCATTAGCTTGATTATTCTGATTCTGAGAAACTTGCTCTTGTTCAACCGGCTGTTCGACACTTTGTTGTTCTTGAAGTGGTTGTTCTGAAGTATTTACTTCTTCTGTTACTTGTTGCTCATTAGTTATATTATCTTCAGTAGTCTCTTCTTCTGTTTTAGGTTCTGATTCCTTAGTTGCTTCTTTATCTTTTGAATCATTTTTTTCTTTATCTTCTTTTTTAGTTTCTTTCTTGTCTTTTTTCTCATCTTTTGGTGCAGGATCTAAAATTGATTCTTCTTTTTTCTCTCCACATGCTCCTAATACTAGTAATAATGATAATAATAAAACAATTAGCTTTTTCATATTTCTCCCCCTTATATAAATATAATATTATTAATTTGATTATAATCTAATTACACTTGATTAGTATAGACTTTTTATATTTATTTTTGAGCGGAAAATTCTATTTACTCTTCTACACCTTCAACCTATCATTTGAAATAGACAACATAAATGAAATATGTTAATTTATATATAGAAAAAGGGTGACACACATATTGTGTATCACCCAAGTGAGCCCGTTAAAAAGACGGTGACTTTGTATAAATGCTTAAATAACCATCAAACTCGGTCAAAGTTAGTGATGGTTATTTTTTTTGGTTTTCTTTAATCATGACTAAAGCAATGACAGTAAAGACTATCATTAAAATCTCATAGTCAGACATGTTATTCCTTTCTAGGAGTAACAACTATAACCATAGGCATCACCCCTTTATAAGAGATTAGCCACCATCTATCTAACTTGATCATTTTTAATTAAATTTAGCATAATATTGTCTATAAATAAATGCTGCATTTAGCTGTAATTTAAGCACCTAATCAACTTGATTTTCAAATACAGTTATAGCCTTTAAAAAGTCCTAACTAATCAAATTAGCTAGGACTTTTTCTTAACCTCTGTGTTAAAACTTTCTATTCAAATTAAAATAACTTAACATCTCTTCTGCTATCCTTTTACATGCTTTTTTATCTGAATACTTATATATTTTATCTAAATTATTTTTATGTTCTTTATACATTGAAGTATTTATTAATTCACTCATTAACTCATCTTGAGTAGTTATCACTTTACCTGGCAATAAGTCAGTTGTTTCTTCCACAAAATCATCACCTAATATTTCTTTAGGTCTATAATATAATACCTTTTTATGCATTAAAGCAAAATCTAATCCAACACTAGAATAATCTGTTATCAAAACCTGATACTCAGCTAATAAATCTTTAACATCATGATCACGTTCTGAAAGAATTTCAATATACTCCGAAGAAAAAAGTTTATTAAATACTTGGAAGTTACGATGCAAATATAAAGATACTTTATATCCTTTTTCCTCAATTAATTCATAAATCTTAGGGTTATTGATTAATGTTTGAAATTCTTTATAATATTTTGATTCCATGAATTTTTCATCAGAGAATGTATGCATCCCTGTTCTCCAAGTAGGCATGATCAAGATTTTATTCTTATTTTTAAATTTTTTATATTTGTCTTTTCTAGTTTTAATAACTTCATCAAATCTTGGTAACCCGGTCAATATTATTTCATTATTTTCAAAACCATAATCTTTATGGACCAATTCTCTTTCTCTATTAGAAGAAACTACAAATAAGTCTGCGATTTTATCGTTAGGTTTTCTACCATAAATTGAACTTACATCTTTTGAACCAATAATGCCATGTTGCAGAAATACCCTATTCTTTTGATTTATCATTTGTTCTGTTTTATTAGTAGCAAATGGTAACACATATCCTGCCGAGTGAGAATGACAAATAACGCTTGCATTATATGCAATTGCTAAATTCTCTTTAGATTTGTAATAAATAACATGATTTTCATATCCTTTTAAATTTTCTAAATCATTACTTGCTGAACTGATCAAATAATAAATGTTTAATTTTTTGCCATATTTTTTTACTAACCATTTAAAAAATATAAGACCATTTTCCTGAGCTTTTTCTGGATACTCTAAGCAAACAATACTTTCTTTGTTATTGTCTCTTTGCATTACTGATCCTGAAATATAGTATTGATATGTATCTTTTGGAACTGGAATAAGCCTCATTGAAAGATTTCCATATATCGTGGGGTATGGTCTACAAAGCAACATAAACGTATCGCTAAATTCTAGCCAATTTCCGTCATTAATGAGATATTTATTTTGCTGTGAAAATTTTAATCTAGCATAATATTTGGATATCAACATTTCGTCAATTTGATAATTTATACTTATATCATATATATCTGAATTATATTTATAAAAAGGCACATCCCCCATAAATAAATATTCTAATTCCTCTAACTTAATCTCAAGTTGAGCTGTAACTTTAAAAGTATTCATATTTTGATTAATATCTATTATTTTTCCATTAACTATAATTTCAATATCTTTATTTCTTACTTTTATTTTGCCTTCAATATAAGTAGGCTTATAGTTGTAACATTCAAAACTCATTTTCATTATTAATTGATTATTAACAACATTTACATCTTCTAATACACCATTTTTATTGTAGAAGTTTAATAATGCTGGCCTTTTATTATATATCACAGCAATTTTATTTTCTTTAGTTATATATATGTAATAAGTAGCTTTCTTTTTCTTAATCGATGTATGTCCAAATTTATGTATTTCATTATTTACAATTATATCTTCATCATGTTGACTTTTAAAAAATAAAGGCTGATTTTTTTCCTTTAATAATTCTTGTAGGTCTTCAAATTTAATCACTATTTTGCCGTTTACGGAATCAAATGACTTATTAATGCCATTGTTTGATAATTTTATTTGTGATTCTTTTAGATTTTCAATCACAAAACATTCATTTTCTACTTTAATCTCCAATTATTTATCCCCTTTTCTTTTTATAATTCTAACAATTGAATTGTAGATATAAAATCATATGAATTAATAAATTATTACTATTAATTTGATTATAATCTAATTAAGCTCGAACAGTATATGTTGTTTGTATTTATTTTATAAAAAGTCCCAACTAATCAAATTAGCTAGGACTTTTAAAAGCGTACAAGTGCAATTTATACTGTCATTTGAAATAGACAACACAAATGAATGCGACAATATTAAAAGATACTGATTTTAAAGATAATAACATTCTTTTAACACTAGAACATATCAAGTCTGAAACGATTGATGGTATAAATCATTTGTTCTTCAACATGATTGTTACTTATGAAAAAAGTAGTATAGAAAAAGAAATTATTTTATTTGAAGACGATATCTTAGACTCAGATATTAATAATTTTACCAATGATTCCCCAGACTATTTCTTTAATGAACCAGATTTTTGGTTTACAATTATTCAATAGAATCCTTTAATTAAAGAATTTGGATTTAAGCTTTTTAAATAAAACTACTACACCTAAAATTATTACTACCACTATAATTAGTGAAATTGGTCCTCCTACACCTATTAGCATATTGCACCTCCTAAAACGATTTTGAATTTTATATCAAAATACTCAATTATTAGTATTATCTCATTCATTGTAAATATTTTACATAATCTCAATTTTATTATAATATGAATCAATAAATTTTAATAGTTATAGTTAGCAAAGCTATATCTAAAAGCTCACACAAAAAACACGTAACATTATTGGTAGAAATGTATACAATTTTATACAAAAAAACGATCATATATATCAAATGGGTGAATCAAATCAATGAAAAGTATTAACATTTTATTAAATTTATTACCAACTGAATTGCAAAGAATGTTAGAAAACGAAGATATGCATAATATTTTAATATATTTTATGTCAAACGATATTTCAGATGAAAAATTGGCATTTTATTTATCTAATCTTGCTAATCAAGTTAATACAATTGAATATCATGAAATGGCTGCTAGCCTCTACCATTTTCATTTTAATTATATAGATGGTGCTTATGATTTAGCTTATTATCATTATTGGCAGTCGTTAGAGATTTCACAATTTAAAAATCAAAATCTGTTAAATGAGTTTTTAAAAATTCTTGATGAACCAGATTTTGATATGATTACAAATGAGAATATAAAATTTGTTGCCAATAAAGCTCTTGAAAAAGATTCTAAAAATAAGCTAGCAATTAAATATGCTAATTAATCCCTCTTTCAATCATGATGATTATAAGAGGGATTTGTTTTTATGAAAGATTGGTATTTAGGAACTATGCTCTCTGTTAAAGTACTCTAGTGATCCCAATATAATAGTTGACAAAATCAACTATTAATTTTATGCTTAGATAGTTGCATAATACAACTATTAAGGAGTGGACGTTTTGGCTATCAAAGATATTAGACATTTTAATCGTTACTACACTAGAATCCTAGGGATATTCGATAATAATGTATTTAAACTCAAATATTCATTAATTGAAATGAGAACTTTAGGTGAAATTGGCAGACACGATAAAGTTACTGCTCAATCTCTTTGTAAAATACTTAATATTGATAAAAGTTACTTAAGTAGAATTGTTAATAAGCTTATAAAAGAAAACTTAGTTTATAGAGAACGTAGTGAACAAGATAATAGATATTTTTACCTTTCATTAACAAATGAAGGTGTGAAATTAAATGAGTATGTTGAGAAAGCGTCAGATGATAAGATTCAAGAACTTATAAAGGACTTAGATGATGCCGAAATTAAAGAACTTCAAGATTCAATGAATAAGATTGAAAATATTTTAAATAAACACATTAAATTGGAGGAATAATTAAATGATTTCTTTTGAAAATGATTATTTAGCTGGTGCGCATGAGAAGGTTTTACAAAGATTAATCGATACTAATTATGTACAAGAATCTGGTTATGGAAATGATCAATTTACGGCAGAAGCTAAAGATAAAATTAAAGAAGTTATAAAATCTCCAAATGCTTCTATATATTTCTTGGTAGGTGGCACTCAAACCAATCAAGTCGTTATCAATTCAGTACTTAAACCATATGAAGGTGTCATTGCTGCTGATACTGGGCACATTAGTACTCACGAAGCTGGCGCAATTGAGCATAGCGGACATAAAATTTTAACACTTCCTTCAACTCTTGGCAAAATTTCGTCTCAACAAGTAAATGACTATATTGAGACTTTTTATGAAGATGCCAATCATGAACATATGGTATACCCAGGAATGGTGTATATCTCATACCCTACCGAATATGGCACATTATATAGTAAACAAGAACTCACTGAGTTATCCAACGTTTGTAAATCTTACGACATACCATTATATATAGACGGTGCTCGCTTAGGATATGGATTAGCAAGTGACGAAGCAGATTTAACAATTGAGGATATAGCTAACATTGCGGATATCTTTTATATTGGCGGGACTAAAATAGGTGCACTATGTGGTGAAGCTATAATATTCACAAATCAATACGAACCTAAACACTTTACGACATTGATCAAACAACATGGCGCATTGTTAGCAAAAAGTAGATTAATAGGCGTACAATTTACTGAACTGTTTACTAATAATTTATATATGGAAATTAGTAAACATGCGATAGATATGGCATTAAAATTAAAACAAGCCTTTATTAATAAAGGGTACCAGTTATACCTAGACTCACCTACAAATCAGCAATTTTTTGTAATGCACAATGACAAGATCAAAGAGCTAAGTCAACATGTTAAATTCTCACAATGGGAAAAATATGATCATAACCATAAAATAGTCCGCTTCGCTACAAGTTGGTCTACAACTGAAAATGATATAGCTACATTAATAGAATACATTTAAATAATGATAATCCCCAAAAATAATTTCACTATATATTTGCTAATGATTATATTCATTCGTTAAACTAGAAATAGAAAAATATAGGAGTGTAATTATGAAACTTAGAGCACTAGAAGTTAGTGATTTACCATTTGTCCATAAATTGAACAATGAATATTCAATTATGTCTTATTGGTTTGAAGAGCCTTACGAATCTTTAACGGAACTTCAATATTTATTTGATAAGCATTTATTAGACGAATCAGAAAGACGGTTTATTGTAGAAGATGGGAATCAAGTTGTGGGAATAGTAGAATTAGTTGAAATTAATTATATTCATCGTAATTGTGAAATTCAAATAATTATTAAACCAGAATTTAATGGTAAAGGGTATGCTAAATTTGCTTTCGAAAAAGCAACAAGCTATGCATTTGATATATTAAACATGCATAAGATCTATTTATATGTTGATACAGATAATGAAAAAGCAGTTCATATATACGAATCTCAAGGTTTTAATATCGAAGGATTACTTAAAGAACAATTTTATACAAAAGGTAAATACAAAGATGCATATATTATGGCATTATTAAAACATGAATATATTTCGTAGCAACATATGTTTCGTTATAGATAATCATAATGAACAATATGTACGTATAGCAGAAAATTAAAGTTTATAATTCTTTTTATCGAAATATTTGTGTTAAATATAATTGTAAGGCCAACCCCCTCTCACCCATTGCGGTTGAGAGGGGGTTTACTATACTAAATTTAACTGTAAATTCATCATACTTTAAATAGTTTATAAATATCTACATCCAACATATCCATATTTATTATTGACATAAGTATAAATAAAAGATACTATTTGTACTAATCCTTAGTAAACAGATAGGATTAATATAATTAATATTTAACAGGAGGCTATTACATGAATAAAATTATTATATTTGCTTTAGCTGGATTTTTAGCAGAATTAGTAGATGGTTCCCTTGGAATGGGATATGGCGCTTCATCTGCATCAGTATTACTTACATTTGGAGTTGCCCCTGCTATAGCATCAGCAACAGTCCATTTTGCCGAAATTCTTACGACTGCCGCAGCTGGAACATCACATTTAAAGTTTAAAAATGTCCACAAGCCATCAGTCTTGAAACTTGCTATCCCTGGTTCAATTGCTGCATTTATAGGTGCATTCTTTTTAAGTAATATTAATGGTGATTTCATCAAACCATTTATCTCAATTTTCTTATTATCTTTAGGTATTTATATCATTTACCAATTTCTATTTAAAAATAAACCAGATGAACCAAAAATTACTGGTGTAAAAAAGATATCTAATTTTGTTTTAGTACCACAAGCCGCAGTAGCTGGATTACTTGATTCAATTGGAGGTGGTGGCTGGGGACCCGTAAACACGCCTATGTTATTATCAAGTAAAAAATTAGAACCAAGGTACGTTGTTGGTACAGTTTCAGCAAGTGAATTTTTTGTAACTGTTGCTTCTTCGATAGGCTTTTTAATATTTTTAGATTGGTCATCAATCAATTGGATTTTAGTATTATCCTTAAGCTTAGGTGGCGTAGTAGCTGCTCCTATATCAGCTTGGTTAGTAAAATCTTTACCAGTTAGTGTCCTTGCAATAGGAGTTGGAGGTCTTATAATATTTACAAATGTAAGTTCGTTAGCAAGCTTATATATTAATAATTCACATATTATTTGGTCTATTAAAATACTGATCATTCTATCTTGGTTATCATTAGTATTGGTAACATTTTATAAAAGTAAATTTAAAAAATTAAACACTAGTACATAAAAATAAGACAAAAACCCCCTCTCAACTATTACGGATGAGAGGGGGGTTACTGTTTCATATAATGTTAAATGACTATGAAAACAATATCTATTACCTTTTTAAATTTAGAAAAAGATGTACACTTGATTTTGTCAAGGTATTACCATAATATAACATATAGATAAAAGATATCGCTTATTTATCCATAGATATATTATAAATAACTTGTATAAATCAATAAAAAAGGGGGGAAGCATATGACTATAGTGATGTGGATTAGTATAATTATAGCAGTTTTTATAAGTGGTGGCGGTGTTTTATATGCTTACACTTATGGTAAGAAAAAGAAATGATTTTTCTAAGACATTACTAGATACATCCTCAAACCATTCTATAGTTTTTATATCCTATGAAAACATAAAAAAGAATAAACTCGCAATTACTATCTTTGACAAAATATTGTATAATTTTTTGGAAAGGATGTGGGTTCTTTTGGAAATTTTAGCAGAATTTATAATATTCATAATTTGTACTTTTTTTGTATCGATCTGTGTTAACTTTTTAAATCGCAATGACAAAAGACTTCCTTGGAAAAATGTATTCATGTTTGCAACTATTTTTTCTATAACTATATGCCTTATTTCTTTAATACTACAGCTTTTATCACCTTAAAATTAAGTACAATCTAAAACAATTATTACTCTAACACATCTAATATAAAGATGTGTTTTTTTATTGCTGTTGCAATACTGTGGCAACGAAAATAAAAAGCCCATAACCACAAGGGTTATAGGCTATATAATGGAGACGGCGGGAGTTGAACCCGCGTCCAGAGATCCTGATACAAATGTTTCTACGTGTGTAGTCTAGTCGTTAAGGTTTCGCGTTGTCTCAGGGGACTGACACCCAAAGACAATGCTAGCTTGATTAATCTCTTCTCGTCAGACTTCAAACGGCAGTGACGAGCGTATCCTACTTAAGTTGAATCACGTTAACGGCACATAGGCGATGCGGTTAGGTGATGCAGAGTGCTATTACGCAGCTACTGCTAAATTATCTTGTTTGCCAGTTATTATAACTGTTGTGTTGATGACGAAGACAACCCTCCGACACGCTTCATAAGCTCGGGGACCCCTGTCGAATCCGTAACGTCCCCTCAATAAGAAATATACTTCCTTTTAACAGAAGTATATTTAATCTTAACAATTTTTGATTGATTTTTCAATACAAATTGCTTAATATCGTTGTTTCATTGCTCTTTCAACGTCACGTTTTGCTTCTTTTGCTTTTAATGCATGTCGCTTATCATAGTCACGTTTACCTTTAGCTACACCTAAAAGAACTTTGCAGTAACCGTTTTTAATGTAGAGTTTAAGTGGGATTAATGCATACCCTTTTTCTCTTGTAATACCAAAGAGTTTATCGATTTCTTTTCTTTTTAAAAGTAATTTACGGTTTCTCAATGGATCATGATTAAATCGGTTACCTTCTTCATATGGCGCGATATGCATGTTATATACATACATTTCTCCATTAAATACACGCGCATATGAATCTTTTAAGTTTGCACTACCTCGGCGAATGGATTTGATTTCAGTACCTTGAAGTACAATACCCGCTTCAACCGTATCTTCTATTGTGTAATCATGGCTTGCTTTACGATTTTGTGCTAATGGTTTACTTTGAACTTTTGGCACATCCATCACCTACTTTCTATTTTTTCTTTCGTCTTGCTTTGTTTTTCACAGCTTTTGCTTTGTAATAAGGCTTTTTATTTTTCTTACCTTGCTTAACTTGATTGCCACCTTGTTTACCTTTAGCTCTACCTTTTTTATGCTTATTAGGTTTATCTTGTTCTTTAGCTGTACCTCGTTTTTTAGCTTTGATTGTTTTTTCTCTTGCTAAACGTTCTCTATTCTTTTCAGCTATTGGCATACCAACAATTTGAAAATCAATCATACGCTCATCAACGTTAACATTAATTACTTTAACTTCGACTTTGTCACCAATTCTAAATACTTTAGCTTGGCGCTCACCTATAATGGCCATATTACGCTCATCAAAGTTGTAGTAGTCATCTGTTAAGTTAGAGATATGCACCATACCTTCAATTGTGTTCTCTAGCTCTACAAACATACCAAAGTTCGCTACTGAACTGATAATACCTGTAAACACTTCTCCAACGTGTTGAATCATATACTCTGACTTCTTCAAGTCATCTGTATCACGTTCAGCGTCAATTGCTCTTCGCTCACGTTTAGATGTATGGTCAGCGATGTCTGGCAACATTTCTTCCCAATGTCTAATTTGTTTACTGTTCATAGATTTTTCAATTAAATATTTACGAATTAATCTATGCACAATCAAGTCAGGATATCTTCTGATTGGAGATGTGAAATGTGTATAGTAATCTGCTGACAAGCCAAAATGACCTAAATTATCTTCACTATATCTAGCTTGTTGCATACTTCTTAACATTAAAGTAGAAATAACCATTTCTTCTTTCTGTCCAGCAACTTCTTCTACAATTTTCTGTAATGTTGCAGGGTGTATGTCTTCACTTGAACCTTTAACAGCAAGTCCAAAGTTTGAAATAAATTCAAAGAATTGGTTTAATCTTTCTGCTTTTGGATTCTCATGGACACGATAGATAAATGGCACTTCGAGTTTACTAAAGTGTTCAGCAATCGTTTCGTTAGCAGATAACATAAAGCTTTCGATTAAACGCTCTGCGTCATTTCTTTCTCTCACTTTAATGTCTGTAGGTATACCATCTTCATCTACCAATACTTGTGCTTCTTTAATATCAAAATCAATTTCCCCACGTCTTTTACGTTTAGCGATTAATTGTTTTGATAGTTGTTGTGCTAAATCAAGCATTGGTGTGATTTCTGAATACTTTTCACGAATGTCTTGATCGTCATTTTCAATAATGGCATTTACATCTGAATATGTCATTCTATAATCTGAGTGAATAACACTTTCAAAGATATCATGTCTGATGACTTCACCTTGTTGATCTATTTCCATTCTACAACTCAATGTTAATCTATCTTCATGAGGGTTTAATGAACAAATACCATTACTTAATCTATGCGGAATCATAGGTATTACTCTATCGACAAGATATACACTTGTTGCTCTGTCATATGCTTCTTTGTCTAACTCACTATTTTCTGTTACATAGTAGCTGACATCAGCAATACTAACTGTAAGTTCTGTTAAGCCATTGTCTAAAGCTTTTACAGAGACAGCGTCATCTAAATCTTTTGCGTCTGCACCATCTATTGTGATTGTAAGTTCATCTCTTAAATCTCTTCTACCTTTAATTTCGTCTGGGCTGATTTGATCTGGTACATTTTCAGCTTCTTGAATAACATTGTCAGGAAATTCAATATTTATACCATGTTGATATATGATAGATAAAATATCGACACCTGGATCATTCTTATGACCTAGAATCGCTTTAACATGACCTTCAGGATTATGCGTACCATCAGCATACTCTGTAATTTCTACTAATACTTTATGACCTTCAATTGCACCAAGATTTTTACCTTTAGGAATAAAGATATCTTGTGTAATTCGTTTATCATCAGGTAACACGAAACCGAAATGTTTCGCTTCTGTATAAGTACCAACTACTTGCGTAATATTACGTGTCGTAATTGCTTTAACTCTACCTTCAATCTTACCTTTATGATCTCCACGAGATGGCACAACTTCTACTAATACTTCATCGCCATCCATCGCTTTATTAATTTGATTAGGTGGGATAAAGATGTCTTCTATTGTGTCATCTTCCGGTCTTAAAAAGGCAAATCCTTTTTTGTGTTGACTTAAAGTACCTTTTACAAGGTCTGATTTCTTACTTTTCTTCTTATATCTATCCGTTTTTGTTCTTTCTAGTTGACCCGTTTGTTCTAAATCAACTAGAACTTTAATTAATTCTTTAAATGAATCAGCATTACTAAGTCCTATTGCATCTTGAAATTCACTTACGGTCATAGGACTGTATTCTTTATCATTGATGATTTCTTCAACTTCTTCTCTTAGATTCATAGTGGGCCTCCTTTCTCGTTTATATTATGTGTGTCTTACTCGGACCAATCTAATGATTCTAAGAATTGATACACGTCTTCAAATACTTGTTCTTTTTCTTGTCCGATTGTTATAACATGACCAGATTCTTCATACCATTTAATATTTTTGTCATCAGAAGATGATTCATTATAAATAATATTAGCTGAATCAGGGTTAATCATTTCATCTAGTTTACCTTGTACAACAAACAATGGATCAAATACTTCATCTACTTGATCTCTCACACCTTGAATTGTTTCTTGTAAATCTTTCAAAGTATTCGTAGGATGAAAATGTTTCATTTCTTCTTCAATTTGTTCAGGTGTTTTGCCTTCATACTTTTTAAATTCTCTAGCATAATCTAACACACCTTCAAACATCGTGCCTTCAGTTTTTATATACATAGGTGAGCACATTGTTACAATACCTTTTACATCTCTGTTTAAACTTAATTTCAAACTAAATACGCCACCTAGCGATAATCCAGCTACTGCTATTTCAGTATATCCTTTTTCTTCTAAAAAATCATATGCATCTAAACAGTCTTTAAACCATACATATGGACTTGATTCCAATATCTCTTCTGGTGGTCTACCATGACCTTCATAATGCGGAGCATATGATGTATACCCTTTTTTCTGTAAGTAACGTCCTAATTGTCTAACATCTGATGAATTACCTGTAAATCCATGTAAAAGTAATACTGCTCTTTTTCCTTCTTCAAAAAAGAAAGGTTTAGGTAATTGAATTCTCATGAATGACCATCCTTTAACATAATCTAGTTCTATTGTATCGTTTTTTTACTTGTATATAAATAAAAAAGTCCGACAATACAGTCGGACCACTACATTTTGAAGTAAGTAATTGCTAACATTAATAAGAAAAATAAAATTGCTAAAATAATTGTAACTCTGTGTAAAATTAAATCTATTCCACGTTGTTTTTGTTTTCCAAATAATTGTTCTGCTCCGCCACTAATTGCACCAGATAAACCAGTACTCTTACCTTCTTGAAGTAATACGACGGTAATCAATGCAATACAAACGATGATTAATAAGACGATTAAAAATGTATGCATGGACTCGGTCCTCCTGTCTATTATAACAGTAGCATTATAGCATATTTACAATATGCACTCAAGTTTTCATTAATGATACTCAACCGATATACCTAACGATGCTAACATTTCAAAATATGTTGGGCAAGTCTTTGATACACATGAAGGATCTAATAATTTAATCCCATCAACTTTAGTACCCATTAAACTTAATGACATTGCAACACGGTGATCATCATAAGTATCTAAAGTTGCTGCCTTTACATCACCTGGCGTGATAGTCCAACCATCTTGATGTTCAGTAACTTCAATACCTAATTTTGTTAAACTTTCTGTTAATGCAGATACACGATTACATTCATGATGACGTATATGTTCTACACCTGTAATTGTGATTGGACCATCAGCAAATACAGCTAAACTTCCAATTGTTAAAGCTTGGTCTGAGCAAGCATTCATATCAATTGTTAAGTTCCCTTTTAATTGTTCAGGACCAGAAATCACAACATAATCAGGACCTTTTTCAACAGTTGCACCCATGCTTTCAAGAATATCGACAACTTCTAAATCAGGTTGATGACTTTCCATATTTAAATGATTAATTTTAATCGTAGACTTATTAAGTGCTGCTAATGCCATGAAATAGCATGCTGTAGATAAGTCAGCTTCTAGTGGTAAAGTAGCTGCTTCATAC
This sequence comes from Mammaliicoccus sp. Q-M61, assembly GCF_022386055.1. Lineage (NCBI taxonomy): Bacteria > Bacillati > Bacillota > Bacilli > Caryophanales > Staphylococcaceae > Mammaliicoccus > Mammaliicoccus sp. Q-M61. Next base: position 702,543 of record NZ_JAJNJL010000001.1, read on the forward strand.
TCACCTTGTTCTACTTTCATATGTGTATAATCATCTGATACATCTACATGTATCCCAAATTGTTTCATCATTTCAATTGTAATATCCACATAAGCGCTTTGAACTATCTTAGTCGTAAGTTCTATTTCAGTTGGTTTGTTAAATAAAGGTGCCGCCATTAATAAACCACTGATAAATTGACTTGATTGATTACCAGCAATTGAAACTTTTCCGCCCGTTTCCGGTGCACCTTTTATAGTTACAGGTAACTGACCTTCTTTTTCAAGATACGTTAGTTGAACACCTAATTGTTTTAACGCATCGTGCAAAGTCTTATGAGGTCTACCAGCAAGTTGTTCAGTTGAAGTAATTGTGATTTCACTTTTCTCTTGAGTCCCTAAAATACCTGGTAAGAATCGAGCAGTCGTACCAGCAGAACCAATAAATACTTGTTGTTTCTCAGGTAACTCTGAACGATTAATACCTGTAATATGAAGTTCATCACCTACTGCTTCAACAGTAGCACCTAATTTTTTAATTGTTTCCATACACCAGTATGTGTCATCACTCTTTAAGTATCCAGATAATTTAGAAGTACCCTTACTAAAACCAGCCAAAATAAAAGCACGATTCGTTACACTCTTACTACCCGGAATCATGACTTCTTTATTAAATGCTTCTTTAATAGGATGAAGAGATAATTGATCCACATCATCTAAACTAGACCAAGGTGATTTTGCACTTTTTAAATTAATCGTCATTATGATCCTCCTATAAAATTCATTGCCTCTATTATAGAACATTTTCAAATAGAATGAAATGATAAAATAGTATTGGTTTAAAGCGTTAAAGAATTTGTTTGGTAATGTGGTTGTGGGAGATGAGAGGTATATAGTGTGTAAGGTTTAAATGTATAGTGTGGGATTTCTTGGCTTTATTTGATGTAGGGATACAACTTGGGTGATCTCTTGGCTTAAGTTAGAAGTTAAGCTATGAGTTAGGCAATCTCTTGGCTTTATTCAGAAGTTAAGCTACGACTTGGACCATCTCTTGGCTTTATTCCGTAGTTAAGCTACGACTTGGGCTATCTCTTGGCTTTATTCAGTAGTTAAGCTACGACTTGAGACATCTCTTTGCTTTATTCAGAAGTTAAGCTACGACTTGGACCATCTCTTGGCTTTATTAGGTAGTTAAGCTACGACTTGGGCCATCTCTTGGCTTTATTTAGGAGTTAAGCTATGACTTGAACCATCTCTTGGCTTTATTCAGAAGTTAAGCTATGACTTGGACCATCTCTTGGCTTTATTCAGAAGTTAAGCTACGACTTGGGCCATCTCTTGGCTTAAGTGAGAAGTTAAGCTACGACTTGGGTGATCTCTTGGCTTAAGTTAGAAGTTAAGCTACGACTTGGGCTATCTCTTGGCTTTATTCAGGAGTTAAGCTACGACTTGGGCTATCTCTTGGCTTTAATAGGAAGTTAAGCTATGAC